>DATLSX010000161.1:0-25882 GCA_035533915.1 Streptosporangiaceae bacterium
CCCAAACCGCATTAGCAGTGCGGCGCCATAGACCGGACTAGGCGAAGCCTCCTTGAGTACCCTGCGAGAGGTCCCCAGAGTACCGTCTTGCGCGGGCCGATGCCCGCGAGCCGACGGACTGCGCCGCCTTACGGCGACGAGCCGACCGCTGACCTAGGGTACCGGCAGCGTGCCGACTGCCGCAAAGCGGTCGGCAGCGCCGGGACCGGTACTTTAGCGGGCCTCGATCACCTCATAATCGCCGCGGGCGTAGGAGTCCCTGATCTTGGTCTTGGCGAACTTGCCCACGCTGGTCTTCGGCACCTCGGCGATGAACGACCAGCGCTCGGGCAACTGCCAGCGCGGAACCCGGCCGCTCAGGAATTCACGCAGTTCCGCGGCGCTCGTCGTCGTGCCGGCGGCCAGCACCACCGTGGCAAGCGGCCGCTCGCCCCACCGTTCGTCGGCCACGCCGATCACCGCTGCCTCGACGACATCGGGATGCGCCATGATCGCGTTCTCGAGTTCCATCGAGGAAATCCACTCTCCGCCGGACTTGATCACGTCCTTGGCACGGTCGGTCAGCGTCACGTAGCCGAGCCGGTCGATCGTGCCGACATCCCCGGTACGCAGCCAGCCGTCCCTGAACTTCTCCGGGTCGTCGTCTTTGTAGTACGCCCCGGTGATCCACGGGCCCCTGACTTCCACCTCTCCCACCGCCTCGCCGTCGTGCGGCAGGACCACGCCGCCCTCGCCGACGAGCCTCGCCTCGACCTCGCAGATCAGCCGCCCCTGCGTGTCCCGGTACTGCCAGGCCTCGTCACCGGTCACGCCGGCCGGCGGATGGGCGACGCTGCCGAGCGGTGAGGTCTCCGTCATCCCCCACGCTTGCAGGATGTTGACGCCGTGTTCCTCCTGGTACGCGGCCATCAGCGCGTGCGGGACCGCGGAGCCGCCGCACGGCACGATCCGGAGCGAGCTCAGGTCTCCGCCATTCGCGCGCACGTGCAGCAACAGCGCGTTCCAGATGGTCGGGACCGCGCCCGCGACCGTCGGCCGCTCCGCCTCGATCAGCCGCACCAGCGGCTCTGGCTGCAGGAACCGGTCCGGCATGACCAGGCTCGCGCCGGCCATGAACGCCGCATACGGCAGCCCCCACGCGTTGGCGTGGAACATCGGCACGACCGGCAGCACCCGGTCATTTTCTGACATGGCGAAGACGGAGCCGGTATTGACCGCCATCGAGTGCAGGTGCATTGAACGGTGGCTGTAGACGACGCCCTTGGGGTGGCCGGTCGTCCCGCTCGTGTAGCACATCGCGGCGGCTGACCGCTCCTCCACATCTGGCCAGTCAAAGGTGGCGGGCTGCGCGGCGAGCAGGTCCTCATAGGAGTGCAGCTCGCGACCTGGGCCCGCCAGCGCGGCGAGCGCTGGCGCATCCGCCGCGCCCTGTTCCCCGGTCACGATGACGTGCCGGATCGTGGCGGCATGCGGAAGCACCTGCGCGAGCAGCGGGACGAGGCTCGGATCGACGATCACCACGTCGTCGCCTGCGTGGGTCGCGATATAACCGATGGTCTCCGGCTCGAGCCGCAGGTTCAGCGTGTGCAGCACCGCGCCCATCGAGGGGATCGCCAGGTATGCCTCAAGGTGCTCGGCGTTGTTCCACATCAGCGTCGCGACCCGCTGGTCACCGTCTATGCCAAGTGCCCGGAGCGCATGAGCGAGCTTGGCCACCCGGACGCCGGTCTGTGCGTAAGACTGGCGGCGACTGCCTTCGGCGGTCAGGGTCACCACTTCCCGGTCACCGTAGACGGTGCTGCCGTACTGCATGATCCTGGTAACGGTCAGTGGGACATCCATCATCGTGCTGCGCACGGCAATCCTCCTGGAAGCTGCGTTCGCTCCGCCGCCGCCCAGCAAGTCCGCAGGGCACGCCGGAGATATATCTCTGGGGTGGATAGTCCCATGTTGACGCTGAAACGTCATCGGGTCAGCGGCAGGAACGTCGGGAATTTCAGTCGGCCAGCAGGTCGACGTCGCTGCGCAGTTTGGCCACCGCACGCGACACGGTGCTCTTCACCGTACCCTGGCTGACGCCGAGGACATCCGCGACCTCCGCCTCGGTCATGTCCTCGAAGAACCTGAGCACCACGGCTGCCCGCATGCGCTGCGGAAGCCGGTCGATCGCCCGCTGCAGGGCATCATGCAACTCGCTGCTCACCGGAGCGTCAGCGACTGGCAGGTCAGGGACCTGATCGGTCGGGTACTCGTCGACCCGGCGCCGCCGCCACCAAGAGATATGAGTATTCACCATGGCACGCCGGACATATCCGTCTAGAGCCCTACGATCCTCGATTCTATCCCATGCCTGATATGTCTTAGCTAGCGCGGACTGCACTAGATCCTCGGCGTCGGCCAGGTTGCCGGTCAGCAGGTACGCGGAGTGCAGCAGTGCCCGGCCCCTGGCCACGACGAACTCGCGGAAGTCCGCGTCGCCCGCGCCGACTCCGGCGAACTGACGCGGTACAGCCTCGGCGGCCGGCTCGGCCGGACCAGACGGGCCGCCGGACTCACCGGGCGCGAACGTCCCTGGCGAGATGCCGCCAGCCAGCCCGCCCGATCTCGGTCTGGGCGTACGCCACAGCTCGGCGGGCCGGTCCCCGGACTGGACCCGCTCCTGACCGACACCGGGCTCGCGGCTGCGATCCCGCTGGTCGCCGTGATCGCCCCCGACGCTCACCCTTCCACCGTACCTACGACGATCCGTCGCTGTCTGCCTACCCAGAGTAATACGCCGCAGGTCAGTAAGACATTTGGGGTACAGGCGGTTGGCCTGCCCTGGGCCACAAACGTCTTGGCCAGACTTGACACCAGAAGATCGGCGAAACCGCTTGACTAGGTTCCGATAGCTCAGCATCGTCAAGACTCTGGAGTAGTACACCTGCGAAAGGTGGTGCCTGCGTTGACTGCGGCTGGCGTGTGCTGCGAACGATGTCCTGGTACCACTATGGCCCACACCAGCCTTATCGCCCGGCGCCGGCTGCTTAAGGCCGCCGTGTTCCAGCCGCAGGCCCCCGCCGTGAACCGCGTGGTGGCCCAGCCTGTGCCGCGCGCTGTACCGCAGCGCCGGAACCAAGGCCGCATCGCAGCCGCGCGGACAGCACCGGCCGCAGAACTTGATTCCGCGCCAGATCATCTGTACCGGATGGTCACCGGGACAATCATCGACGTGAGCCCGCACGTCGTCACGATCGGGGACTCCGCGCGAGAACGGCGCTTCACCCTGACCGCCGATGCCAAGGCCTGGCGCGGCGCACCTTTAGAACCGTCAGCCCTGCGGCCGGGCGACGAAGCCATCATCCGCCTAGTACCCTCCCAGGATGTGATCGCGGACCGGATGTGGGCCAACATCGGCAGGGTCTGCGGAACCATCTTGGAATCTGACGGCGACTACCTTCTCGTCGCCGAGAGATCGGCGAGAAGGCGGCGGACCATCCTGATATCGCCGCAAGCCCGGGGGCGGGTCCGGGTGCGGTTCCCTAACCTGCGGCCCGGCTACCTGATCGACGTCATCGGAACCCGGCAGCAAGATGTCCTGCATGCGCTGATCCCGGCGGCTCCGCAGCCGCCCTATCGTGGCGACCGGGTCATCGCCTTGGAGCGGTCTCCGGGAGGCCGTCCGCCCGAGGCCATTACCGGCTCCGCTGTCTGGCACGACCCGGCTGACGAGCCGTACGGAGTGCTCGGGGTCCTGTATCCGGCAGTGGACCCGGCAGCGGGGTGCTCCGAAGACGCGGCCGCCGGCGCTGGCGGGACGCAGGCCTTCAGGGAACTGCCGTATCTGGCGATCGGCTCGGCTCTCGTCGTGCACAACGCCTGTTCGAACATCTCCTGGACACTGCCCGTCACCGGTTGCGCGCCAACTGCCCGGCTCTTCAACGACCGCTGCCTGTCGTGCCGCACGTCACCGCGCGGGCGGGTTGCGGATCTGACCATCGCCAGCTTCGTGGCGCTCGGCGGCGAACTCGAGAGCGGCTGCTTCAACGCCACCCTCACTATCGGACGCTGACATGCTGACCGCATTGGGCGACGTGCAGATCCCGCTGCTAGCCGTAGTGCTGCTCGGCGGATGCGTGACCAAGTTCGCGCGAGTCGTGCAACGCCGATCTGTCGACGCCGGGCTCGGGCCTACCGCTCTCTTCCCGCTCCGGCTGCGCAAGCCGATCGCGATCATGGTCTGCGTGGCAGAGTTCGGCGCTGGCAACGGGCTGATCCTCACCTCCGGTGATTTCGGCCGAGGCAATCCGGCCGCGCTGGTACGGCTCGGCACCGGCCTGCTCTTCCTGGTCGCCACTTGCGCGCTGATCGAGTTGCGCAACATGCGCCCGGATGTCGGCTGCGGTTGCTTCGGTGACTTCAGCACCGCACCGGTCACTGGCCGCACCCTCGCCAGGTCCGCGCTGCTCTCCGCCGCCGCACTCGGGACCATCAGGCTGCCGCCGATCCAGCTACCGCGCAGCGGCGGCGGCGCCGTCGCGCTGCTCACGCTGTTCACTGCCGAGATCGGGCTGTTCGGGCTGCTCTCGCCAGAGGTCCGCGACATCTTGGTCAGGATCGGCTATTCGGCCCCCTGTGAGCTACGCGTAATCAGCGCGGAACAGACGCTGGCGGCGCTGCAGCGCACCGCCCAGTGGCGCAGGCACTACAGCCTGATCGCCGACCAGCAACCATCCGACATGTGGCGCGAACTGTGCTGGCGGTACATCGTGTTTCCCAGCCAGTACGGTGAAAGAGAAGCTGAGCTGGTATTCGCCGTCTACTTGCAGCCCCGCCGGCCGGCTGTCCTCTCCGCGCTGGTGGATACCGCTACCGGTGCTGTGCTGCCCTGGCCCGTCAGCTCGCCGCACCCCGCGCCTGCCTGGTGGCCGCCGTCGTTGCGCCTGGCCAGGCACATCGGCCGCTGGGCCTATCCGACCAGGTTCCGCATACCCGGCCTGCAGCGCGCGACGAGCCTGGACCGCGTATCCTCAGCGCGCACCCGCTGACCTGCACCGCTGACCTTGCACCCCTGACACGCGCACCCGCTTGTGGGGTCGCAGCGAGCCGCGGCCCCGTTCTCGGGAATTCTAGTCACATCTAGTGCCAGCGCTAGATAACCAGATATTGCTCAATCGAGCTTCGCCTGATCATCGCGGCGAGCTGTCTTCGTGAGCGGGCGGGAGAGGGCTGGGCGGGAGAGGGCTTTCCGCGCTCACGGGGGAAAGTCACCAGCGGACGGCGTCAGCCCGGCTGGGCACGCAAGAAGCGGCCGAAATGCGGCACCGTGAACGCGATCAGACCGCGCTCCGAGCTGTAGATAAGGCCCTTCTTGATCAGGCTGTCCCGGGCCGGCGACACGCTGGAGGGCTTCCTGCCGAGTTCGTCCGCGACCTGGGCGGTCGGCACCGGGTCGTCGCCGAGCAACGCCATCGCCCGCATGTACTCGCGTTCGGCCGGCGTGGCGCGCTCGTACCTGCTGCCGAAGAACCCCACCGCCAGCTCGTTGGCGGCCAGGGGCGCGGCGACCGCGACATCGCCAGCGGTGACCGGGCTGGTGGCGGCCACGTCCCAGGTGACCTTGCCGTATGCCTGCACGAAGTAGGGATAGCCGTCGGCGGCCGCATACAGCGCGTCGAGCGCAGCGGGCTGGAAGTCAGCGCCTTCACGATTCGCCGGCGCCAGCAGCGCGACGTCGGCGGCATCTCGGTCGAGACGATCAATCATTACATATCGGAACAACCGTTCCGAGTAACTCTTGCTCGCGGACAGTACCGAGGGCAGGTGCGGCAACCCGGCTCCCACGACGATCAGCGGGCCGCCATTTTGCGAGAGCTCATGACATGCGGCGCAGAGCGCCGAGACATCGGGGGTTGGCACGTCCTGCATCTCGTCGATGAACAGCGCGATCCCGACCGAGAGATCGGCGGCGACCGCGGCGGCGTCGGTCAGCAGCTCGGTGAGGTCGATCTCAAGATCGCCGGAGTCCGCCCGGCCCCGCGCCATCGGCACGTCGATGCCGAACTGGTGCAGCTGCGCACCCTTGGCTGCCTTGGGATCCCTGGCCAGGAACGCCTTGAGCACGCCGAGGAAGTCATCGATCCGCTGCGGGGCGCGGTGCCTCGGCGCGAGCTCGCGCACCGCCATGTGCAGCGCGCCGCCGATCGGCCGCCGGATCGACTGATCGGGCCTTGCCTCGATCTTGCCCGTCCCCCAGAGCTGCTGCATCGCCATCGAGCGGAACGCGTTGAGCAGAACGGTCTTACCCACTCCCCGCAATCCGGTCAAAACCATGCTGCGCTCGGGCTTGCCCCTCGCCACCCGTTCGAGCACCACCTCGAACTGGGCGAGTTCCTTGTCCCGGCCAGCCAGCTCCGGCGGCCGCTGTCCGGCCCCTGGCGCGTAAGGATTTCGCACTGGATCCACGGGATAGCAGCCTATGGGGCGATCTAGCAACTTCCCTAGATTAGCGTAGAGACAGCTAGCCGGCGTGTCGCGGCGTCGTCGCGGCGAAGGAAGCGCCGGCTTCCCAGTCCTGCCCCGGGCTCAGCCCTGGCGGCCTGGCTGAACGTCGTTAAGCCGGTTCAGGTAGGCGTTGTAGGCGGCAAGCTGAGCGTCGTCGTTGTCGATGTCCGTACCCGCGGCCTGCAAGTCCGGCGTCACCGTCGCCCGCCGGGCGGCTTCCAGCCAGCCGTGCGAATGCGACGCCGTCCGCGTGTCGGTGCTCCACATCAGGAAGACGACCATCATCAGGGCGAACATGATCGCGTCGCCGGCCACCCACATCACAGCGCCGCCCGCATGCAGATCCTGCACGGCGGTCCCCGCCCAGGCCGGCCGCGGCCCGGGCGGCAGGCCAGGAGTGCCGCGATTGCCATAGCCGAGCAGCAGGCCGGTGAAGGTATCCACCGGCATCACCAGGAAGAGGAGCAGCAGCCTGGCCGGGTAGGACATCCGCCACCTGATCGGCTCCGAACCCAGGATCGGCAGGAAGAACAGGTACCCGACGAGCAAGAACCCCACGTGCTCTGCCTGATGCGCGAACGCGTTGCGCGCCGTCAGGTTCGCCAGCGCCGTCAGGTGCGCCACCACGATCGCGACGGCGTAACCGGCGAAACCGAACACCGGCCACGTCACCAAGCGCACCAGTCGTGAGCGCACGAACCGCTTGACCCAGGTGTGCAGCGGATTGCGGCTCGCATGCAGCAGCAGCGTGACCGGCTGGCCCAGGATGAGCAGCGGCGGCGCGACCATGACCAGCATGAGGTGCTGCACCATATGGTCCCAGAACAGCACGTCGTCGTAGCTGCCGATCCCGCTCTGCAGGGCAACGACCACGACCGCCAGCCCGGCGAGGAACATCCCGGTCCGCCAGGCCCGCCACGGACGGGCCGGGTGCCGCCGCGCGACCCGGACGACTCCCCACAGGTACAGGCCAGCGGCCACCAGCGCCAAGGCGGTAACCACTGGCGCTGCCTGCCACTGCGTGAGCGCAGCCCGCAAGCCAAACTCCGGGAGCATCGGACCTCCTTCGCCAGCGAGCCTACCTGCGCGAAGTCGGATTCACGGCAACCGGAGCAGGTGGACGGCAAACCTCACATCCCGGCTCCCGCTAAGGTTGTCGGCGGAGGGTTCGCCTAGTGGCCGATGGCGGCGGTCTTGAAAACCGCTATGGGGCGTGAGCTTCATCGTGGGTTCGAATCCCACACCCTCCGCTTTACCTGGGAGAACGCTCCCTGATGCCCGTACGGGCATCAGGTCCCGCCTGCCGAGGAGTCCGGGAATGGACGCAGAATGGACGCGAGCGGTCATGATCCGGTCCCTTCCACATGAGTGGCGGTCGCGTTAGCTGCCGCCCGGAAGGCCTTCGCTTCCGGGTGCGTGTAGTGAGACGTCATCCGCTGATCAGCGTGTCCCATCGTCCGCCGGCGTATCTCAGGATCCACCTCAGCATCGTGCTGCAAGCTGGCGGCGCTATGCCGCCCCTCGTGCAGCTTGATCACCGGCAGGCCGGCCGCCGCAGCGATCGCCTTGAAGCGCCGCGACACGTACTCAGGCGACCACGGCGAGCTGTCTTCCTTGCAGAAGATCAGATCGTTGTCCTGCCAGGCCGTCGAGGCCCTGAGCCGCGCCGCGAGCTGTGCCTTACGGTGCGCCTTCAGCAGCGAGATCGTCGAATCGTCGAGCCAGATCTTCCGCTTCCCGGCGTTGCTCTTCGGCTTGCCCTCGATCACAGTCCCTCCCAGCTGCAAAATGGGACGCTCGACGGACAGGTAACCAGCATCAAGATCGGCCCCCGACCAACGGAAGCCGATCGCCTCGCCACGGCGCGCGCCCCGGAGCACGACGATACGGAAGAGCAGCCCGAGAGGGTCATCCGCGCTGGCGGCCAGGAACGTGCGCGCCTGCGGCGCGCTCCACCTCTGTGCCTCAGGTGTCTCCTCAGGCTCCAGCTCGATAGCGTAGACGGGATTGAACTGGATCTTGTGTGCCCTCTTCCACGCGTGGTTGAGAAAGGCCCGGAGCGCGGCGAGGACACGGTGCTGCGTCGCCACGCCTACATGCTTGGGGCGACTGCGGACGTCATCCGCAAGGATCGGGGTCCTGTCCTCAGCACTGGCCGCATCGATCTCTGCGTTGAAACGCTCGATGCGTTCGAATACCAGCGCGCAATGCTCACCGCCCAGGCGGTCGAGCTCGACATCGGCAAGAACCGGCAGTAGCCAGTTCCGGCCGATCTGATCAAGGCTGCGGGCGTAGGACGGGCGGGCCTTCCGTTTGCCCTTGAGCCACGCATCCCACGCATCACCGAAAGTTTCGCCGGCGTCCGGGTCACGGCGGAGCCCGAGCCGGCGTCGCACGTCATCGACTGCGGGGAGCTGGCCGCCTCGCCTGGACCGTTCCCAGATCATGTCGCCGATCTTGCGCTCAATTGCGGGCTCGCCGCCTGCGAGGCGGATCAGGTCATCTGCCTGAGTGAGCGCGGCTTCTGCCGCTTCCTTCGTGGGGAAGCCCATCCGGCGCAGCTCCCGCGTCCCGGTGCTGACCTCAATCCGGCGCATGAATCCCCACGTGCCGTGACGGCGTGTCTTGAGCTTCGGGCAGCTGCGGCCAAGCTGGCGGCCGGCATCGTCCTTGCAGGCGCAGCGGCGGAACGTCGAGCCCTTCATCCGACCCTCCCCTTGATGCCCGGTGGCAGGTAACCGCGTCGTCGTGCCTGCGCAACCCAGCGGTGAACCCTAGACACTGGCACTCCTGCCGATTCCGCGATAACGGGCGCAGGGGCCTTGTCCGAAGCGATAGCCCACCGGTACATGGCAGCGACATCCGCCAGGAACTCATCTGTGAGCGGCGAACCCGGCTCCCTCGTGAGCCGAAAGTGAGCGGCTGGCTCACCTGGTTCGGGAACGATCTCGTCAGTCGGAATTGTGCCCTGAAAGTCGTCGTAGTCGGCTGCTGTCCGGTCGAAGTAGTCGATGAGTGACTCCACAGCCTCAGTCTCGGCGGGCCTGGCCAGCCTCTCGCGCATCACCAGGGCATGCAGCTCAACCTCACGGAACGGCGCATCGCGCCAGCTCCGGGCGCTGATCGGCTCGGGCGAGTCCATCAGCGCGATGCGCACCTGCGGCCGGGCCATGTCGCCGTCGCCCACGAAGGCCACACGAAAGAGGACCGTCCTGCCGGTCTCGTCACGGCCGCGGATCCAGCCGCCGGGCCGGTACTCGAGCCGCCATTGGTTGTATCTCATCGCTGCGATTGAATCACTTATACGACGCGCACACAAGTGGGTCACGTGTTTGCGTGTGTGACTGTGGGCCTGTAAGTTGCATCTAGGTGGCACGCCTAGGTGCCCCGCTTAGACGCAGGAGAGTGACGATGCCCGCAGCGGCAGCGGAAATCCCCCAGCTCCTTACCGTGCCCCAGACGGCCGAGCGCCTCCAGGTCCACCCGAACACCGTGTTCACATTGATCGCCTCTGGGGCGCTTAAATCCGTGAAGGTCCGCGGTAGCCGCCGTATTCCAGCCGAAGCGCTGGCTGAGTACGTGGCCGGGCTGAGCACGTGACGGGCCCGACGTGGACCGATGATGCTGTCCGCGCACTCGGTGTCCGGACAGACGTCACTACGGCGGGCTCGATCTTCGGCTTGAGCCGGACACAGGCCTATGAGGCAGTCAGCGCCGGGCGCTTCCCGGTCCCGGTGATCCGGGTGGGACGGCGCGTGGTCGTGCCGGTCGCCCCGATCCGGCGCCTACTAGAGCTGGATGCGGAGTGACGGGGTCAGCCCGCAAGCCGCCGCCTGCGCCGCCCTGCGGGCTGACGGCCGCAAGCCCGAATGACTGGCTCAGGGTGTGGGTCCGGGTTGGCGCACAGCCCTCGGTCAAGCACGTCGGCTGGGCGTGCGCCTACGACTATGGGGTGGCCTGATGGGGCACCAGCTGTATCGGATGATCCGCGACGGTGCCCCGGCCGACTGGACCGCGCTGATGCGTCTGGTTGCGTTGCTGATCGCGGACGACGCCCGCGACCCCGACGACACGCCGACTGATGGCAGCTTGCCGTGGTCTGCACTGCCGATCAATGGCTACCGCGACAAGCGGAGCGGCGAGTGGCGCGACGGCCTCACCCAGCGAACCGGAGCGAGCGCACGAGCGATCTCGGACGCGCTGACGAGCCTCGCCAGGAAGGGCTACGAGATGCGTCAGGCGATCGGCGAGGACAAGCACGGAAAGCCGGTATTCGCTGCCAAAGGCAACGCACTGCGATTCCAGGTGCCGCGGCTACCGCCGCGCCCAGCACCCGATAGACCGCACTCTAGTGCGACCTTCGAACCCCGTAGATCGCACCACAGTGCGATCTTTGAGGCCGGTAGCCCGCACGCGGGTGCGACCTTCGAGACCGCCCTGAACCGCCAAAGGTCGCACCCTGCCGTGCAAAGGTCGCACCCTGCCGTGTCTAAGGTCGCATCAGGGTGCGACCCCATCCCCTCAGTGTCTCCTCACGTCCCCTCACCCCCTGAAGCATCTGCAGTTGACCTAGCAGATGTGGAAAATACGCGCACCAGGCCAGATCAAGATCATGATTTCCCTGCTGGCAAGGCAGCACTCGAACTGCTCTCAGGTGAGCGGCAGTCTGAACTGCTTGACGCCGCGATGCGCCAGCTGCCCGCCGGGTGCAGCACCCGCGAGCTAGTGCAGGCAGCCACCCGGCTCGCAGAGGCAGGCACGCCATGACCAAGCCGGTGACTGCCAACCGCGTGCTCGCCGAACGTTCCCGCAGACGACACCGGACGCGGCTCGATCGACCGGCCAGCCGGCCTCTGCGCCAGCGTGTGCCTCGCAACGACCAGCACGACCGCAGCCGCCCGCAAGGCACCCGCCGGCATCGAACGCCAGGACATTCGCCAGCGAGCCGGGGAAATCCTCAGCCAGCTCACCGAAGGGAACACCACGTGACCACGCTCACGCAGTTGCTCGACCTCCCCGGTCGGCTTGCAGGCAGCAGATTGGCCGCAGCGAACGACTCGCCACACTCCCGGACGGCAGGCTGGCGCACGTGCCGTGCATCGCCACGACCAACATGGCTGCGACCGGTCGAACCGGGCTAAACGCGCGTACGTAATGCGCGACCCCTCGGGGATCGTCAAGGTTGCCAACCATGCCAGTGAAGACCGCACGCCGCTCCAGAGCCGCGTCGGTGGCCGGCTGACCGTGATTGGGGCCGGACGTGCTGGCAGACAGTGGGCCACATGACAGGCACGCTCGTGTACTCTAGTGTGGAGTTGAGTCTGTTACTCAAGCCTGCACTAGAGAATTACGGGAGGCGTGTGAAGCGGTCTGAGCTGATCAGGAAGATCAGGCAGGAGGCCAGGCGGCAGGGCGTCGCGTGGAAACCAGTCGAAGGCGCCAAGCATGACACGTTCTGGCTCGGATCGGTGAAGATCCCGGTCCCCCGCCACACCGAGATAGGGCAGCGGACCACTGAGGACATCCTCCACGAATGCGAAGCCGAGCTAGGGAAAGGATGGTGGCGGACCTGAAGACCTACCACGCCGAAGTCGACCGCGACGGCAGAGTCTGGCGTGTCCGCGTCCCCGAAGTCCAGCGGACCACCCAGGCCCGCAACCTCCGTGAGGTCGAGCCGATGGCCCGCGACCTCATCGCCATCATGGACGACATCCCCGCAGACTCGTTCAGCCTTGACGTGACCATCACGCTGCCCGCCGACGTCCAGCAAGAACTAGAACGCTCCGCCGCGCTGCGGCAGGAAGCCGCGCGCAGCCAGGCAGCGGCGGCCGCGGCCGCGCGCGGCGCCGCCCGGCGCCTCCGCGACCAGGGACTGCCGCTACAGGACGTCGGGCAGGCGCTCGGCGTGTCGTTCCAGCGGGCCAAGCAACTCATCGACGAAGCCGACAAGCTCGCAAGCTGATCAGTCGCCGACCAGTGAACCTCAACGCAACAGACCCGTATCTGCCAGACATTCACCCGGCCACCGGCCCATGCGCATGCTGCCAGCAGCCCTGCTGCCGCTACGGCAAGACCGGCCATCCGCTCTGCGGGGCCTGCAATCCGCCAACGCCGTTTCGGGGGCAGCGGACTGTCACGAGCAGTGTCAGGGACCAACCTTGACACCGTCCGGGTCGCCTGCATACGGTTTCTCTCACGCGCGCGTCATGCGCAACGGATCTGCGGCCGCCCCGGTCGAACTCGGCGCGCTCGTCAGCAGCTTGCGGATCGGGGCAGGGCTGAGCATGTCCGCACTGGCGCGGCGGTCAGCATGCTCTTCGTCAACCATTTCCCGGCTAGAGCGCGGGGAACTGCGGCCGCGGCCGAGCCTCTTGCGGTCCATCGCATGGGGCCTTGACCCGGATAGGGCAGCAGCGCTAGGCGAGGTGCTGTTCGCCGCTGCGGCCGACAGCAGGGCTGCGGATAGCGCGGGCTGGCAGCGGTATCGCTGGCGCCGCCAGGAGCTAGGGATGATCACTGGCGATGTCCCGCTGCCGAGGGACATCGCCAGGCGGGTGGCCGCGCACAAGCGGGCCGCTGCGGCCCGGGCAGCCGCGGGCAGGCTGACAAGCGGCGCTGGCTGGGTGGACGACGCGGAGACCATGGCCAGGGCTAGCGAACTGCTCGCCGAGGCACAGCGGCTCGATGACGAGGCTGGCGGCATGATTGGCATCGGGACCGGGCACCACAGGGTTGTCTACGGGGGCTGGTAGCGGGCCTGGCATCAGGGGCACACGCCGCCTTGTTGTTGGCTCGTCTCGATGCGTCCATTCCGCGTCCATTGCCCTCGTTCTTACATGTCAGGGCATCGCAAGCGGTTGCCTGAACCGCTAGGCCATACAGGGCAGGCACTCCAGGGCCTCGACCCCGCAGCCGTGGATCCGCAACTCGTGCACTTCTAACCGGCGCGGCACCTGACTCGCCATGACGCACGCGGATAAGATTGACGCAGGCGTTCGGAGACTGGCTCTCCGGGCCTGCCGCCCTGGTAAGGGGCCCGTCCTGGCTGACGGAAACTACCTGCCCTGGTAAGGGCCCGTCCTGGCTGACGGAAACCACCTGACCACGGTTGGGCTACGGCCAGGAGCGACCTAATGACCACGTCCCTTCTTACGCATCGCGAGGCTGCTGAGCGGCTGCGCGTGTCATTGTCGACCGCCCGCCGACTCGGCACGGCCGGACAACTCGACCGGGTGCGCATTTCGCCTGGAGCAGTCCGTATCCGCGAGGAATCCGTGCGGCGGCTCCTTGAGCACGGCTACCCCGCACAAGACCCCAGGAGACCCGAACTGCTAGGCACTTCCGGCCACAGTGCCGCTCCAACTACCCCCGCACAGGACCCAGGAGACCCCCGATGAGTACTGACGTGCTCGCAGCCGAGCGAGAGTCCGAGCAGGCCCGCGCTGACGTGCGTGCGGCCGAGGCCGACATCGCCTCCGGTAAGCGAAAGATCGGGCACGGCAAGCTGATCGACCTGGTAACCCGGGCACGGGCACGCTGACCTGACCGCCCAGGCCGCCCACGAAGCCGCCGAGCGGGCAAGGGTCGAGGCCCGCAAGACCGCCCTGATCGAGCTCGGCAAGCAGATCGACGCGACCGCGGCCGGTGCGGGCGCTGGCATCGCCGAGGCGCTCGGGGACGTGGCCGCTGCGGTCGCCAAGGTCCAAGCTCTGGCAGCGGCTCACGACGCCACGGTGAGTGACCTCATGACCGCTGCGCTGGGTCTCGGCGCGCGCGGGCTGGTTCCGGGCGGCGTAAGGCGAGGAGACGAAGGAATCGCAGTCGATGCAGGCACAGGCGGCCGGACCGTGAACGGCACCGTCAGGCACGGTACGACTGTCCTGATGCTGGTCGGCCCGCAGCTCGCGCCGGCGATCGCCCACGCCGTCGCCGGCGACATCATCAGCGCCCAGGCTGCCATCCGCGCGACGCAGACCGGGGCCGCCCCGAAGCGGGCGGACCGGTACTTCCGCGGTCGCGGCGGCATGATCCTCCCGGTCACCGACGACCTCAACTCTTTTCAGCTGGCGCAGGTCCGCAACGGCGATCTCGTCGAGCTGCCGGAGTCAGAGATCCTGCGCTACCTGGATGGGGAGCGGATATGAGCGACGACCAACTCAGCCTCAGTGCCCTCAACCGGAGGGCCGCGATCGCCGCGGTCCGCGGCGAGGCTGACCGGGCCGGCCTAGACGCCGAGCAGCTGCTCGACTCCAAGGCGCTGTACAGCCAAGTGACGGGTCTCGACCCTGACGACGTCGCCTTCCCCCGGCGAGTCGCCGAACTCGTCCGGGAGCACGCCACTGCGCACGGCCTAGCAGTAGGCCAGCCGGCTGCATCTGCAGCCGGTCAAGACACCGGGCCGAAGCAATGGACGATCGAGGACGTCAACCGGTCCACCGCACAGGAGTGCGCGGCCGCAGCCCAGCAGGGGCTGCTCCGTGACCTCGGCTTCGCGCCTCAGCGTTCACGTCGCTGAGTGAAGACGTAACCGAACTGCCTCTGCCAACTCAAGGAGTCCTGAATGCCTGCATCAGTGTCGATCGGCTATGCGCTGTGGATGGACGGCGCCACCTTCAACGGTCTGCTCGGCAGGCAGGCCCACATAGCGGCGGGATTCCTCAACGGCAATCTGGCGCAGGTCACGAGCGGTGTCATGCCGTCAGGGGGTTCCCTGGCCGTGAGCAACGGGTCAGGAATGTCCGTGATCGTGGGCACCGGGTACGCGGTGATCGCGTCATCAGCGGGTTCCACGTTCGGTGGCTATTCCTGCGCCTCGATGACCACCCAGGCCCTGGCGATCGCGACGGCTGACCTGGTTAACCCCAGGATTGACCTGGTGTGCGCGACCGTGATCGACCTCGGCACATCAGGATCATCGTGGGAACTGCAAGTCATCACTGGTATCCCGGCCGGGTCGCCGTCAGTACCGGCGACACCGTCGAACTCGCTTCCGCTGTGCCAGGTCCTCGTGCCGGCGAACGCGACGTCGATTGTTGCCGGTGACCTGACAGACGTGCGGACGTTCGTGGCGGCGCAGGGAGGGATCGTGCCGGTTCGGGATCTCGCGGCGTCGCTGACGCCGCTGACCGGCTACCACGGCATGTACGTCCATGACCGGTCGACGTCCAGGTTCGCTCGCTATGAGTTCGGCAACACAGTGGTGCAGCCGGTACTGCTGCCGTTCACGCCGCAGCTCGCCACGAAGACCACGACGCTCAGCGGCAGCGGCACGGTGTGCTCGGTGACGGTCACCACAGACGGCAACACCGACCTGGAAATCCACATCTCATGGCCGGGCCTGTACTGCAACAACAGCGCGGCATTCGGTGCCTACGGCGCCGGCCTGAAGGTTGAGGTCGACGGGTCGCCGATCCGCGAGGTGGACATCCCGGCAGGGTCGAACACGGCAACGCTTGGCGGCGGGTCCCCGGACGGGCGCGGGTGGGCTCGCCCACATCACCAAGTCCGGCATTGACCGACCGTCCGCAGGCACGCACACCATCTCACTCGTCATGTTGAGCTACGACGACGGGGCGCACCCGGTGCAGATGGCGTGCGCCAGCCAGGAGCCCGCGATGTTGTACGTCCGCGCGGTGCCTCTGTGACGGTCCCAGCACGACCGCCGCAAGCGCGGCCGCGCCGCGAGTGAGGTTGTTCGTCATCGTGAGGACCTACCTTCTGCCGCCAGGCGATACATCGGCACCCCTGATTACCCCGATCGGGCGCCGACGTGATCCGAGTGCACCGCAGCGCAGCACGAACGCCACTCCGGCGTCGTTACCGTCCGTGTGCTCTTGCAGCATGGAGAGCCACCAGCTCTGGTGGCCAGAGCCAAGCGCGAAGTCGAACCCGTCATGCCAGGCGCGCTGCCGAATCCCCCGGGTGGCAATCTTGCCGATTATCGCGTCGCCGAGGATGCGGAACCGGAGGACGAACGTTAGCTGGTCCTTCATCCACCGGCCGCAGAAGAGCAGGCCGACCAGGCACGGCGGCACAGGAGGCGCGTTGCACAGCCGTACCGCACCGGACTGCCCGCGCACGGACGTGCTCATGGCTGGATGCTGGGCCCGAGAATCCTTACAGTTGATGGTCATGGTCTTCCGTTCCTTACTGATGGGCCCAGGTGCCGTCTGTGGTGGCTGTGTCAGTGGCCTGGTGGCTGGTCATTACCGGGGACATTTAGGTTTCCTTCCTGCCGTGGTTAGCTCCCGGATCTGTGCCTGGTAGCTGCCCAATTAACTTTGTAGCTACACAGTAGCAATAACCTTGTAGCTACACAAGATCTGCCGTACTCTTTTCCGTGTAGATACAGAGAAAGGGAAGGTCCAGCAATGACCGGCACGACACCCACCACACCCATCCGCGTCCCGCGCCGCATGTGGACCGCCTACGGCCGCGTCTGCGCCCGGCTGAACCGAGACCGGACCGAGGACCTGCTCGCCCACATGCGACGCCAGATCAAGCGCTACGGCAACGAGGAAGACCACGCGGACCTGAGCGCCGCCGACGAGGAACTCCGCGAGCGACGCTCCCGCAAAGGCGGCAGGCCGCCACGCTCAGTAGAGAGTCCGTGACTGACAGGCATCTACTACGGCGTGCTCAGCCCGATGTCGGTCACCAGGCCGACACGGACAGGGGGAGGCTGGTTCATGCCACCGATCAGCATGTCGCACGACGAACTGCTAGCACTTCCGGCCACAGTGCCGCTCGAGACCGCGGCCAGGGCCTTCGGGGTCGGCCGCACCAAGGCCCACGAACTGGTGCGGGACGGCACCTTCCCGTGCCCTGTCCTGCCGCTCGGCCGTAAGCAGATCGTCACCCGCAGTGCGCTATTCGCCGTGCTCGGCATCGATCAGAAACTCGAGTCGCCGGAGGCACCAGATGCGCTGCCAGAGCCGTCAAAGGGCTCGGCCCCGCCGGTATATGTGCTCCTCGCTGTTCCGGTCAGCCCTGAGTGCCTGGACGAGTTGTGGCAGAACGCCACTGACTGGAGGCAACGACCCTGACCGGGTCCTCATGTTCTTTGTCAAGCCCGTCTGGGGGTCGGGTGTGGTCCGGTCAGGCTGCCTTGGCCATGTCTGGTGCCGGACGGGCGGGCTGGTAGTGCTGGCCGGTGCGGAGCAAGGCGAGGATGACGTCGCAGCGGCAGCGTGCCAGGCAGATGAGGGCGGCGTGTCCAGCTGTACGGCGGCACTGACTCGGTGCAGGGCATCGGCTACAGCGGCGGCGCGGCCGGCACGACCGTCTCCACGGCGGGCCAGCGCTGCCAGATGACCATCTGCTGGTCCTCACTCTGAACAACTACCGCCCGGGGCCGGCGGCGAGGACACGGGCGATCACGCGGGCGGTGCCGGGCACGTCGGACGCCGGCCCGATGATGTCTTTCCATGGCCACCAGAACGACCCGGCGCAGCCGACAATCGTCTCATTGAGCACCCCCGCTTCGGGTGCGCACCGTCATCCGCGGCATGGTTCCGCCCGCGAACATCTTCACTGAGAAGCCGAGACCGGTCAGCTCATCGGCGAGCTTGTCCATTGCCGCCGTCATCTGACTGTCCGCTTCCTGCTGCCCGTCCGCGCCTTCGGTGGCGGGCGCCGCGCTGCTCATCCGGGTCGTCTCCTCTGAAAGTCGCTGTCTCCAGCCGCGTTCCTGCGGGCGAAGGTGCTCTCAGCCTTGACCGGGCGGCGGGGCAACGCCATGACACTGGCGGACAGCTTCGGACATCTGCCGGCGGCGCGGGTGCCGCGAGATGTCCTCAAGTGGCATGATGCCGGGCATGATGAATGAAAGGCTCCGCCGGGCGATGCTGCGGGCCGGGCACGACACCAGCACGCTCGCCGCCACGGCCCAGGTGAGCGTCAAGTCGGCTGAGCGGTGGATCCGGGGCGAGGTCGTGCCCTACCCGAAGACCCGCTACCGGGTCGCGGCCATCCTCGCCGAGGACGAGTCCTACCTGTGGCCGGAGGCGGCCGGCGGGGCGTCGCTGGCGGGGGCTGAACTCGTGGCCTCCTGGCCCAGGCGCGCCGACGTCCCGAAGCACCTGTGGACCGAGCTGCTGAGGCAGGCCGGCCGCAACGTGGACTTGCTCGCCTTCGCCGGGCTGTTCCTCGCCGAGGAGCATCCGGACTGGCTGCCCGCGCTGCGCGCCCGCGCTGAAGCGGGGACGCGGGTCCGGCTGCTGCTCGGCGACCCTGACGGCGCGCAGCTGGCGGCGCGCGACGCGGAGCACGAGATCGGCGGCGGCGTCGCCGGACGGGTCGCCGCGGTGCTGGCGTACTACCGGCCGCTGGCCGGGCTGGCGGAGATCAGGCTGCATGACACGCCGCTGTACAACTCCGTCTACCGGTTCGACGACGACATGCTCGTCAACACCCACGTGTACGGCATCCTCGCGGCCTGGACGCCCGTGAATCACCTGCGGCGGATTGACGGCGCGTACTTCAGCACCTACCTGGAGAGCTTCGAGCGGGTCTGGGCATCGGCCCGGCCGCTGGACGGGAAGCGCGAGCGATGAGCCGGGGGAAGCGGCGGCGGGTCGATCACTGGCAGGACCCGGACGCGCCCGAGCCGACGAGCCGCAGGCCGTCAGCGAGCGCCCTGGTCCGCGACGGGGACGGCCGGGTGCTGCTGCTGCGCCGCACCGACAACAAGCTGTGGACGATCCCGACCGGGGGCCTGGAGAAAGGCGAGACGATCCGTGAGTGCGCGGTCCGTGAGTGCCGCGAGGAGACCGGGATCGACATCGTGATCAGCGGCCTCGTCGGCGTGTACAGCGACCCCGGTCATGTCATCGAGTACCGCCGCGGCAAGAAGGTAACCGAAGTCCGCCAGCCCGTGAACGTGTGCCTGCACGCCCGCCCCGCCGGCGGGCACCTGACGCCGGGTCCCGGCGAGGCGTCCGAGGTCCGCTGGGTCGCGCCCGGCGACATCGCCGCGTACGACATTCACCCGGCGCTGCGCCGCCGCATCGAGCACGGGCTGGCGGGCGGAGAGCCGCACGTCGACTGACCGGCAATCCGGCGAAATGCCAGCGGAACGCCCCCGCCCGCTTGCCGTTGCCGTCGCGTTCGGTCACGCCGGCGCAGCTTGCACGAAGGACGGGTACCGGCGGACCTGCCGTGCCACGAACCAGGCCGCGGCAGCCGAGGCGGCCAGTACGGCGGCCAGTCCGATAACGCAGGCCGGCACGGTCACGCCGGGCACGCGCATCATCAGCGCGCGCAGGACGGCCAGGACGAGGACGACGGCTGCGGATCGCAACATGACGGAACTCCGATCACTTACGAAGGGGCTGAGGGTCTGGACTGGCCGGGCTGGCGTGCCAGGTCCGGATCGGGGCGTCGCCGGGGACGTCCGGCAGGTCGTCACCGGGATGCCAGATCATTGCCCGGTCGCGGCGCAGCAGGTGCGCCAGGTACGCGGTCAGCGGTGCGCCGGGGGCGAGGATGACGGCTACGGCCGCCAGTGCGAGCTTCATTGATCAGCCTTTCTTCTTGCGGGCGCCCGTGACCGCCCGGTGAACTCGCCTGGAGCCCCAGCGCTGCCGGGACCCGCTGCCCTTGCACTTGCGGCACCGGCCCCACCTCTTGCCGTTGCTGCCGGCGTTCTTCCCGGTCCCCTGGCACCGGCGGCACCTGGCGAACGGCCACCAGTAGGCACGGGCCGCCCACGTGACCGCGAGCCCGGCGAGGATCAGGATCAGCGGCGCTGCGCCCGCGTGGGCGGTAGCGGTAGCGGCCGGGACCACGGCCAGGGCCACGCAGAGCCGGTTTCCGGGGGCGCCGGGCGGATGCCCGCTACCCGCTACCGGCCTGGTCAGAGGGTCCGTCCGGGTAACGGCGGGTAGCGGCGGGGAGTGTCCGGCCAGGTCAGCGGCGGTCGCGGCGGCGCTACCCGGTAGCGGCCCGGTCATCGCCTGGCCGCCGTCTCGACATCGGCGCGCCGGCAGCCCTTGAGGTTGGCCCCGGCCATCTTGACGTCCACGCTGGGCACCCCCAGCGCCCGGCACTGCGCGCTCACCGCGTCGGCGGTGGCACCGGCCCACCGGTCCGGGAACCGCCGCGCGAGCCGCCCGGCGGCGGCCTCCCAGTGCAGGCCCGGCTCTCCCGCGAACACCGCCAGGACGTCGCCGAGCACATCCCGGGGCGCGCGTGACGTGTCCTGCCCGGCGGCCATGCCGGTGAGCGTCCCGGCGCGTTCCCGCATCGTGCGGGCGGCATTCAGGATCTTCTCGGCGTCGTTCCCGTCCGCCAGGTACGTCCGCACCGTCGGCGACGCGTCCGAGGCTCCGCGCAGGATGCCCACGCCCTTGTACTGGGGCAGCAGCGTGCTGGAATCCAGGCCCTCGCCGTAGGCGCCCTGGCCGAGGACGGCCTCGCTGACGGCGTAGCTCGAGGTCCGCAGCGAGAACCGGGCCTGATGGTTGTCCCTGAATGAGTTGAACTGGCGGGCGATCTCCCCGCTGCCGATGCCAGACGGCTTCTGCGTCGCGTCGACCATGATCACCCCGGCGCCCGGCGCGACCTTGGTCAGGAACACCAGCAGGGTCGCGATCTCCCTGGAGATCTCGCCCAGGTCGAAGTACTCCTGCATCTCATCCAGGAACAGGGTCCGGACCGGCATCCCGTAGTCGGGGTCACGGGCGATCCGCCTGGTCAGCTTGCCTTCAGGGCAGATCGTGACCGGCATGGCGGACAGCCGGTGATAGCGGTCCTGCACGTCGTCCTTGATCCGCGTCAGCGTGTCCAGCAGCAGCTCGGGCGGCAGGCCGTCCTGGTGGGGGTGAGGCCGAACGCGAACGAGTCCGCGACCAGGGAGAACTTCCGCCAGTCCGGTTTTCCCGACGCGTCGAACACGTCCATCCGCACGTGGGGGTCAAGGGCGCAGTACAGCGCGAGCATCCGCGCCGTGAAGCTCTTGCCCTGCCTTGGCAGTGCCCCGACCAGCACCGATACCCACATCAGGAGCAGCGAGACGAGCTGGCCGCGCTCGTCCAGGCCCAGCGGCGCGGGCCGCCAGATGTCCGTTGCCTTGCAGGCCAGGAGCGGCGTGCGGCCGACCGGCACGGCCAGCGGGTCACGGTCGGCGACCCACAGCACATGGCGGCGGTGCGAGGTCGGGTCACGGTGGATGAACACCTGGCTCTCGGTGACATCCAGGCCGGACGCGATCCTGGGCCGGGCCTTGGCCGCGTCGTCCAGGCCCAGGCCGTAGGGCAGGTCGACCAGGACGCGGGAGCCCTCGCCGTCGCGTGCCATCGGCGCGCCGAAGGTCACCTGCATATCCCGCTTGTCCGGGTGGCCGAGCCCGGCCGCGTAGTAGGCCCTCAGCACGATGTCGGCGTTCAGCCTGCGGAACCTCGGCGTGACCACGGCCGGGGTCACGATCGGCCTGTCCGCCGGCCGGCCGTGGCGGGCGAGCAGCGGCAGGACCGCAGCGCCGGCGAGCGCCCACGCCCACCACAGGTGCAGGTGCGCCAGTACCGCGGCCGCGGCCGTCACGGCGGCCAGCTCGGCGCCCAGGACCGCGCCCCGCAGCCGCCGGGTCCGCTTAGCCTCGGAGTGCAGTTTCAGCCACGCGTCAGCGTCCCCGGCGACGGCCGCACGTGAGCGCAGGCCCTGCTGCTCGGCGAGCCACCACCAGCGCAGCTGCCGGCCGAGCAGCCGGAACACGCCGACGAGCGCCCACGCCAGCGCCGTCAGCAGGTACGCGGGCGAGCGCACCGCGTGGTAGCGCGCACGGTGTGACTGCACTCCGGCGTGGTGACGCACGGCGGTCCTGACGCCCGCCCACGTGCGCAGGTGGGCAGGGATGACCGGCCGCAGTGCCGGTGCCGGTGCCTGCGGGTCGACCATGGCAGGCGCCCCGGCATCAGGTGCCTCGTCAAGCTCAACCTCATAAGAGATGTCGGCGGGCACGGCGAGCTGCGCTGCCGCATCGCGCCCGGCGTCCTGGGCTGCCATCCTGGTTGCCTCCAACTTCGTCTTGGAGAGCCCTGGGCCGGCTTGCTTGCCGCTGACCGGCCCAGGGCGCTGACCTGGCTACTTGTTCCTGATCCTGCGGACGCTGACCCGCACGCCGGCCTGCTTCGCCGCAGCGGTCCGGCGCTTCAGGTCGGCCTTGCTCCACACGTGGGCGTAGTCGCCTGGCTGGCCCGTGACCGGGTTGCGGACATCGGGGGAGGAGATGATCCGGTGATACTTCCTGGCCATGACTGGCCTTCCTTTCCTTGCGGCCCGGCCGGACGTTCCGGCCCGGGGTTTACGGGGGTTGCTAGTCGCGGGCTGCCGAGACGGCGGCCAGGTGGCTCTGGATCTGGCTCGCCCGGTCCTGGCCGACGTGCAGCCGTGACCGGATGGCGCGCAGTGACGGGACCGCACCTGACGCCAGGTCGGCCATGAACTCCGCTTCGGCGTCCTCGGCGGTCACGGGTGCGCTCCGGGTACGGGTACGGGTACGGGTGCGCTCGCGAGGCGCGCTCCGGGTGCGGTTCCGGTTCGCGCTCCGGGTGCGCTCCGGGTGCGCTCTCCCGCTGAGTCCGGGTGCGCTCTCCGGGTGCTCTCCGGGTGCGCTCTCCGGGTGCACCTCAGGTGCGTTTCCGGGTGCGCACCCGTTGAGTCCGGGCGTGTTCGCCGGGTGCGGCTCGGGCGCGGGCAGGGACAGGGATACAGGTGCGCCCTCGGGCACGGGTACGCGGTCCGCCCCGGGTGCGCTCTCCAGGTGCGGGGCGAGCCCGTAAGGGTCGTGGCCGGCCTTCGGGGCGGTCAGGGCGCGGCCGTGGTGGACGCGGTTCACGCGGCGTCCTGCCTCGGTCACCATGGCGTCGGTGGCCAGGAGCATCAGGCGGTCGAGCCGCCAGCCGTGCCAGCGGCGGAACAGGCGCGTTCCCCGGTGGACGCCGTTGGCGTGCCGGGTGAGCTGGCGGACGCGGCGCTCGGCGTGGACGGTGAGCAGGTCGGCATCGGTCGGGTCGATCAGGC
Organism: Streptosporangiaceae bacterium; assembly: GCA_035533915.1. Classification (GTDB taxonomy): domain Bacteria; phylum Actinomycetota; class Actinomycetes; order Streptosporangiales; family Streptosporangiaceae; genus Chersky-822. The sequence continues at coordinate 23,503 of DATLSX010000161.1, forward strand.
CGGCCGCGACGGCGATCCGGCGGGGCGTCCACCGCCAGGACCCAGACCGGTCCCGGCCTGAGCGGCGGCCGCCGGGCTCGTCGGGCAGGTATGCCGCCGTGTAGGCCAGGACGGAAAGGACCGGCAGGATCAGCCGCAGCGCCACCCCGGCCGGGCTGGAGGCGTTGAGCGCGACGACCAGGCCCATCGGGACGGCGACGTACCACATCAGCCGCCCGTTCGGCCCGAGGCTGCCGTGCTTGCGGTAGTGCTCATCGGCGAACGCGGCGAAGGTGAGGATCAGGGCCGAGGTCACCCCGGCCAGGACCCAGGCCAGGTCCCGCGCGGCGCCGACCCGCAGCGCGACGCCGTACAGGCCCTGGGCTTCCCAGATCAGCACCAGCGGGATCGAGACCGAGCGCAGCAGCCGGGCCAGGGACGTCTTACGGACCCGGTGCCAGGCCAGGAACGCCGTCACCAGGGCCAGCACGGGCATCACGGTGCCGTGCCCGGTGGCCAGGAGCCAGGCCCAGGCCTGAGCGGGAGATGTCGGGTGCATGGTCAGGCCCTCAGTTCGGTCAGCGCGGTCACGTACACGCGGACGCCGGGCTCGCGCCTGTTCGCGCACGGTGCCGAGACCTCCAGCACCGTCAGGCCGCCGGCGCGGCCTTGCTCGGCGAGCAGCGCGGCGACCCTGGCCACGTCCTCCTGCTGGCCGGACAGCCTGATCCGGACGAGGTTCGGCACGGCCGGGCCGGCCGCCGGATCGCCCGTCATGAGTCCCCCTTCGCTGCCTCACTGGGCGCGCGCAGCGCGGCCAGTGCCGCCGCACCTTCCGCCGACTCGCAGGAGCCGCACAGGTCGCTGCCTTCCGGTGCGGGTTCACCGCACCGCTGGCAGCGCGCTGGCGAGCCGCGCCCTCGTCCCGGCGAGCAGCGCGTCAGCACGGGCGATGCCCGCGTCCTGGTGCTGGCGGCTCTCGGAGACCAGCTGCTCACGCAGCCGGTGCAGGTCACGGAGCAGGTCATCGATCGCGTCGACGGCGGTGCCGGCGCTGCGGGTCACCTGCGGCTGCGCCCTGGTGTCGTCCCGCGCCGCCCATACGGTCAGGGCGCGGCTCAGGTCCTCGATGTGCTGCCGCAGCGCGGGCACCGGGCCGTTCATGCCGGGGGCGGCCTCGCCGAGCCGGACGGCCAGGACGCGGTATGCGCCGGCCTTGATGGTGTCCTCGGCGTGCAGCGCACACGGCGAGTCGTCGCCGCAGCGTGCAGCCTGTTCGTCCCGCCAGTCCGCGGCGTCATCGAGCGCGTCCAGGAGGGTCCGCCGGTCAGCCTGATTCAGCATCAGCGGTGCGGCGGCCGTGACCCCGGGTGCCTCCTTCGCGTCCAGGCCGCTGGTGTCGCGCTTCATGCGGCACGCTCGACGAGCTGCGACGCGGAGATGACGACCAGGCCGCGGACGGCGCCGATCAGCTCATCGCGGGTGATCAGGCCCTGGGCGAACGCCCGCAGCCACCGCGCCAGGTGATCACCGGTTACCGCGCACGACCACCCGGCCGGGGCGGTGCACAGGGGGCGCTCCAGCGACACCACGGCGGTCCTGAGGCTGACGTCGCAGGGACGCGGCGGGCTCAGCGGACGGGACAGGTTCTGGTTGACTTTGCACACGGATTCCGTCTCCTTCTGTGAGATGGGGTTCCCAGGGCCGCCGCAGCGTTTCCGGCGCATGCGGCGGCCCGCTTCCTACCGGACCGGCTTGCGGGGCAGGCCACCGACCCGGCCTTGCACGGGTTCCGCATGATCAGCCCGTCATCGGCGGCGGCGTTGAAGACCGTGGTCAGCGTGATGGCCACCTGCGACGTCCCGGGCGGCCGACATCGGCAGGGCGTAGAAAAACTGCTCAGGCAGGTTGCGTGAGCATGCGAACTGCCAGGCGCGGTGTAGGCGCTCACGACCGGCACTTGTTCGCGGTGGTTTGCTTTCCGTCCTCCCGACTGGGATGGACGCCAAGGCCCCGCCGGGCGCCGCGAACGCGGGCCGCTTTCAAAGGACTGAAATGGACGCATGATGGACGCGGATGGCGGGGGACCCGCTTCATAGAACACGGACTGGCCGGGATGGCTACATGGCCTCTGAACTGCAAGAACGAGACGGTCAGGGATTCGGCAGGACGAGCCAGGATGAGCCGCAGGAGCCTTGAAAACCGCTATGGGGCGTGAGCTTCATCGTGGGTTCGAATCCCACACCCTCCGCTGGACACAACACCCTCCGCTGACCTGCGTCAGCGTGCCAAGTAGCGGACGTGCTGCAGTGGACGTACCGCAGGACGGACGCAAAAGGACGCTCCCGGTCATGATCACGTCACCTTCGCGTTCTTGACAGCTCGTCGTGGCTGCCCTCTT
>DATLSX010000162.1:0-2904 GCA_035533915.1 Streptosporangiaceae bacterium
CTTGCGCAGCACCGCGACCGTCTCCGGGTCCACCAGATCCGGCGCGGCCAGATCACCGGCCGCCCGCACCTCCCGCCGCGCCCGCCGGCCGTCGGGCCCGTCGTCGCCTATCACGTTGGCCAGCACCGACGCATCTAGGACAATCACTACCGGGCCCGGTCTTCTGCCAGGTCCCCGGCCGCCTGCGCCAGCCCGACCCGGCCGCCCTGCCGCCGGCCGACGCGGTCCAGCACCTCCTCCAGGCCCGGCCGTTCCGCCAGCCGCCGCAACTCCCCCGACAGGTACTGCTGCAGCGACTGCCCGCGCCGCTCAGCCCGCCGCTGCAACGCCGCGTGGACGTCCTCGGGAACGTCACGCACCAGCACATTCGGCATGCTTACATTATGCTATCAACCAGGGCAGGCGGCAAGCCAGCTCCGGTCCTGTGGGGTTCAACTGCGCTAGAGGGCTGAGCTGGGACGCGGCGCGCGGCTCGTTCATCAGTACGGCATGATCGGCAGCTGTGTCTCCGCGCCTGATCTACCTGATATTCTGCCGGATCCTGGCGTGGCTCGTGCTCCTCGCCCGCAGCAGCGCCGCTAAGGACGCCGGGATCCTCGTGCTCCGCCACGAGGTCGCCATCCCGCGGCGGACCGCTCCCAGACCACGCCTGGACTGGGCAGACCGTGCAGTGCTAGCGGCGCTCGCCAGGATCCTGCCCCCGCACCTGCGTACCCGCCTGCTGGTCACCCCCGGCACCGTCCCGCGGCGGCATCGCCGTCTGGCCGCCCGCACATGGCGCCAGCCCCGCGCGCCGGGCCGGCCCCCGATCGGCGGCGACCTGACCGCCCTGATCGTGCGACTGGCCACCGAGAACACGTCGCGGAGATATCAGCGGATCCAAGGCGAGCCGCGCCGCCCGGGCCACCGGGCTGCCGCCGCCACGATCCGCGGCATCCCGCGTGCGCACCGCCTGCCGCCCGCGCCACGACGTGCCGGCGACCAGACCTGGCGCACCTTCCTCCGCGCCCACGCCGACACGATTCTGGCGCGCGATTTCTTCCACGCCGATTGCGTCACCCTCAAGCGTGCCTACGTATTCTTCGTCCTCGATGCCAGCAACCGCCATGCCCGCATCCCGGGCGTCACCCCGCATCCGACCGCGGCCCGGGCAACGCAGATGGCCCGCAATCTCGTCGCCGATCCCGGGCAGCGGGCCGGCCAGCCGCGCTTCCTGGCCCGCGACCGCGACAGCAAGTTCACCGGCTCCTCCGACGCCGTGTTCACCAGCGAAGGCATCGAACCACTCAAGATCCCCGCGCAGTGCCCGAGAGCGAACGCCTTCGCGGAGCGCTGGGTTCTCACCGCGCGGACCGAATGCACCGACCGGATCCTCATCACCGGAGAGCGACATCTGCGCGTCATACTGCAGGAGTACGCCACCCACTACAACAACAGACGGCCCCGCCGCTCGCCTGACCTACGAGCACCCGGCGACGATCAGCATGTGATCACGTTCCCGGTCCCATTCGACCGGATCCGGCGCCACGAGATCCCCGGCGGCCTGATCAGCCAGTACGAACCGGCCGCATAGCCACCCGGAAGGTCGCTCGCCCAGCCGCAGGTCAGGCCCCATGGCCGAATACTTGAACCCCACAGGCCAGGCCCAGGTCCGCCGCACCCTGCCCGGCCCATACGCCCGGCAGCTCCCCGCCCCAGAAGGCTCTCGTTGATGATTGAATAAATCAGGCGATTGCGGGTAGCTGCGGGTCGTGGCTAGATCCAGGAGCGTAGCCGGGTGGGCAATTCCCGGCATCGTGATGTTCTTCATTTGGGTTGTGTTGGTCATCCTGGCCATCATCCTGCTCGCCTTCATCGTCCACTGGGCCGGCGGCGGCGCGCTGAATCTCAGGCTCGGTCACTTCTTCCTGAATGTGGGGTTCACCTGATCAGGTAGCAGCTAGAGAACGCGCAGCTCCGGCAGACGAAAGTCCGCCGGAGCTGTCACAACCGGCGGGTGGCGCGCTCTGTCGCCTCCTCGGGACGCAGGCATAGCGCTCGACAGGATGGCGTGAACCTTGCGAATAGAGGACGCGGCGAGCCCGCTGGCGAGCATGTTCCCGTAGCCATCCTCGAGCTGCGTTGCTGGCTGAATAATGCAGTCATCGCCGTGATGCTAGCCAGCTCGGTGCCGCGCGAAGCGGAAGCGTCCGGCTGCTAGTGCCGTAGCAGGCAATGTTGGCCCTGTTGGTGTGGTGAGTCCCGCTGGCGGGGGTGCGGCTCCTTTTGAGATAGAACAATTCGGGCGTTCGCGGGTGGTGGCTCCGGGCTGGTGGTGTGCGGGTGATCATGCCGCGAGGGGTTCGGGCTGGCTGTAGCGGCTGTCGTGGTTGCGTTGTTTTTCCTGTTCGAGGTGGAAGTCGAAGTATTCGTCGAAGTCGCCGTTGCCGATCAGGGCTCTGAGTTTGAGGACGGCTTCGGCGCCGTCGAGGTTCCATCTGGCGCCGGTGACTTCCATGCGGTCCTTTATGATCCATCTGGCCGCGCCCTCGATGAGGCCGCTGGCTACTGGCCAGCCGGCGGCGAGGAACGCGGGGTAGTCGAGGTAGTGCTTCTTGTTCTCCAGGTAGTTTGCGCAGGTGTCGGCGCCCTCGCGTTCTTTCGGGCTGTAGCCGTAGGAGGTGGCGCGGCGGCGGATCCCGGCCCGGACGTCATGGGCCTTGCCGTCCAGGATCTTGGCGGTCTGGTCCCTGACCCAGTCCCGTGCGGCCGGGTCGCCGGGGTAGAAGAAACAGCCCGCGGCTTTCCGCAGATACTGGACGACATGGATCAGGTCGATCAGGGCCGGTACTTTCACCTGATACCGCCTGGCGCAGGCGGCGATCGCGTCGAGCTGGGCGTTATTGCCGTCCACCACGGCGAACC
>DATLSX010000163.1:0-71754 GCA_035533915.1 Streptosporangiaceae bacterium
CGGGTGCGCCGCCAGGGACTTGAACCCCGAACCCGCGGATTAAGAGTCCGCTGCTCTGCCAATTGAGCTAGCGGCGCTAGGAACTCAGAGATGCTATCAGCGACCACCTGCCTGGCGCGAATCGCCATCGGAAATCGGGCGCATCCGGTCAGGAACCGATGAACCTGGTGAACGCGGCAGCCGCCCTGGACGGCTTACCTGTCCTGGCTTCTGAGTGATCTGCCCAGGTCATCATGCGCAGTCCGGTGTTGACGCCGAGCCAGCGCAGCGGCTCTGGCTCCCACCGAGGAGACTGGTGACCGACCCACGGGAGCCGGGTGAGCGAGCTGTCGTTGCCGGTAATCAGGTCGGCGAGCGTGCGACCGGCCAGGTTGGTCGTGGACAGGCCGTCGCCGACATAGCCGCCAGCCCAGCCGATCCCGGTCGACCGGTCAAGCCCGACCGATGCGCACCAGTCCCTGGCGATCCCCACCGGTCCGCCCCAGGTGTGCGTCACGGTCACGTCGCTCAGCACGGGGAACAGTTCGATCAGCGTCTGGCGCAGCGCGGCGAAGACAGCAGGCACCCGGTCGAACCCGGGCCGGACCGTGGAGCCGAAGTGGTAGGGCGCGCCGCGGCCGCCGAACACCAGGCGCCCGTCGGCTGTCCGCTGCCCGTAGATGATCAGGTGCCGCAGGTCGTTGAAGGTCGGCCGGGTGGCCAGCCCGATCTGTTCCCAGACCGAGTCGGGCAGTGGCGCGGTGGCGATCACCAGCGAGTAGACCGGTACGAGCGTGCGTTCGTGCCCTGGAAGCTGCGGCGTGTATCCCTCGGTGGCCCGGACGACGTGCTTGGCCCGGACCGTCCCTGCTGGCGTGACCAGCCGCCCTGGCTCGATCCGCTGGACCGGAGTCTTCTCGTAGATCGTGACCCCGGCTTTCCGCAGCACACTGGCCAGGCTCCGGGCCAGCCGCGCCGGGTGGATCGCCGCGCAGTGCGGGGTGTAGACGGCGCCGAGCAAGTCGGCTGCCCCGCCCAGCTCGCGCGCTTCGTCGGCGGTGAGCAACCGCAGGTCGGACTCGTCGAAGCCGAACAGCCTGGCCTCGTCGACTTCTTCCCTGGCCCGCCGCAGTTGGGTCGCTGACCGGGCGAACTGCACAGTGCCGCCCTTGGCCCAGTGACAGTCGATGCCTTCCTCGGCCGCGACCTTGCCGACCTCGTCCACGCTCTGGTGCATCGCCCGGTACATGGCGATGGCCTGCTCCCGGCCTGCCATCCGTTCCAGCTTGGTCAGCGAGGCGGGGAACAGGGCGGAGCACCAGCCGCCATTACGCCCCGAGGCACCGAACCCGGCGATCTCGCGCTCGCAGAGCACGATCCGCAGGCTCGGATCAGCCTTGTGCAGGTAGTAGGCGGTCCACATGCCGGTGAGCCCGGCACCCACGATCGCCACGTCGGCTTCGGCGTCTTCCAGGAGCGCCGGCCCCGGTTCGAGCGGTCCCGGCACGGTGTCGTGCCAGAAGGACAGCCGCCGGTACTCGTCGGTCTGACTCATAGCACTACCGTCCCACCTTCTCGCCGGTGACCGGCTGGCCGGCCATCCTTGTCTCATGCCCGCTGAACGTCGAGTCCTCGTGCCGCCTCCGGCACCTTTGAATTCGTTGCGAATATACAGGATTTGCGTAGTATGCCTCGGCAACATCTGCCGCTCACCGATGGCCGGAGCCCTGATCGAGGCCGAACTGGCGGCCGCCGGACTGTCCGAGCGCGTCAGCGTGGAGAGCGCGGGGACCGGAGACTGGCACCTCGGCGAGCGGATGGACAGCAGGGCGCGCGCGGAGCTTGCCCGGCGCGGTTACGACGGCTCGGTGCACCGCGCCAGGCAGATCGGCCCGGACTGGCTTGACCGGTTCGACCTGCTGCTGGCTATGGACGCCAGCAACTTGCGTGATCTGCGGGCGATGTCCGCGGGCCGACCGGAGCTGGCCGGGCGGATCAGGCTGTTCCGATCGTTCGACCCTGAAGCGCCCGAGGGCGCGGAGGTTCCCGATCCTTACGTCGGCGGGCCGGGGGAGTTCGCCGCAGTGTTCGACCTGATGCAGTCGGCGGCGCGTGGTCTGGTCGCCGAGCTGGCCAGACTGCTGGCACCACGCTCCGGTGACTGACCAGTCCGGTCCTGGAGAGCCGACCGAGCGCGTGGCGGGCCGGCGGCCTGACCTGTCTCCGCCGGCCGAACGCGTGGCCGGCGGGCGGCCCAGCCCGTCCTCGCCGGTCGAGCGTGTGGCGTGGCGTCTGTCCAGGCTGGCCGGGGTCGAGATCGCGGAGTGCCGCCCGCTCGGCAGCGAGCACGGCGCGCAGCACTACCGGGTGCGGCTCGCTGACGGCCGTGAGCTCTTCGTCAAGGTGGCAGCGGGAAGCGCGCCGGACGCCGGGGCGGCGCTCGCGGCGGAGGCGACCGGGCTGCGGTGGCTCGGCGAGGCGGCCGCGGTGCCGATTCCCGAGGTCGTCGCCTCCGGCGACGGGCTGCTCGCGCTGCGCTGGCTCCCGCAAGCCAGCCCGGACCTGGCCGCCGCCGAGGAATTCGGTCGCGACCTGGCGGCGCTGCACGCGACCGGCTCGCCCCGCTTCGGAGCCCCGTGGCGCGGCTTCATCGCCAGTCTGCCACTGCCCAACGACCAGGCGGAGTCGTGGCCGTCGTGGTACGCGCGGTGCCGGCTGCTTCCGTATGCCCGGCTGGCCCGCGACGCTGGCACGTTCGGCACCGCCGACATCTCGCTGATCGAGTCCGTGGCTGGCCGGATCGGCGCACTGGCCGGGCCGGAGGAACCGCCCAGCAGGATTCATGGCGACTGCTGGTCCGGCAACGTCATCTGGTCGGGCGGGCGTGGCTGGCTAATCGACCCGGCGGCGCACGGCGGTCACCGGGAAACCGACCTGGCCATGCTCGCCCTGTTCGGGGCACCGCGTCTGGACCGGATCATGGCTTCGTACCTGGAGGCCGCCCCGCTGGCTGACGGCTGGCGGGCCCGGGTGCCGCTGCACCAGCTGCATCCGCTGCTCGTGCACGTCTGCCTGTTCGGCACCGGCTACCGCGAGTCGGCGCTCGCCGCCGCCCGTGCCGCGTTGTCGGCGTAGCCCGTGCCCGCAGGCTGCCGGACAGCCAGGGATCGTGGTGAGTTTCCGTCAAATAGCGCGGTCAACTCACCACGATCAAGGTCGGTGCGGAGTTGCCGCTTCATTAGCTGGCTGGCGAACGAGCTTCCGGCGCGAGGGGGAGCGCGAAACCGAACGTAGCGCCTTCGCCGGGTCGCGATTCGACCCACACTCGGCCGTGATGGGCGCTGACCAGCGCGGCCACGATGGCCAGGCCGAGACCAGTGCCGCCAGCCGTCCTGCTCCTGGCCCGGTCGGTGCGGTAGAAACGCTCGAAGACGTGTTCCATCTGTTCCTCGGTGAGGCCCGGACCCTTGTCGGTGACTTCGAGCACGACGGCAGGTTCGCCGGGCGGGCTGTCAGGGGGACCGTACGCTGGAGCGGGTGCGGGGTCGTGTGCTGGTGCGGCGGGGCCGTGCCCGTTGGCTGGGCCGCCGAGGGTGCCTGACCTGATGGTGATGTCGATCGGCGTGCCGTCAGGGGTGTGCGTCATGGCGTTGTTCATCAAGTTGCCGACGACCTGGCGCAGGCCCACTTCGTCACCGACCACCAGGGCCGCGTTCGGTGTGTCAACGGTGAGGTTGATGGCGCGTTTCGGCCCGATGACCCGGGCGTCGTGCAGGGCGTCCGCGGCGATCGCGAGCAGGTCGACGGTTCGCAGGTCGAGTGGCCGTTGCTGGTCGAGCCGGGCGAGCAGCAGCATGTCGTCGACCAGGACGCCCATCCGGGTGGCTTCCTGCTCGACCCGCTCGATGAGCCGGTCCAGGTCCGGACGGGTCATCGGGCTGGGTTGGCTGGGGTGGCCTGGTTGGCTGGGGTGGCCTGGTTGGCTGGGCGATTGCGGCTGGCTGGGTGACCGGCTCGGCTCCCCTGCGGCAGCGGCTGCTGGGGACTGCGTGCCGGACGTCCCAGGTGGTGACTGCACGCCGCCGCGCTGGCGGTAGTACTCGGCGAAACCGCGGATCGCGGTCAGCGGCGTCCGCAACTCGTGGCTGGCGTCGGCGACGAACTGGCGTATCCGTTCCTCGGACCGGCCGGCCGCCAGCGCGGACTTGCGGGCGGCTTCCTCCGAGCGGTGGGCTGCCTGTTCGGAGGAAGCCTGCGCTCGGAACGCCGACTCGATCTGCGCCAGCATCGTGTTGAGCGAGCGCCCGAGCCTGCCGACCTCGGTGCTGGGGTCGGCCTCGGGCACCCGGCGGGTGAGGTCGCCGGCGGCGATGTCGCGGGCGGTCTGCTCGATGCCGGTGAGCGGGCGCAGGCTGGCCCGGACTACGGTGATGCCCACCACGGCCAGGCCGGCGAGGACCATAGCGCCGACTACCGCGTCGATGGTGGCAAGCCGCGCGATCGAGCCGTTGATGTCACCGAGGTCCACGCCGACGATGAGGGTGCCGGTCTGGAGGGAGCCAGTCACGTCGCGGTAGGGAGCGGTCTGGACGATCACCCGCCAGCGATCGGCGCTATGCAGCCCGCCTACGGTGGTGAGCTGCCCGGCGTGGGCTCGTACCCACGCGGGGTTGAGCGGGACGTCAGGCAATATCACCCGCGGCGCGTTCGAACCCGGGAATGCCCGCGTGGGCAACTGCTGTCCGGCCAGTCGCCAGGCGGTGACGAACGAACCGCCGAGTTCGATGTCGCTAGGCTCCAGCCGGAATCCTGACTGCCCACCTTGCACCGCCAGCACGGCAAGGTCGTACTGCTGCCTGACCTGGCGGTCCGCCCTGGCGATCAGGTAATCGCGCAGCACGAACAAGCCGGTCACGCTGATGATGACCAAGGCCACGCTGACCAGGGTGAGCACGGCGGCGATCAGCTTGACACGCAGTGGCGTCCGGCGCGGCAACTGCCTGGCCGCCGACCAGAACGTGCGGGAACTCCCCGGATAAGCCATCGAAGAGCGGCGCTGGCTCAGGACGACGGAAGCCGCATGACATAACCGACACCGCGTAGCGTGTGCAGCAGGTGCGGCTCAGTGGTGTCGATCTTGCGGCGAAGCACGGACACGTAGGACTCCACGATCCCGGTGTCGCCGCGGAAGTCGTAGTCCCAGACGTGATCGAGAATCTGCATCTTGGAGAGCACCCGCCCGGCGTTACGCATGAAGTATCGCAGCAGCTTGAACTCGGTGGGCGACAGTTGCACCAGGGAACCGTCGCGCCACACCTCGTGGCTGTCCTCGTCGAGTTCGACATCAGCGAAAGCGAGTCTCGGGGACGGCTCGGCCGCGCCGCTGCCTTGGGTGCGCCGGAGCACCGCATGGATCCTGGCGATCACTTCCTCCAGGCTGAACGGCTTGGTGACGTAGTCGTCGCCGCCGAGCGTCAGGCCGCGGACCTTGTCCTCGGTAGAGTCGCGTGCTGTCAGGAACACCACAGGCGTACGCGTTCCGCCGCCGCGCAGCCGGTGCAGCACCTCGAACCCGTCCATGTCCGGCAGCATCACGTCGAGCACGATCAGGTCGGGCCGGTGCCGCTGGGCGGCCTGTACCGCGTCGTTGCCCGCCGCTGCGGTCACGACCTCGAACCCGGCGTAGCGCAGGCTGGCCGCGAGCAGCTCGAGGATGTTCGGTTCATCCTCGACGACCAGGAGCCTGGCTTCAGGCTGCTGGCGCTCGGCTACCACGTTGCTCATCTCATCATTATCCGATGCCTGCCTGAGTCTTAGCTGAAGGCAAGCTGAGACCCGACTGAAGCAACCAGGCTATCCGGCCTGGGTAGAGCCTGTGATCAGGCTCTTCGGGAGTGGCTGGTCGGTGTTGAGGTCGGCGAAGAGCTTGAGTGCCGCCGACCTGTCCCAGAGCAGGGCATCCCCTGCGTTCGAGGTGACGTAGTTGGAGTTGCCGATCGGCACAGTCGTGGTGATCGGGTTCCGCAGTGCCATGGCGATCTGGAGCAGCTGGTACAAGCTGGTGCCCTGGTCCACGGTGAGCGACCCGGCCACGTTCGATGCCGCTGGGTACGACTCGAACGGGTTCAGCATCACTCCGGAGCTGGTCAGCTTGCGCAGCAGGGAGCGCAGGAAGACCCGCTGGTTCTGGATCCGCTGCAGATCCTGGGTGGCGTACAGGTGCCTGGACCGCACGAAGCCGAGAGCCTGGGCGCCGTTGAGTACCTGGCAGCCGGCGTGCAGGTGCAGCCCCGCCGCCGGGTCGACGAGCGGTGCCTTCAGGCACAAGCTCACGCCGCCGACCGCGTCGACGACCCGTACGAAGCCGCCGAACCCGATGCCCATGTAGTGATCGATCCGCAGGCCGGTGACGTTCTGCACGGTCTTGGCGAGCAGGGCAGGCCCGCCGATGGAGTAAGCGGCGTTGATCTTGTTGTCGCCGTAACCGGGAATCGGCACGTAGGAGTCACGCGGGAGGCTGACCAGAACCGGGCGGCCGCCGTTCGCTGGCAGGTGCAGCACCATGATGGTGTCCGAGCGCTGGCCGCCAATGCCGTAGCCGGTGGCGAGCCGCCTGATCTGGGCACGGGTCAGGCCCTGGCGGCTGTCCGATCCGGTGATCAGCCAGTTCTGCCCGGCTCCCTGGGCTGGCCGGCCGGCGTAGTCCACGAGCACGTTCTTCCTCGTGAGCTGGGAGTCCAGGTAGAAGTACGTGGACACCGCGCCGATCAGCAGGACGGATGCGAGCACGGCCAGGATGGCCAGGATCGGTCGCGGTCGCAGCCAGCGCCGCCAGCCGCCCAGCCGCAGCCCGCCAGGAAAGCCCGGCCCGCCTGGCCCGCCAGGAAAGCCCGGCCCGCCTGGGCCGCCCGGTCCGCCGGCGAGTCCCGAGCCCGGCCCGCCGGGGCCGCCCGCCCATGCCGGTCCCCGCGGTCTTCCTGATGTCCGCAGCGCGGGCTGATCTGGCCAGCCACCCGCAGGACGGCCAGCCGATCCGGGCTGGCCGCCGGGGTAGGCCCGGGCCGAGGCGCCGGGCGGGCTGGGGGCCGAGGCGCCCGGCGGATAAGGCCCGGGCGAGAACCCGCTCTGGGTCAACTGGTCGGCATGGGCCGGATCGGCAAGCGGGGCTGCCGGGCCGGGGCGGGGTCCGGGTCCGGGTCCATCGCCCGGCCGCGATCCTGCTCCGCCAGCTCCGTCTCGAAACCAGTCATCCGGCCAGTCGGTCATCAGCGCTGCCTCACCGTCACATCACGCGGTCTTATCGTCCGTACATTTAGACGTTTCTTGGCCCAGGCCGGCTGGAGTCACTGCGGCTAAATTCTGGGCGCTCCCATTCCACCAGATCGTGAGGACGTCCCGGCCCGACGAACCAAGATCGACGGGATGAGCCGGATCTACCCCGGCCGTCACCAGCGCGTCGGCCACCTCGGCTGCGCGATCCGGCGGCAGGCACAGCCGGCGGCGCGTGACGTCGGTCAGTTCGGCGAAGCTCGGGTAGTCAGGCCCGCCGGAACGCTGCCAGCGGGTGTGCCCGAACGACAGGCCCATGGCGCGCAGGATGGCGAGCACGTCGGCGGCCGCGGGCCGGTTGGGCCTGCGCAGCCCGTGGAACCTCAGCCACAACTCGTTCAGCGAGGTCAGCGGATGCGTCGCCGTGGTCTCGACCACGACAAGCCGCCTGGCGTGGCCGGTGAGAGCAGTCAGGAACTGCCCGAGTTCGGGGACGTTGTAGAGCACGTGATGGCAGGTCACCACGTCGGCGACCGCCACTTGCGGCGCGAGCCGCGGCCAGCGACCGAGCACGCGCTCGGCGTTCAGGCCCCGCTCGGCTGCCCGCTGACCGAGCAGGTCGAGCATTCCGCTGTCAGAGTCGACCGCGGTCAGCTCCGTGGCACGCGGAATGAGCGGCAGGCAGGCGGCGCCCGCTCCGGAGCCGACGTCCAGCACGCTGCCCGGCGGATCGAGCGCTGCCCAGGCCTTCTCGAAAGATGGTCCGCCGGGCTGGTCGGCCACCGAGTCGGCGCGCCGGGCGAAGACCTGGCGGGGCAGGACCCACGGCGACTCGGTGACCGCCGCGCTGATGTGCTCGGGAATTGCCCAGGAGGCCAGGTCGTCCTGCCAGCGGCTGAGCAGCTCGGGCAGCGCCGGGGCCTGGTGGTCGCGGACTGGGGGAGACTGGCCTGTCATTGCGGCTGGCGGGGGTGAGGCGCGTTCACCGATGCATGGTATGCGCATTGTCGCTCTCGTCGGGCGCGCCGTAGCGGCGGCGAGCGGCGGTAGCTGTCACTGCCTGTTCCGCCAGGTAGCGTTATTGCGCTAAATGCTGGATCGTTGATTTCTGTAGGGCCGATCGCTAGAAGAGGTGACCGTGTCCGACCCAGACTTGGGCACAGACCTCGCTCAGGCCGCCAGCGAACTGCTGACCTTGGCGAGTGCCTCCGAGCCGCGCGCGATGAACCGCCTGGTCGAGCTCGCGGCGCGGCACGTGTCTGGCTGCTCCGGAGCGACGGCCGTGCTGTCCCAGGATGGCGAGCCAGTGATCACCGCTGCCAGCCATCCGGACCTGTCCGAGCTCGCTGACCTGCAGCAGACACACCGGCGCGGGCCGGCCATCGATGCCCTGAGCCAGGGTCGCCAGGTCATTTGCCGCGATACGCTCACCGAGACCCGGTGGCCGGAATTCTCCAGCAAGGCCCTCCTGCTCGGAGTCCGAAGTTCGCTCTCGCTGGTGCACGTGTCCAAACCGCTCGCACTGACCCTGACGCTCTATGCCACCAAGCCACAGGGGCTCGCCTCCGGGCAACTGCCGATCGGGGAGTTGCTGATCGCATTCGGCGGAGCCGCTGTGCGGAACACGTCGGCCTACGGCGCGGCCCGCCGGATCGCGGACCAGCTCAGTGCGGGAGCTGACTCCCGCGCCGTCGTCGACCAGGCGAAAGGGATCTTGATGGCCGGCCTGAGCTGCGGCGCGGACGAAGCGTTCCGCCGGATGCGCGAGATCTCCCAGGCTCGGCACATCAAGCTGACCGAGGTCGCCAGGCGGATCGTCGAATCACACGAGCTGGAGATCGGCTGAGCTTCTTCCCGGTGGCCGCAGTGGCGATCGAGCGCCTTGCGGACGGTTAACCGCCAACGGCCGTCGGCACTAGACTGATGGCTCCACGTTGCTATCGGCTGCACATCTCGCAGCCTGATCGTGTGTTTCCGCGATCGAGATTGGACGGCTGGTGCAGCGAGCGCGGCGAGATCCCGAGCCTGGTGACTCAGCTGGCCAAGTCGCGGAACTTGAACAGCGTTATGCCGCGTTGCGGCAGGCGGCGAGTCTGCCGCAAGCCGACGTCGGCGCGATACTTGACGCTGCGTTTACCGAGCTCGAAGGTGCCATCGGCATGCTCTCCGATGCCGTCGCCGGTCCTGGGCCAGGAGCCAGCGCCCGGCCGGCCGACGCCGACGGGCTGGAACGGCGGCGGCTGCGCGCCGCGTTCGGTGACGCGCCGGTCGCGTTGTTCCTGCTTGCCAGGGACGGCACCGTGCTCCGGGTCAACAAGTCGGCCGGCCAGCTTATCGGCGCGAAACCGGGATATGCGACCGGCAGGCAGTTCACCGCCTTCGTCCCCCTCGCCGACCGGGCCGCCGTCCAGAGCCAGCTCACGGCGGTGGCCAGGGACGGCAAGGTCCGGCGGGTCAGGTGCGGCCTGCTCGGTTCCGCCGGTGCCCTGATCACCGAGCTGGTCGTCGGGCTGGTGCGGGTCAGCGGCGACGCCGATCAACTGATCGTGGCGACGGGCGATAGGCCCGGCGCGGACAGCGTCCAGAACGCGGCCGCGGCCGTGCCGGCCGGGGCCGGCTCCAGCGGTGACGGCGTGGCCGCCATGACTGCGCGGATGGACATGGTGACTGCCGTGTCCCGGCTCTTGCTGGAGAAAGAGAACTTCAGCGAGTCGACGACGTTGCAGCGCTGCGCCCGGTTGCTGGCGGACGAACTCGCTGCCTGGGTCATCGTCGACCTGGAACGCAGGCACCGGCTCCGCAGGCAGTTCGTAATCGGGCCTGACGTGCGGGAATTTGCCGGGATCGGCAATGCCGTGGCGGAACTGGATCCGTCGCCGGGTTCATTGCCAAGCACCGTGCACGAATCCGGACGGGCGGTTCTGATCGCCCATGCCGAGGACGCCGGAATTCTGGGACCAGGACCGGACGAGATGCCGTTGCTGATGCTGCTTGGCGCGACCTCGGTCTTGTCCGTGCCGCTGAGCGACGGAGACCTGCGATATGGCGTCCTTACCCTGGCCAGGAAGGCCGGCGAGAGCCATTTCGAGATTGCTGACCTGGGCTTGGTCGAGGAACTTGCCGCTCAGCTTGCGCTGGCGATCCGGGTCGACCACATGTTCCGCAGGCGGATCGAGATCGCCGACGCGGTTCAGGCGAGCCTGCTGCCGCGGCGGCTGCCGAAGATCGACGGTGCCGACCTCTCGGTCGCGTACCTGGCGCCGACTGAGAGCATCGAGGTCGGTGCGGACTTCTATGACGCCTACCGGATCCCCGGAGGCTGGGGCCTGTCCGTGGGCGACGTCTGCGGCAAGGGAGAGGAAGCGGCCGCTGTGACCGCGGCGGCCCGGCACGCGATCAGGAACGTGGCACACGGGATCGCCGATCCGGTGGCGGTACTGACTCGCGTGAACGAGTTGCTGCTTGCCGAGGTTCTGGACGGCGGTTTCGTCACCGCTGCCATCGCCCATCTGACGTGGCAGCAGGACGGGCTGCGGGTCGTTATCGGCAGTACGGGCCATCCTGGCGCGGCCGTGATCCGGTCGGACGGCCGGGCGCAGATACTGACCGGCGGCGGCCTGCCGCTCGGCTTGTTCGACGACGCGGAACCCAGCGCCGCGGAACTGGTCATGGGCCGAGAAGACGTGCTCTTTCTCTACACGGACGGGCTGATCCAAGCCAGGAGCCCGGCGAAGGCATACTTCCAGGAACGGCTCCCCGGCGAGCTGGCCGGGCTGGCGGGCCGGCCAGCCGAGGAGGTCGTTTCCCGCATGCGCAAAGTGCTGCTCGATTTCTGCGCGAGCAACCTGGTCGACGACGTCACCATGGTTGCGCTGCGAGTATCCGATCTTCCGCCGCACGCCGCCCGCGGCTAAGCGGGCTGGAGCAGGTGCTCGCGGAGGTAGCGGAGCGACTCCGCGAGCAAACGGGAGACGTGCATCTGGGAGATGTGCAGGCGCTGGCCTATTTCCGCCTGGGTCATGTTGCCGTAGAAGCGCATCAGCAAGAGCTGCTGCTGCCGGTGCGGCAGCCCGCTCCAGTGCGCCCAGACCGCCGCCATGTCGACGACCTGCTCAAGCTGCGGGTCATCGGTCCCGATCAGGTCAGCGAGGCTGGAGCTGCGATCTTCGCCGTCCACTGGCGCATCCAGCGAAGAGGACTGGAACGCGAGGTCCGCTCGCCGGACCTCGCGCAGGTCGTCCTCGTCGATGTCCAGCATGCGCTGAAGTTCCGCATCCGACGGCACGTGGCCGACGTCTTGCGCGTGCTCCGCGCTGGCGTTGCGTACAGCCAGCCGGAGTTCCTGGACCGAGCGCTTGACATGCACCTGCCAGCGCTTGTCACGGAAGTAGCGCTTGATCTCGCCGCTGACGCAGGGCATCGCGTAGCCGGCCAGGCCGTTGCCCAGGGCTGGGTCGTAGTTGTTGATGGCCTTGATCAGGCCGACGTAGCCGACTTGGACCAGGTCCTCCTGCGGCTCGGGCCCGTTTCGGTACCGCCGCACGCAGGATCGCACCAGCGGCCGGTACCTGCGGACCAGCACTTCGCGCGCAGCCTCGCGCAGCGGACTCCCGGGCGGCAGGGAACGGGCCATGGCCAGCAGCTCGGCGTCGTCGTACTGGTCAAGGTCGTAGCTGGCGGTCAGCTTCGTGGTCGCTGCTCGTGTCATTCCAGTTCACCTCCGGCGGATACCGAACAATGGCTCCGATTGAGGGTTCGTGCCCTGTGTGCGAATCTCAAACATCGCTGGGATGTCCTGTTTATGCGCCGGGTCAGCTGGTAGTTACGCGATGCCAGCGGCGCTCTGCGGCGGTCATCGCCAGGTCCTCCGCTAGCGGGCGGTCAGGCCGGCCGCCACGATGATCGGAGGTTTCCATGCGAGTCGGTGCGGCGCTGCTCGTGATCTGGCTGGTCATTGGCGTGATCGCCGGCGGCCAGCGCAACTACTACAACGGGCGCGCGACCTGTGCCAGAGCAGGCACGATTTTCGTCACCGTTCTCGCCGGACCGCTCAACTACGCCGGCGTGAATCCCAAGGTGGCATGCCGCGAACCGCGGCCAAGCACCGGCTGACCAAGCGCGGTCAAGCTTGCGGGTATAGAACTTGAACATGCCCGGTGCACAGGAAGCGACGAGGTAGCGTGCGCATCGCCCTGTTCGTGACTTGCCTGGCGGACACCTTGTATCCGCGGGTCGGCCAGGCGACCGTGCGACTGCTCGAGCGGCTCGGTCATCAGGTGAGCTTTCCGCGGGCGCAGACCTGCTGCGGCCAGATGCACGTGAACACCGGCTACCAGCGGCAAGCGCTCGCGCTGGTCCGCCGGCACGTGGCGGTGTTCGGCGATTGCGAGGCGGTCGTCGTGCCGTCTGGGTCCTGTGCCGGTTCGATCAGGCATCAGCACGCTATGGTGGCTCGCCGGTTCGGCGACGAGGCGCTTGCCCGCCGGGCACAGGAGGTGGCCAAGCGGACGTTCGAGCTCTCCGAACTGCTGGTCGACGTCCTGGGCGTCGAAGACGTCGGTGCCTACTACCCGCACCGGGTGACCTACCATCCGACCTGTCACTCGTTGCGGATGCTCGCGGTCGGCGACCGTCCGCTGCGGCTGCTGCGCAACGTCGCCGGAATCGACCTGGTCGAACTGCCCGACGCGGACGTGTGCTGTGGTTTCGGCGGCACGTTCGCGGTCAAGAACGGTGACATGTCCACGGCGATGCTGGCCGACAAGATGCGCAACGTCCTTTCCACCGGGGCCGAAATCTGTACCGCCGGGGACAGTTCTTGCCTGATGCACATCGGCGGCGGCCTGTCCCGGCTCCGCACCGGGACCAGGACCGTGCACCTCGCGGAGATCCTGGCCGCGACTCAGGTCCGGACATGACGACGTTCCTCGGCCTGCCCACGGCACCGCGCGGTGTCGGGCACCTGCGCGGCAGCGAGCCGTTTCCGGCCGCGGCCAGCCGCGCCCTGGACGATGCCCAGCTCCGCCGCAACCTCGGCAAGGCGACGGCCACCATCAGGGGGAAACGGGCCAGGGTCGTGGCGGAACTCCCGGACTGGGAGGAACTGCGAGAGGCGGGCCGGGCCATCAAGGCGCACACCATGGCGCACCTGGACCAGTACCTGGAGCAGCTGGAGACCGAGTTCACCGCCCGTGGCGGCACGGTGCACTGGGCGCGCGACGCCGCCGAGGCGAACCGGATCGTCACCGACCTCGTCCAGGCGACCGGGGCGAAGGAGGTCGTGAAGGTCAAGTCGATCGTCACCGACGAGATCGGGCTGAACGATGCCCTCGCCGCCGCGGGGATCGAGCCGGTCGAGACTGACCTCGCCGAGCTGATCGTCCAGCTCGGCCACGACCGGCCGTCGCACATCCTGGTCCCGGCGATCCATCGCAACCGGTCCGAGATCAGGGAGATCTTCCTGCGCGAGATGGCGGGCGTCGATCCGCACCTCACCGACCAGCCGGCCGCCCTCGCCGAGGCCGCGCGGCTGCACCTGCGCCGCAAGTTCCTGGCCGCCCGCGTCGGCATCAGCGGCGCCAACTTCGCCGTCGCGCGGACCGGCACGCTCTGCGTCGTGGAATCGGAGGGCAACGGCCGGATGTGCCTGACGTTGCCGCGGACGCTGATCACCGTGATGGGAATCGAGAAGGTCGTGCCGGCCTTCGCCGATCTCGGCGTGTTCCTGCAGTTGCTGCCCCGGTCGGCCACCGGCGAGCGGATGAATCCCTACACCTCGATGTGGACCGGAGTGACCCCTGGTGACGGCCCGCAGCAGGTTCACCTGGTCTTGCTCGACAACGGGCGCACGGCGGTGCTCGCGGACCAGACGGGGCGGCAGGCGCTGCACTGCATCAGGTGCTCGGCCTGCCTGAACGTCTGCCCGGTCTACGAACGGGCCGGCGGGCACGCGTACGGATCGGTCTATCCCGGTCCGATCGGCGCGGTGCTGTCCCCGATGCTGACCGGTATCGAGGACAACGCCAGCTTGCCGTACGCGTCGACGCTGTGCGGTGCGTGCTATGACGTGTGCCCGGTAAAGATCGACATCCCGTCGATCCTCGTCCACCTGCGTGCCCGCAAGGTAGCGGAGTCCAGGACCGGCATCCGGCTGCCGGACGCCGAGGCGCTCACCATGGCCGCCGCCGGGTGGGTGATGTCGAGCCCGGCCAGGTTCGGCGCGGCGCAGCGTGCCAGCCGGCTCGGCCGCCTGTTCGCCCGCCGGGGCCGGATCAGCCGCCTGCCGCCGCCGCTGGCAGCCTGGACGGCCGCGCGGGACGCGCCGGTTCCGCCGCCCGAGACCTTCCGGCAGTGGTGGCGGCGCGAACGGGAGCGGGGCGCCGATGCCGGCACGTGACGAAGTGCTCGCCCGGATCCGAGCCGCCAACAAGGCCGGCGGGACGGCGAACGCGGCGGGACAGCCGCAGGCGACCCGGGAGCCGCCCGGTGACCTGGACCGGCCGCGGTTGCTCGGCCTGCTCGCCGAGCGACTGGCCGATTACGGCAGCGGCGTGCGGCGCTGCTCGCCCGCGCAACTCCCAGCGACCATCGCCGCGGCGATCTCCGAGCGCGGTGCCCGGCGGATCGTCGTACCTCCCGGCCTGGACCTGTCCAGCGCGGGACCGGACGGGCACAGCCTGCCCGGCGTACCGCGGTGGGTCGTCGACGACGGGCTTGCGGCCGGCGAACTCGACCACTTCGACGCCGTGATCACCGGCGCGACGGTCGCGATCGCGCAGACCGGCACCATCGTGCTGGACGGGTCAGCGGGTCAGGGCAGGCGCGCGCTCACGCTCGTCCCCGACTACCACCTGTGCATCCTGCGCGACTCTCAGGTCGTGGCACACATCACGCAGGCACTGCCGTTGCTCCGGGCGCGGTGCCCGCTCACCTGGATCAGTGGTCCTTCGGCCACCAGCGACATCGAACTCGACCGGGTCGAGGGTGTACACGGGCCGCGCACGCTCGAAGTCATCCTGGTCAGCGAGCATTCCTGACGGCTGCTTCGCCAGTTGGAGGTCGGAGCGTACCATTCCGTGGCTCGTTTATAAAGCGACTTCCCGGCCTTTTCGGTGGATCTTGCCATCGATCGGGCAGTCGTATACGCTAAGCCAGCGATCACACCGCGAGGCATCAGGTTAGCGGTCGTTCATTGGTGCCTGGCGGCCATGCCGATAGCTGAGGGACCAGATGCCGGAGAACGCACCCTTAGATGCCACGGGACCCAGCCCTATCCCGGTGGAACCGGCCAGCCGATTCGGTGCGCTCAGCGTCCCGGCTTTCCGGAATCTCTGGCTCGGGCGGACGATCTCGTTCATGGGAGATTACGCGTTCCGGGTCGCGTTCCTCACTTATCTGATTACGAAGACTCACTCGGCGGTCGCGCTATCCGTTAGTACCGCCGCGCTCCTGATCCCGACGCTGGCTTTCTACCTTTTCGGCGGCGTCCTCAGCGACCGGGTGACCTCGCGAAAGACCGTCATGATCGCGGCCGATCTCGGTCGTTTCCTGGTCACCGGGGCAATTGCAGTGCTGCTATCTATTACCAGCAGCGCACTTCTGCTTGTCTTGCTCGCGCTGCTCATCGGGGTTGGCGACGGCTTCTTCCAGCCGGCTTCGTTCGCTTTCCAGAAGCAGATCACCCCCGATCGGTATCTGGCGAGCGCGAATTCGGCGGTTTCGGTAAGCCAGCAGACCGGCCTTATCGCCGGCCCGCTGCTCGGCGGCGCGCTGGTCGGCCTAGTCGGTTCGACGGCGGCCTTCGGCTTCGACGCGGCGACTTTCCTGATCTCGGCGTTCTTCCTGAGCCTGGTGAGGCTCCCTGCGGCAGTCCGGGAAGAGACCGCCACCCGGGAAGAGACCGCCACCCGGGAAGAGACCGCCGTGCGCGGGCCGGCTGGCGTGCTCGCCGACGTGCGCGCCGGATTCCGGTTCGTCAAGACCGAATCGTGGCTGCGTACCTCGCTCGTCGCCGGGCCCCTGGCCAACGCGGTATTCGCCGGAGTGCTCGCGGTGTCCGTGCCGCTCATCATGGCGCCGCGCGGATCGGCGCAGGCCGGGACCCTGGGCGGTTTCTACGGCGTCCAGGCCCTCGGCGCGTTCACGACGGCCCTGTTCATCAAGCGGCTGAACTTCGCCAGGATCGGGACCGCGATGTTCACGGCACTGGCGCTGATGGCGGTGGCACTGCTCGGCGTCGGCCTGCTTGGCCGCTCGTCGACTGTCTACGCGATGGCGTTCTTGTACGGGGTCGGCCTGCACTTCTTCAACACCTTGTTCCCGACGCTGCTGCACGAGAAGGTACCCGACGCGGTCATGGGACGGGTCAGCAGCCTGGTGACGCTCCTGTTCACCGGCATGATGCCGATCGGCCAGCTGATCGTCGGGCCGCTCTCGGCGGTCAGCACGGCGCGGACAGCCACGGTCGCGCTCGCCGCGGGCGCGGCGGCGGTCTGCGTCGGCGCGGCCTGGCTGGCGCCCAGCATCCGGGCACTGCGCCGCACCGACGAGCAGTCCGGTGACCTGGTCGAGGAGAGGCTGGGAAGCGTGGCCGAAGCCGACAGCCCGGCGTAACGGCGGGCGGCGCGGTCCGTCAGCCGCTCGTCCGCGCTGCCGGGGCAAGCACAGCCGAGAAAGGGATCGCGCGTGATGGAATCGGTCCTGTACGAAAGCCTTCGGACCGTCATCCCGCACGTGCTTGAACGGTACGACGTCAGGCCGGGCGACCTGGCTGAGCTGGAGAACTTCGCCGCGGACGACAGCATCCTGCTCACCGGATCGCAGGCGCGCGGCGAGGCGACCGCCACCTCGGACCTGGATCTCACCGTCATCTGCGCGGCGCCGCCTGCCCGTCGTCCTGGCGTCCGCGGCTACCCGTCGGTCTTCGGGGACAGCGTCGTCGCCGGGCAGCTCAACGGGCTGATCGTGAACGTGGATTACCTGCGCAGGGACATCCTGCGCGCGGTCTGCGACGCGCTCGCTAGCTCCGCCGGCCCTTCGTCGAGCAGTATCGCCAACCTGGGCGACCTCGAACTGCGGGCGCTGGAACGCGCCGGCTCGGGCATCGTGCTCCGGCTCGCCGCCGGCGACGCCGACCTGGTCGCCCGCGCGGACGTCCAGCGTGCCCGCGCGAATACCGCCGCGATCGCGTTCATCGAAGGGCGGTCGAACCTGCGGGCGGTCGAGGGTGGCGACCTCGACCCGGTCAGCCGCGCGCTGCGGCTGCATGCCGCCGCGGAGTACTTGCTGATAGCCGAAGTCAACGCGCTCGGGTCGCTGACCTATAACGTCAAGCATCTGGCCAGCAGGGTGCGCAAGCTCGCCGGCCCGGCCTACCTGGAGCTGCTCGACGCGCTGGCCGCGGCGAGCGGGGCCACCACCTCGTCGCGGCCTGACGTGCTCGCATCGGCCAGGGCGGCGATGGAGGTCTTCCTGGCCGACCTGTCCGCCGACCCCGATCGTGCTCTCGTGCGCCGAATGCTGCGGCCTGTCGTGAATCTGCCTGCGAAGCTGGATAACAGGCAAGGATGAAAGGATCTGCGCGGATGGCAGCTCTGGAGAACCCGGTTCTGGTCGCGGTAACGGCCCTGGTGGACAGGCTGGCCCAGGATCAGGACCATGCTCGCAAGGTTCCGGCCCGGCCGGACAGGTCGCTGGAAGAGCTGGGGATCGGATCGCTCCGGCTGGTCGAGCTCATCGCCGAGCTAGAGAGCGCCTACGGCTTCCAGTTCCGTCACGACGATATCGACGTCGCGAACTTCGCGACCCTGGCCGACGTCACGAACCTGGTCGACAGGTACCTGAACTCGCCAGGAGCCTGGCCACCGCGAACGCCGCCGGGCGGTGCGGCTGTGCCCGCCCCGGTCAGTGCGGCTGTGCCCGCCCCGGGCGGCGGGCTGGCCGGGGCGGGCGAAGGACTTCCCGCTGACTTTCCCGCACTGCCCGCCGACGCGCGACTGCTGCTGTGCACGGCGAAGCTGCGGATGACCGCGGCGGATGTCGGGATCGCGACGGACCTGCTCAGGAAGAAGGCCGTGGACTGCGGCCGGTTCCTCGACCTGGCGGCTAAGCACCGGGTGCTCAACCTGGTCGCCCGCAGCTTCGCCAGGGAGCGACTCGAGCTGACCGACATCGTGCCGCACTGGACCATGCGGTCCTCTTACCTATACAACCGGCAGCGTAACCTGGCGCTCGTCGACGAGCTCGGCGTGCTGCTGGCCGAATTCGCCAGCCGCGGCGTGAACGCCGTGGTCCGCAAGGGCACCTACCTGACCTGCCGGGTCTATCCCGATCCGGCGCTGCGGTTCAGCGCCGACCTGGACCTGTACGTGGCCGACAGCGACCGGGTCGCCTTCAGCCGGGCGATGACCGACCTCGGCTACCAGCAAGGCCTCCCGACCGAAAACGGCAGGGTCATGCTGCCGCTGGATCGCGAGGAAGCCATCTTCTCCAGGCTGCACGAGGCGGCGCTGCCGCCGTTCCGCCGGCTCACCAGCGATCCGTACGTGGAGATCTTCACCATCGATCCCAGCCATAACCTGATGCCGCCCGCCAGTCATAAGAGCATTCCGGCTGCCGACTTCCTGCGCCGGGCACACCGGGAGACAGTCGCCGGGGAGCAAGCCTGGGTGTGCAGCCCGGAGGACACGCTGCTCGACCTGTGCGTCCACCTCTTCCGCGAGGCGACGTCGGTGTGCTCGATCGAGCTGAACAAGGACCTGTGCCTGATCAGGTTCATCGACATCGTGCAGTGGTGGCGCGCGGCCGGCGGCCGGCTGGACACCGAGCGCTTCGCCGGGCTCGCGGCCCAGTACGATCTCGTGGCCGAGAACTACTACGCGCTGCATTTCACCCAGCTGCTCTACCCGGGAGTCGTGCCGCCGGAACTGCTGGACCGGCTCCGCCCTGACGACCTGGATTACCTCGATACGTATGGTTTCTACGAGGGTTTGCCGGGGCGGTGGGACGTGCCGTTCATGGAGCGGATGTTCGACCCCGACCACGGTGCCGGGATCACGGTCGGCTAGATGACAGAGCCAATGGCCGCTCCGGCGCTCAAGACGGCCGTCTGGTTCGCCCCGGCCGTGCTGTCGGCGGCGGGCAGGCGCGCGTTCACCGACCTGCTGCCGTACTGCTTTCCGCCCGGCTGCGCGTATGACGTGTCACCGGGACCCAAGCCGATCGTCAGCTATGCCGCCGGCGAGGACGCCGACACCGCGCGCATCGAGCAGTTGCTGGCCGCTGCCTACCAGCGCTCCAGCGGCATCGACGGCCAGGCGACGACGGTCGCGGACCGGTGGGCCGAGGTCGGCGGGGCCGGCGTTGCTCCGGCTGACGTCCGGCTGGTCGGACCTGGCCTGTACGTCGGCGGCCCGGGCATCGCGCTGCTGACCCGGGCGCTTGACCGGGTATTCCTCGATGTCGCGCACCGGGCCGGCGCCCTGGAGTACGCGGTGCCTGGCCTGGTGAGCTGGGAAACGCTGGACCGGGCGCAGTACACGAAGAACTTCCCGCAGCACCTCTTCGCCTGCGCGACCGTCGGGCCGGACCTGGACGCGATCGAGCGGTTCGCCGCCAGCGCTGACAGCGCGGTCCGGAGCGCTGAGCTCGTCCCTGGTGAGGTCTTCCTGGCACCGGCGGTGTGCCTGCACCTGTTCGCGCGGTTCGCCGGCTCGGTGCTGGCGCAGCCGCAGGCCGGCACGGTTCGCGGCTCCTGCGGCCGGTACGAGGCCGCCTCCCGCGCGTCGCCGGTCCGGCTGTGGTCATACTCCATGCGGGAGATCGTCTTCATCGGCCCGGCGGCACCGGCACTGGCCTTCCACGGCCAGATGCTCGACGTCCTCGCCGGGCTGCTGGACGACCTGGCCGTGCCTGGCCGGGTCGTCACGGCCAGCGACCCGTTCTTCACCTCGGCGGCGGGCGCGCGGACCGACTACCAGAACCGGTTCGCCGTCAAGCATGAGCTGTGCGGGCGGATGGCGCCGGATGGCGCCAGCCTCGCGGTGGCTTCGCTGAACCTGCACCAGCAGCACTTCGGCATCGGTTTCGACATCAAGCTCGCCGACGGCTCCCCGGCGCACTCGGTGTGCATCGGGTTCGGCCTGGAGCGGTGGGCGCACTGGCTGCACGGCTACCTCGGCGACGACCCGGCCCGCTGGCCCGCCCTGCTACGCGACAGCTTGTAGCGGCCCGCTGAGCGTCACGCGAGCTCCAGGGTCGCCGCGGCTTGCTGTCCCTGCCGCTGGCGGCCGGGGTCGAGTGCGAGCAGGTAGGAATTGACGAGGTCGACCTGGCAGCCGCGCCTGGACTTGGCGCGCTCGGTCCCGTAGCCGAACGAGATATCCCGGTGGCCGTGCGCGTACGCGTGCTCGACGGCGCGGTAGTAGGTGAGCTCGAAATAGGTCAGCTTGGACCGGGCATCGCGGTAATCGGTCCCGACCAGCCAGGCATGCTGCATGGGCCCGGCGTCGAGCAGCAGCGAGAACCCGAGCAGGCGGTCGTCGGCGACGGCGGTGAAGGCGGTCATGCGGTCAGCGAAGTAGGTGTGCAGTTCCGCCAGCTGCTTGCGCTCCGAGGCGGCGTCTGGCCGCTTGCCGTACTTCGCGCGGTGCTGCTGGCGCAGTCCGACGAAGGAGTCGAGGTCCGCCTCGGTGCACTCGGCCAGCGGCCGGCTGAGCAGCCGCACGCCGTTCTCGGCCAGGCGCCGCCTGGTCCGGTGGACGTCCTGGCGCGGAATCCGCTCCAGCATGCGCAGGTAATCGGCGAAGGAACTGCCGGGGAGCCGGAGGTTGCAGCGCAAGGCAGTCACGAATTCGACCAGCCCGCGGTCGCGCAGGGCCGCGATCAGCGGCGTGTCCTCCGGCTGGACGAAAAGGAAGGCGATCGTCGCGATGCCTTCGGCGCGGGCGTACCGCACTATCGAGTCGACGGCGGCGCCGACCGCGGCCGGACTGGTAGCGCCAGGCCCGATGGCGAAGCACTCGGCGCCCGGGTAGATGAGCACGAGGGCGGGAAACCAGTCCGGCGCCGCGGCTGTCGCCGCACGGACCGCGGCCTGACGGCGCAGCGAGTCAGGAGTCAGCGTCCGCATCGCCTCGGCTGGCTCGAAGAGCAGGGTCCACGGGTTCTTGGACAAGGTGACGGCCGGGTCGTCGATCACCGATCCGAAGAAGCCGACTCCGTCCGGGCAGACGAACCAGCGGTGACTGCCCTCGATCCGGTGTCCCATCCGGTCCAGCCAGGGCCGGGCGGCGAACAGCGGCGGATCGGGATCAAGCGCGGTCCAGGCGGCGGGCAAGCTGGGATACACGGCGCAGCGACAGCCAGATTCGAGCGTCACAAGGGCGAACCTTCGCTCATCTAGAAATCCGGAACTTTCCTACAGATCAGTACAGCAGGCGCGATGTGTTCGTGCAACCACTCAGTGTCCTTATGATCCGATCATGGACTAAGAATGGCAAGCGGGCATACTCTTGACAAGAGCCATAAGATCCCTAAAAATTACTTCGTACTGGCCATGCATCCGATGATCTAGGGCGGTTAAGCATGTCCCAGGTAGCTGACTGGCCTGTTCAAGCCCGGACTCCGGGTTGTGATCTGGCTGCCAGAACGGTGGCGTGGGGCGCGTGAGCGTCGGTTGGATCGTCCGATCCTCGGACATATCAGACTCGGAAGGCTATCCGCGCTGGTTCTCTGAGGTGCATGAAGAATTCCAGCGCAAGATTCTCGATGCGGATGGGTTTCCGTGCCATTTCGGGGTTAATGCTGAGCGATCTGACCGCAACTGGTTTACCGCGTGCGACGAAACCGCCGATGTCGCGGCAGTTCTCTCTGACAGCTTGCGGCTATTCGCGGCGCAGGCAGGCAACGGCCCGGACCGGCAGTCCCTGATCGCGTTTATCGGCCCGCCGCGCCGCACGGCCGAACTGGCTAGTGAAGCCGAACGGTTCTGGTCGATTCTCGGCGAGGTAAGCCGGCACGACGACAGCGAGTGGCCAGCGGACCGTACCCAGGACGTGACCGAGCCCAGGTGGCAGTGGTGCTTCACCGGACGGCCGTGGTTCGTGATCGGATGCAGTCCCGCGTATCAGGCACGGCGCAGCCGTAACGTGGGCCCGTGCCTGACGATGGTATTCCAATTAGTCGAGCTGGTCTTTTCTGACCTCAGCGGATCTTCGGCAGCGGGCAAGGCTGCCAAGAAGCAGATCAGGAGCCGACTGCGCCGCTATGACGCGGTAGGGCCGCACCCGCATCTAGGCGATCCTGAGCAGTCTTCCGTCTATAAGTGGCGGCAGTACTTGCTGCCTGACGACGACAGCGTCTACGAGCCTGGCGCGTGCCCGCTGGCCAGCCTGCCGGGGGCGCGGCCGGGGACGGTTCCTGGGACGGTTCCGGGGGCAGGGGCGGCCAGGAAATGAACGAGGCAGCCGACTTCTGGACACGGCATGTGTTCGTCCTGGTCACTCCCGACGCCGTACTCCGCGGCGTGCACACCGGCCTGGTGCGGCGACTGGCGGCGCAGCGATTCCTGCCGGTGGCTAGTCGGCTGGCCGTCAGCAACTCGGACATGATAGACGAACTGTACGCCGAGGTCATTGCCGGGCAGTGGCAGACCTGGCACTACCGGATGCTGGACGATGCCTTCGCTCTCGGGCCGTGCCTGGCCCTGATCTGCCGGTACGACGGCGATGCCGGCGATCCGCATGACCTGATGCGGGCGCTGAAGGGCTCGTCCACGCCGCACCGCACCTCGCGGGGAGAGCTACGGTTCGACTTCGGCGCGCTGAACGGGATCCTCGGCGTGATGCACGCCTCCGACAACTCCGGCGAATCGGCCAAGGACGCGGCCATCTTCGGCCTTACGCCCGCGGCCGCCGCGGGCGCCACGGCCGACGCTGCCGACAAGGTCGCGGTGCTGTGCGCGCTGACCCAGCCGGCCTGCCCGGAGCGGCGGGACTTCGACGCCGTGCTCGGCGGACTGCGCGCGAGCTTCGTCACCGCGCTCTGGGACCAGTTCGGCGACGATGCGGCCGTCGCCGAACTGTCGATCTTGCTCAAGGACTCCTGCTCCGATGCGCTCGCGTCGCCGGCCGGGGGAGCGCGGCTGCTCGACCTGTGCCGGCACCGGCTGCCCGCGGACGTGGTCGACGTGCTGGCCTGTGAATTCACGCCGGCGACCCGAGCAGGGCGCCGGCCGGCCGACCTGTTCGAGACGATCCGCAGGCACGGGCTGCGGATCGATCCATGGCAGCGCGTCGTGCTGGAGAGCAGCCTGCACTTCGATCCCGTCCGGAGACCGTGGTGACCGGGGCGCGCGGCCCGGTACTCCGCGGCCGCGGTGCACGCTCCGGCGAAGTGATCACCGTCAGTTCGCTCGCGGACCTGGGTCGTGACCAGTGGGACGACCTGGTCCGCGCCAGCCGGGCGCCGGTGTTCTACTCCTGGGACTTCCTGGCCGCCATCGAACGCCAGCCGCTCACCGACGGAGCCGAGCCGTTCTACCTCGCGGTTCGCGGGAGTGACGGGCTGACCGCTGCCACGGTCGTGTACCGGCAGCGTGCCGTGAATCCGTTCGGCCCGCCCGGTGCCCCGGCCGAGCCGATGCTTGTCGGCCACCTGTGGCACTGCTACGACACCCGGCTGCTGTCCGCCGGGCCGGTCACCGCCGGACTGCTCGGCGCGATCGCGCAGGCCCTGGATCAGCTGGCCGACGAGGTCGGCGCGGTCAGCCGCGGCCTGCACAACCTGGATCTGACCGGCCCGGTGGCCGCGGCGGCCGGCCAGGACAAGCTCGCGGCCGGCTCGCCACGCTACCGGCTGGTGCCAGGACCGGGCGCGAACCGCGACGACCACCTGGCCGGACTCGGCCCCTCGTCCCGGCGGACGATGCGCAAGTACCTGCGCCGGGCCAGTGAGGCAGGGCTGAAGGTCAGCTTCGAGCCGGCCGGGGCCAGCCTGGACGAAGCCGTGCTGCGGATGTGCCTGGCGACCGCCGACAAGCACGCCCCTGGCTATTACCCGCCGGAACCACTCGCCGCGCTGCTGCGAGCGCTCGGGCCAGACTGCCGGATACTGCGGCTCGAGCTCGGCGGCCAGCTGATCGCCTGCTCCGTCTGCCTGCTCGACGCCACCGCGGCACATTTCTGGGCCGGCGGATCGTGCTACCCGGACGATCTCAACTGGAGCCCGCAGTACGTACTCTTCGGAGAAGAACTGGCGCACGGCTTCGCCGCCGGCCGTCAGGTGGTCGAGTTCGGCCGCCGCAACGACGAGTTCAAGGCGCGGCACGGCCTGACCCCGCACCGGCTCGCCAGCTGGGTCTGGGGTGACTGACCGGTGACTGCCGAGGTGCTGACCGGATTCCGCGCCGGCAGGTGGCTGCGGCACAAATCCGCATCGCCGTTCCACGACGTCGGCTGGCTTACGGCGATGGTGAGCCGGCTGCCCGGCGCCGTCCACACGGTCGTGGACGACGACCGCGGCGTTGCCTTCGTAGCCGCGGTGGTCGAGGACCCGGACGGATACGAGGCCTACAACCCGCAGGCCATCTTGTGGCGAGACCCGCCGGTCTTCGAACTTGCCGACCCGGCCGGGCGCGCGGCGGAGCTGACCGGGCTGGGTGAGCGGCCGCCGGCGCTGCCGGCCCTGGTGCTGGTCGCGCCGGGATATGACGGCGACCCGGCGGGCGCCGGGGCGGACCGCGCCCAGGACGTCGCCGGGTGCGTCGCCGACGTGCTCACCTGGTGCGAGCGGGCCGGCCTGGCCGGCCTGCACCTGCTCTTCACCTCCAGGCCGGCGGTGGCCGCCGCGATCACCGCCCTGGGCGGGGTCAGCTACCCGCTGAGCACGCGGTCCGTGCTGCCGGTCTGGTGGGACGACTGGCCCGGTTACCTCGACGGGCTGCCGGCCAAACGGCGCCGGGAGGTCCGCAGGGAACGCAAGCTGGCGCTGACCGCGATGGAACTGGTGTCCGCGCCGCCGGACCAGTACGCCGACGACGTGATCGACGGCCGGTGCGCGCTGTTGCGCCGGTACGGCCAGCAGGCCGATCCCGGCGCGGAGCGGCGCCGGCTGACCATGCTGGGTGACCGGTTCGGCGACCGGCTGACGGTGTACGGCGGATTGCGCGAAGGCCGGCTGGTCGCTGGCTGCCTGTGCCTGGCGCAGGGCAGGACCGTGCAGGTGCTCTACAGCGCGGTGACCGAGGAGGGACACCGGCTGCCTTACGCGCACTTCGCGACCACCTACTACGCCGTAGTGGAACGGGTGTCGCGGCAGACTTGCGCGCAGATCGACTATGGCATCAGCCACCTGTCCGGCAAGCGGTCGCGAGGCTGCTCGGTCCGGCGGCTCTACGGCCATGCGCTCGGCGTCACCGCGGAGTCCGGGACGGCGCTGCGGACCGCGGCCGGATTGCTGAGCCGATACGCGCAGGAGGTGTAGCCGCGTTGCCGAATCTGGCTGACGAGACGACTCGTTACCGGCTCAGGGTCGCCGGACTGCTGCGGGCCGCCGCGAACGACCTCAAGCGCGACGAGGTCAACGCAGCCGCCGACCTGGGACTGACCTTGACGGAGTACCGGCTGCTGCTCGCCGGGCAGGCGGACCTGAGCTGGGAGCTGATCGACCGGGCGGCGAAAGTCTGGCCGCTGAACGAGCGCGACCTGCTGCCGGTGCGCGACGATGCTCCGCTGGGCGTGCTGATCGTCGACGTCGCCGAGTCTGCCGCGAGCAGCCGGACGCTCCGGCGCGGCGGGGTCGACTACTACGAGTACCGCGACACCGCGATGTCCCGGCTGGCGACCTTCCGGCCCGAGTACATCAGGATGCTGGCGGTGGTCGACGACGACGACCCGGCGAACAGCACCGTCCAATGGAACGACGGTCACCTGCTCTATCAGTTCACCTTTTTTGTCGGACCGGTAAATTACTATTACAAATCAGGCGACCGTGCATTCTGCGTGCCGATGGAAACCGGCGATTCAGTGTGGGGCGTGCCCTACGCGCCGCACTCGTTCACCGCGCGGGACCGTTCGCAGGACGCGTACATCCTGGCCCTGACCTACGGCGGGCAGCTCGTCGGTGACAGCCAGCGCGAGCTTTCCGCGCTCGGAGTTCACGCCGCCGGCAGCATCGGCCTGCCTACCGGGCAGTCGTCTAACGCGACCGGAGCGGTGCTGCGCGACCTCCTGCGCGCGCGGTTGCTGACCGTTGCCGAGGTGGCGGCGAGCACCGGGCTAGCGCGGGCGAGGGTGTCTGACCTGTGCGCCGGCGCGGCCAGCCCCGATCCGGCCGAGCGGGCGTTGCTCGCCGCGGCGACCGGCGTGTCGGAGCGCGACCTGATGCCGCGCGACACGCGCGTCGCCGACGGCGTCCGCATCAAGCGGCGCGCGACTGCCAGGCAATGGACGCTGCCGGCCGCCGGCGCCGCGGCGTACCGGATCTGCCCGCTGGCAGGCGATCCGCTGCACCCGGATACCACCGCCGCCCAGATCACTGTGCTGGGCGAGGCGCCCGACCCCGACCTGCTGCGGACCTACCAGCACACCTACTTCTATGTGCTCGACGGTGCGGCGGCACTGTTGCGCTGGGAGGCCGCCGGGGTGGGGCACTCGCGCCTGGTCCGGCCAGGGGACTCCGGATATGCCAAGCCCGGGGTCGGCCTCAGCTTCGGAGCGGCGGACGGCCTCGTGCGGATCTTGCTGCTCCGGATCGGCTGTGCGGTGACGGCCGAGGTCCGCTACGCACTCAGCGGATTCACCGACGAGCACCTCCGCCGATACCTGTGCGAAGACCGTCAGTGGTACCGGCCGGCCGGCCGGTCTGCCAACGAAACCTGAACCTACGGGACACCATATGGATGGCGCAAAGTCACAGCGGCTGCGGAAGCTCTTCGGCGGTGACAGGGTCATCAGGGCGGTCGGCGCGCACGATGCCCTGACCGCCCGGCTGGTGCAGGAGGCAGGTTTCGAGGCGATCTGGGCGTCCAGCCTGGAACTGTCGGCGAGCCACGCCGTACCTGACGCCGGAGTGCTCAGCCTGACTCAGTACCTGGACGCGGCCGAAGATATGGACGAGGCCGTCGATCTGCCCGTGATCGCTGACTGCGATACCGGCTTCGGCGGCCCGCTGAACGTCGCCCACCTGGTACGGCGGTACGAGCGCCGTGGCATCGCTGCCGTGTGCATCGAGGACAAGGTCTTCCCGAAGATGAACAGCTTCGCCGAAGTCGACCATCCGCTGGTGCCGACCGCCGAGTTCGCCGCCAAGATCACGGCGGGGAAAGAGGCTCAGCAGGACTCGGACTTCATGGTGCTGGCGCGAACGGAGGGTTTCATCGCCGGGCTGCGGACAGACGCGGTGCTCGAGCGCGGCGTCGCCTACGCGGCGGCCGGAGCGGATGCCGTGCTGGTGCACAGCAGGCTGGACCGGCCGGACGAGGTGCTGGCGTTCGCACGGCGATGGCCACTGGACATCCCGCTGATCGCGGTCCCGACGACGTACCACACCGTACACGAGCAAGAGCTGTGGTCAGCGGGCTTCCGGCTGGTCATCTACGCGAACCACGTCATCCGGGCGCAGGTCAGCGCGGTGGCGGCTATGCTCGGCCAGCTTGCCGACCAAGGCACCGCTCGCGCCGTGGAGCCATGGCTGGTGTCGATGACCGAACTGTTCCGGCTCCAGGGAATGCCTGCTGCCGTGCGGATCGAACGGTGAGCGTGCCGATCACGCCGGAGCGGTTCACGGCGGGACTGCGCTCGGCCGGCGTCGGCCTGGTCACCAGCGTGCCGTGCTCCTACTTCGGCTCGGTGCTCAGGCACCTGGACGACAGCGGCGAGCCCGGCCCGCGGCATCTCGCCGCGGCCAACGAGGGAAGCGCGCTCGCGTCCGCCGCCGGCTCGTGGCTTGCGGGCGTGCCCGCCGCCGTGCTAATGCAAAACTCCGGGTTCGGCAACATGGTCAACCCGCTCACCTCGTTGCTGCTGCCGTACCGCATTCCGGTGCTGGTCTTCGTCAGCATGCGCGGCTGGCCGCAAGCATCGCCCGGCGAGCCGCAGCACGTGTGGATGGGGCGCGTGGTCCCCGGCTGGCTCGAATCGCTCGAGCTTCCATACTGGCTGCTCACGCAGTCGGGTAAGCCACCCTACGAGCAGGTGCTGGCTGCGGCCGGGCAGGCGCTGCGGCGGCGACGGCCCGCGTTCGTGCTGGTCGGGAAGGGAGCCATCGCGCCTGTCGCGGTCTCGGCCGGGGGGCGGGCCGGGGAGGTCGCGGGCGGTGCGGTGGCGGGCGGTGCGGTCGCCAGGCGGCCTACCCGGGCGGACGTGGTCGGGGCACTCGCGGCGGAGCGGTCCGGGGAGTTCGTCATCGCCACCACCGGCTACCTGTCCCGTGAGCTGTACGACGTCGACGACCGGCCGGCCAACTTCTACATGCAGGGCTCGATGGGGCATGCGGGCGCGATCGCGCTCGGCGTGGCGTTGTCCCGCCCGGAGCGGCGGGTCGTGGTGCTCGACGGAGACGGGGCGCTGCTCATGCACCTGGGCGCGGCGGCTGCCATCGGGCATTTCGCCCCCGCCAACTTGCTGCACGTGGTGTTCGACAACGCCAGCTACGAGTCGACCGGCGGCCAGCCCGTTGCCGCGCGAGCAGTAAACTACCCGGCGGTCGCAAGCGGCCTCGGCTACCGCCGGGTGCTGTCCGCCGATACGGCCGCCGCGCTCCGCCCGGCGGTCCGTGAGTTGCTGGACGAACGCGGGCCGGCCATGCTGCTGGTCCGCGGCGTCCCTTCGCACGAGCCGCGGGGGCGGGCTTCCGAGGCGATCGGCGTCGACGAGATCGCCGCCAGATTCGCGGCTGCCCTGGCGGCGCGGTGCCCGGACCTGGCGGCGCGGTGACCGGGCCCGGCAGCGCGATTTCCGGTGACGGTGCTGGCATGAGGGCGCTGCTTGCCGAGCTGGCCGGCTCCGCGGAGCGCCTTCCCGGGCATCCGGCGGCGTTGTTCGGCCGTGGCGTAGCCGGCCGGCTGGCTGACGTGCTCGACGCGCTCGGCACGAGGCGTTGCCTGGTGGTGCACGGCGCAGGCTCCTATTACCGGTCCGGTGCCGCGCGCCGGGTCGAGCCGGCGGTGACTGGCCGGTCCGTGGGCCGGGTGCTGGCCGAGCCTTACCAGACCACGCTCGCCGCCGTGTCCGTCGCCACGACGCACACGGCGCTGACAGATCCCGATACCGTCCTTGGCGTCGGTGGCGGCAGCGCCCTTGACCTGGCGAAAGCGATCGCGGTGCTGCCGGCGGGAGACGAAGCCAGCCTGGCCGGCCAGGTACGGTCCGGCCGCCCGGTCACGCGGGCTCGCAGGCTCGTGCTGCTGCCGACGACCGCCGGCTCGGGAAGCGAGATGACGCCGTTCGCCACGTTGTGGCAAGGTGCCGAGAAGCTCTCCCTGGACTCAGCCGAGCTGAGGGCCGATGTTGTCCTTGTCGACCCTGAGTTTCTCGGCTCGGCGCGGCCGCCGGTGGCCGTAGCCGCGGCTGCCGATGCGTTCTGCCAGGCCGCCGAGTCGTACTGGGCACTGGCCGGGACCGACGAGTCGCGCGACCTGGCCGCTGCCGCGTTCCGGGGGCTGGCCGCGGCGGTCTCGGCTGGCTGCGCGGCCGGCGCGCTGGATAGCGCGGCGCTGGGCGACCGGCTGGCGCGGGGAGCGAGCCTGGCAGGCGCGGCGATCGCCGTCAGCAGGACGACGGCGGCACATGCCCTGTCGTATGCGCTGACCGCCCGGCTCGGGATACCGCACGGTGCCGCCGCGCTGCTGCAACTGCCCTGGCTGGTGGAGCACAACCGGGGTGCGAGCTCGCAGGATTGCCGGCTGCCGGGTGGCCCGGCCAGGCTTCGCGAGATCGTCGGCCAGCTGGAGAGCTGGTGCGGCGACGCGGCCGGGACTGACATCGGTGACCTCTCGCGGTCGCTGCTGCGGCTCGGCGGCTATCCCGCCAGTCACGCCGAACTGCGGGCTGGCCGCTGGCAGGACGACTGGCTTGCGGTCACCGGATCGGCCCGGCTGGCCAACAATCCCCGGTTGGTAACCCAGGCGGACCTGCGGCCGCTGCTCGATCAACCCGGCCCGGTCAAGGAAGGCCCATGACTGATCTCGTCGTATACACCGACCCCGCATGGCTGGTCGACGCCGGAACGCTGCGCACCGAGAACTTCGACCTGGTCGAACGCAAAGTGCTCGGCGACGTGCGGCTAGGCCACGGGCCTTTCGCCGACGGCCGGTTCGTCCTGAGCGGGCAGCCGCTGCACGAGGCGGTGGCCGGGGCGCGGATCCTGGTGATCTACCGCTGTCAGGTCCGAGCCGAGCTGCTGGATGCGGCCGGGCCAGGGCTGCGGGCAGTGGTGCGCCAGGGCGTCGGGGTGGACAACCTCAGCGCTCCGCTGCTGGCTGAGCGCGGGGTGGCGGGGTTCAACATCCCGGACTACTGCGTGGACGAGGTCGCCACGCACACGACCGCACTGGCACTGGCACTGGAACGCGGACTGATCGCGCAGCATCGCAGCCTGGCCGGCGGCCGGTTCGATATCTATGCCGGCGGCACGCCGCGCCGGGTGAGCCTGCGAACCCTGGGGATCGTCGGCTTCGGCCGGATCGGCAGGGCGGTGGCTCGCAAGCTTGGCGTCCAGTACGGCCGCGTCCTGGTCTACGACCCGTATGTGGGGCGCGATCTCGCCGAAGGATATGGCGCCCATGCGGTAGCCAGCCTGACCGAACTGCTGGCCGAATCTGATCTGGTGACGCTGCACTGTCCGCTCACGCAGGAGACCGACGGGCTGATCGGCGCCGAGCAGCTCGCCGTGATGCGGCCAGACGCTTACCTCGTCAACGCCGCCCGCGGCAGGCTGGTGCGGCCCGCCGCGCTCGCCGGGGCACTGCGCGCCGGCCAGATCGCCGGCGCGGCCCTGGACGTGTTCTCCCCGGAAGACCCGAACGACGACCCTGCCTGGGCGCCGGTGCTCGCCGACCCTCGGGTGGTGCTCACCAGCCACCGGGCGTTCCTGTCCGCCGATGCCGAGCAGAGTTCCCGGGTGCGGGCGGCCGAGGTGGTGCGCGACATCCTGGCGGGCAGCGTTCCCAGCCTCGGGCGGATGGCGTGACCGGCGAGCGGGCCGTGTCGTTCTCGCCGACCGCGGCCAGGGACCGAAGCGCCGATGTCGTCGTGTTGTCTACCGGGGATGTCCGGGTGCGGTATCCGGGTAGGCAGTCCGCCGTGGTGCGAGACGTCGGCCAGCGTTACCAGGAACCGCAGGGGCTTGCGGCGCTGCGGTCCGCCGTGGCCGGGCTGGCCGGGCCTGGACTTGATCCAGGACAGGTGCTGATCGCGGCCGGTGCTCGCCAGGCTCTGCTGCTGATCTTCGCCGCGCTGGTCGGTTCGAGCAGGCCGCGGCTCGTCGTGCCCGAACCGTACTGGGCGAGCTATCCCGCACTGGCCGAGTCCGTCGGCTGCGAGATCATCGTCGCCCGCGGTCCGGCCGGGGAGTTCGACGTAGCTGCCCTGCGGCAGGCCGCTGGCCCGCGCACCGGCGCGGTGGTGCTGAATTCGCCGCGCAACCCGGACGGGGCGATTCTGCGCCCTGGCGAACTCGCGGAACTCGTCTCCTGGACGAAGGCGGCAGGCCTGCTGCTGGTCTTCGACCAGGTGTACCGCGGCGTGCCGCTACCGGGCCCGGCGGCGCCGTCGCCGCTGCACCTGCCGGGCGGACTGCCGGAGCACTGCGTGGTCGTCGACGGCCTGACCAAGAGCCATGCCCTGGCTGGGCTGCGGATCGGCTGGGCGATCGCCGCGCCGGGTCTGGTCTCCCGGCTGACGGCGCTGTCCTCGCACCTGGTCGGAGGGGTCTGCCTGGGCGCTCAGGAAATCGCGCTGGCCGCGCTCGCCGAAGGAGCGGACGGCCGGGCCAGCGTGGGCCGGGTGCTGGCGGCGAACCGGGACGACGGCGTGCGCAGGCTGGCCGGAATACCTGGGGTGCGCTGCGGCATGCCGCTCGGCGGGATCTTCCTGTTTCCTGACCTGGATGGCTGGCTGACGGACCGGGGCATGGCGGCCAGCGATTTCGTGCCCTGGCTGGAGGAGCGGCACTCGGTCGCCGCGGTGCCAGGGAGCGCGTTCGGAATGGCCGGGAGCGTGCGGTTGTCGTATGCGGTCGACGAGGACGTGTTCCAGGCCGGGATGGACCGGCTGTGCGCCGCGCTGGCAGCCAGGCGACCGTGAAGCCCGGCACGACCCGGCAGTGAAGCCCGGCCCAGCCCGGCCGCGCTGGACGGCCGGGTTTCAGTCCGGCATCCAGACGGAGCGGTCGTGGGCGAAGTAGACCAGCCGAGGATCGAATCGCTGGAGCGTGTCGATCCAGCCAGGAACGTCGGGTACGGGGTGGCCGTATCCGTCCTGCCGCGCTCGCCAGGCGAGCTGGTCGGCCGCGTACTGCGTCGCCGTGTCGTGACTCTGCCCCGCGACGATGACCGCCCCGTCGGCCTGGCGGACCACCAGTGACTGGTGCCCGGGGGTATGACCAGGAGTCGGGACGATAAACACGTCCCGCAGGATCTCCGCCATGCCGGTCACGACCTGGAAGCGGCTGCCCTCGATGAGTTCGGGCAGCGTGTAGTCCGGTGTCTGCCGGGCGGCGTCGAGTTCAGCGGCCTGCGTGAAGATCGGGATACCGCCGAGCGCCGGGTTACCGCCGCAGTGGTCGAAATGCAGATGACAGTTGGCGGCCAGGGTGATGTCACTGATGCTAGCGCCCGTCCCGGCCAGCGCCTGCGCCAGTCCGACCCGGCTCGGCCGGTAGTGCGCGTCCACCGCGGGATGGGCACCCATGCCCGTGTCGAACAGCATCGTCCCTTCCGGGTGGCTGACCAGGTAACCCAGGCACGGCTCCACTCGCGGCCCGCCGGTGCCGGTTTCGCCGACCGGGCGCACGAAGTAACCGAAGTCGACCCGCCGGACTGAGACGTTCGCCACCTGGTCATGGTCGCAGAGCCGGGGGCGCGGCGTGCGCGGGACATGCCGCCCGCGGCGGGCAAGCGCGACACCAAGACGCCGGGAGCCCGGACCATGATCCCGGTCCGGGCTCCTGACCTGCTACTTCTGTGGGGTGGACGATGGGATTTGAACCCACGACATCCAGGACCACAACAGAGCATACGTGCCGCCATGTGTGCTGGACATCGGTGAATGACCAGGTCAGAGCCAGGGACTGAGTCCTTCTGACCGCTTCTAAGTCCGCCTGTCAGCGGTTGCCCGCTCCCAGTCTGCTCCCAGTGCGGTAAAAGGACTCTTTGACATCGGCGCCAAGCCGACGGTTCCTGTCGCCATCGGTGAACCTTCTGGCCGGATCGAGCGCCGGCAGGCACCTATCATGTACAGGCCAGGCTGGACGCCAGTGCGCAGAAGGGAAGACCGGTGTCAGCAATAGGCAGAGACGGCACAGGGCGGACGATTCAGATCCGCGCGGTGAGCCTTGAAACGCTCGCCGCTGATCACCCGATCGGATTCCCGCCGCCGCTCGCCGAGCACAGCGACAGTCCGGAGGCGTTCGACGCCAACTGGCACTTGATCCAGTTCGTTTTCGGTCTGCCGGACCCGAGAGCCTTTCCGCCATTTGCCGAGGAAGTAAAAGAAAGCTCGCTGACGGTTCTTCGCCGGTACGTGACTGCGGCGATGGAACTCGCCGAGAGCGCGTTCCTCGCTCATCCCACTGGCGTAACGGTCAGCGTGCTCGACGGCGGCTTGGACGAGCAGATCGAGAAGCGCTTCCCACCAAGAGAGAACGTCCGCGGTTTCTCGGTATTGTTCCGCCAGTTCTACTCCAACGACGAACCCGCCAGCTGTAAGGCTGTCCAGAACGTGCTATGGCGCCTCAACAATCAGGCAACCGACGGCTCGGTCGATGAGCGCGCCAACTACCTGGTGGCCTGGGCGCGGGCGGCCGGGCGGCTGCGCGGCTACTCACTGAAACTTCTGGTCAGTAAGCGGCTGGGAGAACAGGGACGGATAGGGCCCGGCCCGTATGCCAACGAGCATCTCCCCGGGCCGGAGATGCTCATCTCCACTTACAGCTACGGCGAAGATATCCACTGGGGAAGGCCGGGGGACATCAGGTAGCGGCTTATAGCAAGTCAGAGTTCGACTCGGTATGGACGCGCATGGCTTGCTTCGAGGCCATGGTAGGTCTCGCGCACATTTACCTCGGCTTCGCGCAGCTCGTAGATGCAGCCCTCGCCAGGCAGGCATAGAAGCAACAGTCCGGGTATCCGGGTATCCCAGGGGTGCTGGCAGCGGTGCGGGCCAGCCTGGCCGAAGCTCTGGCCACCGTCACGCTCGCGCTGACCCCGCAGCACGCCCGGCCAGCCGCCGCGTGCACCGCCCACTACGAACGTCTGGTCAGCGATCTGGGACGTTTCCAATGCATGACGAGTTGCCGCCGACCCAAGATACTGATCTCGGCGTATCCTGCGTGCTCGGCTGCCTTGCGGGATGCGATGTTTGACCTGCGCATGTGGAGCCAAATTTCGCTGAGACCGCTGCCCTCAGATGCCAGTCGGTAGGCACGTCTGCCTATGCCCCTGCCGCGGCTCGCCTTGTTGAGTTCGATGGTCAGACTAGGATGAGGGCCAATGTCATCGTCATCGACCTGGTTGATCCACACGCTCCCGGCACGCTTATCGCCGTCATACACATGCCAGAACTGACCGCCGGGATCGCCTCCACGACCCGGCGAGCCCTTGCCAGGCGTCAGCCTGACAGCAACTGGCTCGGCTGCTATTCGTGGTCGCGGCAGGCGGCGGACGGTGACGGCTCGCAGGATAGCATCGACCGTGCCTTTCCAATATTCAGCTGGGAAGAACCCAGGGCTGAGGGCAATGGTCACATCGTTGATCCGGCCATCTAGCGTCCGCAGCGTGTCACAGAACTCATCGATGTTGCCCTGCATCTGCTTCTCTGGCGGGTCGTGTATCTTTGCGTGATTCTGCCAGTCGGAGTCGCCGTCGTATCTGTTGTTGAAATAGTCGCAGTCCACATGAAGGAGAAGCACTGAATCTTCGGGCAGGTTATCCGACCAGTCACTCAGTGACGAGGTGAGAGTATAAGTGCCGATGATTGTCTCGTCGCTTCTCAAGCGCCTGCCAGGTTCAGCTATGACTGCGCAAGGTGTCGGCTCTCCGGGAGCGAGCAAGGTATCAGGTTCGTGGGAAAGGACAAGATCGTATCGACCGGGAGCGCGCGTATTGCCGGGAGACATCCGCAGGTGGCGGATGTGGATGTCACGGCAGACCGCGAGTATCGGGACCATGAAGCTCCCCATGCCGATAGCGCCGCTCTCCACGGCCGCATCGATGGTGGCAGGTCGGTAGGCACTAACCGGCTTGCCGGAGATCAGGTCGATCAAGGCGCTCTGGCGCGCCACCAGGCGAGGGGACATAAGGTCCTCGTGGTCGTCTGCGTGCAACACGACCACAGGCACCTGCCGAGCGGCGCCAGATGCTAGCAGGCGACTCCATGATGAGATGGTCCACGCGTCAGACAGGCTGACTTGCACGCCGTTCCTTCGCCGACGGGCGAAGGGAATGTCTCGGATCGGCACGGGCCTGGTGAATCGCTCCCACCAGGCCAGCCCCTCGCGGAGGCGAGGGTCAATGTAGTAATCGGCACGAGGTGGCGTCAGAAGCCGTACGGCCCAGTGATCACCGTCGCGAACCGCGTCAGGGACGCGTTCGGCAACGTAGTCCTGCAAAGCCTGGTCACGTTCGCGATGGTCGTCAGACAGGCGTTCAGCCGGGATGCGGACGACGGGAACGACCCTGTCACGAGCACGCTTGGGCACTGTCGTCAAAGCCGGGATCGCGAAACGAGCACATTGACAAGCCGACGTCCTGCTGGAGTGAGTGATGTATCGCCGAGCACCGCCACTCCTTCGCGCAGGCGCTTGGTGATGATGCTGACTTCGTCACGCGCACGCTCGCGCGCTGACGGTTGCCCCGTTTTGGCTGTCCATTCCCAGAAGGCTTTCAGTTCCGCGAAGACGAACACAGCGTGCAGCACGCCGCTTGGCGGACGTGGTTCTTCTCGCCACGGACTGCT
Organism: Streptosporangiaceae bacterium; assembly: GCA_035533915.1. GTDB lineage: Bacteria > Actinomycetota > Actinomycetes > Streptosporangiales > Streptosporangiaceae > Chersky-822. The sequence continues at coordinate 36,420 of DATLSX010000163.1, forward strand.
GACAAGAGGCCGGTCGGCTGCGACTAGATCGACGGCGCGGCTTAGCAGATAGAGCTTCTGGTGGCGATGTTCGTGGATGATGCTGTCTGCCAGATCAGTCACATCAAGATCAGCTTGACCAGTTACTGGAGCGACATACAGCGCACCGGGGACGCTGTCATCGCTGAACGAGACAGTCTTATCCGGATGGGCCGACTTGTCCCGGACCAGTTGTATTTCGGTGCATAGCATCTGGAGTTCTGCCAGCAACGCGCTGTCGTACCGGCCGATGAGCTCCAGGGCGTCGTTGACGGCAGCACGACCTCGGCTTGCGTCCTGGCCAAAAGGGAGGAAGGCGATCGGCTCGCCGAAGGGCAGGCGAAGGAGGGGATCGTCCCGGTGAATGTACGGTCGCTCGTCGTCGGCATGCTGCACAAGCCAGGATAGTGAGGCCAGCCCTGTAGCGTCCGCATGCGGGTAGCTGCCATCCAGTGCCTGCAACGGCTTTCCGGTTGTCTCAGCCTTTGCCAGACGAGTCCAAAGCACGGCAGAGGGCGTTGTGGCGATCCGGGCAAGATCACCTGACGGCAATGTGAGAAGCTTGGTGGCTATCTCATCCGATCTGGCATCCCTGTAGGCGCGCATCGCCGCTGTGAGCGCCGGAGATGCCTGGTCTGCCCACGCCATCATCATGCTGGTGACCTGCGCGGATCCTGTTGCTGCCATATCAAACGCTGCGAGGTCTACGCCGTTTCCGGATCGCCGCGCGTTAGCGGCGGGCTGTGCGGCCTCCAGGGTTCGGGTCAGCCGTTGCCGGATGTGGCTGATCAGCGCCAGTAGTTCGTCGCAGTAGACGCTGGGGTGGTCGAATCCGTCTTCTGCGTATCGATGCGGGACGGCACCTCCACCGCAAACGGTGACCTCCGGACACTCGCGACAAGTAGCTGAGAGGCCCTCAAGGGACAACAACCTGGAGTGCTCTGCCAAGCTCGGAGCAGAACAGGCTTGGGCGACGGAATGATTTCGCACGTTCATGCCGAGCGCGCTGCGTCCTTCAGCAGTGATCTTGAGAACGTCCAGATCGTGATACGAGCCGTCAGTCTCGATCGTGAGCAGGCTCACGTCCCCGAAACCGAAAGCGTCTGTCGGACTAGGCTGTCTGCAGACCGCGCCAAGCAGTGAGTCGAACATCCGGAGAGGAAGTTCGGGCAACTCGTCGAACCAGATATCGAATGCCTCGATCAGCCATCGTGTGTAAAGGTCTGGGTCAGTGTCGCGGCCTGCTGGGGGCCGGATATGCGTCGCGTCTGGCAGCAAGAGATCCAACGCCGGCAGGACCCGTCCGCCAAAATACGACAGCACATCCCGCGGACGGGTCATGGGGTCGATGACCGCGATCACGCCGGCGAACGCCTTCGGGTATGCCGCTAGCAACTCAAGCGCTTGCTCGGAATCATGGTGGCTGGAACGCCCTGACGGAGTCAGCCGGTGCAGGTCATGCACATCCTGCGGGCCGTCCAAGCTGAGGGAAACGCCGATGTCCGCTTCTGCGAGAACACCAAGTGTTTCGGGTGTCAGCAGAACGCCGTTAGTCTGCAGCGACACGTCGCAGCGAGCACCGTCGGGCATCGCAGCCCGGAGTTCAGCGGCAAGCCCGGCCAACCTGGACGATCCGAACAGCAGGGGCTCACCGCCATGAAAGACAACGCTCACGTGCTGTAGCTGCTGCCCGGCAACATACTCGCTGATCCGTGCAGCCACGGCTGCCGCCGTTTCAGCTGAGAAAACATGCGGCTGAGAACGCCATGACTGATCAGCATGCTCGTACATGTAACAGTAATCGCAGGCCAGGTTACAGCGCGAAGCAACCTTCAGCAGAAAGCACGAAACTGTCGGAATTTGCACAATGCTGGATGACACGGACGAGGCGTGCCGTTATTTCCTGCTATGCCGGTGGTGCATCCGGTCATAGCTGGTGATCTCCCGCTCAGAGCCGACTCCGACCAGACGGTCATGGAGACGCGCCAGCGCGGGATGAACTGGTCGAGACGACATCAACTCATCCAGAACATCCTCATCAGGTTCCACCGGATACGAGGCCAACTTGCTCTTAGATACTTCCAGCATGACTACAACGGTACGCCATTACTCACACGCGGCCAACACCATGAACATAAGCGCAGTCAAATTCGGCCAGCACTCGACCTCCGTGAGCCCACACGTCGTTCCGGGTAGCGATGACTTCAGTGTCCTGCGCACCATCACGCGGATACGTCTATTATGACCATGAATAAGATTATTCTAATTTTTCAGGCTTATGTCCGTATTAGCAACCGCTCGCTGATGTTGTATCGATTGAAGAGGGGGATGGCCGGGTCGCCGACGAACGGAGGATTCGGTCATGACTAGTTGTCGTGGATCGTCTTCACTCCCGCGGGACCGGGATGACTGGCTGTCGAAATGGTGGGCCTCGTATAGCTGAAGGTCTCCTGCGTGAAGGCGTGCTCGTAGGCGTGCGGGATTTCATTGTCAGCGATGATGAGCTGGACTCGGCCGCTGCCAACGTCCTGTTGGGTGGAGAGCCTGCGATAGAGCGCTGCGGTCAGCGTCACCTGAGCGTTGAGCGCCAGTTGCGGCGTATCGATGATCAGCAGCGTCGGGTAGTCATTGAGGTAGCCGGTGGTGTGGATTGCCACGGTGAGCAGAGACGTCCAGTAGGCCACTTGGACTGCAGTGATGATCCCGCCGCCGGGACTGAAGCTGTGGAAGGGTCCGTCGTTGAGCAGCGGCAGATAGCTTTTCGGGTCGATGGCTGCCGCAGTGACTCCTGGGATGCCCATCTCTTCGACTGTTCGCTGGAACTCCTCATCCAGGCTGGCGAACAGGGCTGTGCGGCGGCCTCCAATGTTTTCCTCGGCAGCGGCCAGCTCCGACCGAATCCTTTCCCGCTCAGCGCGGTATTGCTCTGCTGCGACGCCGATGTCATCCGCGCGGTCCCATTGGCGGAGCACTTGCTCCAGTTCCCGCTGGCGGGCACGAGCGGTGGCCATGCGCTGGACCGCGTCGCTGAATGCCTGTAGACGCGGCGTGATCCGCGCCCGCGTGCGCGCATCCAGGTCAGCCGTCAGGTTCTTCACCAGTTGCTCACGGGCAACGATGGCCTGGGTTGTGGCGGCGATCTGCCCGGCGAGTACCTGCATCTGATCGAACATCTCGTCGAGCTGCTCTGCGAGTTGCCGCGCTTCGTACATATCGGCGCCCACCAGCGAGACGTGCACGGGGTCTTGCTGAAGGCAGACGCGGCATGCGCCGTCTGGGACTGGTCGGTTGGTGAGGGATTGCATGCAACGAGGGCAGACAGTGAACTCGATGTTCGCGAGGCGTTCGCCCGCGTCGCGCATTCGCTGGTACCGGTCGAGATCACCCTTGACGCGTCGGCGCTCGCTGGCGCCCTCTGCCTGCTGGCGGGCAAGGTCCGAGGCTGCTCGCCGAGCGTCGGCGAGGCTGCGCTCGGCTTCGCTGAGCAGGTCCCTGAGAACGCTGGTCTCCCGGTCGGCGACTGGGCCGACGGCGTCGCGAAGATCAGCCTGCGCGGCCGCCGCTTCGAGTTCCTCTGCCACTGCTGCATCCAGTGACTGCTGTGCAACGGCACGGCTGGATGTGCCGCTGTCGCGCAGAAACGCCAGGACGTTCCGATGCTCTATCTCGGCCCGCTCTACCTCGCCTTTGAGCCTGTTGAACTCGGACCGCATCGCGAGGATCTCACCGTTCGTGATGCGGAAGAGCAGCTCGAACACGGCCTTGCGCTTGGGGCCTAGGTACGAGTCCTGGCTATGCGCGATGTCTTTGTTGATTTCGGACTGCGGAACGTACATGAAGGAGAAGATGTCCGCGAACGTGATCCGGCTCCCTGGCTTGCTGCTGCCGCCGCCGGTGGCCGCCGCGCGGGCGTCCGCAGGCAGGCCGAGCGCGGTCATAAGCAGCGCGCTGAGGCCCGGCTCGGCGTCATCGGTATGGTGGTCGGGCAACCGCTCCTGGTTGATGAGGTCGGTCACGCGGACCGCACGGCCCTTGCGGGGGTCCAGGCTGCGCGCTAGGCGGAGCCGTGAGGTGCCAACAGTGATGTCGAGGATTACGTCGTTGACAACCTCGATTGCCTTAGGCGCGAGCTTCCCGTTGCATCCGAAACCGTACTTGACCAGCTCCAGCAGCGTGGTCTTACCGACGCCCGTCTGTCCCGCCAGGACTGTCAGGTCAGACTCGAAGCGATACTCGACCGTTCCCCCCGTGGTCTCCAACCAGACACCGTGGATGCGGACCTGAGCCGTCACCGGATCACCTCCCCGAGTTGCCGGTCCATAAAGGACGCAAGGCGCTGGTATATGAGTGTCTTCAGAGCATTGCCGCTCATCCCCGCCGATGACTCGGCGATGGCCTTGCTGCGCTCCGCTACGTCACTCCACTCGTCCGCCGCCGCGAGATTGTCGGCGAACTCGCGCCCTGCCCGGGTTGGCGCGAGCGCGACGCTGCCGCGCCGGCCTGCCATGTAGCGGAGTAGACCCCGGCCCACGAGCGCGCCAATGACCGCGTAGTACCTGTCATCCCACGGGCCGTATTTGTACCGGATCATGGGGGCTTCAACGTCGGCGGGATCGGCAGCCAGGTCAGTGGGTAGCCTGAGCCGGGGGTCGGCCGCATTGAGCCTGTCGAGCACCGCGGGCGCGAGAGCGGGGTAGCGGAGGAGGAAGTCCAGCTTCGCGAGCTTGGTGAGCCCGTCAACTTTTCCCTGATGCCCCTGGGCGGCGGCGACCGCGTCTATGAGAAGCAGGACGCGTGCCTGATGGTAGGCAAGATCCTCCCGGAGCAGTGCGAGGTCTTCAGGATCCCTGGGCGCTGTCATGATGCCTGCTCCTGCCGTGCCCGCACTGCGCTAATGCGGGCCTCGACATCAAAGCGCTGGCTGAACCAGACCTGGCACCGAGCCGTCAGGTCGCAGATGCCGCCAAGCCGCAGCTCCGCATCGAGATCCTCCGACCATTCCCCAGCGGGCATCGCCTCCACGCGCGTCTGGATCTCCCGCCACAGGTCAGCTCCCCGGAGGCTCTTTCCAGGCCCGGTGATCGCGGCCGTCGAGTCGTCGCTAATCCGCAGCAGCGCCTGCCGCAGCCGACGCTGGGCAGGACGTGCCAGCGGGTCCCCGCTGCCACGATCCCGCCAGTAGGCCCGGTAATCAGATCGCAGTTGCTCGGCTCGCTCGATCGAGTTGTCCGTGCACAGCCCTTCGTCCATCTTGATCCCCAGACGCGTCACCCGGGGAGGTGGGACGAGCGGCCGGTAGCCGGCCTGGTTTGCGATCGCCTTCCGCACCGTGAGTTCAATGTCGGACATGGTGACGGTTCGTGCGGCCAACGCACGCTCCGCCAAAGCGGCCGAGGTTAGCCTCGGCTGCCCCGCCTGAACATGGGGGAGAGCCCCGCGAGGCATAGGGCCGGCCGCCCGCATGCGGACCCGGAAGAGCGCCAGTACGGCCTCCCAGACAGAGGAGGCCATGAGGACATCGTGGCCGAGGACACCGAGGATAGGACCGCAGTACATGTTGGGCGCGGCGTGACTGATGTAAGTCCGTGACGGTTTTCCCTCGTCAATTCTGAGCATAGACAAGAAGCGGCCGGTCAGCTCAAGATTTCCGTCAGCAGGATCCGCCGCTCCGGCGGCAATTGCTGCTCTCCATGAGTCAGGCAGGAATCCTTCAGCATGCTGCTGCAGTCCTTTCGCGAATTGGACGATGACTTTCTCGTGGTCATCGCTGGCGAGCAGCATTTGCCCGCCTTCCGCGAGATTCCGCAAGGCTTGAGCCGTCTCACTCAGTTCCTGTGCAGGTCCCCGACCCAACCCGGCCGTGGTGACCAGTCGACAGTACGGTAGTTCGCTCATGGCATGCCAGCGCCCGAACAAGTGCGCCAAGCCTCCGTCCCCAAGCAACTGGGCGATGGTCGTGAACACCGCTACAGAGGGATCTCGGTGTTTGGCGGAGACCAGTTCGGCTTCATCCGACCTGACGACCACCCAGTCCTCATGGTGCTCGCAGATGATCCCCGAGTCATCGCCAGCCCGCCGGGAACCGTCCTCAATGGCGTCCAGGTAGAGGGCAAGCCCGTCAGCGGCGGCCATTGCCGCTTGCCATTCGTAACGATCAGCGGTGTCGGCCCCAGCGTCGTCGGACGGTTCGGTCGACAGCACGACCTGTCTCGCCGTTGCCGTATCTTCTCCGAGGTCAGATGACACCAGAGAAATATAAGTGATTACGCCCCGAAGAAACCTGCGGATGCTTGTTCGCGATGAAGAATCCGGGCGACCCGACAGCTGCTAGGCCAGACCACCGCGATTCGCGTTATTTCCTACCTCAAGTAGGAGGCCGAGGCGTGGGCGAAGCCAAGGTTATGTTGATCGACGACCGCCAGCGCGTCCAAATCTCCGGGACCCAATCGGTTGATCGGGAGGCAATTGTAGGCTTCGAGGGATTCGGAACATCAAACGTCCAGCGTCAGACGTGCGATAACGCGCTCCAGGTGGGCAAGATGGCTGCCATGGATGATGCAGGCGAGTTGCTGAACCTTGTCGGGAGTGGCGTCGACGATCAACCGATCTTGACCGAACTCGGCCGAGTGGTCATCGGCTCAACGGTGCTGGAGTACAGGGTCGCATGTCTCGTCGCGCTGACCGAGGGCATACGCGGCCGAGCCGTCGATGACCGGGCCTTGGAAATTGTCAAGCAAACCGGTGCTGCCCGCAGCCAGCTCGCGCACCTCGCTAAGGTCCGACCCCGGATCAAGTGGCTGTGCGATGACTCAAACAAACTGCTTGAGGCCAGGAACATCCTCGTCCACTCGCTTGTCACCGGCCGGGGCCAGGACAATGACGTGTATGCCGCTGCGATCTACAGTGCGAGGCATGACACCGTGGAGTTCATCACAGCGCACGTTGTGGCACGGCATGCTGACTACTTCGAACAGAACTGCACCACCTTGCGGAGGGCAATCAATGCCGAGCTAGCCGGTGAACTGACTGGCCAGAGTCCTTCGTTTCCGCCGCTCGACGTAACGTAGGACGCTACTGCACCTGGCATCGGCCGCCGATCGCCGCTGGGCTCATTTTGCTTCCATCCGACTCCGGATGGCGCGTTGCTGCGCTGCCTTCCCCGGTGTTGTCAGGCTGCGCTGTGGCGTCAGGTGACGCAACCGGTCTTTCGCTGCGCTCACCCCGGACGGGCAGAGATCTTCCCTGACTGCGCGGGCTTCGCCCGCTGGGAAACATCTTGCCCGCCCGGGGCCGTCCGGTGGCGTCCTGCTGCCGCCGCAGCGCCGTGCGCCTGGCCACCGGGAAGGCACTCCGCCGACCCGGCCAGCTAGCAGGCTCGCGGAAGGACGGCCACCATGACATCAGAAACCACCACCACCTCCAATCCCGTCGCGACGGGTGCGCGGAACGTCACGTTGGAGAATCTGGCGGCGATGCTGCGTGATCAGCATGCCCGCACGGTCGACATCGTCACCCCAGCGAGCGCGATCCGCGCCTCATCCGGCCAACTCGTCATCGATTCCACCGACCCGGTGCTAGGCCCGGACGGAGTCACAATGACCTCAGGCACTTACACGCCAACGACAGTGTGCGATCAGGGCCTGGCCGACAAGCTCGGCATCCCGGCCCAGTACCTGCGCAAGCTCCGCGAGCAGCGCCCCGCGCTGTTCGACGCGAACGTGAACGGCTGGCTAGCCGGCGACCCGCGCAAGTTCCTGGTCCGCTGCCTGCGCCCGGCCGCCGGCCCCGGCCCCGGCGCTGCCCGCGCGTTCCTGTCGGACGGGTACAAGCGGATCGACAACCTCGACGTGCTGCTCGCCGCCCTGGACGGCATCCGCGCCGCAGGTGCGCCTGTCCAGATCGACGGCTGCGACCTGACCGACCGGCGGATGTACGTCCGCGTGGTCTGCGAGCAGGTCCGCACCCTGGCCCCCGCGCTGCTCGCGGATTACCGCAGCCCATACACCGGCGCATCCGGGGCGGACAACCCGGTGGTGTTCGCCGGGTTCGTCATCTCCAACAGCGAGACCGGCTGCGGCGCCTTCACTCTCACCCCGCGCCTGGTCGTCGAGATCTGCAACAACGGCCTGACCATGACCAAGGACGCCATCCGCGCCGTGCACCTGGGCGAGCGGCTGGACGAGGGCGTGGTCACCTGGTCCGGCAACACGCTCGACAAGACCCTGGCCCTCATTACCGCCAAGACCACCGACGCCGTAGCCACGTTCCTCAACCCCCGCTACGCCGAGCAAGCCCTGCGCGCGATCACCGCCCGGGCCGGGCACCCGCTGCCCGACCCGCAGCACGCGGTCGAGGTGGTCAGCCAGCGGCTGCGGTTCACCGACACCCAGCAAGCCAGCATCCTGAACTGCTTCATCCGCGGCGGAGACCTGACCGCTGGCGGCATCCTGCACGCAGTGACCAGCGCCGCCCAGGCCCAACCCGACGCCGACACCGCCCACGACATGGAAGCCGCCGGGCTGCGCGCCCTGGAAATCGCCGCCACCCTCTAACCCGAACCGACCTGACCAGGCCCGGCACCCCGCACCGCGGGTGCCGGGCCTTCCCGCAAACGGAGACCAGCCCATGCCCGAAGCCACCGTGATCCCGCTGCGGCCACGCCGCCAGCCCGCCTACACCGACACAGCCGCGCTGAACGACATCCACGCCCTGCTCACCACCACCAGCACCGAACCAGCACAGGCACTGACCGATGTCGGCCTCATCCTGGTCAGGTCCGGCCGGCCGATGACCCGCGCCCGACACATCGAGGTCCCCGTCACCGAGACAACCACCGGCTGGCCGACCGCGCGGGTCGACGCCGAGGACACCACGGTGACCGTGGCCCAGGACCCGGCCGCAAACGGCCTGGCCATCGACATAACCACCACCAGCCCGGCCGAACGCGACAGCCTCACCATCACCCTCGACGGCCGCCGCCTGAACCACCCGCACCCGCCCGGCGACACCGCCTGACCTCAGCACCCAGAACCCCAAGTCACGGCCGTCCGCAGTCCCGCGGGCGGCCGTTCCGTTCTCCTGGAAGGAACCTGCCATGCACGAGCCCACCGAACCAGCCGTCACCACCACCACCAGCACCAACCCCGCCGACACGCAGCCGCAGGGCCAGCCCGACCCTGCGCGGCCAGCCACGCCGTCCCGGCTGATGATCGCGGTCAGCGACCTGGCCGCCCATCCTGGTAACGCCCGCTGCGACATGAACCTGACCGAGGAGTTCTGCGCGTCCGTCGCCGCCGAAGGCGTCCGCATCCCGCTACTCGTCACCCCCGGCCCGGACGGCAGCGGGTGGCGGGTGATCGAAGGACACCGCCGCCTAGCCGCCGCCGTCAAGGCAGGCCTGCCCGAAGTCCCCTGCCACATCGACCCCGCCAGGGCGCAGGACGAGGCAGGCCAGTATGTGGACATGCTGCTGGCCAACAGCAACGGCTACCGCGCCAACTACACGATCTTCGAGGAGACTGCGGCGCTGTTCGCCGCGCACGAGGCCGGGGCCAGCCGGACCCGGTTGCGCAAGGCCACCGGCCGCACCCCCGCCCAGATCAAGTCCGGCCTCGCCGTCGGCGGCCTCACCACCGGGACCAGGGCCAAGGCCGCCGAACTGGACCGGGAGATCACCCTGGACGAGCTCGCGCTGCTGGCCGAGTTCGACGGCGACACCGACGCCACCGACCGCCTGCTCACCGCCATCGACCACGGCTACCCGCCCGAGCACACCGCCCAGCAGATCCGCCTGGACCGCGCCGACGCCGCCCAGCACGCCCAGCTCCTCGCCGACCTGCAAGCGGCCGGGATCACCGTCACCAGCAACCTGCCCGACGGCGCCGCCTGGCTGGACGGCCTCACCCACGACAGCCAGGACCTCACCCCCGACACCCACGCAGCATGCCCCGGCCACGGCGCCACGTTCAGCCAGTGGAACCAGCTCCAGCCGCTGTATTACTGCACCAGCCCGGACGACCACGGCCACGCCAGCCGCTACGCCCGGTCTGGAACCCCGGCCGGCACCAGCCTGCCCGGCCACAACGGCACCACCGGCGACATCAGGACCGGCCAGCCCGACCCGGCAGCCGACGCGGACCGGCGGCTCGTCGTCGCCGGGAACAAGGCCTGGCAGGCCGCCGCCGAGGTTCGGCACCGCTGGCTGGCCACGGGGTTGTTCGCCCGCCGGGGGCTGCCCCGCCAGGCGCAGCTGTTCCTGGCCCGCCAGCTCCTGGCCATGCCCGAGCCGCTGCGCACCGGCCTGCCCGCCGCCCGGCACCGCCCGCTGATGGCCGCTGTCACCGGCCGCGACAGCGAGCAGTGGGAGCGCGAGTGCGACGCCGCGCCCGCCGGGCGGCTGACCGTGATCGCGCTCGCCCCACTCGTCGCCGCCTACGAGCACGCGATGACCGAGGGCGAGGGCCGCAACACCTGGCGCACCGGCCGGTACAGCCCATGCCCCCGCGCCGACGCAGGCCGTTACCTCACCTTCCTGTCCAGCCTCGGATACGAGCTATCGGCCATCGAACGCTCCGTCGCCGACGGTGTCCCCTGGACAGGCGAGGCCATGCCAGGAGTGCTGGGCGAACCTGACCAGGCCCAGGACGGCGCCGAACACCAGCCGACCGTCGGCCACCCTGACCAGGAAACCGGCGACGACTCCGATCCAGGACGCGCCGCCGCCTGACCTGCCGGGTCACCTGCGGGGCCTCCAGCACCTGCCGGGGGTCCCGCAGTCGTGACCACCCGGCCCGGCAATGCTGCCCGCGCTTGTTCGAATATATATTCGGAACGAGGAGCTGCCATGACTCGCGCCGCACCAAAATCCATGTCCCGCCACGCACTCGAATACGCCCGGCGCGGCTGGCCGGTCTTCCCGTGCCGGCCAGGCGGCAAGGAACCCGCCACCCCCCACGGCTACCTTGACGCCAGCACAGATCCCGACCGGATCGCCTTATGGTGGCACCGCCGCCCTGACGCCAACCTGGCGATAGCGACCGGCGCCCCCGGGCCTGACGTCCTGGACGTGGACCAGCACGGCGAGGCAGGCAACGGGTTCGCCGCCTGGCGGCAACTCAGCACATCAGGCCTGACCGTCGGCGCGATCGCAGTCGTCGCCACCCCCGGAGGCGGTCTGCACGCCTACTTTCCCGGGACGGCCCAGCCATCTCGGCGGCTGCCTCGCCATCACCTGGACTTCAAGGCTGCCGGCGGCTACGTACTCGCCCGGCCGTCCCAGATCGGCGGCAAGCCGTACCGGCTGCTCGCCGAGCTCGGCCCGCCCGGCGCTGCCCTAGCCTGGGACGCCGTGACCCGCCTGCTCGACCCTGGCCGGCCTGACCTGCCCCGACACCATGCCGCAATCCCGGCTGACCCAGCCCGGCTGGCGAACTGGGTGGCACGGCTAGAGGAAGGAAACCGCAACAGCGGACTGTTCTGGGCCGCCTGCCGCGCTATCGAGTCCGGCCACGCGCATGTCCTCGGCGACCTGGCCGCCGCCGCAGCTACCGCCGGCCTCCCGCGCAGCGAGATCACCCGGACCATCGCCTCCGCCCGCCGGTCGCCACCGCGCTAGCTACCGGCGCTGCCGCGTGGCCGTCAGCGGTAGCCGGGCCGGTGATGGCCGATCGGGTCCCTGTTGACGTGCTGATGCCGTGGGGCTAGCCATTCCTCGGGGCACCGGCGGTCGCCGATAAGGCCGAACTCGGCCAGGCACCGCACCGTGATATGGCCGCCCCGCGCTGGCTCAGCGGCCGGGCAGTCGCACGGTTCCCAGCTCATCGACACCAGGCCAGGTCCCCACGGGTGCCCGAGCCTGCACTGCTCAGGGATAACCGACAGCCGCACCCGTGACACCCCGGTATTCAAACACACTATCGAGAACCCCGGAAGTGCCCGGTCCCTGTGCACCGCCAGCTTTGGCCGCACCTGCAGCACCGCGGCAGTAGCCGGGTAACGCAGGAGCAGGACACCTGCAACCCAGCTGGCCAGGCCGTGAAGCGCGCCGACATACTCGGCGTGGTTCATTGCCCCCAAACCGGTCGGCGCGGGTGCAACGGGACAGGCCGATCAGCCGCTGGGGAGCCTTGGCCATCGATGGCGACCGAGACTCGTGATACCTCGCGCTAGGCCGACGGTCTCCGCTAGAAGGTCGGCCTGTTCCCCGATCGCGGTCTCTGCCGTTTGCAGGCGCACGACCATCCCGCCGATTTGCTAACTTCGGCCAGCCGAGCGGCCAGCAGGGCTAGGGTCAGGTCTCTGCTCTGAAGCATCCTGTCGTCGGCGGGGCTCTGAGCGGTCATCACTGCTAAGAGCGCCCGGATAGCACTGACGTGACATCTGCGGCGCTTAGCTGCAGCATGCCACCAGCCAATCCGAAATTGGAGCTTGGCCAGCTGCGTGTCAGTGCCTGGCGCGCCCCGCTACTCACGATTTTCAAGTCAGACGGTCGCTGCTGAGGCTGCGTCGATCGTCCCGAGCTGCAACGATGATGGCCGCCAGTAACGCTGCGCCCGTCGACGTCCCATGCATGTCGCACGTCGACCCCGATGAGGGGGTTGGCCTCATGCTCCCAGAGTCAACCCTCCGCTACGGCGCGGGCGGCCCTGAAATTCCGCCTTACTCCCTGGGTACGCAGGAGGCCGAGGTGCGCGAAGATGGCCTCATGATGCCCCGTCAGTGGACGTGCTATGCCTTGCGGGGTCGCGACTACCCCAGTGGGCCGGCGCAGCTATGCACGTTGAGTGATTCCCGTGAGGAGCATTGTGAGCACGCTCGGTAGTTTCATCTGGTCGATCGCCGACCAGCTTCGGGGTCCCTACCGCCCCAACCACTACGGGAACGTGATCCTCCCGTTCACGATCCTTCGGCGCCTCGACTGCATCCTGGAGCCCGACCGCGAGACCGTCCGAGACCTGGCTGCGGCATACGAGAACCCGAACCGGCTCCGGATCGAGGTCAAGAAGGCCACCGGCCGGCCGTTCTACAACACGTCGAAGTACAGCTTCGCCAACCTTCTGAAGGACGCGGACGGGCTCGAGGACAACCTCGTCGACTACGTCGACCGGTTCTCCGCCGATGTCGATGTGTTCGAGTACTTCGACTTCAAGAAGGAGATCATCGCCCTGGAGAAGGCCGGTCTCCTGCGCGAGATCGTGAAGTCCTTCGGCGCCGTCGACCTGCACCCCGATGTCGTGTCCAACGCCGACATGGGGGACGCGTTCGAGTACATCATCCGCAAATTCAATGAGGCCGCGAACGAGACCTCCGGTGACCACTACACGCCGCGTGACGCGATCCGGCTGCTGGTCGACCTGCTCTTCGCCGAAAAGGACGCCGACCTGACCGAGCCGGGCATCGTCCGCACCCTTTACGACCCCACCGCCGGCACCGGCGGCATGCTCGCCCTGGCCGAGGAGCACCTACTCGCACATAACCCGGACGCTCGGCTGGGCCTGTACGGCCAGGAATACAACCCGCAGTCGTACGCGATCTGCAAGTCCGACCTGCTCGCCAAGGGCCACGACGCGTCCAACATCGCCTTCGGCAACACGCTCACCAACGACTCCTTCAAGGGGCGCCAGTTCGACTTCTGCATGTCCAACCCGCCGTACGGCGTTGACTGGAAGCAGTACGCCAAGGCCGTCACCAAGGAGCGTGACGCGGCGGGCCCGTACGGCCGGTTCGCGCCGGGCCTGCCCGCCACCTCGGACGGGCAGATGCTGTTCCTGCTGCACCTGGCGCACAAGATGCGCGCCCCCGAGCACGGCGGCGGCCGGGTCGGGATCGTCATGAACGGCTCGCCGCTCTTCAACGGCGCAGCCGAGTCCGGCCCGTCGAACATTCGCAGGTGGCTGCTGGAGAACGACCTGGTCGAGGCGATCGTCGCGCTGCCGACCAACATGTTCTTCAACACCGGCATCGCCACCTACATCTGGATCCTCGACAACACCAAGCACTCCGACCGCAAGGGCCTGGTCCAGCTCATCGACGGCACCTCGTTCTGGACGAAGATGCGCAAGAACCTCGGCTCCAAGGGCCGCGAGATCAGCGACACCGACCGCGCCAAGGTCCTCCAGCTGCACGCCGACTTCACCGACGCCGACCCCGACTTCTCGAAGGTGCTGCGCAACTACGAGTTCGGCTACTGGACCATCACCGTCGAACGACCCCTGCTCGACGGTGACGGCAAACCAGTCGTCGACCGCAAGGGCAAGCCGAAGCTCGACTCCAAGAAACGCGACACTGAGAACGTGCCGTTTACCTACGGCGGCTCGACCGCTGGACCTGCGGGCAAGACAGAAGTCATCCAGGCGTACTTCGACACCGAGGTGAAGCCGCACGTGCCCGACGCCTGGATCGACTGGGCCAAGGTCAAGGTCGGCTACGAGATCCCCTTCACCCGCCACTTCTACAAGTACGCACCGCCCCGCCCCCTCGCCGAGATCGACGCCGACCTGGAGAAGCAAGTCGCTAAGATCCTCGACCTGCTGAGGGAGGTCGAGGATGTCTGAGCGGTGGTGGCGTGAGGCTTGGCCGGCACGTCGCCTGGCGACGCTCTTCGCCGCGCAGGCCCGGCCGATGCAGCCTGAACTGGAAGTCCTGAGCGTGTATCGCGACTACGGCGTCGTGTCGAAGGCCTCGCGGAGCGACAACTTCAACCGGACGCCGGATGGTGCGGAGTCGTACCAGGCAGTTCGCGCCGGAGACCTGGTCGTCAACCGAATGAAGGCGTGGCAAGGATCTTTGGGGGTCTCGGACTTTGAGGGCCTCGTGAGCCCTGACTATGAAGTGCTCGCTCCAACAACCAACGACCTCGATCCCAGGTTCGCGCATGTCCTGCTGCGGTCCACTCCCATGATCGATGAGTACGGCATGCGCTCAACTGGAATTCGTCCCTCCCAGTGGCGGCTGTATTGGGAGCAGATGCGCACCATCACCATCCCAGTGCCGCCACTGGAGGAGCAACGCGCCATCGCCGATTACCTCGACCGCGAGACCGCCCGCATCGACATGCTCATCGAGGAGCAACAGCGCCTGATCGAGATGCTCCGCGAGCGGCGGGAGGCAACAATCCGAAGGGCTCTCTTGTGTGGCCTTGAGGCCGCTGATACCGCGCCGTCCGAGGTGGACCTACTGGGCGGTGTACCGAAGCATTGGCGAATGGTTCCCACCCGGTATCTGTGCACTATAACGACAGGGTCAGAAGACTCCGGAAACGCGACCGAAGACGGTGACTACCCGTTCTACGTGCGAGGCAGACAGGTCCTGCGAATTGACCATTACTCGTTCGATGGCGAAGCGGTCATGACCCCCGGCGATGGCCAAGGTGGGACAGGGAAGGTCTTCCACTACTTCAACGGCAAGTTCGAGGCTCACCAGCGCGTCTATGTATTCAAAGATTTCGTAGGAATCTTGGCCTGGTACTTCTATTACTTCTTGTCCACGTTCCTTCGCCCAGTTGCGCTTGCAGGCAGCAACACAGTCACGATGGAGTCTCTACGGCGCCCCCTGCTCGCGGACTTCAAGGTGGCCCTGCCGCCGTTGGATGAGCAGCGTCGGATCACGGCGTACCTCGACGAAAGGACGGGGAAGATCGACACGCTGATTGCGGAGACCGAGCAGTTTATCGAGCTGGCTCGTGAGCGCCGGGCTGCGCTGATCACGGCGGCCGTGACGGGGCAGATCGACCTACACGAGGTCGCGTGATGGCCGATCACAATGAGGTCGTATTCGAGACCGAGATCTGCGAGTACCTTGCGGTCCACGGCTGGCTGTACTCAGTGAACGACACCGGCTACGACCGTGAGCGGGCGCTGTTCCCCGAGGATCTGTTCGCTTGGCTGGAGGCGACCCAGAGGTCGGCGTACGAGAAGGCGTTGAAGGCGGCTGGGTCGCAGGCGAAGTTCCTCGACGTGCTGACCTCGGCGCTCGACAAGCCGCTGGAGCACGGCGGCGGGATGCTGAGCATCCTGCGTACCGGGGTGCAGTACATCGGCGGTGGCCGGCTGAAGATGGCGCAGTTCCGGCCTGAGACGACGCTGAACGAGAAGACGAACGCCGAGTATGCGGCGATGCGGGTACGGGTGATGCGGCAGGTGCACTTCTCGACGGCCGACCAGCGCAGCATCGACCTGGTGTTCTTCGTCAACGGGCTCCCGGTCGCGACGACGGAGCTGAAGACCGACTTCACCCAGTCGCTGAACGAGGCGGTCCAGCAGTACCGGAAGGAACGCAAGCCGCTGACCAACGGCCGGCCGGAGCCGCTGCTGTCGTTCGGGCATCGGGCGCTGGTCCACTTCGCGGTCTCGAACGATCTTGCCGCGATGACCACCCGGCTGGAGGGCGAGAAGACGCAGTTCCTGCCGTTCAACACCGGCTTCGACGACGGCGCCGGGAACCCGCCCGGTGCGGACGGAAGGTCGGCGACGGCGTACCTGTGGGAGCGGGTGTGGGAGAAGCACGCCTGGCTCAACGTCATCGGCCGGCTGATGATCGTGGAGACCAAGGAGGAGTGGGACGTCGCGACCGGCACGTCGGTCCGTCGTACGAGCATGCTGTTCCCCCGGTTCCATCAGTGGGAGGCGGTCACGAAAATCGTGGCCGCTGTCGCTGAAGAGGGTGTCAGCCAGCGTTACCTGATCGAGCACTCCGCGGGATCGGGGAAGACGAACACGATCGCCTGGACGGCGCACCGCCTCGCCCGGCTGCACGTCAGCGATGAGAAGGTCTTCGACTCGGTCATCGTGGTCGTCGACCGCACGGTGCTCGACGGGCAACTCCAGGACGCGATCCGGCAGATCGACGGCACCGGGAAGATCGTCGCGACGATCAGCCCTGAGGACGTGCGCAAGGCAGGAGCGAAGTCGAAGTCCGGCCTGCTGGCCCAGGCGCTGAAGAATGGCGAGCTGATCATCGCGGTGACGGTGCAGACCTTCCCGTACGCACTCGATGAGATCCGGGCCGACTCCGGCCTGAAGGGCAAGCGGTTCGCCGTCATCGCCGACGAGGCGCACTCCTCGCAGTCGGGGCAGATCTCCTCGAAGCTGAAGCAGGTCCTGACCGCCGAGGAGATCAAGGAGATCGAGGACGGCGGCTCGGTCGACGTCGAGGCAATCCTGGCCTCGGAGATGGCCGAGCGGGCCGAGTCGCAGAACATCTCCTACTTCGCCTTCACCGCTACGCCGAAGAACAAGACCCTGGAGCTGTTCGGCCGCAAGGGTCCGGACGGCAAGCCGCGCGAGTTCCACCTGTACTCGATGAAGCAGGCGATCGCGGAGGGCTACATCCTCGACGTGCTCAAGGGCTACCAGTCCTACGACACCGCGTTGAAGATCGCAGGCAAGGCCGAGAGCGGCGACGGCGGCGAGGTTGAGGAGTCGGCGGCGCGCAAGGGGCTGATGCGGTGGGTGAAGTTGCACCCGACCAACATCAGCCAGAAGGTGCAGATCATCGTTGAGCACTTCCACGCCAACGTCGCCCACCTGCTGGAGGGCAAGGCGAAGGCGATGGTCGTCACCGACTCGCGCAAGGCCGCGGTGAAGTACAAGAAGGCGATCGACGCCTACATCGCCAAGCGAGCCACCGAGGATGCGTCGTACGACTACCGGACCCTGGTCGCGTTCTCCGGGTCGGTGTCGATGACCGAGAAGGACGAGTGGAGCCAGGGCTGGGGGCCGACGCCGTCCAAGAACGACGAGTTCACCGAGGCCACCCTTAACCCCGGAGCGGGCGCTGACCTGGCCGCGGCGTTCAAGGGCGGGACGTACAAGATAATGCTGGTCGCCAACAAGTTCCAGACCGGCTTCGACCAGCCGCTGCTCTCGGCGATGTACGTCGACAAGAAGCTCTCCGGTGTCTCCGCCGTGCAGACGCTCTCCCGGCTCAACCGCACCCATCGGACCGCCGGCGGGGAGCAGAAGGCCAAGACATTCGTCATCGACTTCGCGAACGAGCCCGAGGACATCAAAATCGCCTTCGAGCCGTACTTCACCAACGCCACCCTGGAGACCGAGACCGACCCGTACGTCGTCGTGCACCTCGCGAACAAGCTCGCCCAGGCGGGGATCTACGCCGAGGACCAGGTCCGCCAGGTCGCCGAGCTGTGGGTCTCACGCAAGGGCAACAACGCGCTCTCGGCGGCGATCAGCCCAGCGCAGCACGACTTCCGGCGTCGCTACGCGGCAGCGATCGAGGCCGAGGACAAGGTCACGCTCAACACCCTGGACCTCTTCCGCAAGGACGTCTCCACCTACGTCCGGCTCTACGACTTCATGAGCCAGATCGTCGACTACGGCGACCCCTACATGGAGATGCTCTCGATCTTCCTCCGACTCCTGGAGAAGGTCATCGCCGAGTCCTCCTGGAGCGCTGAGGTCGACCTGTCCGACGTGGTCCTGGTCGGGGTGAAGCACACCAAGAAGATCGCCGTCGACATCTCGCTGACCGGAGACGGCGAGCTGAAGGGGATCAGCGCAGCAGGCACCGGCGCCATGAAGGAGCCGAAGTACGTCGCGCTCCAGGTCGTCATCGACAAGATGAACGACCTCTTCGGAGCCCAGTCGTTCGCCGAGTCCCAGATCCGGGAGTTCGTGCAGGGGCTCGTGCAGCGGCTGCTCGCCGACCCCGACCTGGTCAGGCAGACCCAGGTGAACTCGAAGAAGCAGTTCATGGAGTCGCAGGACTTCCAGTCCGCCGTCACCGAGGCCATCGCCGACAACCAGAAGGCGCACAACATCATGGCCGACTACTTCTTCACCGACGGACCCGCGTTCAACGGGATCATCGTGGCGCTCGCCGACGCGTTCTACGAAGCCGCGATCGACAAGAGACAGGTCGGCCTTGTTGAAGATCTTGAGGTATCCCTCATAGTTCCTCCTTGTTCGTGAGACCTTGCAGATCAGACCGTTACAAGACCGAGGACGCAGCGCTGGCTCTCCTGTAGTTGCGGATCCTCGGCCGATGGGCTCGCGAAGCTTGCACCACTCGCCAAAGGCGTGCTGTCGGTCCACCAGCGCTGCTATGCCCCATTGCCCGAACGTCGCGGCGGGTCGGCCCGAAGGGCCGCAGCCCGGCTCGAGTCGGTCGCGGTACGGCGGCGCTCGCGCTGCCCTGATCGTAGAAAGGCCCAACTCGGCAGTCGGTCCCCCGGCCGGGAGCGAAGCGGCGGCGCGGCTGGCGGCGCTGGTGAGCCCTGAGGCTGTGGACCGGATGCTGGCTGATGCCGAGCTCGCGGGCGTTCCGGCGGAGGGGCTGCTACAGCAGCTGACCGCGACGGTGCTGGAGCGGGCGCTGGGCGCCGAGCTGGATGAGCACCTGGGGTATGCCAAGGGCGACCCGGCCGGGAACGGGTCCGGGAACTCCCGCAACGGGCATTACGGTAAGACGGTGACCACGGTGGCGGGCCGGTGCGGATCGCGGTGCCCCGTGACCGCGATGCCAGCTTCGAGCCGAGGATAGTGGCGAAGGGGTAGCGGCGGCTGGGCCAGGTCGACGACATGATCTTGTCGCTGTACGCCCGCGGTTCTGCCCGGTCCTGGTCTGGCCGCGGGCCGGCACTCGGTGGGCCAGGTCTGCGGCGCTTACCTTCCCTGGCTAGTCAGCTTGCGCCGCATCGCCGGGTCCGGCAAGCCAGGGCTCTCGCTGCGCTCGCCCGGGACCGGCCAGAGATCTTTCCCGGCCGCGGGCCATCAACTGTGCCGGCTGACGCCGGCTGCTGCGCCGGCCAGGCCTTCGCAGCCCATTCCTGCCTTTGGCCCGCCGGGAAACATCTTGGCCGCCACGGGCCGCCTGGCTGTGCCGCCCCCTGTCCGCCGCGTCGCTCCACCTGACCGCCGGGAAGGGCACCGCAGCCCAGGCCGCCACCAAGAGCGGCCGGCCCTCCCGGACTACCAGCCCTGGAGGCAACCGTGAACCCGATCCAGATCACCATCACCGGCCGGCTCGGCGACGACCCCCGCACCTTCACCACCCGCGACGGCACCGACGGCACCGAACTGCGGATCGCGGTCGAGCTTCCCGCCCGCGGCAACGGCGAGGCCATCACGCGGTGGGTCAAGGTCACCGCCTACGGCCTGCTCGCCACCCGCACCGCCGAGTCGGTCCGCAAGGGCGACCGGGTCACCGTCCTGGCCGACGACCTGACCGCCGAAGCCTGGACCGCCACCACCGACGGCCAGCCCCGCGCCCGCGTGACGCTGCGCGCCCGGGACATCGCCGCGTCGATGGCCTTCGACACCCTGCGCACCGGCTACGCCGCCCGCAAGGCCACCCGCGCCGCCGCCGCCAACGGCGAGCCCACCGACCTACCCGCGCACGAGCAGGCCGAAGCCGCCGTCCTGGCCGGCGTCACCACCTGACCCCCAACCCCTCCGCAGTGCGGGCGGGCTGGTTATCCCGGCCCGCCCGCGCCGCCGTCCCGCAAAGGAGCCTTGTCATGAACACCCAGCCCCAGCCTCAGGACGAACCCACTTTGCAAGTCAGGATCCGCGCCGCGGACGGCCTGCTCGCGGTGGTGCCGTACCTGCTCGGCTTCCACCCCGCGAACAGCCTGGTCGTCCTGGCCGTGTCCCGGCCCGGCGGCCGGATCCGGCTCGTGTTCCGGTTCGACCTTCCCGACCCGCCCGATCCCGGCCTCACTGCCGAGATCACCGGCCATGCTGCGAGCCTGCTCACGCGCAACCAGTGCACCGACGCCGTCGTCATCGGGTATGGCCCCGGCATCCTGGTCACCCCGCTCGCCGACCGCGCTCGCCAGGTCCTGCCCGCAGCCGGGATCACGCTGCACGACGTGCTGCGCGTGCACGAAGGCCGGTACTGGTCCTACCCGTGCGGCGACCCGTCCTGCTGTCCGCCGGCCGGGCACCCCGTCCCCGCCAGCACCCACCCCGCCGCGGTCACCCTGGCCGAGGCCGGGAACACCGCCGCGGTCAGCCGGGCCGCGCTCGCCGCCACCATCGCACCCCTCACCGGCTCTGACGCCGTCATGACCGGCGCCACCCGCCAGGTCGAACACGACGCCGTCCGGCTGGCCGCGACCCGCCCGCGCGCGCTGCTCACCAAAGGACTCGCTGCGGTCAAGGGCGCGATCACTGCCTACCGCGGCGGCGGCGCGCTCACCGAACCCGGCGAGTTCGCCGCGCTCGCGGTCGCGCTGACCAGCCTGCGCATCCGCGACGACGCCTGGGCCCGGATGGACCCGGACCACACGGCCGCGCACTTCCGGCTGTGGACCGACCTGGTTCGTCGAGCCCGCCCCGGCTACGCCGCCGCCCCCGCATCGCTGCTCGCGTTCACCGCCTGGCAGGCCGGCGACGGTGCGCTGGGCAACCTCGCGCTGGACCGCGCCCTCGCCGACCAGCCCGGCTACTCGATGGCGCTGCTGCTCCGCGACGCCCTTGCTGCCTGCCTCCCGCCCCAAGCCGCCCGGCTCCCGATGACCCCCGAGGAAGTCGCCGCCAGCTACGACCACCTGGACCCCACCTACTAGACCCGCCCAGCCCACGGGGCGCGAGCCAGAACCCGTACCCGGCTCGCGCCCCCGCTTTCCGCTGACCTGAAGGAGATCTGCGATGAGCACCGAGAACGTCCAGCTGGACCGCATCCGCAAGCTGCTCGCCCAGGCTGAAGACACCGGCGTCACCTCGGCCGAGGCCGAGGTGTTCACCGCCAAGGCCGCCGAGCTGATGGCCCGATACGGCATCGACCGCGCCCTGCTCGCCGCCACCCAGCCCGGCTCCGATCAGCCCGCCGACCGGATCATCACCGTTCCCAACCCGTGGGCTGCCGTCCACGCCCATCTGCTTAGCGGCATCGCGTCGGCGATGCGCTGCCGATGCATCCTGCCCGGCACTGGCAACGGTGCCCGGGTCCACGTATTCGGCTACGCCTCTGACATCGAGCGGGCCGAAGTCCTCTACACCTCGCTCCTGGTTCAGATGCACCGCGCCCTGGCCGCTACCCTGGCACCCGAATGGACGCGCAGCGCGCGGGCCTGGCGGCGCAGCTGGATGCTCGGCTACTGCACTTCCGTCATCGCCCGGGTCCGCGCTGCCGAGCAGCGCGCCGCCCGCGACGTAGGTACCGCCGCCGCCATGCCCGGCGCGCAGCGCACGGCGATCGTCTTGGCCAGCCGCGACCAGGTCATCGCAGCCCGCGCTCACGCTACCTACCCGGTCACCCGCAAGACCCGTACCACCTACAGCGGCACCGGGTACCGCGACGGCTACGCCAAGGGCAACCAGGCCGACATCGGAACCACCCGCCTCAACTCCCAGCCACGGCGCAGCCTGCGCTAACCCATCCTGGGCAGCCGCACCCGCCACCGGGTGGCGGATCATGCGCGAGTGCCGCGGTGTGTCCCGGGTGCGGGACCGGGGTGTTCCTGCTCTGTCAGTCTCGCAGGCGCGGTCGGGAGCGCAACCGGCCTGTTCGCACCGCAGGCGGCGCTCCCCGCCAGTCGTTCAAGATCTTTCCCGAACACCGCGGGCTGCGCCCGCCGGGAAACATCTTGCCCGCCCGCCGCCGGCCGGTTGCCCTCCCGCCCTATGACGCCCGCGTGCCTTCCGCCGCCGGAACACCCCGCAACCCCCGCACCCGGGACACACCGCTCAGGAGGCACTCATGACCACCACCTCGATTCCCGACACCACCGCCACCCCGGGCACTGGATGCGGACCCGACTGCATCATCATCGACGGCGCCTGCCGCTGCTACCACGGCGAACCCGCCCAGCCAGCACCCGCGTGGATGGACAACCTCACCGTCCCGTTCTGACCGCCCGATCACCGCCCGCCGGGTCGAGCCGGACCCGGCGGGCCATCTCTCGGCCACGCCGCATGGCCAGATCGCCGCGCGAGTAGCGGGCGGAAAGACGCGCGATCACGTCGGTAGCGATGACAGCGCCCTGCCCGGCCCAATAGAGCCAGAACTTCCCCAGGCCGACAATCCGCACACCACGACGGGCAGGAGCACGCCAATGCCAGGAACGGGCAGCCCGGAGCCCGCGCCAGCGAGGCAACTGCGCGACGCACCGGCCGCCGCGGCGCAGAGCGCCGCCGCAGGCAAGAACAGCGCGGAGCTGCCAGCCGCCGCAATCTCGCGGCTGCGCCCGGGCGCGGAGTTGCGCAGGCTGCGCGATGCCGCCGCGCTCCGGCTGCAGGACGTAGCCGCCGCGCTTGAGGTCGCGCCGAGCACCTTGTCGCGCATTGAGAACGGCCTCGCGCCGGCCAGAGCCAGCTACGTCCGCGACATGCTCGACATCTACGGCGTCACCGACGACGGCCACCGCAGGCGGCTCACGGACATGGCCCGCGACGGGCGGCGCGCAGGCTGGTGGGCAGACTACGACGACGTGCTGGCAACAGGCGCCGGTACCTACCTCGGCCTGGAATCAGCGGCCCGCTCAGTGCGGTCCTTCTCCGCCCTGGCCGTCCCTGACCTCCTGCAGGCCGACGACTACGCCGAGGCGCTGTGCCGCGCCGCGTGCCCCTACCTGGACGCCAGGCAGGTGCGCACGCGGGCCGGCCTCAAGAACCGCCGCCAGGAGGCCCGCCGTGACCTGCAGCGGCGAGCCCACCTCATCGCCGACGAGGCCGCGCTGCTGCGTGTCATCGGCTCACCGCCCGTGATGGCGCGCCAGCTCGACCACCTGACGGCCGCATGCGCCGACCCGATGCTGACGATCCAGGTCCTGCCCCTCTCACGCGCGCACCCGATCCTGGCCTCATCGTTCACCGTGCTGAGCTTCGCCGAGCCGGGCACACCTGACGTCGCCTGCCGCGGCGACATCCACGGCCCGGTCACCATCGTCAGGCGCCACCAGGAAGTAGCCGGACTCATCGACGCATTTAAAGCGCTCGCCCAGAGCGCACTGCCGCCCCTGGAATCGGCCGGCCTGATCATGCGCCTCGCGGAAAAGAAAGCCACCCGGATAGTCGCTGACTAGATGATCAATTCCAAGGGGTCAGGCGTCGTAGGCCAGCAGTGAGCGCTTGACGGGCTGGCCAGTTTTGTCGTTGAGCCAGATCGCGGCGGTCAGCGCGAGGATGCGCTGCAGGACGCGGACGAGGACCCCTGCCGGAGTGCGGCCACCGTGGCGTTCGAGGTCGAGCTGGCCCTTGAAAGTGTCGTTGATCGATTCGATGACCTGGCGCAGTGGCTTGAAGAACTGGGTGCCTGCGCGTTCGGGCTCGCCTTTGCGGGCGGGGCGGAGCAGGCGGAGGCCATCGCTGGCCAGCTGGGCTTCGAACTCGCGGCCGTAATAGTTCTTGTCGCCGATGATGACCTGCCCGCTGCGCCCGGTGGTCAGGGCGGGGTCGGCGAGCATGCCGAGCAGAACCTGCCGCTCGTCAGCTCTGGCGCCGGTGAGCGCGAACGCGGCGGGCAGGCCGTGAAGGGTGCACAGCAAGTGCAGGCGCAGGCCCCAGAACCAGCGGGAATGGGAGGCGCAGTACCCGTACTGCGCCCATCCGGCCAGGTCGGAGCGCCGGGTGGTCTCCCGGGACCGCCCGCACTCCACCGGCGTGGAATCCACCACCCAGACGTCATCGGTCCACAGGCTGGTGTCGCGGGCCAGCACGCCGGTCAGCCAGCTCAGCGTGACGGCCAGGCCCCGGAGCCGCTTGTTGTAGCCAGGCTGACCGGGCAGGTAGGGGAACAGGTGCCGCAGGTGAGCGCGCGCGTGCCGCAGCCAGCGAGCCTCGGAGGTGGAACCCCAGCAGGGCCTGCATGACCGCCAGGGTGACCAGCTCGGCATCGCTCAGCGACGGCCCGATGCCCACCTCCGGCCGCCAGGGCGCGAGCTGCGGCGATTCTTTCAGCAGGTCGTCGGTCTTCACATACAGTGCGGTAGCGAGGGTGTCCAGATCGGCGTCCATGACGACCTCCGGGTTCGACGTTTGGGTAGCAACGCCGATCCTGGACACCCTTCGGCACGAACCGGGGCGCACCACGCCGAACAACACCCTTGGAATTGATCATCCAGACCTGCCGCCGCCGCGCGGTGTTACCGCGTCGCTATCTGACGATGCTGAGCCTTCAGCTGAACGCGACACCAAGGCACGTCTCGCCTTCAGCTCGCCGGGCCTCACATCGCGCTTCGTGATCTTGCAGTCTGCAAGCTCTCCCCGCTTCTGTCACCATCGATTTCCGTTTGAACTCAACTGCACACCTATGCATCAAGATGATCAAGGTCTGCTCAGTTCAAGATCGAAAATCGCAAGCGTGATCGAAGAAGGCGAGGAACGGTGGCGGTCGTTGTCAGCATCGCACGCGGACACGACGCGTCGTACCCGTTCCGGGCGATCGGCGCCGCCGACGGCGCGACCCTGACCGGCGAACGGGGCGCCGGCTACTACCTGTCGGCAGTGGAGAAAGGCGGCGAGCCCGCCGGGATGTGGATCGGCAACGGCGCCGCCGAGTTCGGTTTCCGCGATGGCGACACGGTGCGCCGCGAGGACTTCGAGCCGCTGTTCGGCCAGTTCCTCGACCCTCGTGACCCTTCCGGCCAGACCTACCTGGGCAGCCCGCCGCGCGTCAACGCCGAACTGTCCGCCCTGTACCAGGCAAAACTCCGCGCGCACCCCGGCGCGACCGCCGATGAGCGGATGCGCCTGCTCACCGAGGCCCGCGCCGAGCACGACGGCCCGGTCGGCGTCCAGTACTTCGACACCACCTTCTCGGTGGACAAGACGATCTCCCTGGCCCACGCCAGCGCCCTGGCATCCGCCGTCGAGGCCCGCCAGGCCGGTGACCTGGCGTCAGCCGCGGAGTGGGAGGCCAGGGCGGCGGGGATCTGGTCGGAGATCGAGCAATCGGTCCGCTTGTTCATCGGCCACATGCAGCGGGAGGCCAGGTTCTCCCGGACCGGTCATCACGGCCGGCGGATCGGCGGCGTCGAGGCGGGCCGGTTCGAAGACGCCGCCGAGATCCCGGTGGCGATCTTCCCGCAGCACACCAGCCGCAACGGCGACCCGCAGCTGCATGTCCACGTGCTGTGGCTGAACAAGGCCAAGACGATCCGCGACGGCCAGTGGCGGGCGATCGACTCCCGCGGCCTGTACCGGGAGAAGGGCGGAGCCTCGGCGCTGGCCGCGTTCGCGCTGGAGTCCGGGCTGGCCAGCCGGTTCGGGTTCGAGTGGGCGTACCGGCCCGCGTCCAAGGGCCGGGTGATCGCCGGCTTCCCCGAGCAGGTGATCGCGCGGTTCTCCTCCCGGCGCGCGCAAATCACCGAGATCACACTCGACCTTGCGCGCGAATACGAGCGCGGGCGCGGGCACCAGCCCGATCAGCGGGCGCTGGCGAGCATGCGCCAGTTCGCCAACGCCCGCACCAGGCGCCGCAAGGAAGCCGCCCCGCTCGACTTCGGCCGGCTGCTGCGCGAATGGGAGCAGTCCTCGCGCGAGACCGAACTCGGCACGCTGCGCGACCTCGCGCGCCTGATCTGGCAGCCACGCGCCGAACCCGCGCAGCCGCGCACGCAGCCCGCGCCGCGCGGGAACCTCACGCAAGCGCAAGAACGCGCAGCCATGGCCGCCGGTCTCGCGCGCGCGCAAGAAGCGCGGGCCGCCTGGACCCGCGCAGACCTGGTCCACTGCATCGGCCAGCATCTGCCCGACCACGCCATCGGCCAGAACCAGCAGCACGCCTGGCGCATCCTGGAGAGCCTGGCCGACCGGGCGCTCGCTGGCGACGCAGGGGAGGACGTGCTGCGCCTGGATGCGCCGGAGTGGCCGCGCGTACCCGACTTCCTGCGTCGCGCGGATGGCCAGAGCATCTACCGCGCGCACGGCACCGAGCGGTACGCCACCCGCGCTCAGCTGTCGATGGAGGCACAGCTCCTCGCCGACGCACAGGCCGAAACCGCGCCGCACCTCGAACCAGAGCAAGCAGCCGCGCTGCTCGGCGCAGACCCCGCGCAACTCCAGGCGCAGCTATCCGCGCTCGCGCAACCCCTGGACGGCGCCACCAGCTCAGGACTGCGCCTGGACCAGGCAGCCGCCGCGTTCCTCGCGCTGACCAGCCCGCGGCGCGCCGAGCTGATCGTCGGCCCGGCCGGCACCGGCAAGACCTACACCGCGGTGCGGATCGCCGCCGCCTGGCGGGAGGCCGGCATGGGCCGTGTATTCGGGATTTCAACGACAAGCGCCGGGCGGAACGTCCTCACCGAGGCCGGCGTCCCCGTCGCGGAGAACACCGCCCAGTTCCTCGGTCACCTGCCCGGCCGGCCCGGCGCCCGCGGCATCACTGACATCGGGCCGGACGCCCTGCTCCTGCTGGACGAGGCCAGCATGACCTCCATGACCGACCTGGCCGCGATCCTCCGGCACGCCGGCCGGATGGACGCGAAGGTCATCATCACCGGCGACCACCAGCAACTCGCCGCCGTCGAGGCAGGCGGCGGCATGGCAATGCTCGCCCGGCAGCTCGGCTACGCCCAGCTCACCGAGGCCGTCCGGTTCCGCGAGCCGTGGGAAGGCCCGGCGTCCCTGGCGATCCGGGCCGGAGACGTGTCCGCGCTGGGCATCTACGACCAGCACGGACGGCTGCACGGCGGCAGCTACGAGGAAATGGCCGAACGAGCCTGCCGGGCCTGGCTCGCCGAGCACCTGGCCGGGACCGATGTCCTCCTCACCGCTCACGAGCGCCGCGAGTGCCTTGACCTGTCCCGCCGGATCCAGGGCTACCTGCTGGACTGGGACCACGTCCAGCGCGGTACGTCGGCGCCGCTGCGCGACGACGCCCGCGCTTACGCCGGTGACCTGATCGTGGCCCGCCAGAACGACAACCAGCTTCCGGCAGGCGAGCCCGGCCGGACCCTGGCCAACGGCGACATCCTGCACATCGAGACGATCGGCGAGCGGAGCATGACCGTTCGCCGTCTGACCGGGCACGACGAACAGGGCCATCGGTCCTGGTCGGCGCCGTTCGCCATTAGTCAGGCATACGCGGTCGACAGCTGCGACCTCGGTTATGCGCTGACCTGGTACACCGTCGAAGGCCGCACCGTCTCGGTCGGCATCACGTTGGCCAGCGACGCACGCGACCGGTCCGGCCTGTACATGGCAATGAGCCGCGGCAGGCAGCGTAACGAGGTCTACGCCTACCCCTCCGCCCAGGAGCCAGCCGAAACGCCCGTCGCCGGCTCCGCACCAGACCCTGAGATCAAGCGCCAGCGGCTGCTCCAAGCCGCCCGCGACGGCGCCAGCTGCGCAGCAGCCCTGAGCGTTCGCGATCCGGTCGCGCTGCTGGCACCGGTCGTACGCCGCGATGACGTCAGCTTGTCGGCGAGAGAGACCCAGGAGCAGTCACTGTCCGACGCCGACCATCTCGGAGCGCTGCACGCCATCTGGCTCGACCAGTGCCGGGCCGAGTCTGCCGCCCGGTACACCCGCGCCGTCCGAGAAACGGCATCGCCCGCCGACGCTGAGGAAATCCTCAAAGACACCGGGGCGCTGTGGCGCACGGTTCGCGCCGCCGAACTCGCCGCCCTGGACGGCGCCCACGTCATCCGCGCCGCCATCTACGGACGTCCCTTCACCGGAGCCCGCTCGCACTCCGCCGTCCTCGACGCCCGCATCCGCAAAGGCATCGGCCATCTGCGATCAAGAAAACGGGAGTCCTGGACCGCGAGCCTGCCGCACTTCACCGACCCAGACCTAGCCAGATACATGAGCCAGATCGCCATCGCCATGGACGACCGGCAGCGCCGCATCGGCGAGCACGCCGCCAGGGACCAGCCACTCTGGGCAACCCAGGCCGTCGGTAACATTCCCGCCGACCCTGCCACGCGAGCCGACTGGGAGCGCAAGGCAGGCCAGATCGGCGCCTACCGGGAGATCACCGGGTACGACCACCCCGCAGACGCGATCGGCCCAGAACCAGCCGCCACCTCACCCGATGCCCGTGCCGCATGGCACGCCGCGTTCGCCGTCATGGCCCGCGTCGAGGGCATCGACGTGCGCCACCTGACCGACGGCCAGCTCCTGGCCCGCCGCCGCGCCTACCAAGCCGAAACATCCTGGGCACCCAAGCACGTCGCCGAGGAACTACGCGCCGCGCGCAGGCAAGAACAGCACAGCAAGGTCGAATCCACCCGCCACACCCACGAGGCCACCGCCGCCACCCGCCAGGGCCGAGCCGACCTCGCAGCGCTGCACCACGACGCCGCCCGATCGTGGAACGCCTTGGGCCAGCGAGCCACGCTGGTCCGAGAGAAGCTCGCCGAAGCGCACGACACACGCTGCCAATGGGAGGCAATGACCGAGCCGACCCGCCGTCTGGCCAGGGCCAGCGACGTCGAACTCAAGCGCCGCAGCGTACTCAGCCGCGACGACCACCTAAAGTCCGCCGAACCCCAAGGATTCGCCTACCCGGAAGCCGAACGGGCAGGCGATGTTTGGGTCCAGCCACGCCTCGACGGCACTGTCGAGCTGCCCCGCGAACCCGAGTTGGTGAGCCCGCCCGAGCGTGAGCAACGCGCCCTGCAAGTCCTTGGCCTCACCCTCGACTACGACCAGGACGAGTTGCCCTTCCAGGTAAGCCAGGTCACCGAGTACAACCGCCAGCGCCAGGCCGAGATCGACGAATTCCGCACTCTGCGGATTCCCGCCGAGGAACCCGACGAGGTCGACCTCGGCGAAGCCTGGACCGTCCTAGCCGACCGTCATCGCGACGCCGTCATCCAACCACCCCGGCCGCCACTCCCAGCAGCAGAACAGGTGCTAGAGCATGCCGCCGAGCGGGAAGCCAGCGGCTGACACATCCAAGCCGCAGTGCATCCTAGAGAAGTGGCCGGAACTCCCTGAAAGGTGAAGACAAATGGCAGCAGCCGTGACCCCGCCGGGCAAAGCACATGTCATACCCTGCCCCGACTGCAAAGGCATTGCCGGGCAGTCCTGCTACGAATGCCACGGTGACGGCAGACTCCTCATGCGCGCCTGCCCACTCTGCGGCGACCTCGGCTGGGACTACATCAACGGCATCGACGACCGCCAAGGCATGGCCTGCCGCCTCGCCTGCGGTTACCGCTGGACTGCCGACGACGCCGCCTGGCGCGCCCAAGTTTTGCCCTCCACGACGCCATAGGTCTTGACAGGGCGATGTTGTGCATCAACCGGTAGAAGGCACGCAGTCCTGCGCACACGCATTCCCGCAGTCTTACTGTCCTGACAGTCTTACGCAGTCCCGCGGTGGGTGGACAGCCGGCGGTGAGGACTTTCTCTACGCAGTCAAGGGCGGCTAGCTCCGCTCCCCGCCGCGGCGGCCCAATAGCGCCGGGCATGCGGCCCCTCCGGGTCCGACCCGGCGCGCGGGCCGCGCCGCCTCGACGGGCCAACTCCCTGACATGCGGTATTAGGCTTCTTACCCGCCTCCCCTGCCTAGCGCGTCGGCCACCACGGCCAGGCCGCCCTCGAAGCACACAACCAGCGACGTTTCTAACCTCGGGCTTTCGCCTGGCCGATGGTCTGGGCCGCGCGGCTAACTGAAAAAGTGCCTTTGACCTGGGAGGATAGGGCTTGTCTAGGGTCCTGTCCGCACCTGAGCCGAAGGCACTTTTCACATGCAGAATACAGTTCGGCGCCCGAAGATGATCGTGTCCGCTGACGGGGCGGGGATCGTGTCTCATGCGAGCGGGCTGCTGCTGACCAGGACCCTGGCGGTGACGGGCCTGGACCGCGGGCTGTCGGCGGGGATGGAGCGGTGGCGGGCGCCGCGCGCGGTCCATGACCCGGGGAAGGTCATCGCCGATCTCGCGGTGATGCTGGCGCTGGGCGGGGACTGCCTGGCCGATGTCGCGGTGCTGCGCGCCGAGCCGGACCTGTTCGGCCCGGTGGCCTCGGACCCGGTAGTGTCCCGGCTGATCGCCAGGCTGGCGGCGGACGCGCCCCGGTCGCTGAAGGCGATCCGGGCGGCGCGGGCCGCCGCCCGGTGCAAGGCGTGGGCGCTGGCCGGCGAGGCGGCGCCGGTCTCTGGCGGGCAGGTGACCGTGGACCTGGACGCGACGATCGTGATCTCCCATTCGGACAAGGACCAGGCCAGGCCGACGGTTAGACGTTCGGGTTCCACCCCATGACCGCGTTCGCCGACCACGGCCCCGACGGGTCCGGGGAGCCGCTGGCGATCCTGCTGCGGCCCGGCAACGCCGGGTCGAACACCGCCGCCGACCACATCGAGACGGCACGGCTGGCGCTGGCGCAACTGCCCGCCGCGCAGCGGAAGAACGTGCTGGTCCGCGCTGACTCCGGCGGCGGGACGCATGAGTTCCTGACCTGGCTGACCCGGCCATCACGCCGCCTGCGGTACTCGGTCGGCATGGTCATCACCGCGGCCATCGAGGACGCCATCGCCGCGATCCCCGCGAGCGCGTGGACCACCGGCCTATGACGCCGATGGCGTCCAGCGGCCTGGAGCGTGGGTCGCCGAGCTGACCGGCGTCCTGGACCTGTCGTCCTGGCCCAGACCAGCCTCACGAAAGATCGAGGCTAATTGAAACGAATACCGAACAATCCGCCAGAATCGTAGGCGTCTGTCATTCGCGTACACTCATTAAACTTTCCATTAAAGCCTTCACTTGTTGCGCTATCTAGAACGTCGGTGTTAAGGGTTGCAATATATTGAAGCTTCTCTTCTTCGGCGACTTCCGCAGCCAGCGATAGAGCACTAGCGACTTGCCGCGCTTCGACGCTATCGTATAGGTGACTATCGTGCACCATAAAATCCGGGCCGTGCCCCAAGCGTCGAGCCGTCACCAACATGGTCAGATCGAAGCAGAAAATAGAAATGCTGCGCACCCCTTCGCTCGCATCGCCGCCAATAGTCGGAACAAACCTGTATCCCGAACGAGACGGCTCTATTCGCAATGCAGCAGGCCGTTGCCCACCGTATATTCGATAGGCGTAATTCGAGTACATATGACCGATCGCTGCGATTGTTGCCGCCCTCTCACTAAGGTCAGAACTAATACCAATTTCCAGTTCCGCGGCTCGCAGCTGCAAATACCTATTCGCATTTTCCCATCGCTCGATCGTTTCGCGACGTTCCTCAAGTTCAACCAAGCGACCGCTCAAAGCTCCAAGCTCACGCTGGAGTTGATTGTATGTTTCAAGTGCTCCACCTGCCTCAAGCAATCGCATCAACGCGGCACGCTGCACATCTAGATCTTGCAAGCGATTTCGACTATCCGAGACCTGTTCCGTCAGGCCCGCCCGCTCGGATTCCAAGTACGTTCGACGATTACTGACGACAGATCTATGAAACTCCGTCACCTCATCGAACCGGCGGCGAATGTGATCGGGTAGCACTACACCGACTTCGCTGTAAACGTCTCGCAGATAATCAAAGTCCGGCTGCTGGGCGTCCTCCTGCGCAATTGCACCATCGATATCACCGAGCCGTCGCTCTGCCATGACCAGCTCATCATTCAAATTGCGGATATCTCGACTCAATTGATCCGCTTGAGCGCGTGTCTCAGTATACCGATCAACTACCCGAAACTCAGAAAGTTCCCTCGTGAATCGTTCTTGCTCTATGCGAAGGGTAGTGATACGAGCATCTAGATCACCAGCACGGCCAATAGTCAATCCAAGAACAGGATCCCGTGCGGCGCGCCTTAGATCATCCAGGCTTCGCTCAGTTTCAAGAACCTCTCTGACCTTGCTTACTAGTCCTAGATCCAGGCCAAATAGCCACGCGAGCGCTGGCTGAGTAGCTATAACCGATTGCTTACGATGAGTTTCTGTGGCCGCAGAAAATGCACCGCTGGCGACGTCTCTCAGGTAGAAAGAAATAAGTGACCTAAAGTTCGGTTCGCTCGGCGTACCTTGCAATCCGAAAAGCATCTTGCCGAGATAGGAACGCCAATCTCTGGTTCGTGTATAACCGTCGTCCACAAATACAGTGCCTGGTTGAGCCCCACTCCTACGGACAGTCTCTATGCTGTCTGCGATGTCTAGTTTCAATGAAAACATGGCCGCCTCCAGCTCAGGGCGGCGCAAAACATGATTCGGTCTGGCTTCGGAACCGAGCAGGAAATCGACAACCTTGACGAGGCTAGTCTTACCTACCGCGTTACGACTGTCGTGAGTGGTTGCCTTCTTTGTCCGTTCAGCTACGGCTATGTTAAGACCGGGTGCAAAGGTTGCGTTCTTGAAGCCAGCAAGATCGCTGGTAAGCTCACGCAGCAAGAGACCTCACCATCTCGCCATTGTTGAGCTCAACGGCGCCAATGGAGTACAACAGGTCCAACGCCAGAGCGAACCACCAGAACGGAAGTGCCGATGGCGAGTTAAGATTGACGCGAAACGACACGACTCGCTCCCACAAAGAGGTAACGGTGGCAGGTGAGTCCAGCTGCTGAAGAATCTGCGCACCAACGGTCAGCAGTGCCAGGTCCTCTCTGATACTCTTCGATGGCATTATCATGTCGTCTGTTTCGCAACTGCGGGCTTAAAAATCTCGCAGATTTCAAAGAAGTGCGTGACAACCATTATCGCCGCACTGCGCTGCTCTTCCAAATCTCGGAGATCCTCCCTACCGCTGAACGCCTCATCGATCAGATCATCGCACAGAGCGTGAAAAACTGCGTCTGAATTCTCCAACCTGGCGACGAAGCCATCATACTTCGCACGCAGCGTCTCGGTCACCTGCGCTTGCTCTCCAGGCGATGCTTTTGAGAAGTAATAGCGGACGTGGCCGGTGTGAACTTGGAAGTGATTTATTAGCGATTCAACCTCGGGGCCGAATTTATTCGCTTCGATCTTGCCGGGAGGTACGGGCGGTACAGCGTCAAGACCGTCTTGGCGACGAGTTCTTGCGAGGCTCTCAACGCATCGAGCGAGGTAACTCATGCCTGCCGGGTGATCGGAGGGTGGGGCGCCAATAACCCGTACCAGCTTTTCTCGCTCCACGCCATCAGTGCAATGATCCCACAGGACTTGTGGTGGCCAAGCTTGTATAGCTACGGTATTCTTTTCATATATTGCCTTCAAGTCGATAATTCCTTGTGCCGCCATGAGTGGCAGGCCAACTGCATTGTTATGGACGAAGGCCCATGTTTCCATGTTCTCGCCCCAGTGCTTCAGGGCCTTCTCAAAGTCGTCCTTTATCTTCCCCGCCACGTACGAAGCCGTTGGAGCAGTTCCCCCGTAGCATGCCAGCATTAGCTTGTCGACCCAACCGTCACAGCCTTTGTCACCACGGCCTCCAGGGTCCACCTGAACAAAGGCGCCCCCATGTCGCGCATGCATCAGGTCGGTTACAAACTGCTGCCATTCAAAGCCGGTCTTGCGTATAGCGAATGAAAGAAACTGGCTATAGAACCAGCTACGATCGTGATCACTTACCGTAGTCATTCGCGATTCGAGCCCCCTCCTATAGCAACCCTCATGCTATCCTCCCCTCAGGACGGATGGCTATATCTGTGCTGCGTGTCATCAGTGATATCAGGACGGCCGCCGCCGTTAAAGTCGATCCGAAGGCACCAATCGCGCGTGGCATCAAGATCAGGACGGCCGTGTCGGCTGCGTGTCTGATCGGACAGCCCGGAGGGGATGTCGGCGTCCATTGATGGCGCGTCACTGCTGGCTCTGACGAGCAGAAGCGCATGTGGGCGGGTGACGCAAGCAACCTTTGCAAGCAGGGGGTCGGCAACGCCCGCGCCCGTCCCAATGCTAAGAAGCACGGACCCAACTGCCTGTCTAGCAAGGTCCAAGGATTCCGTTCTTCCTCGCTCTCGACTGTCCGGATCGCGGCTACCGCCTCCATGTCGGCCCTTGGGCCGTCGCGTGCGATCGGCTACGCCGACCATGGACCCAATGCCACTTACCGTAAGTTGATCATGCCGCGTGGCTGAGGTTCGCGAGCTTGATGGTCGGGGGCCCGAGGTCGGCATGACCCTGCCGCTGCCACCGCATCGTTGCAGCTCGCACGAGACGAAGGGCGTAGGCCCAGGCATCAACTCGATGCCGTGGTTGATCGCATCGAGGTCTATGCGCCGGGCTTACACCGATCGGTCAAACCCTCGACTGCCTTGCATGCCGATGTGGTGGTGAAGTGGTGGATGTGGTGGCGCAGGGTGGCCGCGGCCGGGTCGCCGGCGTGCCGGCTGCTGGCGAGGCGGGTGTCGAGGTCGGCCAGCCAGCCGGTCACCGACGCTATCCGGAATTCTGGCGCCAGTCCCAGCACCGGCGCCACCTCCAGGGCTGCGCCGTCCAGGTCGCCTTTGGCCAGGTGCGCGACCGCCGCGCCGATCCGCAGCTGCGCCAGCGATGCCGGGTTCCGC
>DATLSX010000164.1:0-3906 GCA_035533915.1 Streptosporangiaceae bacterium
TGTCTACATCGGCGCGCACTACCCCCAAGATGTCGCCGCCGGGTTCCTCCTCGGAGCCGGCGTCGTGCTGGCCGGCTACGCCATCGCGCGCAGACCGCTCACCGTCCTGGTCCGGCTGCTGACCGCCACCCCACTGCGGCCACTGCTCACCACCACCCCGGCAGCGACGGCCGCCACCCAGCCAAGCAGCCAGGCCCAGCAGGCCGCGGGTCCCGCGTCCGGGCTTGAGCCACCGCACCCCGCCGCGCGTGGTACACACTGGCCTGACCGGCGCCTGGACCGCTGGCGCGCAGAATGACGTGATCTGCGCGACACGCCTGAAGAACACCGAACGATCGCCGTCCGGCCAGAACGGCGGTTCCCGTGCGGTTCTCTTGGCGGCTCGTTCGGCTACAGCCTGTGACTGGCCGGGCTTTCGCTCAGGTGACTGTCACGGGTGATCGGTGCTGAGGCGGCGGCTGGTGGCCGCGGCGATAGCGGTCAGGTCGCCTTCGTCGGAGGTGATGACAAGGTCACCTCTGCGGATGGCGCCCTCAACGACGCAGGCGTCAACGATGTCGGCCGTTCGGGCGCTGCCAGCGAGGGTTCCGGTGGCCCTGGCCCTGGTGTTGTCGAGGGTCTCGATCTCGCAGCCGGCCAGGAGCCGGGCGAGCTGGGCCTGCCGGGGCGTGCCGCGCCAGCACTGGGCGACGACCGGGGCGGGCACGACGGGGACGACGCGGCGGAGCAGGAGCGCCCGGTGCCGTGCCCACATGCGGCGCTCGCCGCGCTCGGCGGCGATCAGCGCCCCGGTATCGTAGGTGACTCCGCTCACGCGGTCCGCCGGGTCCCGGATGGCTGCGTGACCCGGGCGGCCCACTCGTCGGCGTCGGTGGTCTCGCTGGGGGTGAATGGCCCGTGCTCGGCCTCGTACTGGCTGATGGCTTCCAGTCCGGCGCGGATGGTGAACTCCTTGCGCGCGGTCTTAGCCACCCAGGCGCTGTAGCTGAGCCCGGCGGCCTCGGCGGCTGCGGCGATCTCGGCGTCGAGCTCCGGCGGCATCGAGATGGAGCGCTTCTTGCGGACTGCCATGACACCTACGGTAGCACAGCGGTACGACAGCACGGCCCGCCCGCTGACGCGCGTGCCGGGCCAGCGTCAGAACTGGCCCGGCAGGTCAAGGGCGGGGCGGGAATCCCGGCGGGCCGGTGTTACCTGGCGGCTCCGGCGATGTAGGTGGCGACTATGTACGTCGCGTGGCGGTCCAGGGATGCGCGTGCCCGTAATGGCGGAGTCGGTTATTCCAACTGTCCGAATGCCCCGCCTGGGCGTCGGCGGCCAGCCATCTAACACCCATTCCCGCCTCGATGCGCTTGAAGAGAGCCCCTCCGACCGCCTCGACCTTCCAGCGGACGAATCCTGCATCAGACGAGATGGTTCTGGAGAAGTGCCTGGTCAGAGCGCCGCTGCCCGGAGGCGCGGAGCGCTATGCCAACTCTGTCGTGACCTGCTGACCTGCGGTTTCTCTCCCGGCCGATGCAATTCCCGAGAGTTGTCATACCGCATCGTGGTCCTGGGATCAGCGTGCGAGGCTGCTTCCTGGACATCGCGGAGCAGGACGTCGGCGTCGAGTGCGGCGGTGACGCACGCGTGCCGCAGCGTGTGCGGCCCGACGTTCTTGGCGATCCCGGCGCGGCGGGCCACCCGGCGGACAATCCGCCAGCCCCGTGCCGGTCCAGCCGCCGCCCGTCCGGGGCCAGGAAAACCGGTCCGTCGCACCGCTCGCCGATGGCCAGATCGATGGCGCGGGCCGTCCGGGGCGCCAGGGGGATGGTGACTATCTTCCCGCCTTTGCGGCGGATCGTCAGCACCCGGTGGCCGCGTTCGACGCCAAGCGCTTCGATGTCAGCACCAGTCGCCTCCGACACCCGCAGTCCGTTGAGGGCCAGCAGGGAGATCAGCGCGTGATCGGACGCCGCGCCGAGCCCGGCGGCTACCAGCAGCGCGCCGACCTCGTTGCGATCCAGTCCCGTCGCGTGGGACTCGTAATCCACGCGCGGGCGGCGGACATGGACCGCCGGGGAATGGTCGAGCAGTTCCTCCTCCACGGCATACCTGTAGAATCCCGCGACCGTCGACAGGCGGCGCGTCACCGTCGCCCTGGCCCGGCCGCGCGCCTCCAGGTCGCGGGCGAAGCACTCGATATCCGAGCGCCGTGCGTCGAACAGCCGGATGTGGCGCTGCTGGCACCAGCTGGCGAACTGGCGCAGATCCAGCGCGTACGCCTCGCGGGTCAGGCCGGTGTGGCCGGCCAGGAACCCGGCCAGGGCAAGCCGCTCCGGGCCGGAGAACACCGGCTCGACGGCGACAACCTCAGCGGAAACGGCGGCGGACGCAGACATGGTGATCATGGGCACCTCCCGAAGGTTCGGACTGAGACCCGGGGAGGCCAGGCCCGCCAGGGCCCCAGCGCTTACAACCCGAACGTAAGCCGACCCTGGCAGTCACGCCAGGTCACCAACGGCACCGACTCCTGCCACTCTCCCTGCCGACTCTGGCGCACCAAAGATCGCGCTGGGATCACTGTGCTTGAACTCGCAGGACTTCCAGTTCGGCGCGGTGTGCAGCCTCATTGCACGAATGAGCAGCGTGCCACCCGGAGCGACCGCGTTCAGGAGGTTGTGAACACCGCGGCCGTCGGGTGTGCGGGGAATCGAGGCGTACTGCGCCGACACGAGGTCGAACGCTGCCGTCTCGAACGCGTCGAGTGCGTTGGCGTCGGCGTGGTGGCACCCGACCCGCAGACCGCGGCGCTCGGCCTCGGCGTTGACCCGGTCCAGCGCGCGCTGCGAGATGTCGCTCGCGGTCACGCTCCAGCCCTGCCCGGCCAGCCAGAGCGCGTCACCGCCCTCGCCGGCGCCGACGTCGAGGGCGCGGCCAGGCGTGAGGCCGCTGATCTCGTTGACGAGTGTGCCGTTCGGGTTGCCGCTCCACATCTGGTCGCCCCCGTAGCGATGGTCCCAGTCGGCCTCGCTGGCCGATGGCCGGGCTGCGGCCCGGATGTCGTCGTGGGCGAGGCTGAAGCTGATCATGGCACCGGCCCGGCTGCCGCCGGCGGCGGCCTGCAGCACCTGCTGGCCCGGATCGGCCGCGTTGCCGGCAGCGTAGAGGCCTGGTACTGCCGTCGCCCCGGTCGCGTCCGTCTCCAGGAAGTCTCCGAGCCCAGTCGGGTGTGCCGCTGGCCGCAGACCGAGTGACACGAACGGTTCGGCGCGAACCTTGAACCGGGGACCGACCACGACCGCGTCGGCGTCGATGGATCCGTGGCCGGCCAGCTCGACCGCCGCGATGTGGCCGTCGGCACCGGTGAGGATGCGGCTCACCTGTCCCTGCAGGATCTCCACCCCGCCGGCTCGCAGGGCGTCAAGCTCGGAGTCGTCCACGCTGGCAGGCTCGTGGAGCACCACGGTGAGCTGGGCGCTCAGCTGGCGGAACAACCCGGCGGTGTGGAGCCCCCTCGGGTGGGTGACGATCTGGACGATGCGCCGATCGCGGCACTCGTAGCCGTGGCAGAACGGGCAGTGGATGACGTCGCGCCCCCAGTGCTCCGCGAGGCCATCGATGTCCGGGAGTTCGTCCACCAGGCCGGTGGCGGCAAGAACCCGGCGAGCAATGATGGAGTGACCGCCGGCGACTTCGACGCGGAAGCCGTTGGCATCAGTGCGGCTCACACGGCTCACGCGGCCGGCGAGGACCTCGCCGCCGTAGCTGCGGACCTCTTCACGGCCAGCGGCGATCAGCTCCGATGGGGGAAGCCCTTCACGAGCGAGGTAGCCGTGCATATGTGCGGCGGGGCCGTTGCGCGCCTCGCCGGCGTCGACGACGATCACAGACCGGCGCTGACGCCCGAGCTGCAGGGCAGCGGCA
>DATLSX010000165.1:0-12627 GCA_035533915.1 Streptosporangiaceae bacterium
GGTGTGGCGTCCTTCGTGCGGGTGCCAGTGACCGAGGCCTGCTTGCCGGGTGACCTTGCTGAACCGCCAGTTGAGCGCGTCGCGGGTGTAGGGGCGGCCGTTTTCGTGGCAGAAGACGAGGTTGTGGTCCTGCCAGGCGGCCTCTGCGGCGAGGCGTTCGGCGGCCTGGCGCTTCTTGTGGGCCTTGAGCGCCTCGACGGCGCGCTTGGGCAGCTTGAGAGAGCGCCTGGACTTGGGTGTCTTGACGTCGCCGTCTCGGCGGGTGGACTTCCAGATGTGGATGATGCCGTGGGCGAGGTCGACGTGTGCCCAGGTCAGTCGCCGGAGTTCGCCGGGCCGCATGCCGAGGGTGATCGACAGGACGAACAGCGCTTCCAGACGGAGGAACGTGGCTCCGGCGTCGTCCAGGCCGATCTGCGAGCGGCACGAGCGGCAGGTCGTGTCGGCCAGGTCCGTGCCGGTTTCGGTGATGGCCGCGTTCTTGCGCGGCTTCGTCCCGCATGCGAGGTCGCCGGCGTCGGTTGTCGCATGGGTCGCGCCATGTCCGGCGTTTTTGCTGATGCGCACGACCCTGGTGTAGCCGGTCGCGGTGCCGCGGGCGGCCTGGAGGACTGCCCCGGCCTGTTCCTCGGTCATGGCGCGGGATGGGCGGCCGGGCTGGCCCTCGGGGAGGTCGGCGAGTTCGGCAATGTTGCGGCTGATGAGGTCGTGCTGTCAGCGATCATGAAATTGAGCAGTGAGGGGCTCGCCGGATGGAGCGGCGCACGGTGCTCTTGATCATCACCAGGGAGCGCTGCCCAGTGCGTGGTCGGCTTCGGTGAAGAACCGGTCGGCGTCGGGCACCTTGAGGTCCTTGAGCTTGGTGGCGCCGATCTTCGGGTAGATCCATTTCTCGGCCGGGCCCCGGTAGTTGGTGACGGTGCCGGGGTCGAAGGTGAGAGTGTCGAGCCAGTCGCGGACGCACTGCTCGACGGTGTAGGTGGCCGGGGTGCGGATGCCGGCGCTGATCTCCTCGTGCAGTTCCCTGAGCTTGTCGCGGACCTCGGTCTTGGTCTTGCCGCGGACGGTGCGCCGCAGGCGCTTGCCGGTTCCGTCGTGGCCGAGGGACACGGTGCCGACGAAGCACTTGTTGATCTTGTCCCAGGAGATACCGTCGTCGCTGCGGCCGCGGCGCTTCCTGGCTTCTGGCTCACTCACTGGCTTGGCCCTTCTGTTCTTCTTTTACTTGGTTCTGCGGGTGGCTTTCTCGATTGGGTAGGCGAGGCTGTGGTCGTCGCGGTCGGAGATGGTCGGCAGCCCACTGGCATGCTGACGGCGGCCGTGGCTTCCTGGCGGCCACGGTTCGCTAGGACGATGGGCGGACTCGCCAACGCACTAGCGGACTCATCGCCTGCGCGCTGTGCGCCGAGGTGCAAGCCGGCGCGCCACGGCTGCCCTGGACGCGCAGGCCTGCACACCAGCCCGAATCGCGAGGCGCCTGCGGTCTGTCCGGGCCCGCGACGCTGCGAGTTCTCGTTCACGCCATTCACGGATCCGGACAGGACCCGTGGCACCGCACGACTGACGCGACTGCTTCAGCCAGATCGCCGGGAGTTACGACCACGAGCGCCTGTCGGGTTTGGTGCATTCGCCGCAAAGGTGAGGAAGGTAGTGACGTGGCTGTTCTCGGATGTGGGTCAAGGATTGACCCACAATGTGGCAACTGATAGGAAGACATCCTATGGATGCCAACGACTCTCCCCGATCGCCGAACCTACTTGGCTGGGCGACCGTCGCCTCCGCTGTCCAGCTTGACCGGCAGGCCAAGCTATATGCGGCAGTGTTTTCCGCCGTTGGCCTGAACATTGTGATCGATAGTCACAGTGATCCATCATACGTCCACGGATTCGTCAGGGCGCTCGGATTTATCATTCTGGCATTGGGCGTATTGATGTATGTCGTTTTTCTGCGTGCAGCTGATTTCATCTTACGGGAAATCGCTGATGAGCCGAAGGGATCGCGAGTTAACCGGTTAAGCGCGACGATGTTCCTTGTAGCAGTAGCAATAGCATCATTGGCCCTGGTCGCCGTCGTGGCATGCACCGGCGGCCCGTTGATCTCGCCATTCACCCAGTACCTGATTGGTGCACTGCTGCTCGCGCAATTGCTCGCGCCGACCGTCCAGGCCGCCTGGTCCGCTTTCGGGATAACTGCCGTATTCTTCCTAGTAGCCGGGATGCCGATATGGTTCCGCTGGATTTCCAGCAATCACCTTGGCTGGGCTTCCTGGCATTATCTGTGGCCGATCGTGGTGGTTGCCTTCGCATCGACATGGGTAAATGTTTCGGACCTCGCTGCCGATGCCCGGCGACGCAAGGCCGAATCGAGCGAGCGCGCGCGGGATCTGGGGGTGACTCCAGGAACTTGAGACAACCGCGCACGCGGATCTTGAGTAATTGCGGAGAAGTCCTCAGCGCCGTTAGCGTCGTAGCGGGTTGCATAGAGCGGAGTACGGATGACGTCAGCCTCTGCCGCTGCGGCCGTACCCGACCCGCCGCCGGGTCCACGCCTGCCGAGGCTGCTGCAGACGGTGCTAATCCTCGGCCGTCCGGTCAGTTACCTGGAGGAGTGCCGCAGACGGTACGGCCCCGTTTTCCAGGTCCGCATTATCGGTCGGCCGCCTATCGTTTACGTGACCTCAGCCGAACTCGCCGCGCAGGTGTACGCGACCGATCAGCATGCTGCTGTGAGAGGAGCGGTGCGGGAATTCTTCGCGCCCGTGGTCGGCGCCAGTTCACTGATCTGCCTGGACGGCGAGCACTGGACCCGGCACCGGAAGAGGCTTAATCCGCTGTTGCGCCCTCGCGTGGTAGCCGCCTTCCGGGCTGATATTGCCGCCATCGCCGCCGCGGAGATTGATCGCTGGCCGCTGGGTCAGCCATTCGCGCTGCGGCCCCGGATGGAGGCCATCCTGCTCGATGTGAGTCTGCGGGCGATTTTCGGCGTCCAGGACGAGGTGCGCCGGGCGGCGCTGCGGAGCTTGCTGTCGCGGCTGATAGCGGCGTCCACGGCGATGATGGCCACGCCCCCGTCGGCCCACCGGCTCATCGTCAGGTCCAGACTGGCGCAGCGCCTGACGGTGCTGCCGACAAGCCGAGCCATTGCCCTCCGGCGTCAGGTCGATGAGTTCCTCGCCGGCGAGATCGCCGCCCGGCGCGAGTCACCCGGCTCTCACGGGCGGGACGTGCTCTCGCAGTTGCTGTGCGACGATGCCGGCGCGGTGCTGACCGACCAGGAGATCCTGGACGAGTTGATGGCCCTGCTGGGAGCCGGGCACCATACCACGGCGACCGCCCTGGCCTGGGCATTCGAGCAGCTCGTGCGCCATCCAGAGGCCATGGCGCGACTGCGCGAGGACATCGCCCGCGGCAGCGATCGCTACCTCGACGCGGTGGTATGGGAAACGCTGCGGGTCAGGCCGGTCGTGCCCACGGCGACGCGCAGGCTTACCAGGCCGCTGGCTCTGGGCAGATATGCAGTGCCGGCCGGCTGGCTTGTCACGCCGGCGATACCTCTGTTGCACGGCGACCCGGCGATCTGGCCACGGAGCCGGATGTTCCAGCCGGAGCGATTCCTCGGCGAGGGCATGACCGGCCCGGCCGTGCCCGAGTGGATGCCGTTCGGCGGCGGCCTGCGGATGTGCATCGGGGCGCACCTGGCAACGCTGGAAATCAAGGTCGTCCTGCGAGAAGCCCTGACCAGGGTAAATCTGGCCAGCGCGAGTCAGGTGACCGAGTGTTCTCTCAATCGCTACTCGATGCTCGTCCCCTCGAGACGTGCCCAGGTAATAGCTACCGAGCTTCTGGTATGAGCAGATCGCATCCATCAGGCTCCGGGAACCTGAGCATGCTCTCTGACCTCCTGTCAGCGGGCCGGATAACCGCAGACTTCCTCCGCTTGCGCCTACTGGGAATAACGCTTGGCGCCGCCTTGATCGGAACAGTTACCCTGCGCCCGTCCCCGTCATGGCGCATGATGGCCGTCTTGCTGGTCGCATTTTTCTTCCACATCGCGAGTTATGTGCTCAATGATGTGGCAGACATAGAGGTCGACCGGGAGAACCCGCATCGGGCGCGGTCCCCGTTGGTGGCGAGCAAGGTCCGGCTATCGACCGCCGTGCTCGTCGGCGTGGGCGCCATCATCGCGGCGTTCGCCGTGGATCTTGCCGCGGTCGGGCGCTTCGGCCTGCGCACAGTGACGCTAGCCGTAGCCTTCGCTGGCCTTGTTGGCTACGATTTTGCGGGCAAGCGAGTCAGGCTCGCGCCCGTGACCGACTCCCTTCAAGGCCTTGGCTGGGGAGCGCTCGTGTGTTACGGGGCGCTCGCCTTGGGCTCACCGTCAGCCGTCACGCTCCTGATCGCTGTCTACGTCGTTATTGCCATCACCCTTATCAACGGGGTGCATGGGGCCCTGCGGGATGTCGCATCCGATCTTGAATCAAGAGCCAGCACGACCGCCTTGCTGCTCGGTGCCCGGCCTGGGTCGGCATCCGGTCCCGTCGTTCCCAGGTCCCTGCGGGTGTACGCATGGGCGTTCCAGGGCGCACTGGCCGTGGTAGTGCTGGCTGGTATTGACGCGGGGACTCCGAGCGGCGCGGGAGGCTGGGTCGCGGCCATCATGGCCGCTGCCTTTATCCTCGTTTCCTGCTTCTTTCTTCAGCGCATGCTCCATCCAGGAGACCCGCTCCACCGCCGGCTGATGGGCGGCGCACATATTATCGCGGTATTCGGTGCGGGGGCATCGATCGCCTCGACCGGATCGGGCCCGGTGCCAGCGCTATGCGTCCTGGCCATTATGGTGCTGCCGCTTGTCCCGGCGCCGCGAACGCGCCCTTCATCCTCTATGATCCCGGAAACCCGTCAGTGGATATCCACTGACGGGTTTCCGGGATCTGGATCATAGATTCAGCCGACGGAACACGAAGACATGTGAGTACAGTGGGATGCGCCGGACCGTGAGGATATCGAGCCCCAGGGCGGATGCCCAGGATCGTACCTGGCGGACACTGTGGAATGACGCCTGCGGCGTCCAGAACTGATCAGCGATCATTCGCTGGAGCTGCTGCTGGTCTAGCCGCTGGCCGGTGAAACCTCGCACGGCGCCGCGTAGCCATGGAATGCTCCAGCCCGGCAGCTGGTCAAGGGACCTGGCCGGGATTTTCCTCCGGAGTGCGGCGGTGAGCCGGTAGGAGAGATGGTACGGCGTTCCCGACGCGTACAGCAGCACGACGATCCGCCCGCCGGG
Source organism: Streptosporangiaceae bacterium (assembly GCA_035533915.1). Lineage (GTDB taxonomy): Bacteria > Actinomycetota > Actinomycetes > Streptosporangiales > Streptosporangiaceae > Chersky-822. The sequence goes on from DATLSX010000165.1 coordinate 5,284, forward strand.
CCTGGTGACGCGCGCGAGCTCTGCGAGGCCCCGTCTGCAGTCCGGAGTATGATGCAGCACCCCGATGGACATCGAGTGGTCGAAAGTCTTCGCCGCGAAGGGCAAGGAGAGAGCATCCGCCTGACACGGCCTGGCTTCAGGGTGGAGTGCCCGGTTACGGGAAACAGCAGAGTACGTGAGGTCCACACATACCGTCTCGGCCCCCCGTAGTCGCAGGCTGCGCGCGACTTCTCCCACCCCGCAGCCAACATCCAGGATTAGCCGCCCTTTAATCAGCTCATCGGGCAGGTCGCGCTTCAGGCGATCACGCCATAGCTCGACCCGCCGCGGGCCTCCTTCAATGAAGGGAAACTGCTCATAATGCTCTCTCGTCGCCTGCCGCAGGGCGGAAGTGTCCATCACGTCTCCAGACTCGGACTGGGCGCCACCGGACTCCGCCGCCAGTACCACCACCAGTACAGGGCAAAACCCGTGGTCCAGATGATGAGCAGGACAAACGATGCGAGGAATGCCGGTAGGTGACTATGCGCGGCAACGGCGACGAGCAGGAGGCTAAAGCCGCTGCCGAAATACACCTGGGTACCGCGAGGTGACGGTCGCCGCGTCCCGCGGAGCAGTCGGCGTAGATCGCGCGCGCCCAGGAAGCAGGCCGCTACCGCCAAGATGGCAACGGCCAGTAGTTCAGGCAGCGATCGACTGTAGATGGCACCCGCGGTCGTGACAAGAAGCGACAAACTGGTAATGCCGTGGACGCACCAGCAGTAGCGACGGTACCGGTTTCCCGGTATGAGCGTCCCGTCCGCCGCGACGCTCGCGCCGTGGCTGACCGCTACCGTATGGAAGCCGGTTCGCCGATCGGCCTCCAGGTCCTTGAGGTTGCCGCCGATGCTGTTCAACTGCAGGGCCAGGAAGAACAGCGAGACGGTTGCCGACCAGGCGAGAAACGGGATGTTGTGCATGAGGGCCTGCGCGGTGACAGGTATCGGCGCGGCCATAGTCACGGAGAACAGCAAGTCCATGATCAAGGGATGCCGCGTCACCTTCTGATAGATATTGACAAAAGCGCCAAGAATCAACAGGCTCGTAAAGGGAATCTCGGCCGAGATGGGCCAGCGCGACAGCACCACGATGGCAGTGGCGGCAAGGGGCAGTGAGACGGATATCGCGAGGGCCAGTCGCTGCGATACCCGGCCGTCGACCAGCGGGCTGCGCGAGCGGGCCGGATTAGCCTTGTCGTAAGGCAAGTCGACTAGGTCATTAAGCGCGAAGATGTACCCGTTGATTAGTATTCCGATCAGCCACAAAGAGGCAAAGCCCCAGAATGAGCCCGGCCATCCGGTCAGGATCGGGCCTATCGTGAAGACCAGCCCCTCGAATCCAGCGGTATGGATGCGCACCAGGTTGGCGACGCCCGCAGCCAGATGTGTCATCTGACTGCTCCCGGCCCGACTGAGGTGGTCTGCCGGGCGGCGATGAGAACGCGCATGGCGATACCTCCCAGGGCACGTGCGAGATATCCCGGACGCAGCGTCGCCGCCACCGCAGTTCCGTCCCGCGTCAGGTCGAACTCCGCCACGCGGATCCGCAGGCTCGGCCGCTGGCGTCCCGGCGGGATGGGTTGCCCCGGCAGCACGGAGACTCCGCTGAGCGTGCCGAGCAGCCGTTGCCTGCGGGGTCTCCACACCGGGTGGACGAGGACCACGCCGTCAGGCCGGGTTACCCGGACCAGTTCGGCCAGTGCCCGGAGGGGGTCCGGGGAGTGCTGGAGGACAAAGGACGCGTGGACAGTGCCGAATGCGCCGCTGCGGAACGGAAGTGATTCAGCGACCGCAGCCACCGACGCCGGGCCCGGCGAGCCCGGCGGCCGCAGCGAGAACTGCGGGTCCAGGGCGACCGCGGGAGTCCCCATCCGGGCCAGTTCGGGCACGAGTCGCGAGTCGCCCGAGCCGACATCGAGCACGGGCGCGGGAGCCGGGCCGAACCGATCGCGCCAGCTGTCCGCGCCCACCCGTCCCGTACGCAGTACATGCTGCCATCGCTGAGTCCTCACGGGTCAGCGTGCCATCCAGGTCCCGGCCGGCCGCCGCAGGATCAGTTCGGCCTCGGTACTTGAGGCGAGTGAGAAGCCGTCTCGCTCGTAGGCCATGACCAGGCGAGAGTAGCGGCGGTCGACGCGGGCCTCCAGCTCCAGTACTGCCTCATCGGCCAGGGCAAGAGCGTGCAGGCAGACCGGGAGCGTGGCGGTCGATGAACGCCGGTCAGCCGGCGAGCGGGCGAGGTTGACCAGCCGCCATCTGACGATGCCCTTGGAGCGCAGGCACCACGGCACGCCCTGCCGCACAGCGGGAAACAGCGATGCCGCCAGGAGCCATGCGGCCTGGAGAATTCCGCTGCGAACCCGTGCCGACATGCGCCGCGTGCCGCAGTCGGGCGAAATGCCCAGCGTGACCGAGCTTCCGGTGACCACGAGGTGCGGCACGGCGAGCATCTTGATCACCTGCCGCCACCGTGCTCCGCCGAAGGCGTTACGCAGCAGTGCCGCCGTCCGTGGAACATCGCGGAGCAGCAACCATCGCGGCGCCGGCGGCTGATCGTTCACGTGGCATGCAGGGCTTCTCGCAGGAGCCTCTCACGCCGCAGCGTCCGCCTGTGCCACATGTCGGCGAGATCGGCGAGCACCGTCGCGTCAGCGTGGCCGGCGATGCCGCGCGCGTCGGCGAACGCGTCGGCCGCGAGCTTGAGGCACCCGGCCGCGACACCGCTGCCCGCGACTGCGGCCTCGACCGTGCCCCGGTCGGTCACGTCGAGATCCGGGTAGGCCAGCAACGCCGATGTCACCGGCCAGGTTCGGTTCCCGGCTGCGGCGTCATCGGCAGAGTCGTTCAGGTCGTCGACAAGCTGCAGGCCGGTGCACAGGCGCAGCATCGCCTGGGCGGTGGGCTGGCCACGGTTTGGGTGCCCGGTCAGGTCCGCTATCAGCTGGACTATAACCGCGCCGGGAGCTGCCTTATCACCCAGTCCCAGAATATCGTCCACCGTATAGCCAAAAAGGCTGTCCCGGTGCGCTAGGTCACGCTTTATTGCCGCTACGTACAGGTCATAGTACTCGCGATGCAGTTCCTGATACACGCTCGCCGGCTGCCCTGACAGTGTCGCGAGACCTTGTAGATAGCTCAGCAGGGCCGCGTCAGATAGCAGGCACATGATGGCTGGGGCATATCCGTCGTCGATCACCGCGTCGTGAAAAGCGAAGTGGAGATGCCCCAGCGCCTGAATTGTCAGAACACCGGACACGAGACTGTCGCGCATGCCCCAGGCGCGGCCTTGCGCGGCGGTCACGTAGAAGAACCCGCTAGTCAGGCCGAACACCGAGAGCGGGAAGCTCTCTAGGTCACCAGCCAGCGCGGGAACAGCTTCCGCAAGCTGTCGGCGAGCACGATCCCCGACAACGCCGAACGGATTATGAGCTGCTTCTTCTGCTAGCGCCTGGGGCATTGCCGCGGGTTCTTCCAACGCTGGCTACCAGGTGTCCTGGTCGCCGTTTGCCTGCGGTAGCCGACGTCGTATCTCGTTGAGGCTGGCTGGGTTACTGGTCGTCGTTTCGGCTTCCGCCAGCTCGTGCTCGACGGCCTCCCGGGCAATGGGATCGAGCGTCGCGCTGCTTGCTGTCATGCTGTCCACCTCCGATCGGCAGTGCTGTGACTATAGTTTGACATGGGGAACCGACTAAGGCAATAGTGCCTCTTTGCTTATTTGCGCTGGAGTGCGACAAGGTTCGCATGGCAGAACAACCGCTTTCTCCATATCGCTGTCAGCTCCAGCTGATCCGCCCATCGATTGATCTGGCGCCAGCTGTGAAACGATGCCTGCGGTGTCCAGAGTTGGTCCGCGAGAAGGCGCCTGAGCTGCGTGTCAGGCAGTCTCTGCCGGACCTGTGCTGCCACCATCAGGCGCATTATCGCTAGCACCAGCCGCGGCGCCCTGTCGAGTTCCCGGACCGATATCCTCGCCCTCAGGGGCGCGGCCAGAAGATAGATTGCGTGATATGGGGTCCACCGGGCATACAGCAGCAGCACGATGCGACCGCCGGGCCGGGTTACCCGGGTCATTTCACGGAGTCCGCGAGCGGCATCTGGCGTGTGATGCAGCACCCCGATAGCCACGGAATGGGCGAATGCGCTGTCGCTGAACGGCAGCTCCAGAGCGCTGGCCTGGCATACCGGCGCGCCCAGGCTGAGCTGCAGCGTGTTCGTTGCGGCCGCGCGGGTAAGGTCAACGCTCACGGTCCGCGCTCTGCGCTCGCGCAGACTACGAGTGATCTCGCCAGAACCGCAGCCCACGTCGAGTACTGGGCCCTGCAGCAGGACCTCATCTGGCAGCGGCTGCCGCAGACGGCGAGTCCAGTGCTGAACTCGTCGCGGGCCGCCGGTCACGAACGGGAAGGCCTCGTAATGGGCTTTGGTCGCCTTCACCGTGGCCGCGCTGGCTCGCAGGCTGCTCGGGCTGCTGGAGAAGACGAGCTGAGTGCCCATGGCAGAGCGGCGGCGGCGCAGCGCCTGGGCCGACAGGCTGACCAGCAGGAAGACGACGATCGTGCCCGTTAACCAGGACGCCAACTGCGTTTCTCGTTGCGCGAGCCGCACGCCTTCCGTGCCGACGCTGTAGCCCGCCCACAGGATCAGCCCGTTGCGCACGAGTGTCCCGGCGACGTCAGCGCCGACAAACATCGGCCAGGGCAGCCGCCGCCACCCGCTGACCGCGTAAACCAGCGCAGCGGGAACCGGCAGCCACGGCGCCAAGGCAACAGCGGCAATCCGGTGTCGGTCGAAGAAGCGCTCGCTGCGACCGACCAGCAACTTACTGTCCGGATAGAGCTGGGTAAGCCAGCCCAGAGCGCGAGCGCCGAACCGGCGGCCCGCCCACCAGGAGACCGCGTCAATCGCCGGCCACAGCACCATAGGCGCCGCCCAGGCGGCGGCCAGGCTCGCCCGCCCGGCATGCACGAAGGCACCGGCTGCGATCACGGACAGGATCCCGCCGTTGACCGCTTCCAGGGCCACCGGGCGCGTCCCGAGCCACGACGGAACCAAGGTAATGCTGAGCACCGCCCAGCCCTGGCCGACCATCAGGGCTGCTACGCAGAGGACATCGGCCAGGCGATTACGGTCTCCGTCTCCCGCGCTGCCGGTCATACCGCCCACCGTAACGGGAGGCATGCCCAGACCAGCGCGGGCGCGTACGTCCAGCCGAGCACATCCGGACGGCATCTCGACCGCATGCCCCATCAAGCCCCCCGGTGGTCTCCGATCCTGCCGCCAAGTATCAGGGCCGACCCGCCACGTGCCTAGCCCGTTCAGTCAGGCTACTGGAAGCACTGGTCGCGGCAGAGCCGCTTACGGCGGTGGCTCCGCAGGAGCTACTGCCTGGCACCGGCCCGGTCGTAAGAGAGAAGACACTCCTTACCATGGCGATCTCGGTCGGCGCCTCATCTGCCGCACTCGGCTCCGGTGAGCAACCGGAACAGCATGATCAAGTCAGGCCCCTTGACCAGGCCAAGTTCGCATCAGGATCAGGCAGCCCCGGGCACCCGACCGCCGAGCGAGACAAGGCCACGGGCGATGCGCCAGCACCTCAACCCGACCAGCAGGCAGTCATGGCCGCAGGACCTCCTTCCGACCTCGCCGCCGCTGTCGCCGAGCACTTGCTTGCCGTCGCCGAAAGCCACCACCCACCCGCATTCTTCCGGGCCGATGCCATAGCAGCGCTGCACGCGCTGCTCGGGCAGCTAACACCGGACCTCAATTTCCGACTGGCCAGGCGGCTGCTCACGATAGCTGAGACGCCGGGCCTCAACGAGTGCGACCAGGCTGAGCTGAACTCGCAGGACCCGCTAAGCCGGGGACGTCTCGACCTGGGAGCGAGGAGCTTGCCGACGCTGGCCCTGGTCACGGCTGCCACCGCGGCCGCGCTAGCAGCCGACGCTAGCGCTGACGTCGAGAGCCTGCCTGTCCAGGCCACGCAGTTGCTCGTCAGCCAGGCGGTGGAGCTGCTGCACCGTCCAGATCACGAGGCGCAGAGGTACGGCGCGACCGTGCTCGCGCTGGCGCCCAGGCTCGAGCCCGGCCTCGGCCGCTACGCCGATGCGCTCATCGTCCACCCAAGTGTCGAGGTACGCAGCGTGGCCGCATCGATGGCGATACTCGACGAGCCCGCGCAGCGCATCCTTGCAGCCGACTCTTCCCCCCAGGTACGTGCAAGGCTGGCCGCCCGCAGCGGCGAACTCGCCGAAGACATCCGCGCCCTGCTCACTGCCGACGAACACCCCGACGTGCAACGTGCACTGGCGAGGCCCAACGAATAGGCAGCCGAATGCCGGATTGACTTGGGCGTCGGTCCAAGGTCACACGGCGTGGCCCCGGACTGAAGCAGAATGTTGATGTTCGCAACCACCGATGCGGGGCGCTACGTCAGTCAGCCTTCTGGAGCGCGGCCTGAATCTTCTCCTGGGCGATCTGGGCGCACCTTAGGAAATCCACGCGTATAGGCTGAAGCACGCAACCTAGTGTCCTGCGTCTTTGGTTCACCGCATAAGTGAGCTAGGTCACACCTGTGGGGTTCAAGTATTCGGCCATGGGGTCTGACCTGCGGCAGGGCGAGTGACCTTCCGGGCGACTATGCGGCCGGTTCGTACTGGCTGATCAAGCCGCCGGGGATCTCGTGGCGCCGGATCCGGTCGAATGGGACCGGGAACGTGATCACATGCCGATCGTCGCCGGGTGCTCGAAGGTCAGGCGAGTGGTGGGGCCGTCCGCTGTTGTAGTGGGTGGCGTACTCCTCTGGTACGGCGCGCAGATGTCGCTCGCCGGCAGGGCGTCTGCAAAGTCCCTTCTTGCATAGCTGGCTGACGGGGCTTTCTCTGTTTACGCTGGTTGCCGCGTTGCGGTTATGCGCGCGGCGGGTGGCCGGGAGTGTTTTTGTCTCGTTCGGGTCCCGGCATGGTGTCAGGCGGGTGACGTGGGGAGGGCCGCGAGGCTGAGGAGCTGGAGGGGCAGGCGGTAAGGATCGCGGCGGCTGGCGCGGAGCTGGCGGGCGATTCCCGGTACGCGGAGCAGGCGGAAGGCGCCGGTGACGGCGTTGCGGATGGCGGCGAAGGCCTGGTGCGCGGCGGCGGCGCGGCTTCCGTCCTCCCCGAACGCGATATCACGGACATAGTGATGCATTTCTATGGCCCAGTGGCCGCGCAGGCAGGCGAGCAGGTCAGCGGCGCCGGCCTGGTCCGGCGGGAGGCTGGTGATGCCGAGGACGGCGACCGCGCCGGGCAGTTCCCCGTCCGTGCCGTAGCTG
>DATLSX010000166.1:0-2321 GCA_035533915.1 Streptosporangiaceae bacterium
TCCTGGAGTTCACGAACGAGTACCCGTGGAGCTGGGGGCCGTCGCATGTCGATGAGTGGACGCAGGCGCTGACGAGCGAGCGGCGGCTGGCCCCGTCGACGATCCGCGGCTACCAGATGGACCTGCGGTTGTTCAGCGAGTTTACCGACCAGCTCCTTGGGTGTCCGGCACGTCCGGCGAGCCTCCAACTGGCGGCGTAGCTGGCCCGTTAACGCGGATTTCCACGCAGCCGGGGGACAGCAAGGCGCGGGACCGCCCTCCGGCAGCGTCTAGGCGGGCGGATGTGCCGGGACGGCACGCTCCTGACCAGGCGGCGGCTCGGTTGACGGCACGACACAGCAGGGTTAAGAATATCCTTAATATGTCGCGGGCAGAGAGGATGCCGCGTGGAGTGGGAGATTCTGATGACCACGCAGGTCGAGGGCTTTCTCGACGACCTGTATGACGCCGATCGCGTCAGCCACCGGCTGGTCAATCAGGCCATCCTGGTCCTGGAGCGCAACGGCCCGGCTGAGGGGCGCCCGCTCGTGGACACGGTGACCGCGTCGCGGATAGCCAACATGAAGGAACTGCGGCCACCCTCAGCCGGGCGGAGCGAGGTCCGGATCCTGCTGGTCTTCGACCCGTGGCGATCCGCGGTCCTGCTCGTCGCCGGCGACAAGTCCGGCCAGTGGTCACGCTGGTACCGCACGGCGATCCCGCAGGCTGAGCAGCTGTACGCCGACTACCTCGCCGAGCGAGAGAAGGAGACAGGCCGATGAGCGATGTGTCGCGCTGGCGGGACTCCGGCCACCTGGAGCGCGCGGTCCAGGCCGCCGGCGGCCAGGAGGCATTCGACGCGGCGGTCGCCACGATGCTGGACGACGCCCGCGGCTGGCGGCTGGCGGAGATGCGCAAGCGGCGCGGGATGACCCAGGAGCAGGTAGCCACCCGGATGGGCGTCTCGGTCGCCCGGATCTCCCAGATCGAAAGCGGCGACGTCTCCACCCAGGACGTCCTGAACCGCTTCATCACCGCACTCGGCGGCACCCTCAAGCTCATCGCCGACTTCGGCGACGAGCAACTCAAGATCGCCTGACCAGGCCAGCACACCTGTAGGTGCCGAAAAAAAACCTATGCCAGCTGGGCAGATGTACTTCAACCCGACGTCGGCTCGGTGCCGCGTCTGCTACCTGGGCAGGCAGGCGGTGCCGACCTGGCGGAGGGTGCGACGATTCTCAGCTTGTGGGCTTGAAGCTGATCTTCCTGATCGTCTCGCGTGCGGTGTCACTGCTGAGGCTGTCGCGCCGGGAGTCGTGGTGGAAGGATGCCGAGATCCTCATGCTGCGCCATCAACTCTCGGTCGCCCTGCGTGAGCGGCCACGGGCTCATTCGCGGCTGACATGGCCGGACCGGGCATGGCTGGCGCTGCTGGCCGGGACGCTGCCGATAGACCGCCTCGCCGCGATGCGGCTCATCGTCACGCCCGGCACCGTCTTGCGCTGGCATCGGGACATCCTTCGTCGCCGCTGGGCGCACCGAAGTCGCCCCGGGCGCCCGCCGGTGCGCCGCAATGTACGGTCGGTCGTGCTGCGGCTGGCCCGGGAGAACGAGTCATGGGGGTACCGCCGCATTCATGGCGAGCTGGCCGGGCTCGGCATCACGGTAGCGGCATCGACGGTATGGCAGATCCTCAAGAGCGCGGGAATCGACCCGGCGCCGCGCCGGGACGGGCCGGGCTGGCCGGAGTTCCTGCGATCGCAGGCACAAGGAATCCTGGCGCTGGACTTTTTCACCGCCGATCTCCTCAACCGCGCGAAGATCTACGTCCTGGCCGCAATCGAGCATGGCACCCGCCGCGTCCGGGTTCTCGGCGCCACCGAGCACCCGGTCCAGGCCTGGGTCGTGCAGCAGGCACGGAACCTGCTCATGGACCTGGAAGATGCCGGGACACGGGTGAAGTTCGTGCTGCACGACAGGGACGCCAGCTTCACGCTGGCGTCGATGCCGTGTTCCGGGCTGCGGGCGTGAGGGTAGTCCGCTCCGCGGTCCAGGCGCCGCGAATGAACTCGATCATGGAACGGCGGATCGGCAGCTGCCGACGGGAGCTGCTGGACCGCACCCTGATCTGGAACCAGCGGCACCTCATGATCGTGCTGCGCGAGTACGAGGACTTCTACAACACCCAACGTCCGCACCGCACCCTCAGCCAGGCCGCGCCACTGCGCCCGCTACCCGACAGCGTTGCAGACCTGGACCACTCCCGGGTTCAGCGGCGTGACCGCGCCGGAGGCATGATTCATGAATATCGGCTGGTCGCATAGGTTTTCGGCACCCACAGG
>DATLSX010000167.1:0-7520 GCA_035533915.1 Streptosporangiaceae bacterium
CCATGCCCTGCGCCGTGACCGGCCGGTAGTTCCCGGTCCTCGCCGAGTTCCGGCTGACCTCCCGCGACACCACCGACGGATCCCTGCCGATATCCCGGGCGATCCGCCGGACGCCCCACCCGGCCTTCAGCCCGGCCGCTACATCCGACCGATCAGCGAGCGTCAGCACTGCCCGTTTCATCAGCAGCCTCCAAGATCAACAACCAGAGTGTTGCTTGGAGGGTATGACACCGCCATGGGCAGTGTTGTGTAACGGCTAATCAGTGCGAGATGAACATCCCGTCCCGAACGCCGGCAATCAGCTCGCCGCCGCGCCAGGCGACGCCGCCGTTCACGATGACCAGCTCCACCCCCGGGGCCTGAACCTGGGGCGCGCCGTAGATCGCGCGGTCAGCGATGTCCCCAGACCCGATGACGCACACGTCGGCCGTCATCCCAGCGGCCAGCCTGCCTCGCGAAGTCAGACCATAAGCATCGGCGGCGTGCGCGGCGAGGTGCCGGGCAATCTGCTGATACCCGGTCTCGCGTCCGGCTGCGAGGTACTGCTCAGCGAGCCGGGAGAACGCGCCGTAGCCTCTGGGGTGCGGGTGCTGTCCCTGGTAGATGCCGTCTGATCCGGTGCAGTGCCGGCCATGGCCCGCGAGCCAGGTCAGGTGGTCTTCCCGCAGCACAGGCCGGTCCAGGTGCGCACCCACGTTCAGCCCAGTGTCAGCCAGCAGGTCAAGCACCCATTCCCCGGCGGACTTCGCGCCGTCCGACACGGCCTCGGCGACTGACAGCCCGGCGTACCGCGCGTACTGTTCGGGCAGGCAGCCCAGGTACAGGTTCCGCAGCGCCTGGTCAGAGAAGCTCTCGCTGGCCAGCAGCTCAGCCCGCCGGGCCGGGTCCCGCAGCGCCGCGACCGTCTGCTCGGGTCCGCCCGCCTGCAGTTCGGCGGGGAGCAGCAGCACGGCGAGGATCGTGCTCGACTTGCGGTACGGGTACATGTCGAACGTCACCGGCACCCCGGCCGCGGATGCCGCGTCGAACGCGGGCTCGATGTCCTCGGGCGCTCCCCACAGGTGACTGGCGTGCACCCGCACCCCGGCCTGCCGCCCGACCGCGACCAGTTCGGCGATCCCTGCCGCGACCGCGGGCCCGTACGCGCGCAGGTGCGAGACCTACGGCCGACCCGCCTCCGCCAGCGGCACGGCCCTCGCGGCGACCTCGCCGGCGTCGCCGAACCGGCTGGGCAGGTAATCCAGCCCGCTGGACAACCCCACCGCGCCGTCAGCGAGCGCCTGCTCGACCTGCCGGCGTGCGGCCGCCCGCTGCCCGGCGTCCAGCGGCCCGGCGGCCATCCCGGCGACGTCGTGCCTGATCGTTCCTTGCGAGGCGAGCACGGCGACGTTCTGCGCCAGCCGCCCCCGCAGCGGGCGGGCCGGTGCCCCTCCTGGCGAGCCAGCCGCGGCAGGCTCGCTCAGCCGCGACTACCGACGGCGGTGGCGATAGCCCTGGACCATGCGGATCGCACCGGACATCAAGGTCGACGAGGCGGCCCTGGCCGCCGCCTGCGACAGGTACGGGATCGCCGAGCTGAAAGTGTTCGGATCCCGGGCCCGCGGCACCGCCGGACCCGACAGCGACGTCGACGTCCTGTACACGCTGCGCCCCGGACGCAAGCTAGGCTGGGAAATAGAGCAACTCGCCGACGAGCTGGCAGCCATCCTCGGCCAGCACGTCGACCTGGTGTCGCCACGCGCGGTGAACCCGCGGCTCAAGCCCGCCGTGCTCGCCGAGGCCAGGCCACTTCTATGCGGCGTGACCTCCTGCTGCGCAGCGAGATGATCGACGCACGGCTACTGGTCCATCGACACGGACATCCTGCACACCACCGCCAGCGAGCAACTCCCCTCCTTCGCCGACGACATGCGCAACGTCCCCGAAGCCCCCACAGCCAACGCCGACGACACCCCGACAGCCCAGGCCACTCCCGCAACCGGCCCCAGCGACCAAGCCCCCAGCTCCCAAGAACCGCCAGAGGCCACGGCCAGCGAGGACGGCTAAGAACACCATTCCTTCCCACGCAGATCGCCGACTCGGCGCGGCTGGCTGATGCTACTATTCGCGCCGCAATCGCGCGCGGATCGGCCATTTCTGAATGCTGGGTGAATCGCGGCAGCATCCGCGTTTGACTCGTTGGTCGGCCCGAGCGGCCGAGCTCGGATCCCTGATTTCCGCGCTGCGCCTTGTCTCATCTGACGACCGGCAGCTGGGACGACTGCGCCAAGAGCTGGCAGCGTCTTGTGCCGATCGGCCCGAGAGCAGTCTGGGTGCGTTGCCCCATCGTGTTGCCCCATCGTGTAATGCGCCCTAATGTCCCATGACCAAGGCTGACAGTCCGGGCGCCGTGACAGTCGTCGATCGCGGGTGGAGCGGCATCGTCATCGCGGCAGTTCGGGGTCTGGGCTGGTGACCAGCTGGTCGACCGAGGCGGACTGCGAACGTCGGGTGCGTACCGAAAGCCGCGAGCAAACCGAGCACGGTGGTAATGGCAGCCGCGAACGCACCGACAGCAGTCTGCGCACCGGAAGCGTTCGACGAATTCTTCGGCAGGGTCCTAGATCTCTATCACGGGTCCCCATCCCCATTGACCAGGGCCATCGCTGATAGTGGCTGGCTGCACCTAGAGAGCCTTGTCTGGCGCACAACTGCCAACCGCCTTGTTCACCCAGAAGGATTGCGCGGAGTAGTCGGTGACCATGTGGAGCGATACGCTGGTTACCTTACCTATTTGCGTCAAGAAGGGCGCGGCATGTCCCTCAGCCAGCTCGGCTCAGCGGACGTCCCATCACATAACGGTTGGGGTTGCAGGGACGCCTGGCGACCGTGACGCCGCGAACTGCCAGATCGCACTCGGACTCCGACGCCGTCTCGCCTTCGTCCGGACGATCAGTCTCACGCGACCAGGCCCGGTCCTGCTTCGGCAGGCAGTTCCGCCCCGCCGCTCCTGGAAATACCGCACGTGGCAAGCGCGACCACCGTAATCCACAACGCGCTGGCGACCGCGAGATGAGCGTCCTGCCCGGCCGCGGGCGCGCCGCTGACGGCGACGTACGCCCCGAGCGCGGCAGTGCAGCCAAGCAGCAGCACGGCGCTCACCGCCAGAGCCTTGTCGGCCAGGCCCGCAGACGCTGAGTTCCAGATCCGGATCACGGCAGCGACGATGAGCGCCGTGGCCAGTGCCACGCATGAACGGTGCACGTACTGCAGTGCGACCAACCCAGCCGATACCCTGCTGGCCCCGCAGATCGGCCAGCTCGGGCATGCGGCTGCGGCGCCGCCATGCAGAACCAGCATTCCGCTGATTGATACGGCAAAGAGCGCCCCGACGGCGGCGAGCCCGAGCCATCCGGACAGAGCCTTCGGGCGTGACGGCAGCCATACCGCGAGGGCCGTTACCGTGACGGCGGCGAGGACAAGCCAGGATCCGGCCAGGTGCAGTGCCACTGTCCAGCCGGCGTTGTGCTCGAAGACGGTGATCGCGCCGAGGATGACCTGCACGACGATCAGGCCGGCGGCAGTTGCGGCGCTGGAGCAGACCATCCGATCACCTCGCGCGTGCCGCCACGCACCGACGAGCGTGACGGCTATCAGCGCCGTCACCACAGCAGCTAGGTACCGGTGGCTCTGCTCGAGAAATGCGTGATACGTCAGCGGTAGCCCGAGGCTCCCATTGCACGACGGCCAGCTGGCACAGCCCATCCCTGATTCGGTGACCCGGACGGTGTCGCCGAGAACAACGAGCAGGTAGACGGCGATCAGGCTGGCCGCCGTCACGGTCCGCAGCGCCGCGCCGTATGCCGTCGCCGGCCCTCGGCCGACGTCGGGAGAGCCGGAACCTGACGGGCCTGGGTTCTTTACGGCAACGGACACCGTGGTCACCTCCGAAGGGCTGACCGGCGGCGCGGTGAGCGCGGTCGCCGACGGGCGGGCGACCACCTTGCCGTCGGCGGACGGCAGTCATCGTAGACCAAGTCGCTATCGAGGCAGGCAGAGAGGCGAGAGAGAATGTGTCATACCCACCAGTTCGGTGCGGTCGGCCTGGGTGCGGCCGACCTGGCAAGAAACGCTCCGAACGAGCCGTACGCGCGCCGAATGTCAAATTGCTGGCGCGACACAGCGTGGCCAGTTTCGGTCCTGCCCGCCGCCACCTGAGCCGGGCCGCTGACCGATTCTACCCCCGGAGCCACTCACATGTCCTGCGAACTCACATCTGCCCAGGCCACTGCCCCGTGACCCGTCGAAAGATGCCCCCGAAGTGCCCCCGAAGTGCCCCCGAAGCACCAAAAGGTCACTGGATAAACGTTCGAAAAATCTCCACAACCTGGAGCCCCCTTACGGAATCGAACCGTAGACCTTCTCCTTACCATAGACCACCAGGAGGTCGCCCAGTTCCCCGCCTGGCCCGTGACCAGGCAGAACACTGACTCTCAGCGGCAGTCGTCAGCGCGGGCAAGCCCCCGCGAGCGCACTTCTGCCCCACAGGCTGCCCCCTGACGGATCGTCCTGGGCAGGGCCGAAAGGCCTAGCTCGACTCCGTCGAAACAGTGTTCGCGTTCTTTCCAAGGCCGGCGGCGCTCCAGGCATCCGCTCCGCCCGCAAGTCCGTCAGCCGACTGAGCCCAGGGTTGACCGTCTGACAACTGTTCTGTATCCGGTAGATTTACTAGACAGGACGCTGTCGTCCATCAAACCTTGGTTACCTGGAATACTTTCTAGACGATGGGCCTTGTTGTCGATGAGCGCGGGCTCATCGCGCGGGGAGGTGACGCCATGGAGGCCGACGTACTGAGCGTGCGAGAAGCGGCCGAGCAGCTGGGCGTTAGCAGCGAGCGCGTCAGGCAGCTCATAAATGCAGGTTCACTGCCAGCGCGGCGCTCATCGGCAGGATGGCTCCTCAGAGCCGACGCCGTGGCGGAAAGGACCCACTCCGGAGCGCGGGCTGGCCGACCAGCCAGCCCCCGGACCGCCTGGGCGATCCTTTGCCTGCTCTCGTCCGCCTTGGAGGGCGATGCGTCAGAGCCCTCCGCCTGCGCGGTACGAGATCGGCGGCTGCGGCATCATGTGATGCACCTCCTCAGCGCGATGCCCGATCCGGCGAATGATCCCGAGCGGTGGCGCCTGTTGCTTGCATCCAGGGGCCGGGCAGAGCAGATGTGGGCCCATCCCGGCCTGCTGCCCAACCTGTGCGCCGACGACAGGGTCCGAGCGGGAGGCGACAGGGCCGCCGCCCGGATTGGCGACGGGCTGTCCGCGACACCGGTCTGCGACTTGTACGTGGCCAGGTCCGAAGTCAAGAAGATTGTCAACGAATACCGCCTGCGCCCTGACCCAGACGGTCAGGTCAGGCTGCATGCCGTGCCAGAAGGCGTGCCCTGCGACCTGATCCCGGGACGGCCAGGACTCGTGGTTCCTGCGGCCGCGGCCGCTGACCTGCTCGACGAGGATGACCCGCGCGCCCGCCGATCGGCACTGCTTCAATTGAGCGCGATGTTCACCACCCTGACCAGCCAGCGCCCAGCCCGGCCGTCGCCTAATCCGGCGAGAATGGCCGATGGCAGAGAAATGAGCAAGGATCATGGCTCCGGTCACGCTCGCTGAGATCATGTCCCCCGCCCAGAAGCAGGGCTGGCTGGTTCTCCTCCGGCTCGCCGGGGTCTTTCCGGCCGGCTGGTGCCTGGTCGGGGGTCAGATGGTCTGGCTGCTCGCAGCCGAGTACGGCGCTGACCCGCCTCGCGCCACCGATGACGTTGACCTAGTCGTGGACATCCGTGCTGAGCCGACGGCCCTCCGAGACCTCTGCCGCTGGCTGGAGGACAACAGCATCGAGCTTGAGGGGATAAGCCCCGATGGCATCGGCCACCGCTACGTGAAGGCAGCCGAACCGGGGCCGGGCAGGATCATGTTCGACGTGCTCGCACCAGATAATGTCGGCGCGCGAGCGGACCTCGCGACAACCCGCGGCGCCCGGACGATCGAAGCAGCCGGATCGAGAAGAGCGCTGAACAACTCTGAACGCGTCGAGGTATCTATCGCGGGAACTACGGGACTGATTCACCGTCCCACGCTCGCTGCGGCGATCGTGCTGAAAGCCACGGCAACAACGGTTCCGACCCGTACGGATGCGAATCCAGATTTCAGTGACGCGGCCTTTCTCCTGTCGCTCGTCCCAGATCCGGTCGAAGCCGCGCGCAACCTGAGCAAGTCTGACCGGAAGCAGCTACGCGTCATAAACGCACTTCTGGATGATCAGCACCCGGCATGGCGCCCGCTCGGCCGCGAACGCGCTCAGCTCGGCCAGACTGCGCTGGACATCATGCTCAGCCCAGAATCCTGATTCCAGGCCAGTTCTCGCCACTTTCGCCGGCACGCCAGTCGCCGCGTGCGCATCATGAAGCGCATACACGTCTGTTGGCGGCACGTGAGTACTGACCCCGGCGTGGCATGCCGCCAAGGCTCAGTACTCACGCGCCGTTGACAGCGTCCCGGGGACAGGATTCTTGCCGGGGAGTCGCTCGCCTTTTCCGGCTTCACTCACATCTGCCCCGCTCACCCCCTACAACGAGCCGTAAGAACGCCGAATGTCAAATGACTTAGCGCGACACAGCGTGGCCAGTTTCGCGGCTCTTCGAAGTTAACCGGGATGCGGTTACTGTCTGATTACTTCGCGTGATGCGCTGTTGTTACTGAGCGTTGTGGCGGCGCGGGGGCGGCCTGGCGGGGTGCGGCGCGTCCTGTTGCCGGCCGGGCGTGTCGCCGGGATAGTGATGCCCGCGGCTTTTACGATCTTGGGTCTTACCGCAGACTTCAAGATCATCAGAGAGCCGCGGGCATCGTGTCCGAGGATACGGTCGTCCGTGCTGTTCGGCATGGATGGCCTGCGGATCACCGGCGCGGAGCCCGGCCCGGGCGGCACGGTGACGGCACGGGCGGTAACGGATCACCCGGGCGCGGCGGCGTGCCCGGGCTGCGGGACGGTGTCGTCCCGGGTCCATGGCCAGGTCGCGACCTGGCCGGAAGACGCGCGCGGCAGCTCGGGGCGGGTGCGGCTGTGCTGGGTGAAGCGGCGGCGGAAATGCGCGGATGAGGGCTGCGGCCGTAAGACGTTCACCGAGTCGCTGCCGGGAGTCCCGCCGCGCCGCCGGGTGACGGCCCGGCCGCGGGAGCAGGCTGGGCGCCGAGGTCGCGGAGCGGGGAGTCACCCCGGCTGAGGCGGCCCGCCATGCCGGGGTGTCCTGGCCGGTCGCGCACGAGGCGTTCGCCGGCCTGGCGGATCCGCTGCCAGGTGAGCCGCCGGCCCCGGTGGCTCACCTGGGGATAGATGAGCACCGGCGGGGCCGGCCCTCTCTAATGAGATCAGTCGGGTCCGCTTCTGGGAGGCTCGACTGCAGCAGCGGCCGGCTGGGTCAGCACTCGCCCTCTCAGGTTCCTTTGGAAACCTATTGGCAGATCGTGCGCCCGCCGGTTCGCCGGTGGCTG
>DATLSX010000168.1:0-42268 GCA_035533915.1 Streptosporangiaceae bacterium
GCTGAAGTTCACCAGGCACGGACCAGTGGTGCACGAGGCGTCTGACCATCAGACCGCATTCAGCGTGCGCGCCGCCTGGCTCGAGCCTGGCATGGCGCCCTACGCAGCAGGCATCGGCCTGATGAGGGCGAGTGGCTGGGACGAATTCAGGGCTGCGGCGCGAGGCTGGGGGGCACCGGGAGAGAACCTCATCTATGCGGACGTGCGCGGAAACATAGGCTGGCAGCCCGCCGCGCTGGTTCCGGTGCGGCCGAACTGGGACGGCCTGCTGCCCGTTCCCGGGGACGGCCGCTACGAATGGTCCGGCTTTCTCAGCACGGCGGACCTTCCCGCGCAGATCAATCCGGAGTGCGGCTGGCTCGCTACAGCCAATCAGCGCAACATCGACCCAGACCAGATTGGCGGCGTGCACCTTGGCTTCGAATGGGATCCGCCGTTCCGTTACGGCAGGATCGCGGAGGTACTTGAAGCAGGCCAGGCCCGGACAATAGCGGACTCCGCTGCCTTGCAAAACGATTATCTATCGCTGGTCGCCCGCCAGTTGCGGCAGCCGCTGGCAAGGCTTGCATGCACTGACCCGCTCGCAGCGCGCGGAGCGGCGATGCTGGCGGAGTGGGACTGCTGCATGGATCCGCGGTCGGCCGCAGCCGCGCTCTTCGAAGTCTGGTTCCGCACGCATCTGCGCCCTGCATTGCTTGCCGACGCTCTCGCCGGACGCGTCCGGGAAGAGCAACGAAACTTGGCGCTGAAAGCCCTGGTCAACCATGCCGTCGTCACCGGTGATGCCCGGATCGAGTTCGCGCTCATCGAGCGCGCCGGGACCTCACCGGAGGCAGCCAGCCGAGTCGCCAGCGTCCTTGAGTCCACGCTGGCCAGCGCGATGGGCGAACTCAGAGATCGGCTCGGGCCGGATCGGCAGACCTGGCAGTGGGGTGCGCTGCACAGAGCGGATCTCAGGCACCCGCTCGGGCCAATACTCAGCGACGTGACCGACGACCTGGACCGACTCGGCCCACAGCCGCGGGGTGGCTGCGGCGACACCGTCGGCAATACCTCTTACGGTGCTCCGGGCTTCGTCCAGACCGTGGGCGCCACCATGCGGATGGTGCTCGACGTGGGTGACTGGGACAACTCGCTGGCGATGAACTCACCCGGGCAATCGGGAGATCCAGCCAGCCAGCACTACGCCGACCTGCTCACCGCCTGGGCACGCGATGAGAGCTTCCCCCTCCTGTACTCGCGCGAGCGGATAGAGGCTGCTGCGGAGCGGCGGTTCCTGCTTACGCCGCGATCGGGCCGGGATCCGGCGGACAGCAAGACGCACCTCACTGACCTGTCTGTTCCGGCCGCGGGGTAGCTAGGCGACGTCGGCGTGAGCACGGCGCCAGTGATGGCGTTCTGACCAGAACCCGCGCAGAATCAGTGCTGCAGCAGCGCCCAGAACCTGAGGCGAGCACCGGCCCAGCCCATCGTGGTCAAGGAGCATGCGCTGGTTATGGCCCCGCCCCGGATCGCGGCCATGGCAGTTGCTTCGCAGGCAAATGTGAGATCACTAGGGTCGGACAGAACGTCTGCTGTTGAACGACAGCCCCGGACGATCTCTCTGACTGCGTCGAGTCTGCTGCGGAGGTCTGGTGTTGGGCGTGGAGGGGTCTTCAACTTCGCGAATATGTATAACCTTCGCGAACCGTCACGTCAGTTGAGCGTCCGCGGCTCCGTCAGGTGTGCTGAGGGTTGCGGTAGAGACTAGGCTTGGAGGACTTGTATTAAGCAAGATTTGTTGCGTCGGGTCAGTAATATCGGCTAGTCAGTTGCCCGCCATCGTTCGAGAGCCTCAGATTTGAACGAAAACGTTGCTCCGCCACATCCAGCTGGAACACTGCAGTTCGCGACTCCCGCTAACCGCGCGCAGCTTAGTCGTCTGGCCAAGGTCGGCAGAGCCATCCGGGTTGCTCCTGGCATCTACACCGTAGATGGTACGTTGCCGCCTGAGGCACTCGTGCGGCATCACACTCTGGCGATAGCCGCCTCGGTGTGGCCTGACGCCGTCTTGTGCGATCGGTCAGGACTTGCCGGTCCAGTGCCGGTGGATGGCTGGCTCTACCTGTGTCAGCCTCAACTGACTCGTAGTAGTGATCTGCCGATGCCGGGACTCACCATCAGCCCACGGGTAGGCCCTGGGCGGTGTCCCGGTGACATACCGCTGCCTGGTGGTCTTGCCCAGGCCGGATACGCGCGATCGCTGGTGGAGAACATAACCACTGCCGGTCGGCCCCTGGCAATCCCCTCGAACCGTGGAGACTTCTGTTGTGGTGATCTTGCGCGGCGTGCGGGCCTTATGGGTGTCCCGCGCGCTGCGGGGGGCAGGCGTGGCCTGCCTGTGCTTCCTGCCCGGGGGGCCGCAGTGGTCTCCGGGGTCAAGGCCGGCCCGAAGGGTCGTCGCGTCAGCGAGGCGTAGCAGCCTTGAGGCCGGAGGGGCGGGCCCCGTACCATGCGCGGGGCACCTTGAAGGGGTCAGCGGCGGCGCAGCCGCCTCCGTCATCTCGGACCGGGCTGTGCTCATGCCGCCAGTTCTCCGGCCTGCCTGGACTCGAAGGCGACCGGGGAGATCATGCCGATCGCCGAATGCCTCCTGACCGTGTTGTACTCATCGACCCACCCGGCGATCCGGGCCCGGGCCTGCGCCCTGGTGGTGAAGTGCTCCAGTGAACGCAGCTCGAACTCCAGCGTGGAGTGCCACGATTCGATCGCGGCGTTGTCCAGCGCCGATCCCGGCCGGCCCATCGACTGCCGGATCCCGAGGCGCTCGCAGGCCGCGCGGACCAGGCCCGAGGTGTACTCACTGCCCTGATCAGTGTGGAAGATCACCCCGGCGACATTCCCGCCCCGGACCGCGGCCGCCATCGCCAGCGCCCCGTACGCCAGCTCCGCGTCATGACGCTCGGACAGGGCGAACCCCAGGACCCGCCGTGACCCGATGTCCAGTACCGAAGCAAGATGCAGCTTGCCCTCATCCGTGGTGATCTCGGTACCGTCGCCGAACCACTTCCGGTTCACCGTCTGCGCGCTGAAAACGCGTCCGACCAGGTCCGGGGCACGCCAGCGGCCCTTCCCGGGCCGGGTGGAGGCCTTCCGCTTCTTCCTGCGCCGGGCGGCCAGGCCCAGCTCTGCCATCACCTTCGCGACCGTGTTCACGCTGACCGCCCATCCGGCGTCCCTCAAGTCAGCGGTGATCCGCGGCGACCCGTACGTCCCGCCGTGCGCCCGGAACAGCCGCGCTACCTCGGCCGCCAGCGCCGCCCGCCGCGCCAGCCCCGGCGACCGGTCACCCCGCGCCCACTTGTAGAACCAGGACTGCGACACCCCCAGCGCCCGGCACGACACCGCGTGCGGCACATCGTGCCGCGCCCTCTGGGCGGCGATGAAGGCGGCCACGGCTACCTGCCCGTCGCGTCCGTTACCCAGAGGGCGAGACTGCGCTTGAGGACATCGCACCGCATCCGCAGCTCGGCGTTCTCCTTACGCAGCCGGGCCAGTTCCGCCCGCTCGCCCTCGCCCAGCTCCCCGTTCCCGGACCCGTCCCCCGGCCCGCGCCGGCGCCGGTCCAAGTTCACCCAGTTACCGAGCGTCCCGTCATGAATCCCGAGCTCCCGGGCAACCTGCGCGATCGGCTTCCCGGTCTCCCGGACCAGCCGGACCGCCCCTTCCCTGAAATCCCGGTCGAACTTCCTGCGTGACTCCGACATCGCCATTCCTCCTTATAGGCCATGTCTCCACGGTACGAGGGGAAACCCACCCCAAGGGGGCGATCAACGCGACAGGCAGGGACTAAGGCCGTTGAGGATCGCATAGATGAGATGGCGAGGACCGGCGGTGCGGGCAGGATCCAGAACGTTCTGCGAGAGTTGGATGTTATCGACTCGCATTTTGATCGGCGCGCCGTCGACTTGGTTCGGCGCCGACTAATTTCAGTGTTGGGTAGTGTGTCATCCGACAAGCCCGTTTCATCGCGGCTGGGAGCGCGTCTTGCCGGCCGACCTTATGACGAGCACCGTATCCAGTTGCTGAGTTCCCTCGTAACGACGCTTGATAACACTGCTCCTGAGCCTATCCCAGAACTCGGACCAGCATCACGGTGGCGTTGGCTTGCCTTCTTCGAGGCTTACTTCTCTAATTTTATCGAAGGGACCGAGTTCGGGGTTGAGGAAGCCCGCAGTATTGTTGTTGAAGGATTTGTGCCCAGCGCGCGACCTGAGGATGCTCATGACGTCGCAGCTACCTATAGGTTGGTCTCTGATCCTTCGACCCGCTCTCGTACGCCTTCGACAGCGGAGTCTCTACTCGATATGCTGCGCACACAGCATGCCATGTTGCTGGCTGCTCACCCGGACAAGCGGCCCGGAGAATTTAAGAATAGGCCGAATTACGCTGGTGGATACGAGTTCGTCGCACCTGAATTGGTTGAGGGTACTCTTAGACGCGGTTTCGAGATACTCGATCCGCTCACTGATCCGTTTCAGCGTGCGGTCGCGCTGATGTTTCTCATAACCGAATGTCATCCGTTCGACGACGGGAACGGTCGATTGGCGCGCGCTATCTCTAATGCTGCGCTCACCGCGGGAGGCCAGGTCAGGATCATAATTCCAACGGTTTACCGCAACAACTACTTGGCGGCGCTATCTGGCCTGAGCAACCGAGCTGGGGCGGGTGAAAGCCTGATAGCCGTGCTGCGGTTCGCACAGAGATGGACTGCCAGGATCGACTGGTCTGACTATGACCAAGCTAACGAGCAGCTTACTGTAACGAACGCATTCATTGACCCTGGGCTTGCTGATAGGACGGGCCAGCAGCTCAAGCTCCCAGCATTCTAATCCGAAGATCTAAGTTGGTTCGGCGAGGCTCGCCCGCGAGGAGTTCACTGCCCAGCGCATCCAGGCGGTGTGCCGATTGCACAGGCTGCTCGCCAAGCTCGCCCCGGACGGGATGCGCCGCCAGCTGCCCACGAACAAGGCCTAGGCATTGAGGGTTATTCACGGGGCCTAGCGCATTTAGATAGATCGGCAATCTTCCGGCGCGCCTGCATAAAAGGCGGTCCTTTTCTCGAAAGAATTGGGTTACCACACTCAAATCTAGAGAAACGAACCGCCAGGCATGTATCATACCACTGGATTCGCCAAGGACGAGATCGTTGACCTGTGCGCCATGGTTAGAGCAGCCGAGCTGGAACCCGGGATTAATCACTGGCCGTCGGTTCTCGGGTTGTTCAAGGCGGTGATAGTGACCCTGACCTGCATGCGCAGGAATCACGTGCAGGCGGAACTCGCGGAGTACTTCGGAGTATCACAGCCAGCTATCAGCCGCGCCATTACAGGACTGACACCGATCATCGCCCGGATGCTGGCCGAGTACGTTCCGGTAGCGGAGGATCTCGATCGCGGCACGCAGTACATAGTCGATGGCACGCTGCTCCCGTGCTGGTCATGGCACGCGAGCCCGGAACTGTACTCCGGCAAGCACAAGACCACTGGAATGAACGTCCAGGTCGCCTGCGACCTTGTACGGACGGCTGCAATGGGTCTCGGACCCGGTCACCGGGAATCGCCACGACTCAGCCGCGCTCGAGATTTCGCCGACTGGATCGGGGACAAGGGCTACATCGGGAACGGAATGCTGACGCCCATCAGGAAACCCCAGTTCCGCGACCTCCTCGACTGGGAGAAGGAATTCAGTAAGGCGGTGAACCAGATCAGCTACCGGATCGAGCGGGCCATCGCCAACCTGAAGACCTGGCGAATTCTCCATGTGGACTACCGCCGCCCGCTCGCGAGCTTTGCGGAGACTATCTCAGCCGTTATTGCCCTGGAATTTTACAGGATCGGTCCTGAATAACCCTCTATGGCTAGCAGGAACTGCCGCCAGATCCCTGTATGCATGGAGACGCCTAGCCATAGTAGTCCCGTTGCTGCAAGAGCCACTGCGGCAAGCAACAGTGCCTGCAAACCGCGAGACAATCTGCTCAGAAGGCTCTAGGTAGTTAGGCCGGCCTGATTCACGTTCAGATCCTTTTGCGTCGAAGTGTGTCCATTATGCCTGTTCTTGTTCGCGAGAAATGCAGGTTCCTCAGGGACGCCACTTACTGAGGTCCTCGCCTAGCTTAGGTAGATATTGCATGAATCCAGCTGGCAGGCGAGCAGGGGCTGCAGGCCGAACAGCTTGCGCGGGCGTGGCTGACGCGGGTGTGCGCCGGTGATCAGTGGATTCGCTGCAGGCATCGATCTGGCACTCTACGGAGCATTCGACGCTGGTGACTATCAGAACACGTACCTGACGGGCTGCGACGTGTACGCGGCGGGCGATGCCCGGCATCGGCACGTGCCGCATCCGGGCCGACTCGGGGATGCGGTGGCGGCGGCGCGGTGCCGCCCTTCGGTGTTGGCGGAGGTCCGGGTGCATCGGGGGATGCCGGTAGCTGATTTCGAGCCGCGCTTCTATGCGGTGAGCAGAGCGCAGCAAGCGGAGTGGGAGCAGGATGCCCGGGTGCGGATGCTGACCCGCTCGATGCGGTATCGGGGGTGGTCGGTGGACCGGGCGACCGGTTTGGTGACGCGTGGCGACCCGCCGCAGGAGAAGGGTGTCGACGTTGGCCTGGCCGTCGATGTACTGCTGACCGCCGCGTCGCGGCATGCGGAGTTTGACGCGTTCGTGGTGGTTAGCGATGACTCGGACTTGCTGCCGGCGCTGGAATCTTTCCGGGATCGCAGGCTCGGGCACCTGGAGGTGGCATCGTGGTCGATGTACCGGCGGCTGCGGTTCCCGTTGTCTCAGCTGCCGTACTGCCATGAACTGTCGCGGCAGACATGGGACAGCGTCTGCGATGACTGGACCGGGCGTCCGTAAAGGGCCACAGGTTCCCGTTGGGATTCGTTCTGTGATGCCGCGGCGCGAGCCACTCTCCCTGGCAGCGAGGCTGCAGGCAGCGGACCGCGATGCGGCCGCAGCGGGCGGCTTGCGCGGGCGCGCACTCACACGGCTCCCAGTCGATCGTGAACAGGCCTAGCACTCACGGGTGATGCATCCGACAACGCTGCGGGATTAAGGGCAGAGTGCCTGTTCCACGGTCGTATTCAAACATGCTGTCGAACACGGTGGAAGGGCAGGCGCCTGCTGAGCTCGGAGCAGGCCGAGCGTGATAGCGGCTGGATGTCCTGGCCCTCAAACCACGTAACGCCTCGAACATTCATCAGGCCCTCTGCGTCCAAGCCCGACCTCTCACCTAATCGAGGAACGCGGTGCGCGCCATAAGATGTGGGGCATTCACCAGGCCAGATCCGGTGCTCACCCTCGGCAGACGGTGCCCGTCTCGTTCCGCGTATGTTCCGGGAACCGTGACTTCGAGCGGCATCTCGCGGCATCTAGCTGCATACAGTTCAAGAGCCGCAATCGACGAACTCGCAGGTCAGCTGACATTTGACCAGGTCACAGAGGGCGCCCCCAGCAGGATTCGAACCTGCGCACACGGCTCCGGAGGCCGTTGCTCTATCCCCTGAGCTATGGGGGCTGGCGCGTCGACATCCCCGAGCACAGGTCCTTCGGGGACTGAGCAAGGGTACCAGTCGCAAGGTTCTGTAGGACACGTGCTCGATCTGCGAGCGTGAGACCGTCCGATCCCGGTAGCCTCACGCCCGTGACACAGGGACTCGGGCGGGTGCTGGTTGTCGATGACGATGAGGTCATCAGGCAGCTTATCGCCGTCAACCTGACCCTCGAGGGCTTCGAGGTCTTCACTGCGGTCGACGGCCAGGACTGCCTGGACAAGGTCGAGGACGTCAAGCCCGACGTGATCACGCTTGACGTGATGATGCCCAGGCTGGACGGGTGGGTGACCGCGACCCAGCTCCGCCGCAACCCGGTCACGGCAGGCATCAAGGTCGTCCTGATCACCGCCCGCGCGCAGGAGGACGACAGGAATAGGGGCCGGCAGGTCGGCGTGGATGCCTACCTCACCAAGCCGTTCGACCCGGCGGAGATGATCCGCGTGGTCCGCGAGCTGGCCGGCGCCCCGAGTTCCGCGTTCGACTGACGCGGACCGGCTAGCTGAGCTGCCCAAATGATTCCCGGCGACATCGGCGCCGAGATCAGCCGAGTCCTGCAGGCCATGGTCGCCGCCGGAGAGCTGCCGGAGCAGGCTGCCAGCCTGTCAGCAGCCGGAACCTGGCGGCCAGCACCCGCCGAGACCGGCGGCGGTCCCGGCACGTACGCGACATCCCTTCCGCTCGCAGTCGCCGGCCTGACGGGCCGGGCTGCCGAGCCCGTCGCCGAGCTCCTGGCGGCGGGGCTGGCCGCGGTGCCGTGGATCGGCAGCGCCCGGATGACCGGCGGCGGCTACCTGACCGTGACGGTGACCGCGGCCCGCCTGGCCGGCCTGCCCGCGAGGATCGCCGGCTCGGGGCCGGGGGCCGCGGCGAGCGGTGCGCTGGCCGGCACCAGGCTGACCGCGCCCCGGCTGGCGGATCCGGCCACGGCACCGGGCTGGGAGCAGGCCTGGCGAACCCAGCGCGACGCGCTGGCGGGCCGCCTCGCGGACGCCGCCGGAGCCGACGTTCTCTTCTTTGATTCGCAACGAGAGCCCACGCCTGAACCGACGACGCAGGCCCACGCAGGTCCGGTGCCGGTCACCACGGACGACATCGGCGGAGGGCCGGCTGCGCGGGCCGGCCGAGGCCCGGTCAATGCCGCCGTGGCGCAGCACGGTGCCGACGCGGTCCGCTATGCGCTGGCCAGGACGTCCGCACCGCGAGCCGGGGCGTTCAGCCGCCTCCTTGGCCTCCCGCTGGACCTGACCAACCCGTTCGTGACGGTCAGGTACTCCCATGCCGACGCAGCCTCGGTGCTGCGCTGGGCGGCCGACCTCGGGCTGGCGCCGGACCAGCAGGCAGAACGGCACCAGCGGGTACCGAGCCTCATGCCGCCCGAGCTCGTCCTTGTCGACGCGATGTCCTGGCTCCCAGAACGTGTCGCGGCCGCCGCCCGCCGCCGCCGCCCGGCCGAGCTTGCCGCGTACCTCGAGAACCTCGCCAGCGCGTGGCTGGACTGCGCGGACAGCTGCCCGGCACTGCCCTTCCGCGGTCGCGGCGCACCGGCCGCTCTGGCGGGGGAGCAAACGGCAGCTAGGCTTGAACTGGCGGACGCGGCCCGCGTCGTTCTCGATGCCGGTCTGACCTTGCTTGGCATATCCGCACCGGCGCGGATGTGATGCGCCAGCCGGTAAGTCGCGTCGGCCGTTTGGGGTCTTGTCAGAAACTCCCAGTTCATGTAATTTCAGCCTGATATTGAACCGCTACGGACGGCAACATGATTTCTCCGGCCCGAGGTTCAAGCGTGAGTGAAGCGGGTATCGCATGGCGTGTAAGCCCCCGAGGCGCCGACGATCTCGGCGTAGCTCAACCCCCACGAGCCGGGCAGTGACCTACGAGGCAGACTCTGCCGGCACAGAGCTTTCCGGAGTCGAGTGTTCGTAACTTTGGTGGCGTCCCTAGCTGTTCTGCTGTGCGATAACAGTGCTCGGACGCGGCCAGGGGTCAGAAGGAATGCCGTGACCGCTGTTGGTGTTAGACTGTGCGAGGCACCAGGCGCCCCTACCCGGGGTGAGGTGCATATCCGCATCCCGTCAGTCCAACTCCGCAGCATGCGGTGGCGGGTTGCTCTCGGTGACATCCATCTGTCGGGAGACATTCGAAGCACGCGCCTGGCTCACCGCCCGGACCGATCATGCTTTCGGCTACCGGCAGTTTCCAGGCAAGTACGGGAGATTGCGGATTGCACGATGACCGGCCTGGCCGATCAGGGCGGTGCCGAGAGCGGCAACCGCACGGCACTGAGCGGCCGGCTGTCGCTAGCTGGTGACCTAACATCCTGGAAGGACCCCTTGTGACCGAAACTACCAATCTGTTCTCCGACTCGGCGGAGCCGCTGTCGAAGGACGGAGCCACGCCTGATGTGGCCGACGGTTCCCGCCCCGAGTCTGGCGCGGCGGGGTCTTCCGCGGAGCAGACCGGCGCGGTACGCTCCTGGCCTGCCGGCACGGCCGCCGACCAGTCGAGCGGGACCGGCCGGGCTGGGCGTTTGCCGGCCATGCTGCTGCCGGAGTTGCAGCGCCTCGCGCAGTCACTCGGCATCACCGGCACTGGCCGGATGCGCAAGGGCCAGCTGATTGCCGCCATTGAAGACCGGCAGCACGGCGGCGGTGCGCTCGGTGGCGGAGGTCATGGTGCCGGCCAGGCGCCAGTCGCTACTCAGCCAGCCAGCACTGGTTCGGCCAGCACTGGTTCGGCCAGCACTGAGCCGGCCAGCACTGAGCCGGCCGTCGTCAGCGGGGCAGGACGGGCACTGGACCGGGGACATCAGAGCAAAGCAAACGGAAACTCAGTCAAGCGGGGCGCGCCTGCGGGAGCCGGCGCTAACCGCCCCTTTGAGCAGGACGCCATGGAATCAGAAGGATCAGGGCAGCTCAGCATGGTCAGCGAGGACACATCCGGACTGCGTGCGGGTTCGCCGCCCGGCCCGGTGACCGAGACGGCGCCAGCGGCCACGGCAGGCCAGCCGCACGGTTCGGCAGCTGCCGAGCCCGGCTCGGGCCCGGCAGCCAACGGCACCGACGTCGCCCGCGTTTCGCAGACGGGCTCGGTCGCTACGGCTGCCGACCACGGGGCTGGAGCTGGCCAGGACGGCACGGGGACTGCCCAGGACGGGACCGCCGGGGCAGGTCAGGATGCTGAGTCTGGTTCGTCCAGGCGCGGCGACTCCGGGTCGCGGCGCGACGGCCAGCGTGGTGACCGGCGCGGTCGCAACGGCAACGTGCGCCGGGATGACCAGGCTAGGGCGGCCAGCGACGGCTCGGACCAGTCCCGCGACATCGGCCGTGGCGACCAGCAGGGCCGTGGCGACCAGCAGGGCGGCCGCGACCAGCAGAGCCGTGGTGACCAGGGTTACCGCGACCAGGGCGGACGCGACGACGACCGGGACGGCCAGAGCCGTCGCAGCAGGGACAGGGACCGGTTCCGTAGCCGGAACCAGAGCAGCACGAACCGGCGTCGCGAGCGTGGCGGCAACGAGTCCGAGCCGGTCATCTCCGAGGACGACGTGCTGATCCCGATCGCCGGAATCCTCGACGTGCTCGACAATTACGGCTTTGTCCGTACGACCGGTTACCTGCCAGGGGCGAACGACGTCTACGTTTCGCTATCCCAGGTGCGCAGGTACGGCCTGCGCAAGGGCGACGTGATCGAGGGTGCCATCCGCCAGCCCCGCGAGGGCGAGCGGCGCGAGAAGTTCAACGCCCTGGTTCGGCTGGACAAGGTCAACGGCCTTGACCCGGAAGAGTCGAAGAGCCGGGCCGACTTCTCCAAGCTGGTCCCGCTCTACCCGCAGCAGCGGCTCCGCCTGGAGTCGGATCCGACGATCATGACCACCAGGATCATCGACCTGATCAGCCCGATCGGCAAGGGCCAGCGCGGACTCATCGTGTCGCCACCGAAGGCGGGCAAGACGATGATCTTGCAGGCCATCGCGAACGCGATCACCAAGAACAATCCCGAGTGCCACCTCATGGTCGTCCTGGTCGACGAGCGGCCCGAGGAAGTCACCGACATGCAGCGCTCGGTCAAGGGCGAGGTCATCCACTCGACCTTCGACCGGCCGGCCGAGGACCACACCATGGTGGCCGAGCTGGCCATCGAGCGGGCCAAGCGCCTGGTCGAGATGGGCCACGACGTTGTCGTGCTGCTCGACTCGATCACCAGGCTTGGCCGTGCGTACAACCTGGCGGCTCCGGCCAGCGGCCGGATCATGTCCGGTGGTGTGGATTCCACCGCGCTGTACCCGCCGAAGCGGTTCTTCGGCGCGGCGCGCAACATCGAGCACGGTGGCTCGCTGACCATCCTGGCGACGGCACTGATCGAGACCGGTTCCCGCGCGGACGAGGTCATCTTCGAAGAGTTCAAGGGCACCGGCAACATGGAGCTCAGGCTCCGCCGTGAGCTCGCCGACAAGCGGATCTTCCCGGCCATCGACGTCGACGCGTCCGGCACCCGTAAGGAAGAGCTGCTGATGACTCCGGAAGAGCTCAAGATCGTCTGGCAGCTGCGCCGGGTACTGCACTCGCTCGAACCGCAGCAGGCTCTCGAAGTTCTGATGGAGCGGATGAGGGAGACCAAGAGCAACGCCGAGTTCCTCATGATCGTCCAGAAGACCTCGCCGTCCAGCTAAGGCTTCCGCGCTACCGGGCGCGCCAGTCCCGGATTGTCGGTGATCGTGCGGTTCCCGTACTTCGCAGGAACCGCACGATCACGCGGGCCGCCGTCGGCGGGAATCGTGGCGGCAGTCCGCCTGTTGATGATGTGGCACACTGGGGTGCCGGAAAGTGCGGTACCGGTTCACGCCCGCGGCGCGCGGCGCGGCGAGGCGACCCGGCGACCGCCGGAACCAGGAGAGAACATGAAGCCAGACATTCACCCGCAGTACGTGGCGACCGAGGTCACGTGCACGTGCGGCAGCACCTTTACTACCCGGAGCACGGCGAAGAACGGCGTGATCCACGCCGACGTCTGCTCGAACTGCCACCCGTTCTACACCGGGAAGCAGAAGATCCTGGACACGGGTGGTCGGGTCGCCAGGTTCGAGCGCCGCTTCGGCAAGCAAGCCAAGTAGCCAGGCAGCTGCCGTCCGGTCGCGTGGCCAGCGAGATGCCACGTGGCCGGACTCAGGCCTGGCCGTATCCGTTTTCCTGAGGAGGTAAGCAGTGCTAGAGAGGCTTGCCGACCTCGCGTCCGAGCATGCTCAGCTCGAGCAGGACCTGGCCGACCCGGGCGTGCACGCCGATCAGGACAAGGCCAGGGCACTTGGCCGGCGATACAGCGAGCTCACGCCGATCGTCACCACGTACGCCCAGTGGCTTCAGGTCCGCGACGACGAGGCCACGGCGGTGGAGCTGGCCGGCGAAGATTCCTCGTTCGCCGACGAGGCACAGCAACTCGGCCAGCGCAGGGAAGAGCTCGAGCAGCGCCTCGAGCACCTGCTTGTCCCGCGCGAGGCGCTGGACGGCAAGGACGTCATCTTGGAGGTCAAGGCGGGGGAGGGCGGCGAGGAGTCCGCCTTGTTCGCGGCCGACCTGCTGCGGATGTACCTGCGGTACGCCGAGCGGCAGGGCTGGAAGACCGAGATACTGGACTCCACGGTGACCGGTCTGGGCGGGTACAAGGACGTGACCGTCGCGGTGAAAGCCGCGGGGCGCGGCAGCCTTGCCGGAACGCCGGACGGTGCCTGGGTGCTGCTGAAGTACGAGGGCGGCGTGCACCGGGTACAGCGAGTGCCGGTGACGGAGTCGCAGGGCAGGATCCACACCTCCGCGGCTGGCGTGCTGGTCATGCCGGAAGCCGACCCGGTCGAGGTCAGCATCGACCCCAGCGAACTGCGGATCGACGTCTTCCGGTCCTCCGGACCCGGCGGGCAGAGCGTCAACACCACCGACTCCGCAGTGCGGATCACCCACCTGCCCAGCGGCATAGTCGTCTCGTGCCAGAACGAGAAGAGCCAGTTGCAGAACAAGGAGGCTGCGCTGCGCATCCTGCGCGCGCGGCTGCTCGCGGTGGCACAAGAAGAGGCAGCGGCCCAGGCTTCGGCCGAGCGCCGCAGCCAGGTGGTCACGGTCGACCGGTCGCAACGGGTCCGCACCTACAACTACCCGGAAAACCGGATCTCGGATCACCGGGTCGGTTTCAAGGCCTACAACCTCGACCAGGTACTCGACGGAGATCTCGACGCGGTGATCGGCGCCCTCGTGGACGCCGACCGGGCAGACAAGATCGCCGCCGCACAGTGAGCGCAGGTCCCGGTGACAGCGGAGCGCGGTGACAGCACGGCGCGGTGCCAGCGGCACGCTGAGCCGGCGGAGCGCCGATGAGCCTGCTCATGGCCGAGATCGTCGCGGCGGTGGTCCGGCTCGCCGAGGCGGGCGTGGAGTCGCCGCGCACCGATGCCGAGCTGATGGCGGCCTACCGGCACGGTGTCGCCAGGACGGCTCTGCACTTGGTCGCGGACGCCGACTTCGACCCGCGGTTCTGGGACGACGTCGCGCGGCGCGAGGCTCGCGAACCGCTCCAGCACATCACCGGCGTCGCCTACTTCAGGTACCTGGACCTTGAGGTCGGACCTTGCGTATTCGTGCCAAGACCGGAAACTGAGGTGATGACCGGCTGGGCGATCGACCGGCTCACCGAAATGGACGTGGCCGAGCCCGTCGTTGTCGACCTGGGGGCCGGGTCGGGCGCGATCGCGCTGGCCATCGCCCAGGAGGTGCCGAGGGCGCAGGTGCACGCGGTCGAGGGCGATCCGCTGGCCCGGCAGTGGACGGAGCGCAACATCGCCAGGTGTGCCGCTGCCGCTCCGCATACCGCCGGGCGGGTGACCTTGCACCCTGGGGACTTCGAGGACGCTCTCACCGAGCTTGACGGCACCGTCGACCTGGTCGTCAGCAACCCTCCGTACATCCCGGTCGGTGCCCAGGTGCCGCCTGAAGTGGGCGAGTACGAGCCGACGGCCGCGTTGTTCTCCGGCCCTGACGGCCTGGACGCGATCCGGGTCGTGGAACGCGTGGCCCGGCGACTGCTCCGGCATGGTGGCGTGGTCGCCGTGGAGCACGGCTCGCCGCAGGGCGCGGCCGTCTACTGGGTGTTCGCCGAAGAGAACGGCTGGCGGCAGACGAGGAACCATTCGGACCTGACCGGGCTTGACCGGTTCGTGACCGCGGCCTGGCCCTGACCTTGCGATGCCACGGTCCCGCCCTGCCGGGCAACGGGCGTGCCATAGAGTTGTCGTGATGTCTGACGATCTCCGGACGTGGTGAGTCGCGGTGTATGAATACCTCCTGACGCTGCTGGTGACCGCCGCTGTCACATATCTGACTACGCCCCTCGTCCGCCGCGGCGCGATCAAGGTGGGTGCGGTTCTGCCCGCCCGGGATCGTGACGTCCACGCGGCGCCTATCCCGCGAATGGGCGGAGTCGCCATCTATCTCGGCGTGGTGGCCGGCTTGCTTTCGGCCAGCGAGATCGGGCCGGTGCGCAGCGTGATTCGCGGTACCGGGCTGGTCAGCGGGCTGCTGCTGGCTGGCGGCCTGATCGTGCTGATCGGGATGGTCGACGACCGCTGGGGGATCACGGCGATCGGCAAGCTGGCGGGTCAGGTCGCCGCGGCTGGCGTCCTGGTCGCCAGTGGTCCGCAGGAACAGCTTTCCAGCTTCCCGCTGCCCAACGACCACGTGTTCGGCCTGAGCCCGAACGAAGGCGTCGTCCTCACCATCCTGCTGGTGGTCGCGACCATCAACGCGGTCAACTTCATCGACGGGCTTGACGGGCTGGCGGCAGGCATCGTGTGCATCGCGGCCGTCTCGTTCTCGCTGTACTACTACTCACTCACCCGGGTCGCTGGCGTATCGGCCGAGGCGGTACCCGCGCTGGCGTCAGTAGTCCTCGCCGGAGCCTGCCTGGGCTTCCTGCCGCACAACTTCTACCCGGCACGCATCTTCATGGGCGACACCGGGTCGATGCTGCTCGGCCTGCTGCTTGCCTACGTGCCGATCTCGGCGATCTCCACCCTGGACTACACCAGCCTGGCGAACAAGGCGAACAGGTACGCGGAGATCCTGCCGCTGCTGCTGCCGGTCGCGGTGATGGTGATCCCGTATGTCGACATGCTGCGCGCCGTGGTCAGGCGGACCCGAGCGGGTCTGTCACCGTTCGCTCCGGACAAGAAGCACCTCCACCACCGGATGCTCGACATCGGGCATTCGCACCGGTCGAGCGTGCTGATCCTGTACGCCTGGGCTGCGCTGTTCGCCGGAGCGGTCGTCGGCCTGTCGATCGTGACCGCGCCGTTGATCGTGCTCGCCGGGACCACGCTGGCGGCAGTGCTGGTGCTAGTGCTGCTGTCGATTCCGAAGCTGCGCTGGTGGGAGCGGACCAGGCTGGCCGGCGGGGTCAGGCAGCCGGTGCCGGTGCCAGTGCCGAGCTACAGCGGCCCGGTCGCGAGAGCGGCCTCGCTGCTTGCCGCACCGGAGGCGCCGGACCGGGTTGCTCTTGGCCGGGCCGGACTGGATCGGGTGCTGCCGCCTGATCTTCCGATCCGGGCTCGGCCGGTGCCGGACACGCTACCCGGCTGGTCCCACGTCGCGGCAGAGTCCGTTGTCCCTGACCGGGTGCGTCAGCGGGCCACGGACGGCGACCTGCGCGACGATGGCCGCGGTGCCGCTGGCCGGCGCGTCGACGCGGACCGTGCCGCTGGCCGGCACGTCGACGCGAGCCGTTCCGATGGCTGGCGCGTCGACGGGGACCGTGCCGACGAATCGGCTAGCCGGCACCGCCGCAGGACCGACGACGGCAACCCGGAGTCCCTTGCCTGGGCTCCGATCATCGAGCCCACACCGGTGAACCCGCTCGACGCCACCATGCCGATGCCGCTGCCGGTCACCAGGGCGTCCGGCCGGGTCGTACCCTAGTCTCGCTGCCAGGCAGACCACTACTGGAGTTCGCTGTTCACCACTGGCGCGGACCCACTGGCGCGGACCCACTGCCGTAGGTCCACTGCCGACCTCGGCCCGAGCCCTGCGGAGGTGGCACTGCGCACCGGTCGCATCGGCTCCATTCGTCACGTTCGGTGACCTGGTGGGGCCATCGTCGGACAGCTTGTGATATCTTTCACGAGCAACTACGCACAGTCGGGTGCGTGGCCCGTGATACGTTCTGCTCGCCCGGCAGCGCGGGATTTTCTCACGCTGCCAGGCGGTCGCGCTGTCACCAGGACACCGACTTTTGTCATGTGCCGTCCGGCCGCCAGGCCGACGGCCCAGGCCCACCGGAGTCATCAACGATGCTGGCGAACTACGCCCAGATCGTCCGCCGGTCGACCATGACCACGGCGGCCGTCGGAGCGATCATGGCGGTCGTCAGCGTCGCCGTCGGCGGGCCGAAGGGACTGCTCGGCGCGGTACTCGGGGTCGCCCTGGTCGCTGTCTTCTTCGCGATCAGCGTCTTCGCCGTGGGCCGGGCCGCGCGCAAGAGCCCGCAGGCCATGATGGTGACGGCGATGACGACGTACATCGCCAAGATACTGGTGCTGCTGTTCTTTGTGGTGCGTTTCGCGGGGACGACGGCGTTCAACTCGCGGCTATTCGGCATTACCGCACTCGCGTGCATCCTCGCCTGGTCGGCATCGCAGGTGTTCTGGTCGATGCGGCTGAAGGCTCCCTACGTCGAGCCCGCAGGGCGGGGATGAGCGGTGGGCGTCGTAGGTCGAACCGAGGCGAGGCGTGATGGCCGACGATTCGCACAACGCGGGCTGGGCGATCTTCGGCTACCTGATTTCCGGCATGGCTTTCTACGGTGCGCTCGGCTGGCTGTTCGGCCGGTGGACGCACATCGCGCTGCTGTTCCCTGTCGGGATGCTGGTCGGGGTGGCAATCGGCGTGTTCGCGGTGATCTACCGCTACGGACGACAGTGAAAGCACACGTCACCGGAGGGCCGGCGGGCGCCGTGCGCGGGGGAATGGCCGGGCCGCGGGCCTGGGCAACCCCGCTGCCGCCCGGCAGGCGCAGGCCGGTTACGCTCACCTGGCTACCCCCGCGACGGCCCGGGCTGGCGCGGCATTCCACGCCGGAAGGAATCTGGTCAGTGACGACCGACGACAGCATGCGTACGCATCAGGCAGGAGGAGACCGCGTTGGCCAGTGACGTGATAGCGCTCGTTGCGACCAACTGCACGGAGACGTCGTCGCACCTGCGCTCCGGCTGCGGTTACCAGGCACCGAGCCTGGACAGCTTTAAATTCCCGGCGATCTTCAAGATCGGCCCGGTCGCCTTCACCAAGCCGATGCTGCTCGCGGTCATCTGCGCGGCCGTCGTGATCGCCTTCTTCTGGGCCGCGTTCGCCAATCCCAAGCTCGTTCCCAGGGGCGTGCAGAACGTCGGCGAGCTGGGGATCTTCTTCGTACGCGACCAGATCCTGCGGCCGATGATGGGCAAGAAGGGCGACGGCTACCTGCCGTTCCTCGTATCGCTCTTCTTCTTCATCTGGATCATGAACATCATGGAGATCATCCCGCTCGCCCAGTTCCCCGCGATGTCGCGGATCGCGTTCCCGGTCGCGCTGATGCTGATGGTGTACGGGACGTACACCTTCCTCGGGATCAAGCACCAGGGCCTGGGCGGCTACTTCAGGAACATGATCCCGAAGGACGTACCGCTCGGAATCCTGATGATCCTGGCCCCGGTCGAGATCCTCCAGTACGTACTCATCCGGCCGTTCACGCTGGCGGTCCGGTTGTTCGCGAACATGTTCGCCGGGCACATCCTGGTGTCGGTGTTCACGATCGCGTCCTGGTACCTGTTCACGGCCGGCATCCCGCTGCTCTTCAGCGCCACGTCGTTCATCCTGACCGTCGTGCTGACCGCGTTCGAAATGCTGATCCAGGCGCTGCAGGCCTACATCTTCACGATCTTGACCGCGCAGTACCTCGGCGGCTCGCTGGAGGGGGCGCACTGACATGGCCGCGCCGCACCGTCAGCCAGCCGCGGACAGCGCTGGTGGCGGGCTCCTGATTCACCCTGGTGCCGGGGGAGCGTCCGCCGGCCTGACCGCAAAGGAAAGCACCCATGCTTGATGCCCTGCACCCCGTTCTGGCGGCGGCCGCGACGCCAGCTCTCAACATCAACTTCGGCGCGGTCGCCTACGGCCTCGCGGCGATCGGTCCCGGCATCGGCATCGGCCTGATCTTCGGGCACGGCGTCGAGGCGATGGCGCGGCAGCCGGAGGCGGCTGGCCTGATCCGCTCGAACATGTACATCGGCTTCGCGCTGACCGAAGCCCTGGCGCTGATCGGAATCGTGATCCCGTTCATCTTCCACGCCGCCGGCTGATCACGGCCAGGCGAACTCTGTACGTGATCTCCTACTACCAGGAGGCTGTGCCGTGAGGTATCTGGCGGCGACATCACTTGGGCCGTTGCTGCCCAACCTGACCGAGCTCATCATCGGCGCGATCGCGTTCCTGATCGTGTTCGCGCTGCTGGCCAAGGTGCTGATGCCGAGGATCAGCAAGACGCTCGAGGAGCGCACCGACGCGATCGAGGGCGGCCTCAAGCGGGCGGATGACGCCCAGGCCGAGGCCAACCGCGTGCTCGACCAGTACCGTGCCCAGCTCGCCGAGGCCAGGCACGAGGCGGCCAGGCTGCGCGAGGCGGCCAAGGAAGAGGCCGCGCAGATCGTGGCGCAGGGCAGGGCCGAAGGCGTGGCCGAACGGCAGCGCATCATCGACTCGGCCAGCG
Organism: Streptosporangiaceae bacterium; assembly: GCA_035533915.1. Lineage (GTDB taxonomy): Bacteria > Actinomycetota > Actinomycetes > Streptosporangiales > Streptosporangiaceae > Chersky-822. Next base: position 19,374 of record DATLSX010000168.1, read on the forward strand.
CGCAGATCGAAGCCGACCGGCAGCAGGCGCAGACCGCGCTGCGTGCCGAGGTCGGCACGCTGGCGGTCGAACTGGCAAGCCGGATCGTCGGCGAGTCGCTGGCGGACGAGGCCAGGCAGGCCCGGATGGTCGACCGGTTCCTCGCCGAGCTTGACGCCGAGTCCGCCGCCGGGGTACGGGCAGCCCGATGAGGGGGGCGAGCAGGGCATCGCTGACGGCGGCCAAGGAGCGGCTGGCCGCGGCGCTTGCTGGTGGCGCTGCCGCCCAGGCGAGCGGGGTCGGCGACGAACTCTTCGCCGTCGTGGCGCTGCTCGATCGTGAGCCCGGCCTGCGCCGGAGCCTGTCCGATCCGTCCAGGGACGCCGGAGCGCGGGTCGGCCTGGCGCAGAGCGTGCTGCGCGGCAAGGTCTCGGCGACCGCGCTGGAGCAGGTGGCCGGCCTGGCGGCCGGCCGGTGGTCAGAGCCCGGTGACCTGCCCGACGCCACAGAGCAGCTCGCGGTGCTCGCCATCGCCTCGGCCGCCGACATGCAGGGCGAGCTCGACGAGGTCGAGGACCAGCTGTTCAGGTTCAGCCGGATCGTCCAGGCCAACCCGCAGCTCCGCTCGGTGCTGTCGAACCAGTTCGTCCCGGCGCAGGGCCGTCGTGGCGTGGTGAGCCAGCTGCTCGAAGGCAAGGTCAGCGCTTCGGCACTCCGGCTGATCACCCAGGCCGCGGGCCAGCCGCGGGGACGTAGCCTGGATGCGAGCCTGGAGTCGTACGCGAACCTGGCCGCGGAACTGCGCCAGCGCCTGGTAGCCGAGGTGCACGTCGCGGTGCCGCTGACCGACGAGCAGCGGACCAGGCTGGCGGCCGCGCTCGTGGCGGCATACGGGCACGACGTCCACCTGAACGTGGTACTTGACCCGCAGGTAATCGGCGGCATGTCGGTCCGGATCGGCGACGAGCTGGTCAACGGCAGCGTCGCGAGCCGCCTGGCCGAGCTCCGACGTGGCCTGGCCGCGTGACCGGCCGCTACCGACCAGGGCCGGACAGGCCGCTGATGTGCACGACTAAGACGAGAAAGACGCGAGGAAGATGACGGAGCTGACCATCAGGCCCGAGGAGATCAGGGACGCGCTCGCGCGTTTCGTCGAGGCTTACGAACCAGGCGCCGCCGCCACCGAGGAAGTCGGCACCGTCACCGAATGCGGCGACGGTATCGCCAGGGTCGAGGGGCTGCCCTCGGCGATGGCGAACGAGCTGCTGGAATTCGAGGACGGAACCCGCGGCCTGGCGCTGAACCTCGACATCCGCGAGATCGGTGTCGTGATCCTGGGTGAATTCAGCCACATCGAGGAGGGCCAGCGGGTCAAGCGAACCGGCGAGGTGCTGTCCGTTCCGGTAGGCGACGCTTACCTCGGCCGGGTGGTCGGCCCGCTCGGCCAGCCGCTTGACGGCAAGGGTGCGATCGATGCCACCGAGCGGCGTGCCCTGGAGCTGCAAGCGCCGTCGGTCGTGCAGCGGCAGCCGGTGAAGGAGCCGCTGCAGACCGGCATCAAGGCGATCGACGCGATGACGCCGATCGGCCGGGGCCAGCGGCAGCTGATCATCGGTGACCGGCAGACCGGCAAGACCGCCATCGCCATCGACACGATCATCAATCAGCGGGCGAACTGGGAGTCTGGTGACCCGGACCGTCAGGTCCGCTGCATCTACGTCGCGATCGGCCAGAAGGGTTCCACGATCGCCCAGGTCCGCCAGTCGCTGGAGGACGCGGGGGCGATGGATTACACCACCATCGTGGCCGCCCCGGCCTCTGACCCGGCCGGCTACAAGTACATCGCCCCTTATACCGGGTCGGCGATCGGCCAGCACTGGATGTACCAGGGCAAGCACGTCCTGATCATCTTCGACGACCTGACCAAGCAGGCCGAGGCCTACCGGGCGATCTCGCTGCTGCTGCGCCGGCCGCCGGGCCGCGAGGCCTACCCGGGTGACGTGTTCTACCTGCACTCGCGGCTGCTCGAGCGCTGCGCGAAGCTGTCCGACGACCTCGGCGCTGGCTCGATGACCGGGCTTCCGGTCATCGAGACCAAGGGCAACGACGTCTCCGCCTACATCCCGACCAACGTCATCTCGATCACCGACGGGCAGATCTTCCTGGAGACCGACCTGTTCAACTCCGGTGTCCGGCCCGCGATCAACGTCGGTATCTCGGTCTCCCGGGTGGGCGGCAACGCGCAGACCAAGGCCATGAAGAAGGTGGCGGGCGGCCTCAAGCTCGGCCTGTCCCAGTATCGGGACCTCGAGGCGTTCGCGGCCTTCGCCTCCGACCTGGACGCGGCGTCGCGTGCTCAGCTTGACCGCGGTGCCCGGCTGGTCGAGCTGCTGAAGCAGGGCCAGTACAGCCCGTACTCGGTGGAGCACCAGGTGGTGTCGGTCTGGGCGGGGACCACCGGGCAGCTCGACGACGTGCCGGTCAAGGACATCGGCCGGTTCGAGTCCGAATTGCTCGACTACATCGCGCGGAACAGGGCGGGCATCTTCGACGCCATCAGGGAGACCGGCGAGCTGTCCGACGACACCGTGACGGCGCTGGCGGACACCGCCGAGGAGTTCCGGCGTGGCTTCGAGACCAGCTCCGGTGAACTGCTGGCCGGCGAGGAGCCGGCCGAGCCGGTCACCGAGGCGGAGATCTCGCAGGAGACCGTCACCAGGAGCGTGTCTCCGTCGGCAGGAAAGAAGTAGCCAATGGGAGCTCAGCTACGCGCGGTCCGGCGGCGGATTTCGACGGTGAAGTCGACCGCCAAGATCACCAAGGCTCAGGAACTCATCGCCTCGTCCCGGATCATCAAGGCACAGCAGCGGGCACACGCGGCCGGGCCGTACGCGCGGGAGATCACCGCGGCGGTGGAGGCGGTCGTCAGCAGGTCGGCTAACGTCAACCACCCGCTGACCACCGAGCCGGCGAACCCGACCAGGGCCGCGGTCCTGATCCTGACCAGCGACCGCGGGTTCTGCGGCGGCTTCAACGCCAGCGTGCTGCGCGAGGCACAGGGCCTGAACAACCTGCTGGCGCAGCGGGGCATCGAGGTGGTGCCGTTCGTCGCGGGCCGCAAGGGCATCGGCTGGCACCGGTTCAGGGACCGGACCATGGCGGGGGAGTGGAGCGGTTTTTCCGACACCCCCGCGCACGCCAACGCGACGCGGATCACCTCGGCCCTGCTCGACGCGTTCGCCCGCCCGGCAGACGAGGGCGGAGTGGACGAGATCCACCTGGTCTACACGGAGTTCGTCTCGATGCTGACCCAGCGGCCGGTGATCCACCGGCTGCTGCCGCTCGAGATCACCGAGCGGGTCGAGCGGGTGCCGATACCCGTCTACGAATTCGAGCCGTCGGCTGAGCAGGTTCTCGACGCCTTGCTGCCGTGGTACGTGGAGAGCAGGATCTTCCACGCGCTGCTCGACTCCGCCGCCGCGGAGATCGCGGCGCGGCGGCGGGCGATGAAGTCGGCCACGGACAACGCCAACGAGCTTCTTGAGAAGCTCACCAGGGAAGCCAACAAGGCCCGGCAGGCCGAGATCACCCAGGAAATCAGCGAGATTGTCGGTGGCGCGAACGCGCTTGCCGAGTCGATCGGGAGTAAGTGAGCATCATCATGACCGCTACCGCAGAGCACGCCGCCGCCGCTGGCGGGCCCGCCGACCAGGGCACTGGCCGAGTCGCACGGGTGATCGGCCCGGTCGTCGACATCGAGTTCGCGGCCGAGGAGATGCCGGAGATCTACAACGCGCTGCATGTCGACGTCACCATGGGCGGGCACACGAACATGCTGACGCTGGAGGTCGCCCAGCACATCGGCGACAACATGGTCCGGGCAATCTCGATGCAGCCGACGGACGGCATGGTGCGCGGCGCCGCGGTGACCGACACCGGCGGCCCGATCTCGGTACCCGTAGGCGACGTGACCAAGGGCCACGTATTCAACGCACTCGGCGAGACGCTTGACGTCCCCACCGCGTCGCTGAAGATCACCGAGCGCTGGCCGATCCACCGGCAGGCGCCCGCGCTTGACCAGCTTGAGCCGAAGACCGAGATGTTCGTGACCGGCATCAAGGTCATCGACCTGCTCACCCCGTATGTCTCCGGCGGCAAGATCGGCCTGTTCGGCGGCGCCGGCGTGGGCAAGACGGTGCTGATCCAGGAGATGATCCGCCGGGTCGCCAAGAACTTCGGCGGCGTGTCGGTCTTCGCCGGCGTGGGGGAGCGGACCCGTGAGGGCAACGACCTCTTCCTGGAGATGACCGAGTCAGAGGTCATCAAGGACACCGCGCTGGTCTTCGGCCAGATGGACGAGCCGCCGGGCACCCGGCTGCGGGTCGGGCTGTCCGCGCTGACCATGGCGGAGTACTTCCGCGACGTGCAGAAGCAGGACGTGCTGCTGTTCATCGACAACATCTTCCGGTTCACCCAGGCGGGCTCGGAGGTGTCCACGCTGCTTGGCCGGATGCCGTCGGCCGTCGGTTACCAGCCGACGCTGGCGGACGAGATGGGCCAGCTTCAGGAGCGGATCACCTCCACCCGCGGCCACTCGATCACCTCGATGCAGGCGATCTACGTGCCCGCCGACGACATCACCGACCCGGCTCCGCACACCACGTTCGCCCACCTGGACGCGACCACGGTACTGTCCCGTGCGATCACAGAAAAGGGCATCTTCCCGGCGGTGGACCCGCTCGACTCCACCTCGCGGATCCTGGACCCCAAGTACGTCGGCCAGGAGCACTACGACGTGGCCCGCGAAGTGCAGCGGATGCTGCAGCGCTACCGTGAGCTCCAGGACATCATCGCCATTCTCGGTATCGACGAGCTGTCCGAAGAGGACAAGGTCACGGTGCAGCGGGCCAGGCGGATCGAGCGGTTCCTGTCCCACCCGATGTACGTGGCCGAGCAGTTCACCGGCCAGCCGGGCGAGTTCGTCACGCTGGAGGAGACCATTTCCTCCTTCAAGGAGATCACCGAGGGCAAATTCGACCACGTTCCCGAGCAGGCGTTCTTCATGTGCGGCGGGATCGAGGACGTCGAGCGCAAGGCCAAGGAGCTGGAGCGGTCGTGACGAAGTCACATGAAGCGAGTGCGAGACCGCGGGCGCGCGAGGTGACCAGGTGACACTCAACGTGCGACTGGTCGTGCCCGAAGGCGAGGTCTGGGCCGGATACGCGGATCGCGTGGTGGCCAAGACCCTCGACGGTGACCTCGGCATCCTCACCGGCCACACCCCGGTCCTTGGCATCCTCGCCGCAGGGAGCGTCGTCCGGATCATGCCGGAGGGCTCGCCGTCGGCCGGCTGGGTGCAGGCCGCGGTGGCCGGCGGTTTCCTCTCGGTGGCCGACGACAAGGTCTCGATCCTGGCCCGCCAGGCAATGCTCGGCACCGCCGTGGACAAGGCCGCTGCCCGCAGTGAGCTTGAGGCAATGACCGGAGCCGCCGCGTCGGCCGGCGTACCCGAGGATTCAGCCGAGGCCGTTTACCTGCGGGCACTGCTGCGCGCCGCCGGCGACGAGGCCTGAGCGGCTACGTCGCGGCGACGGTCCGCAGCGATGCGAGAAAACCGGGCGGTCGGCTGACCCTGGCCGCCCGGTTTCGCTTACCGCTGGCCACCAGGCTTCCATAGCAGGTCGCCGTCCGGCTCGTTAGCTACCCGGCCCAGGATGAACAGCAGGTCGGAGAGGCGGTTCAGGTACTTGGCGGCGAGCGGGTTCATCTGCTCCCCGTATACCTCCATGGCGGCCCAGGCGGCCCGCTCAGCCCGGCGAACCGTCGTCCTTGCCACATGGAGCAGCGCGCCTCCTGGCGTCCCTCCGGGCAGCACGAAGCTGCGCAGCGTGGGCAGCGTCTCGTTGTACTTGTCACAAGCCTGCTCCAGCGCGGCGAGGTAGCTCTCGTCGATCCGCAGCGGCGGGTAGGCCGGGTCGGGGCTGACCGGGTTGCAGAGGTCGGCACCGACGTCGAAGAGCTCGTTCTGGATACGGATCAGTAGCTCGGTGATGTCCTGCGCGAGCCCGCCGGTCGTCACCGCTACCCCGATGGCACTGTTGGCCTCGTCCACGTCGGCGTAGGCGGCAAGCCGCAGGTCGGTCTTGGCGGCGCGGCTCCCGTCGCCGAGCGCCGTCGTACCGTCGTCGCCGGTCTTGGTGTAGATGCGGGACAGGACGACGGGGGTGTCGATGTTCTTCGGCATAGCATCCACCGTAACGGTCTGCCCGCCTGCCCGCCTGCCGCCTGCCCGCCTGCCGCCTGCCGGGCGGACGGGCGCTTGCTCACGTTGAGCATGTTGCCTGGTGTCTGTTCTGGCCAAAGTCTGTTGCTCCTGGTACGAACTAGTAGGGTTTGCTCAAAGTGTTTGGATCAGGTTCGGGAGCCGGCATGTACGACTACGTGATTGTTGGCGCAGGCAGCGCGGGTTGCGTGCTGGCTGCCCGGCTCAGCGAAAACCCCTCGGTGCGCGTTCTGCTGCTCGAGGCTGGCCCGCCTGACGACGCCGACGAGATCCATATTCCCGCGGCACTGAACCTGCTGTTCCAGAGCAGCTACGACTGGGGTTTCCGCACGGTGCCGCAGGAGCGCGCGGCCGGCCAGACCGTCTACTGGCCGCGTGGCCGGGTGCTCGGCGGTTCCTCGTCGATCAACGCGATGATCTACATCCGCGGTAACAAGCTGGACTACAACACCTGGCGCGATGAGTACGGCTGCGACGGCTGGGGTTACAACGACATGCTTCCGTACTTCATCAGGGCCGAGCGCAACTCGCGTGGCGCCTCGGTCTACCACGGCGGGTCCGGCCCGCTGAGTGTCGTCGACCCGAAGTTCAAGTCACCGGCCACCGCGGCGTTCGTCCAGGCGGCCGAGAACGCCGGAGCGGTGGCCAATGCTGACTTCAACGGGGCGAACCAGGAGGGCGTCGGCTTCTACCAGCTCACGCAGAAAGACGGCCGGCGCTGGTCAGCAGCCGACGCGTACCTGCACCCGGCGGCCGGCCGTCCTAACCTGACCATCCAGACCGACGCCCTCGCCACGTCGGTGATGATCGAGAACGGCCGCGCGGTCGGGGTGCGCTACCTGCACCGCGGCGCCGAGCGCGAGGCACGGGCGGAGGCCGAGGTCATCCTGTCCGGCGGGGCCGTGAACAGCCCGCAGTTGCTGATGCTGTCCGGCATCGGCCCGGCCGACCACCTGCGCGAGCACGGCATCGCGGTGGTCGTGGACAGCCCGGGTGTCGGTGCCAACCTGTCCGACCACCCGATCGTGACGGCGCTGTGGGCCACGCCCAAGGTCCGCGGCCTGGCCGAACTGGCCGGCCCGCGCAACCTGTTGCGCTGGCAGTACACCCACTCCGGGCCGATGACGACGAACATCGCCCAGGCTGGCGGGTTTACCAAGAGCGACTCCGGCCTGCCTGCCCCGGACATCCAGTGGCACGTCCTGCCGGTGCCGTTCCGCAACGGCGGCCTCGCAGACCCGACCGACCGCGGCATGTCGGTCCTGGTCACGCTGGTCGACGTGCAGAGCCGGGGCAGGATCACGCTGCGCGGCGCCGATCCGCGGCACAAGCCGCTGATCGACCCGGCCTACCTGGCCGACCCGACCGACCTGGACGCGCTGGTGCGCGCCGTAGACATGGTGCGAGAGATCGCCGACATCAAGCCGATGCGCAAGATGTGGTCGGCCGAGCTGTCGCCGGGCGCCGAGCTGCGTGCCGAGGCCGAGCTGCGCGACTTCGTGCGCCGCGATGTCACGACGATCTACCACCCGGTGGGCACGTGCGCGATGAGCGGTCAGTCACAGCTCGACGCCAGCCGGGTCGCCGGGGTCGTTGACACCGAGTTGCGGGTTCGCGGTGTCGACGGGCTGCGGGTCGTGGACGCGTCGGTGATGCCGGCTGTTCCCCGGGGCAACACGAACGCGCCGGTCATCGCGATCGCCGAGCGGGCCGCCGACCTGATCTCGGGCCGCGCCCCGCTTGCCGCCGCCGAGCCAACCGACCTGGCCCTGGCCGCCGCGAGGTAAGCCCCTCGCGAGGTACACCCCGTGCTAGCGGCTACTTGTAGCGCTTGCCGTGCAGCATCGTCGCCAGGGTCAGCAGCGTCTTCATGTCCTTGTCGGTCCGGTTGAAAGTGGTCAGGTTCGGCTTCGACTGCCAGCGCTGCCTGGTGATCGACTTGGCCGTGGCGAACTCGCGCAGCCCGTCGGCACCGTGGATGCGCCCGAATCCGGACTCGCCCACACCGCCGAACGGAAGCGAGGGCACGCTCAGCACGGTCAGCACCGAGTTGATCGACGTCATGCCGCCGCGCAGCGCCCGGGCGGCGCGCAGCGCGGCTTTCTTGTTCTTGGTGAAGACGCTGCTGCCGAGCGCGTACCGGCTCGCGTTGGCGAGCTTGACGCCCTCGTTCAGGTCCGCCACCGGGGTGACCGTCATCAGCGGCCCGAAGGTCTCCTCGGTGATGGCGGTACTCGTCTCCGGGACGTCGGCCAGGATCACCGGGCCGACGAACGGCTTGCGGATGCTGCCCAGGCCGCCAACGACCGCCCGGCCGCCGCACGCCATCGCGTCGGCGATGTGCTGCTCGATCACGTCGATCTGGCCCGGCATCGTCATCGGGCCATAGTGAGCTTCCCGGTCCTCGCCAGGGCGCAGCCCGCTGACCCGGTCGGCCAGCTTCTCCAGGAACGTGTGGTAGATATCCTGGGCGACGTAGATCCGTTCCACGCCGACGCAGGTCTGGCCGGCGTTGGACAGCGCGCCCCAGACCGCCGCGGTCGCCGCGGCGTCCAGGTCGGCGTCGGCGGCGACGAGCAGCGCATCCTTGCCGCCGCACTCGGCGACCATCGGGGTCAGGTTCTCCGCGCAGGCGGCCATGACCTTCTTGGCGGTCCTGGTGGAGCCGGTGAAGGCGATCTTGTCGACGCCGCTGCGCGCCAGATGGCCGCCGGTCTCGCCGAATCCCGTGACGAGCTGAAGCACCGGATGTTCGGGAACGACCTCGGCGAACGAACTGACCAGCCAGCCGCCGACCGCCGGCGTGAACTCGCTCGGCTTGAACACGACCGCGTTGCCGGCCGCGAGCGCATAGGCGATGGAGCCGACCGGAGTGAAGACCGGGTAGTTCCACGGCCCGATGACGCCGACGACGCCCAGCGGCTTGTACTCCAGCATGGCTGCCTGGTTGATCGCGACCAGGCCGCTGCGTACCTTCTGCGAGCCAAGCACCTTGTGCGCGTTCTTAGCGGCCCAGTCGATGTGGAAGACGGCCAGCATAATCTCGAGCTGGGCATCGGAAACCGGCTTGCCGGTCTCCGCGTGCATCAGTTCGGCGAGCCGCATGACGTACCTGGTCAGGTACGACTTCCAGGCGAGCAGCTTGGTGCGCCGCTCCTTCCAGTCCAGTCCCGACCACCACTGGGCCGCCTCCCGCGCCCGGGCTACGGTCTCATTGACCGCGTGCTCGTCGAAGACGGGGAAGGTTCCGACTGGCTCGGACGTCGCCGGGTTCAGCGACTCGAATGTCTTCACCAAGCCAGACTGGGCCGGCGTCCGTACCGTCGCGACCATAGTCCCTGCACCATCCTTCATCGCGCCTGCCAGTCGTTGTGTGTCAGTAAATCACTGCGTGGCGTGCGGAAGATATCGTTGGGTAGGTTTTATGTTCTGCCTGGCGGCTGGAGTAGTCACCGGGCAGCGGTATCGTGCGCCGCGGCACGCCATGCCAGGCAACAGCCGGTCGACGCACTGCTCGAAGCGGAAGAGGATGATGTCTGACCACCGGCTGGTTCCCGGCGACCCGGCCGCCGACCTGCACTGGCTCGAAGCGGCGATAGGCCTGTCGAAGCTCTGCCCGGTGTCACAGACGGCCTTCTCGGTGGGTGCCGTCCTGGTGAGCACCAGCGGCGAGGTGATCGCGACGGGGTACTCCCGCGAGTCCGATCCGTACGATCACGCTGAGGACGTGGCGCTGGGCAAGGCCGCTGCCTTGGGTGCTGACCTGCGCGGCGCCACCCTTTACAGTTCGCTGGAGCCGTGCCTGGCCAGGTCGTCGAGGCCTGTCTCCTGCGCGGAACGTATCGTGGCCAGCGGAGTACCCCGGGTCGTGGTCGCCTGGCGCGAACCGCCCGTCTTCAAGCCAGGGGGCGGAGACGCGTGGCTGATCGCGCGGGGAATCGCCGTGGTCGAGTTCCCCGAACTGGCCAGGCAGGCCAAGGCCGCCAACGCGCACCTGCTTGACAGCTGACCACTACCCGGCGCCGGCGCGCTTCTCGCCGAGCCTGTCGCCACGTTCCCGCTAGCTAGCGGCACCGGCGGTGCTGGTCGTGCCAGCCGCGGACGCGCCAGCGGAGACAGTCAGGGTCGCCGCCGCGAGAATGGCGGCAAACGCGGAGAGTGGATCGGGTGTGATAATGGGACAAAGCCTGAACGAGCCGCAAGGGTTGCAGTATTCTCCCTTGACCGTCTGATCGGCCTTCGTCCACACTCGGATCTACTGACTGGGAGGTACGTCCGTGCGTAGAGTCATCAGTGGTTCCCGCGTCATCTCGCTCGCTGCCCTAGTGGCGCTTTCAGGTGCCACCGCGTTCGGCGCGCAGGCATCGACACGCCCGGCGTTGTCGCCTGCCGGAAGCACGGTGAAGTGGACCAGGATCTCGACGAACACGGGCCTCGGTATCGCCTCCGCTGGCCTGCTGCGGACCGCCGACGGGCGGTTGCACGTCGTCTGGCCGAGTCATGACGGGCTGACCTATTCCCTGCACTATTCCACGGTCGTCGGTAAGGCGAAACTTCTCGTCACCGGCACCATCCTGAGGAAGTGGAGCGCCGTATCGGCTTATCCCCGGCTGGTCCCGCTGCCCGGCGGCGGCATCCGGCTTGTCTTCACCGGCGCCAACGGCGTGCCCGGCAGCCGGTTCAACCTCAGCGCGATGTACACGGCTACCAGCAACTCGGTGGGGCGGTTCTGGCGACTGGCCCCTGGTTCGATGTCAAAGTCCAAGCTGGTGCCGCTGACCGACACCGCGGCGGTGACGCGGGCCAACGGAACGCCGGTGGCAGCGTGGTCCACCGGGGGAGCGGCATCGCTCAGCTATCACATCGGGATTAATGCCGCCACTCCCGCGTCGAACGCCGACCAGTCGATAGCCCTGGGCGCCTTCGGTGATGCTGTCGGACCGACCCTGATCCGGGGCAGGAGCGGCGGCATCTCGGTGGCCTGGTTCAACGGCTCCGGCACGGCCAGCCAGGGGTACTGGGTCTCCAACATCCCGAGCACCGGCAAGACGAAGGCGCCAGGGTCGGGCGGGCAGTTCCTGTCGGAGAACCAGCCGCTCCAGTCGGTCGCCTACGCCGCCAGGTCCGGCGGTGGTGCGTACCTGGCGTACTGCGTGCCGACCAAGTCGTTGCCGTGCGCCCACATCGTGCTCTGGCGAGTTGGTGCGGCGGCGGCCCGCACGGTTCCGGGATCGGCCACCGGGCACGCGTCCCATGTCGCGCTAGTTCCTGGTCGCTTCGGGCACATGTGGCTCATGTGGTATGACACGGCACTGAACAAGATCAGGGTCGTCCGTACCAATGCGGCGGTGACAGGTTTCGGCTCGGTCGCGACCATCCCCGGCCCGCCGAACGCGTTCGAGATCAACGGTGTCCAGGGAGAGGGCAGCGCTGGCCCGCTCGACATCGTGGCGCTGGCCTTCCAGTTCAACCAGGGGCAGTCACAGTCTTACTGGGACACCCAGTTGCTGCCCGCGCTCCGGCTCCGCGGGTCCAAGTCCAGGGTCAGCCACACCGTCTCCACCACCATCACCTTCGCGGTGACTGACGCCGGCGACCCGGTGGCCGGCGCGACGGTGAAGTTCCTCGGCAAGGCGCTCAAGACGAACCTCAAGGGCCTCGTCAAGATCACGGTCCCCAAGGGCACCCCCAAGGGCAAGTACACCGCGATCGCCTTGCGAGCCGGGTTCGCCACGGCCGCTTTCACGGTGCGGGTGACCTGACGCGGCAAACGGGAGGTTGCGGGCTAGTGTCGCGGCTATGAGCCGACTGCCGTACTTGCGCTATGACGACCTCGATCCCGACGGCCGCAAGGTGTGGGACGGCATCGTCGGCTCGCGGGGCCGCGAGCTCGTCACCGACGAGGGCGGCCTTGTCGGCCCGTTCAACGCCTTCGTGCACGCCCCTGGGGCGGGCCGCTATCTGAGTTCGCTCGGCGGCGTCCTGAGATTCAAGACGTCGATCGACCGTCGGCTGAGTGAGCTGGCGATCATCACGGTCGGCGCGCGGTGGAAGGCCGAGTTCGAATGGTGGGCGCACGCTCGGATGGCCCGGGAGCAGGGTGTGCCCGAGCTGGTGATCGAAGCGATCGGCCAGGGGGATGAGCCGGAGTTCGAGGCCGACGACGAACGCGTCGTCTACGCCGTCGCGCGTCAGCTCACTGAGTCCGGCGATCTCGACGAGGAAGCCTACGCCGCGGCCCAGCGACTCCTCGGCGACGAGGGAATGGTCGAGTTGGTATCGCTGTGCGGTTATTACACGCTCATCTCGTACCTGCTCAACGCCTTCGCCGTGCCACTCCCGCCGGGCGAGTCGACTAAATGGAGTAAACCGGAGTAAACTGGACTCGGTCCGGCGCAGTGGTGGACCGCGCCCAGATGAATTTTCATGATCGCGGTCGAATTTCAGTCGGAATGACTGACTAACGTCCATGCTCATGAAGGATGTTGTCCGCGAGGACTTCGAGCGCCTGATGACGCTCGTCCGGCTGGTCCGACCTCGCCAGGGAGTTTCATCGTCGCCCTCCCAGTGGCAGCTGGCTCCACTTACATGAAGCCAGCTGCCTTCGCCTGGTCGCACGGCTCCACGGCCAAGCTGACCAGGAGCAACCGGCTGTGAGCCTCCGCAACTGACCTGCTATCGGCACGACGGCGGTCTGACCTACGGTTGCTTGATGTCACAAGTACGCAGCTCATTCTTGTCATCGGATTTGCCATCAAAGGCACTAATCGTACCCGCGAGCCGGCGACCACTGTTGCGAGCCGGCGACCACTGGTATTGCGAGCCGGCGACCACTGTATTGACAGGGCGGCGGAATTGAATTGCGGGTAGCAGAAAAGTCAATTTATCGCTACCTGGGCGGTAATGGCATCACCTTTTCATCTTCCTCCCGTTATTCGTCCAGTTTAGATGCCATGATTTGGGAGAACTTAAAGCTGGCCGAATTACTATCCAGCCTGGTTGTGTTGTGCTCTGCTTGCCTTACTGGCATGATTAGATTCGCCTTGCTGAACTCGGCTGATAGGCGCATTAGAACAATTGCTATGGAGATAATCAATTACGGCAAATCAGTTCACCGATCGTCACATTAGGTAAGGCTTCATGTTGCAAGTCAAGTCTGTGTTTGGCACCGGGGTCGCCGCGCTAGCGGTGGCCGTCATGCTGGCCGCCGGGTCAGCCGCGGCGGCCAGTGGGTGGACCGTAGTGTCTGTCCCGTCGGCCGGGCAGGCCGCCATCCTGAGCGGCGTCAGCGCGGACAGCGACTCCGACGCCTGGGCGGTCGGCTTCACCACCAGCTCTTCCGAGGGACTGTCGTACCACTGGGCCGGCACGTCGTGGCGGCAGGTAGCAGTGCCAAAGAACGGTAGTTTGCTCCATACTAGGCTCTATGCGGTGAGCACGGCGAGCACGAAAGACGCCTGGGCGGTCGGAAAATCGTGGAGCCAATCCCAGTACCCACACGCGGCGGCGTACCACTGGGATGGTAAGGCCTGGACCCCGATACCGGCCAGTACCCAATGGTTGTTGGGCGTGACCGATATTGGCCCCGGTAACGCCTACGCGGTCGGCACCCAACTCGAGCACTGGGACGGCACAACCTGGACCCGGCTCGCATTCCCTGATCCGGGTGCGGTGACGCTGACCGCGATCTCGGCGGATGCCGCAAACGACATCTGGGTCGCCGGCGACTACAACGACCCCAATATCTGCGCCAGCCAGTGCAGCGGACCCGAGCAGCCCTTCTCGCTTCACTGGGACGGTACGGGCTGGCAGGGGGTGCCGATGCCGCAAAACACCGACTCATCCGTTCTGTACCACCTCGGCTCGGTCGATGCGATTAGCCCGTCGGATGTATGGACTGTTGGCTACACGAAAACCCCTGACGGCCTCGACGCTTTCGGCAACGTCGCCTATGCCTACAGCAACCTCATCGAGCACTGGGACGGCACAAGCTGGAGCGTCGTGTCGGCCCCGCTTGGCGCGGGACTGACCGGGGTCACCAGCAGCTCGCCCAGCAATATCTGGGCGGTCGGCGGTTCCACCGTCCTGTTCTGGGATGGCACGTCATGGACGACCGTGTCCGGGGCCGATCCGGTTAGCTCCAGCGCGCTGAGTGCGGTGTCCACCAGGCCCGGAGCGGCCCTCACCTGGGCGGTAGGGTCCGCGTTCGACTCCACCACCGGAAACAGCCCATTTGTCCTCGAACACAATTAGCAAGACAGCCCAGGCCGTCCTCGGCTGTCGTTCCGGCATACGCCCGCCGAACTGCAAGGCGTCTTCCGCCAAGTGTCAGAGGCGATGGGCTCTGGCATGGCAAGACCGTGGCAACCCACAGGACCTGTCGGGAGCCCGCTCAAGGCTCCCCGGCTCGATTGTCAAAAAAGCGTGTCCTCAGGCTCTACGCCGCGGAGTCGGTCGTAGTCCAAGACAGCACAGCGGATGCCACGATCCTCAGCTAGCGTTCTTGCCTGGGGCTTGATCGTCTGTGCGGCCAGCACACCCTTGACTGGCGCCAGTAGTGGATCACGGTTCAGTAGCTCCAAGTATCTGGTCAGTTGCTCTACGGCGTCGATCCCTGCGACACGCTTGACCTCCACTGCAACATGAGCCCCTCCCGATGAAGCGGTTCCTTTGATAGAACTGGCACCGTCGATCTCGCCGCGCCGCTTGACGTCGATGGCGACGCTGACGCCGAGGGTGTCCCGGCACATCAGGTCGACCGGCCCGATAGCCGTCGGGAATTCCCGCCGGACCAGCCGCCAGCCCTCGCCGAGCACGTGTGGCTGGGCCGCCAGCAGTTCCTGCAGATGCGCTTCGACGCCGTCCTTGACCAGGCCAGGATCCTCGCCCAGGGCGAACGTGGTATCGCTGACAATCTCCTCGATATGGACGGTGAGTGTCTCCCCCGACTTCCCGGTGACGACCCACTGCGCCTCGGATTCGGTGAGCCTGCACGGCGGCGACATCCAGTTCAGCGGCTTATACGAGCCGCCGTCGGAGTGCACGAGCACCGAGCCGTCTGCCTTGACGATCAGGAGCCGGAGCGCCGAGGGGAGATGAGCGGTCAGCCGTCCCGCGTAATCGACGCTGCACCGGGTAATCACGAGCCGCACGGGGGCTAACTGTACCGGGACGCCGCCCGGCAGGCAGGAGTTTCAGGGTCGCGGTGGCGTCGGGGTCGCGGCCAGGAGGTCGGCGGCCCGCTGGTGCCGGGGATCGTCGGGGACCGCGGCCAGGTCGATGCCGACCAGGACAGCGGCTGCCCGGCCGGCCGCCTCGGCGAGCAGCGCGGCGGTGATCACGTCGCCGCGCAGCGCAGGGTTGCCGCCCTCCGCCAGCACCGCCGCCAGGTCGGCCACGCCTGCCGCAAGCTCGATCAGGCACATCGGCACGTCAGCCGCGCCAGCTAGCGCGGCGGCGAGCTCGTCCGGGTCCCGCGCCCGGCGGGCCAGCTCGATCAGGTGACGAACCGCCTGCGCGTCCTGATCGATGAGCGCGGTGGCGGCGGTGCGAATTCGTTCTGCTTCGGCACGCAGGCCGACTGCCCGCCCGTCGACGAGTTGCCGTGCCGAGAGTCTGGCCGCTTTCGAGCACAAGGCCGCTGACTGGGCGATCACCAGCGCGGCCGCGCAGCCGCCGGCCGGGGCGGATGCCCTGGTGGCGAGCCGATCGAGGAATACCTTGACCGGCTGTTGGCTGAACACAGGTTCGGTCACGACAGCCCGACGATCTCGCCGTCCGCGTCGATGTCGATGCGCTCGGCCGCAGACGTCGAGGCTAGGCCGGGCATGGTCCGCATGTCGCCGCAGATCGGGTAAACGAACCCGGCACCCACCGAGGCACGGACCTCGCGGACCGGCAGCCGCCAGCCGGTCGGCGCGCCGGCCAGCGCCGGGTCATGCGACAGCGACAGCGGCGTCTTGGCTATGCAGACGGGCAGCGCGCCGAACCCGTTGCGCTCATAACCGGCAAGCTGACGTGCCGCGAGCGCGGAGTAGTCGACACCGTCAGCGCCGTAGATCTTCGTCGCTATCGTCTCGATCTTCTCCCGCAACGGTGCCTGCACCGGATAGAGCGGACTGAAGTCGCCGGGGCGCTCCGCTGCCTCGGCTACCGCCTCGGCCAGCGCCGTTGCCCCGCGGCCGCCGTCGGCGAAGTTCGTGCAGACCACGCAGCGGATGCCCATCGAGGCTGCGATCTGGGCGATCGCGTCGTGTTCTGAGCCGAAGTCCTCCGGCATCGCGTTGATCGCCACCACCGGTGTCACGCCGTGCACCCGGACGTTCTCGATCTGCTTGCGCAGGTTGGCTCCGCCGATGTGGACCTCGTCCGGGTTCTCGGCCAGCAGGGCAGGCGGCAGCGGCCTGCCTGCCACGATCTCGTGCCGGCCCGACTGCGCCTTGAGCGCACGCACGGTGGTGACCACGACGGCGGCATCGGGCCGCAGGCCAGAAACCCGGCACTTGATGTTGAAGAAGCGCTCCGCGCCCATGTCCGCACCGAAGCCTGCCTCGGTGATCAGGAAGTCGCCGCAGTGGATGCCGAGCAGGTCGGCCACGACGGAGGAGTTCCCGTGCGCGATGTTCCCGAACGGGCCGGCATGCACCAGGACCGGCGTGTTCTCCAGCGTCTGCAGCAGGTTCGGCCGGATCGCTTCCCGCATGATCACGGTCATCGCGCCGGCCGCCTTGAGTTGCTCAGCCGTGACCGGATCACCGTCGCGGGTGTAGCCGACCACGATCGCCCCGAGGCGAGCGCGCATGTCGTGCAGTGAGGTCGACAGGGCCAGGACGGCCATGGCCTCGGACGCCGCGGTGATGTCGAATCCGGTCTGCCTGGGGACCCCGTCGACGGCGGCGCCGAGGCCGACCACGATATTGCGCAGCGCCCGGTCGTTGACGTCGAGCACCCGCCGCCAGGTGATGGCATGCGGGTCGATGCCGAGTTCGTTGCCCTGGTACAGGTGGTTGTCGAGCATGGCCGACAGCAAGTTGTGGGCTGCCGTCACGGCGTGCATGTCTCCGGTCAAGTGCAGGTTGAGCGTCTCGAACGGCACCACCTGGCTATGCCCGCCGCCCGCCGCGCCGCCCTTGATCCCGAAGGTCGGGCCCATGGAGGGCTGCCGGATGGCGATGGTGGCCTTCTTGCCAATGTGCCGCATGGCCTGGCCCAGACCGATGGTCGTGGTGGTCTTGCCCTCGCCGAGCGGGGTGGGCGTGACGGCCGTGACGATCACGTACTTGGCTCGCGGCCGGTCCGCCAGTTCCTCGATCGCGGCCAGGTCGATCTTCGCCACGTGCTCGCCGTACGGCTCGATCAGCCACGGCGGCAGTCCCATTTCCGCGGCGACGTCGGCGATCGGCTTCATCGTCGCCGCCCGTGCGATCTGTAGCGCGTTAGGTGTCGGCATCGGGTGACTCGCCACCTTTCTGGAGGCGACTCCGGGGGAGGAAGTCGGCAGGTGAAAAGCTGTCATGTCATCTGACTGGTCGCAGCGGGCGAAGGACCTGACCACTTGGGGCCTTGGTCCGAGCGGTCAGGCTTGATCGACGCACCGCTCGCGACACGCCATATGCTCCAGGTGAGTCACCTTGCGAGATCGCCGTTCAGGTAGTCGTGGAGCCGTCCATGAGCATGCCGAGTCCGTACCTTCGCCCGCCCGCGCCGCGCGCTCCGCAGGCTCGCCTGTCGCGACTGTGGGCCTGGGTGCCGGTGCTCTCGCTCGGCACAGTCTCGTTCCTGCCATTCCTGCGGCTTGCGCTGCTGCGACGACGGCCGAAGGACTGGGCCGTTTTCGCTGGCTATGCCGTCGTCAATGTCGCCCTGCTGGCGGCCGCAGGGTCGGTCAGCGGTAAGAGCGCAGTCGGTAGCGGCCTAGGCGGGCTGATGGTGCTGCTGATGGGCACGGCCACGGTGCACGCGCTGGTGGAGTTTCGAACGCTCCCGCCGCCGCCACCGAACCTGGCCCTGCCGGTCAGCTACCCGGGCCAGGACCCGGTGGCTGTGGCCCGCGCCAGAATCGCCCGCAGGACCGAGGCGCGCAAGCTGGCCGGACGGGATCCGGTGCTGGCTCGCGAACTCCGGATCGGCCGTCCTGACCTGCCCAGTCAGTTCGACGACGGCGGGCTGGTCGATGTCAACACGGTGCCGGCCGAGGTGCTTGCCGCGCAGTTGCAGCTCACTGAGCCGGAGGTCGAGTCTGTGCTCGGGGCACGCAGCCAGCTCGGCAGATTCACCAGCGCGGACGAATTGTCGGTCTATGCGCAGCTCGACCCGGCCAGGCTGGACGCGATCCGCGATCTGCTCTGGTTTAGCTGACCACTTGTTCTGGTTCAGCCGGGCAGTGCGGCCCGGCCCGGCTCTCGCCCGCCGCGGGGCGCATCGGTAATGTCACGGCATGGAGATTCGCGAGGTGGGGGTCATCGGCCTGGGAACCATGGGCGCGGGTATCGCGGAGGTCTTCGCCCGGGCCGGACTGAGCGTGACCGCGATCGAGGCCGATGCCGACGCGCTGGCTCG
This sequence comes from Streptosporangiaceae bacterium, assembly GCA_035533915.1. Lineage (GTDB taxonomy): Bacteria > Actinomycetota > Actinomycetes > Streptosporangiales > Streptosporangiaceae > Chersky-822. The sequence continues at coordinate 38,194 of DATLSX010000168.1, forward strand.
TGGCATGGCGATCCTGGACGGCTCCCTCGGCCGGGCTGTGACGCGTGGCAAGCTGACCGAGGACGAGTACGCGCAGATCGTGGGGCGGGTCAGGCCGGGCACAAAGCTCGCCGACGCCGCTGGCGCGGACCTGGTGATCGAGGTGGTTCCTGAGCACCTGGCAATCAAGCGCCAGGTCATCGCCGAGCTCGATCAGGCCTGCCGCCCTGATGCGATCATCGCGACGAACACCTCCTCACTGTCAGTCACCACCATCGCCGCAGGTTCCGCGCATCCCGGCCGGGTAGTCGGCATGCACTTCTTCAACCCGGCCCCGGTGATGCGGCTCGTCGAGGTCATCACGACCGTGCTCACCGACCCCTACGCCGGAACAGCCGTGACCGAGTTCGCGCGTCGGCTCGGCAAGACGCCTGTGCAGGTCAGCGACCGTGCCGGGTTCGTCGCCAACGCGCTGCTGCTGCCATACCTGAACCACGCGGTACGGCTGCTCGAGACTGGCTACGCGACCCGCGAGGACATCGACACGGCCGTGACAGCGGGCATCGGCCTGCCGATGGGCCCGCTCGCGCTGCTCGACCTCATCGGCCTGGACACCTCGCTGTCTGTGCTTGAGGTGCTGCAGCGCGAGTTCGGCGGCACCCGGTACACGCCCGCGCCGCTGCTGCGCCGCCTGACCGACGCGGGCCGCACCGGCCGCAAGAGCGGCGGCGGCTTCTACGACTACCCGGGCCAGGGCAGTGCCGTGGCCGGCGACTCGCCAGGTATTGATAACGCGGACCAGCCGCCGGCTCCGGGCACCGTCACGCTGATCGACCCGGTGGCCGCTGCCGGGAGCGAGAACCTGGCGGGAACAGCGGGCGGCGCCGGGCAGGCCGGCTGGTCTGCCGGGCCGCACTCTGACCGGGCCGCCGAACTCGCCAGTCTGCTCGCAGCCGCCGGGATCAGCGTCACGCGCAATCCGGCCCACGCGACCGATCTCACGCTCGTGGCGATCAGTCAGGAAGGCGGAGTTCTCGGTCCTGCGCTGGCGGCAGGCCGGGCGCAGGACGCGGTCGGCCTGCACCTGGCGACGCCGACCCTGGCCGAACTCGTGCCCAGCCCGCTGAGTTCGGCCGGAGCGCTCGCGGCCGTGCGGGCACTGATCGCAAGACTAGGCCTCACGGCGGTCCGGTCGGCCGACCGGCCTGGCCTGCTGGTCGGCGCGCTGCTCTGTCCGCACCTGCGCGATGCCGTTGCGATGGTGGCTGACGGCTACGCGACACCCGCGGACGTGGACGATGCCATGACGCTGGGCTGCGGTTATCCCTGCGGACCGATGCGGATGCTAGGCGACGCCGGCCTGGCACGAACGGCGCGGGTGCTCAAGGCGATGCACGCGGCTTACGGGGATCCGGCGTTCGCGCCGCCGCCGCTGCTGACCGAGTGCGTCCAGGCCGGGCTGAGCCCGCTGCACCACACGGCGCGCTGACTATGCCGCGAGAAGGACTCCGAGCGCGAGGCAGGCACGCGGGGCGGGTAAGGAGGGGCCGGGCGGGGGCGGATTGCTCAGAGTCGGATTGCTCAGAGCCGGATTGCTCAGAGTCGGATCGGGTGGGGTCGGGGCGGGCGGTCGCCAATTGGATGCCGCAGCGGCGAACGTGAGCCCGAGGAAGGCGCGGCGCCTTCCTGAAGACATTCCGCGGCGCCCGCGCCGGGCGGGCCGCAGTTCACCTGCTGCCCGTGCCGAGGCCGACGGGGACGAAGACTCCGCGGTCAGGCTCGGGCCACCGCGGACCGAGCAGTGGCCGGACGGCGACTGGGTAGTCCGGCAGGTGCCCGGTGCCGCCACGACGAAGCTGTACCGCTGCCCTGGCTGCGACCAGGAGGTCAGGCCCGGAACTGCGCACCTCGTCGTCTGGCCGGCGCAGACACCGGGGCTGGCGGAGCGGCGGCACTGGCACAATTCTTGCTGGCACCGCCGTCCGCGACGGCCTGGACCGATGAGGGGCGCATGAGCGAGGACAGGGAGATCGAGATCAGGGCGAGCACCGTGTTGCCTGCCCGCAGGGAGAACGTCGTGCTGCGCACGTCCGACGGTCTGGACCTGGTCGGCGAACTGGCTATGCCACAACACCGCGAACCGGTCGCGACCTTGATCTGCCTGCATCCGCTGCCGACGGCGGGGGGCATGATGGACAGTCATGTACTGCGCAAAGCATCCTTCCGGCTGCCGGCCATGGCCGACCTTGCCGTCCTGCGGTTCAACACGCGCGGTACCTCGTCCGAGCGCGGCACCAGCGGCGGCACGTTCGAGGGTGGTGGCCCGGAGCGCCGCGACGTCGAGGCCGCGATCGAGTACTGCGTCAGCGCGGGGCTGCCCAGGCTCTGGCTGCTCGGCTGGTCGTTCGGGACCGAGCTCGCCTTGATGTGGGGGAACGTGCCGCAGGTCGAGGGAGCGATCCTGCTCTCGCCGGCGCTGCGCAGGGCTTCGGACTCCGACCTGGACTCCTGGGCCGCGTCCGGCCGCCCGCTCGTCGCGCTCGTCCCCGAACTCGACGACTACCTCAGGCCGGAGGAGGCGAGAACGCGGTTCGCCCGAGTACCGCATACGCGGCTCGTCGCGGTCGACAAGGCGAAGCACCTGTGGGTCGGCGAGACCTACGTCCGTATTGTCCTGAATGAGATCGTGCGGCTGCTGAATCCAGCGGCCTGGCCGCTCCCCGGTGAATGGAAGGAAAGACAGTGAGCCTCTTTGAGCTGACCGGCAAGACGGCCTTTGTGACCGGCGCTTCGCGCGGCATCGGCCGTGCTATCGCGGTAGCGCTCGCGCAGGCAGGAGCCGACGTGGCGCTGGTCGCGCGAACCGCGGACGGGCTCGCGGATACGGCCGACGACGTGATGGCCGTCGGCCGCAAGGCCATCGTCATCCCGGCTGACGTCACCGACCAGTCCGCGATCTCCGCCGCCACGGCCGAGGCGATCGACCAGCTCGGCTATGTCGACATCGTGGTGAACAACGCCGGCGGTTCGAACTTCATGGTCGACTTCCGCAACCTGCGGCTCTCTGGCTGGGACAAGCTGATCAAGCTGAACCTCAGTTCCGCCGTCTACGTGTGCCACGCGTTCGCCCCGCACCTGCTCGAGCGCGGCACCGGATCGGTGATCAACGTCGCGTCCGTAGCTGGCGTCGTCGCGGCACCGCTGATCTCCCCGTACGGCGCGGCGAAGGCCGCCCTGATCTCGCTCACCAAGTCGCTGGCCGTGGAGTGGGCAGGCAACGGTGTCCGGGTGAACGCGTTGTGCCCGGGCTGGACCGCCACAGACCTGAACCGCGACATGTGGGAGGACCCGGTCGCCGGGCCGGGGACGGTCGCGACCACCCCGATGAAGCGCTGGGCGCGCGCGGAGGAAATGGCCGGACCGGCCGTCTTCCTGGCGAGCGACGCGTCCTCCTATATGACCGGACAGGCGCTTGTCGTCGACGGCGGCCAGACGATCAACCCGTAGCCGGTCCGTCCAGAGTTCGGCGAGGGTCCGCCGGCCGCTGGACTTCGACGCGAAGGACTATGGTCCCTGGCGGGCAGCGGGAAATGGCCGCATCGTCGGTATCGACGTACAGGCACCCGCTGGAAGCACGGTGATTTCGATGTCCGCTCCCCGCCCGCACTCTACTGCCGACCTTGCGCTCGCTCCCGTGCTCATCGGTATCGAGCGGAACCTCGCCAGGCTGCGCGCCAGCGGCGATCTTCAGTACTCGCTCGCGCTCGACCTGAATGACGACGACGGGTGGTACCACGGCCCGGAAGAGCGCGCTCTGCGGGTATGCCGCAGCGCGCTACGCGACGTCGACTCGCACGGCTGGCAGGTGAGCCCGACCGCGGACCGGTGCGGGCTGCTGGTGTCCCACGGCGAGTACCGCGTCTCGCTCATGCTCGGGCGCGAGCTTACTGAGTACATCGAGCACGAAGCGCCTGACCGGGTGGCAGTCGGGTAGCTGTCCGGGTCGGTGCTCGTGCCCTGAGCGCGGCATCTGAGAGCCCGCCGAGCCTAAAGCCGCACCTAAAAGTGGCGTCCCCCGCGACAGGCGGGGGACGCC
>DATLSX010000169.1:0-59520 GCA_035533915.1 Streptosporangiaceae bacterium
GTTCCGGGGTGAAAACCCTCGTCAGGACACCGATCGAGATCCGGTCCGGCAGCCACCCGTCCGGAGAGAGCCCCTCAGAACCATCATGCGCCACAAAACCGTAACGATACCACGTCAGACCTTAACGCAAGGCCATTGGGCTCATCGGCCACTCCTGGTGGCAGGCCGCCGTCGCGCTGTCGACCTTGGAGACGTACCAGCAGACGACTGGCGATACCACCTACGCCTTCGCGGTCCTGCACGCGTTCCTCGATCACTCTGGCGGCAACTTCGAGAACAGCTTCAACGACGACACCGGTTGGTGGGGACTCGCCTGGGTGCAGGCCTACCAGATTTTCCACCAGCATGCGTACCTGGCCATGGCTGAGACCATCGCCAACTATGTCCACAGGTCCTGGGACGGCACTTGCGGTGGCGGGGTGTGGTGGAAGACCAACGCGAAGTACCCGGGTGGCTATAAGAACGCTATTACCAACGAGCTGTTCCTTGAGCTGACCGCATGGCTGCACAACAGCATTCGGGGCGACACCAAGTACCTGAGGTGGGCTAAAGCCGAATGGTCATGGTTTGACCATAGCGGGATGATCAACAGTTCCAGCCTGGTCAACGACGGCCTCCGCCTCACCAAGAACCGGAGCGTTTGCGTCAGCAACCACGCGACCACCTGGACGTACAACCAGGGCGTCATCCTGGCCGGGCTTTCCCAGCTCTACAAGGCGACCAGGAATGCCGGGTGGCTTCGCGTGGCAGAGCGCATCGGCAGGGCAGCGATCCAGCGTCTGACCATCAGCGGCGTGCTGCACGAGCCGTGCACCGGGTCCGGGTGCGGCAACAACACCGGCGGCGACGCCCAGTCGTTCAAGGGAATCTTCGTACGGGGCTTGAAGGTGCTCGCGGTCACCGCGCGGACCACTCAGTTCAGCGCATTCTTCAAGAAGCAGGCCCGCAGCATCGAGACCCGCGATACCAACCGGTTCCATCAGCTTGGCTTCCGCTGGGGCGGCCCGATCGTCTTCCTCACCTCTTACAGCCAGGCGAGCGCGCTCGATGCGATAGTCGCCTCGCTCAAGTTGCCGACCTAGCCTCGGGCGCCGTACCTGGGGCCGCCCCGTGCTCGCGGCGCATCCGGTCGCGTAGGGGATCAAGGGGCCAAGAAGTAGGATCGCGGACATGAGCGTTACGGAGCGTCCCGCTGGTAAGGTAACTCCCAGCAGCGTCGGGACTGCCTGATGGCGGAGGGCTCCACGCACGTGGGCTTCCGTTCGCAGCGCGGACCCACGCTGATCTCGCTGATGCTCTCGATGAGCCTGGTCGCTATCGACTCCACGATCATCGCTACCGCGGTGCCCTCAGTCGTCGCCGACCTCGGCGGCTTCGGGCAGTTCCCGTGGCTGTTCTCCGTGTACCTGCTGGCGCAGGCCGTCTCGGTGCCGATCTACGGCAAGCTCGCCGACCAGTTCGGCCGCAAGCCCATCATGCTGGTCGGCATCGGCCTCTTCCTGGCCGGCTCGATACTCTGCGCCACCGCATGGTCGATGCTGGCGCTGATAGCGTTCCGCACGCTGCAAGGCCTGGGCGCCGGGGCGATACAGCCGATGAGCATGACGATCGCCGGGGACATCTACACCCTCCAGGAGCGGGGCCGCGTCCAGGGATACCTCGCCAGCGTCTGGGGCGCATCCGCGGTTATCGGCCCGACGCTGGGCGGTGTCTTCTCCGAGTACCTCAGCTGGCGCTGGATCTTCATCGTCAACATCCCGCTGTGTGCCGTCGCGGCCTGGGCGCTGATCCGCAATTTCCGTGAGCAGGTCGTCCGGCACCCGCACCGGATCGACTATGCCGGCTCCGCGCTTCTCGCGCTTGGCTGCAGCCTGCTCATCCTCGGCCTGCTCGAGGGCGGCCAGGCATGGGCGTGGATCTCGGCGCCGGGCGTCGGCGTCATCGTCGCAGGCGTCGCGCTGATGGCCCTGTTCGTCTTGGTGCAGCGCCGGGCCGCCGAGCCAATCCTGCCCGCCTGGGTGCTGCGCCGCCGCATCCTGGTTGCCGGAAATCTGGCCGCACTCGGCGTCGGTGCGGTACTGATCGGACTGACGTCTTACGTCCCGACCTTCGCGCAGCGCGTGCTCGGCACTAGCCCTCTCGTGGCAGGTTTCGCACTCGCGGCACTCACTGTCGGATGGCCGATCACCTCCAGTCAGTCCAGCAAGGCCTATCTCCGCATCGGCTTCCGAGCGACGGCGCTGATCGGCAGCGCGGTCACCATCCTCGGCACCGCGCTCACCGCCATGCTCGGCGCTCACTCGAGCGTGGCACTCGTCGGCTTCTCCTGCTTCGTCGTCGGTGCCGGGCTCGGATTCGTCGCCGCGCCCATCCTCATCGCCGCCCAGAACACCGTCGGCTGGGCCGAGCGCGGCGTCGTCACCGCGACCAACATGTTCAGCCGGTCGATCGGCAGTGCACTCGGCGTGGCGTTCTTCGGCGCGATCGCCAACGCCTCGCTCAGGTCAGGGCCGTCCTCAGTCCCGGCATTCGCACGGGCCTTTCACCACGTGTTCATCGGCGCGGCGGTAGTGGCCGTCTTGATGGGTCTCGCGGCGGCCATGATGCCGCACACCGCCTCCAAGCACGATGCCGTGACCGCACTCGCGCCAGACGCCGCGCAGGCCTGAGATCCAGCCTTGCTGATAGGCAATCTTCAGGAGCTTCCGAGACTGGCCTGGTAGACGTCGTGGAGTGCTTTCCAGTGCCGGGCGTCCGCTTCCGCGTCGTAGGTCAGGTTGTCGGGCACCGCGAACCCGTGGCGGGCCGGGTAGAACTCGACTGTGTGGTCGACTCCGGCGGCAGTGAGCGCGTCTTCCAGCAACGCTGCCTGCTCGGCGGTGAACGATCCGTCGTCCGTCGCGCCGGCCACGTAGACCTTGGCGGTGATGCGGTCCGCCAGCAGGTGAGGGCTCGACGGGTCGCCGGCGACTGCTAGCCCGCCACCGTGGAACGACGCCGCCGCGACGATCTTGCGGGCCAGTGCGCCTGCGGCGACCAGCGACATGCGCCCGCCCAGGCAGTATCCGGTGGTGCCGATCGCGGAACCCGTCACTTCTGGTCGGGCCAGGAGAAACTCCGCGTAGGCACCAGAATCAGCGATGATCCGGTCATTAGTGAGCACGCCCATCAGGCCGAACAACCGTGCCCGCTCCTGCTCGTGCGAGAACACGGTGGCCATGTCGAAAGGCGCCCACTCGCCCGCACGGTAATAGATGTCAGGAACCAGCGCGACGTAGTCCATGCTCGCCAGTCGGTCGCCCATCTGCCGGAACGTCTCCCGCGCTCCGCCCGCGTCGGGAAAAATCAGTACACCCGGCCACGACCCATCCCCATCAGGGACGTGCAGCGTCCCGTTGCTGTGGCCATCGGGCGCGGGAATCTGAACTTCCAAACGTCGCATCCAGTTTCCTCCACCGGACTCGTCGAAGTAGATCGCCCTAAAGTATCACCATCCGGCACCCATCCCGGTGCGGCGGCACGCCTGTGGCATCCCGCCGCAAGGTGCCCGGTCATCCAGCCGCGTCGAGCCAGCAGATCCGCATGACCCTTGCTCGTCCCGCCTTTTTCTGGCGGGGCGACGATCTTAGACGGGCCAGCTTCCACAGCCTCCGAAGTATTAGCGAAGAGCCTGAATGTCATATCATCGCCGGTTATGACCATGAGGCGCCGCAGCGACTGGTCGCAAGCTACGCGCAGCTCACCTCCGTTTCCTTCTATCCGCTGACGCGCAGCATCAAGAGCGTCAATGCCCCTTGAGTCGCAGAAGATTGTCGCCGTCATATCGGCGACAACTACCGGAGCCTGCGCGCTTGCGGCCAGGAGCGCGTCGCGCAACTGCTTCTCATTAGCGATGTCGACTACGGGGGGCGCAGATATGACAACGAGCTTGCCGGGAAAATTTGCCTGGGATGGTCGTGAAGGATACATGTCCCATCTATTCTTGTTGGCCCGTTTAATTTTTTCGATGCCTGACGTTCGCCGGTGACCCGACTGCTTGAAGGTCGTCGGGTCACCGGCAAGCGAGCAGTCTTATCGGGAGCTAGCTGGCTCGGACTCTAAGAGCTGTGGCGTTACCCCCTGACGAACCGTCCTGGCCGAGCGGATCGGGGCCAGGCAACCGCGCCGTTTCTTGGCCAAGCCCACCGGGCACCTGGCTATCCACGCCGGGACCGTCATCGCCGGACGGGCGGACCCGGGAACGACCGGGATCGTGCCGGCTCAGGAGGTTCTCGAGGAACTCCTCCGCTTCGACGTCGCCGGCGGCGAAGGCTGCGATGTACCAGCGGGCCGCTTCGGTTACCAGGTGGAGTTCCGCACGTGTCTCGCCCTGGCTGTCCGGCGCAGCGGGGTCTCTTTCCGCCTGCGCGTGCAGCACGGCGGCGAGCCGGAGTGCCGCGTCGGCGAAGTCGTTCAGCGCCGCGGCGCGGTACCACCGGGCCGCGGTGGCCAGATCTCCGGCCTCTTCTGCCCGGGCCGCGAGGCGGTAGGCCGCCTCATCTAGCTCCAGGGAGTCCAGTTCGGACTGCTGGCGAAGTGCCTCGTGCGGGGTACGGCCTCCTAGCCTGGCCCTCATCTGCCGGAACTTGTGCCGCAATTCCGCTTCTGACATGTCGTTGATCGTGCCGGCGGCAGTGCGCAGCTGGTCTTCGGTGATCAAACCGGGATCCTCCTTATCAGTTTCGGGGCTGTCGCGATGCCCTGGCGCCGCCGGAGATTCTCCAGGCCGCGGTTCAGGTGCTTCTTGACGGTGCCTTCTTGTACGTCGAGAATCTGCGCTGTCTCAGCGAGCGTGTACCCGCCGAAGTAGTGCAGACCGATGACCTCGCATTGACGGCGGGGCAGTGACCGCATGCCGGCGATCAGGTCGTGGTGATCCTCCACCCACTTGTCGGCGGCTGCCGCCAGCCGCAGGTCGGCGCCGGCGCTGGCGAGGTCCTCACCCAGGCAGCAGTTCTCGCGTGCCTGTGCTTCCAGGCGGCGCAGCTTCCGCGTAGCGATCGTGAACAGGTAGGAGTCGGGTCGCTCCATCACCAGCAGGGCGCTCCACCGGTCGAGCACGGCGATCATCGTCTCTTCCGCGACGTCCTCAGCCCATGCGCTGTTGCTTGCCTGGGACTTCAGGTACCGCACAAGAAGCGGCCAGTAGAACTTGAAGAACTTCTCGAATGATTCCAGGCACATGCGCGCCTGGTGCCCCCGGTCCACCGCATCACGATCTTCGCTATCGCTCACTAAGCTGCCTTTCTCATCTTTGAGATCACCGCTTCGCCGGCCGGGCCGATGTACCATTCACGGCCATCGGAATTTCGCGCCAGAAGGCACATCCCTGCCGGAAGCTGCTTCATTGCGAGCGCCGCGGTCAGCCGCCATTCGCGTTCCAGGGCGACCGTCGCCCGACCCTGCGCCAGTACCGACAGCACGCCTGCCAGTCCGCAGGCGCGGCCACCGGCACGAAGCGCTAACGTGCGCCCGAAGCGAACGTAAGCGCCAAGATGACCAACAACCACCGCTACCTCCACCTCATGGAAGCTCAGCTAGAGAAGGCGCAAAGCACGGCAATTGTTGGCCTGAGCTCAAGACTTTATTGGTAACTGACCGCCAGACACCGGTTTTAGGTGGCTTTGTTTGACTCATGTCGCCGGTCCGACCGAACGTAATCCTGTACCAACCATCCCAACTTCGGAAAACACCTTTCTTTTCGGATATAATGAATGGTTAACTGCGAAGTCCGACCCATTTGCCTTCGATGTCGGTATCGCCAGTCAGCTACCGCGTCCTGTTTCGCCGTCGAGCGGTAGCCGGACTCTTGGCGGGTTGTGCCAAGCTGTGGCGGTGGGCTCGGTAACAGACGTAGCCGGCGGGAGTGTGCTTGGCCGGTTCGCGGCGCTGCGCCAGCATCAGCGGAACGGGCAGCGGTCCCCGCACAAGCCACTGCTGGTGCTGCTGGCGCTCGGCCGCCTGGCGCAGACCGGGTCGAGCAGCTTGCCGTGGTCGGCGGCTGAGCCGGTGCTGGCGAGCCTGATCGCTGAGTTCGCGCCGCCGTCGCGGACGGGCCGCGCGCAGAGCGCGGCCTATCCGTTCACCAGGCTCCGCACTGACGGCGTGTGGGTACTCGATCAGGACGTGCCGATGGACCTGATCGGCCCGCTGACCCAGCGGCACGTGGCGGGCCGGTTCGAGCAGTCGGTGGAAGACGCCTTGCGCGCCGATCCGGCGCTAGCGCTGTCGGTTGCCCGGACCTTAGTGCTGTCGAACTTCCCTGAGACGGTCGCGCCGGACGTCATCGACGCTGTGGGCCTTGATCCGCGCATGGTGCTGAACAGCTCAGATGCCATGCATGGTGACCGGGAGAAGGCCAGGCGGCGCCGGAACCCCGGGTGGCGGTCAGCGATACTCCAGGCCTGGGACCGGCAGTGCGCGTTCTGCGGATACGACGGGCGGCTTGCCGGGGCAACCGCAGGACTCGACGCCGCGCATGTCCGCTGGTTCGCCTTCGACGGACCCGATGCTTCCGATAACGGCCTTGCCCTGTGCGCGCTGCACCACAAGCTATTCGACCTGGGCGTCCTCGGGCTGGACACCGGCCTGCGGCTGCAGGTATCGGCGGCGTTCACCGCGCGGACAACCGCCGGGCGGGCGCTGTACGAGCTGGACGGGCGGCCGCTATCACCGCGCCCCGGCACAAGTGTCCCGGCCGCAGAGCACGTGTCCTGGCACCGCCGCCAGGTATTCAAAGGCAAACCGCTCAGGCACGAGCCGGCGCTCAGGTGACTGCCGCCGCACCGGGCACGGCCGCTTACTCTCGCCAACCACCCAACTCTCAGACCGGGAGCCTGATCGTGGACTACGCAGAAGCAGTAGCCGCCTTTTTCGTTGCTCGCCAGCAGGACACCCCGCTGCCCGAGGCCGTCACCGCGGGCAGCCCCGCGCGGCGGCTGCGCGATGCCTGCGAACCGATCGCCATGCACTCGGTGTGGAGCAGGATGACAAACGAGCGGCTCGCCGGGCTCGGCCTGGACTTCCTCACCAGCTATGTCGGCGGCCGGGGCGCATTCCTCGGCGATCCGGCCGGAGCGGTCGTCGCCGCCGCGTTCGCCTGGTTCGAGCCCGGCCTGGTGACCGCGTTGTGGGAAGCTGCGCGATCCGCCGTCGACCATGACCGGCTGGCCCGGGCGCGTGATGAGTCGACCGCCGCCAGCTTGCGGGAGGTCCTGGCCGGCGAGGACCCTGGCGAGGTGGCCAGCCTGCTCGCCGACGCCGCGACGGCCGCCGACGGCATGGGCCGACCGCTGTTCAGCGGACTGCGTGCCGACGGCCGCCCTGCGGACCCGGTGCACCGCCTGTGGTGGGCCTGCGGCCTGATCCGCGAGCACCGGGGCGACAGTCATGTGGCCGCGGCTGCCGCGGCCGGCCTGAACGCGGTCGAGATGAATATCTCGACCGAACTGTGGATCGGCATGCCGCTGCTATCCTACACCGCCACCCGCGGCTGGCCGCCCGACGCCATGCAGCGCGCGGTCGCGCGGCTGGAGAGCCGCGGCTGGATCCGCGACGGCGGTCTCACCGACGAAGGGCGTGCCGGGCGGCTCAGCATCGAGCAGCGCACCGACGACCAGGAGCAGGCGATCACCGCCGCCCTGGGCGACCGGCTCGGCGAGGTCTGCGGCCGCCTGAACCGCTGGGGGCAGCGGTGCATCGAGGCCGGCGCGTTCCCTCCCGACATCCTCAAGCGCGCCGCCGGCTAGCCACGTTCGGCAGGCCGGGCTGGCGGCTGGTCGGGCCACGGGACGGTGTAGCCGGGGTCTTGCCCGTCTCGGATGCGGACGTAGCGCAGCAGCTCGCGTACGATGCCGGCGTTGCCCATCGCCCATCCGGTGCGCGGTTCCAGAGTGCTCGGGCTGACCCGGTGCTCGTAGTTGCACCAGCGAGCACCGTGGACGTCCACGGTGGCCCGCGCGGTGAGGTCATCGACGAGGATGTCCGCGAAGGCTAGCCCCGCTCCCTGCTCCACGAATCGGTCACAGGCCAGCGCAAGGACACCTGCCGTGCCGCAGCAGCGGCCGCTGTTGTCCCAGAATCCTGGTCGGAGCCGGTGCGGGAGGCCCGACTGGGTGACGGTGTGCCAGCACCGGTCAGCAAGGTCCGACCAGGCCGGGTCCCGGGTCACCTGGGCCAGCAACCGGAACGCCTGGGCGTCGCCGGCCGGGCCGTGACACCAGCCGTAGCTGTACCGCTCGATCAGTTCCGGCTTGTGCTGCGGGTCGGAGTGCGGGACGAGGAAGCCGGGCGGGCCCGCCTCGTTGCGCGACACGACATCTGCCGCACCGGCCAGGGCCAGTTCGATCAGGTCGCTGCGGCCGGCCGCGCGGCCGACGGCAGCCAGTGCGCAGGCGATGCCGAGCGTGCCGTGCGAGATGTGGTGAAACCTGGCCGGGACTCCGGCACGCACCTCCCAGTGGACTCCGCCCGCGGTCGCCTCCGCCGTGCGCAGGTACGGCGTCACCGCCAGCACGGCCAGGTCGAGGTCGCCTGCCCGGGCGGCACCCAGCGCTATGCCGGCGTTGCCGCCGAGCAACTCGAACTGATCGGACCACCGTTCCCCGTCGAACCGCGAGCGCACCAGGCTCAGCGCGCGGTCCGCCGCCTGGCCCGCCCTCTGGTCTCCCAGCAGGCCATGCACCGCTCGCAGCGCGAATGCCAGGCCGGCCAGGCCGAAATACAACGACGAGAACTCCCACTCATCGCTTACAGCGGCGGCGATCGTCCGGGCACCTCGCGCGGCGGCCTCGGCATACCGATCGTCCCCGAAATGCTGATACCCCTCCAGCAGCGCAAGGACGATTCCCGCGGTGCCGCTGTACAACGTCGGGTCGGGCTCGTCGTCGTCCGGCCTGCCAGTCCACGCCAGGCCCGTCTCGGCATCACGCGCCGTCACCAGCAGCCAGTCCAGCGCGTCCCAGGCCAGCGCCGCGATGTCCGGACGGATCTCGTCCACGCTGCGCAGCATCTCACGGCAGGTGCCTACAATGCCCGGGCGCCGACTTCGCCACCGGGGTGCGGAGATCTCCCGTGACGAACACACTCGCACCGCTACACGCGCATTCTTCGCCAGCCTGGGCAAGGGCTCCGGCCGTGTCGGCGATCTTCAGCCGCTGCCCGTACATGCCCTTGCCCACGGAAATCGAGATGACTGCCTCCCTGGGCACGGACAGGTCGATGGATCTCCTGCCCGGGGTCCGCACCCCCAGCCCGGACGGACTGATTGCGAGCCGGCCGAAGGGCCAGCGCTGGCCCCTGAAACCCGCGTGAGCACTGGACATGTGCCAAGAGTATGAGCGTCACGCCGCCACCAATAGGGGCCTTTCTCGGCCATCAATAGCGGCGCTCAGGGCAGGCACGTCACCGCGGGCATGGGCGCGTCGGCCCGGCAAGCTCTGGGCGCGGTAATGGGGCAGGGCACCAGGGCGTGGGTAGGTCAGCAGCATGGCCATCTGATCCGGGGGGCAGTGCTATGACCGATGACGATGCTAAGACCACTGACGCTGATCCCGGCGCACTGCGGCTGGACGTCCTGGCCGCGCTCGTCAGCTGCGACACTCCGGCCAGCCGTGCGGCGGACAGCTGGGTCCATCCGGACGGCACGCGCTGCAGCGCCGCCGACGCGGACCTGCTCGATTCCGCGACCAGCGACGAGTGGCAGGTCGCCGAGGCACTGCGCGGCGAACCCGGCGAGCTTTCCGGCCCGGACGCCAGCGCCCTGGCCGCGCTGCTGAAGCTTGCCCTGGGGACAGCCCCGGCCACGCTGCTGTGCGTCGGCTTGCGGCAGGCGTTCACCTTGCCGGATGACTCCCTGCCCGCGCCGGCGCGCGCCGAGCGCACGGCCGCGTTCGCTGACCTGTACCGGCGGCTCGCGCTGCCCGGCCTGGGCAACGACTCCAAGAAACGGGCCGCAGCGCTTCTCGAAGTGCTCTGAGCGGGCGATAGACAGCGTCATAGCCGCGGGCCAGCCGAGCTTGGACCAGATAACCGGGCCAGATAACCGGGCCAGATAACAGAGCCAGATGACGAGGCCAGATAACGAGGCCAGATAACGGTAATTGCCCGGAGGTCCTGGCGCGGAGATATGTAAAGTGCCTACAACTGGATGGAACTCGCCCTGGATTCGAAATCCGTCGATATTGGCCGGTACGTGGCGGGCGCGGATTGCCGAGGAGATGCCGTGACTGCCGACCCTGTCCGGTTGCTCGAGCGCGACGAGGTGCTCTCGGTGATCGGGCGGCACGGCCAGTCCGCGGCGGGCGGTAACGGACGCCTGCTGGTGGTCGATGCCCAGGCCGGCCTGGGCAAGACGTCCGTGCTCGCCGCCGCCGGCGAGCACCTCACCAGCAGCGGATTCCTGCGCCTGACCGCCCAGGGGTCGGGCTTGGAACGCGGGTTCGCATTCGGGGTCGTGCACCAGTTGCTCGGCCGGGTCGCGGCTGACCCGTCGAGCCGCCCCGGCCTGTTTGACGGCGTCGCCGCGATGGCTTCTGGCCTGTTCGGCGTCCCAGGCGCAGGAAAACGTTACCGAACCAGGCGATGTCGCGCCATTCACGATGACTCACGCCTTGTACTGGGTCGTCGCGAATCTGTGCCAATTCGGTCCCACGGCTGTCACCTGCTTCCGGTCGCTGCCGCCGCACGGGACGAGTTGCGGCGGGACGGCCGTCCCCTGACCCGCGACGCCCTCGCTGCCCGGCTCCGCGCCGAAGGCCACGCTGTCCGCAACGGCCGCCTCACGCCGCTGCTGGCCGCACTTCGCGACACGCCTGCCCCGGCATCCCGAGCCCGCGCCGAGCAGGAACGCGCCCCGGGCAGCATCACGCAGCCGCCCGGGGCAGCAGCCTGCCCGCGCCACCGCGCCTGTCCCGCAAACCATCCCCGCCACCCGCCCTTACAACGGACGGCCCGCGGCCGACAACTCCTTTTCGCGCACCGGCGGTCACGGGCCAAGGCCACATTCGCGTTTGCCGGCAGCTTCACGGCAGATGTCACCCGGCACCGCTAGAGTCCACAGTGTGAGCGAGCATGACCCACTGGAAACACTCGTCTCAGGCACTGAGCAGCGCCGACTGGACGCGACCGGTCTACTTTCCGCGTCCCGCCGTGCGGATATGGGGCAGTTCTTCACCCCCAGCCGCGCCGCAACCCTCATCGCTTCCTTGCCGCGCATGCCTCGCAAGGGAGCTCTGCGCATCCTAGATCCAGGGGCCGGCGTTGGTTCCCTCACCACTGCCATCGTCGCCCGCGCCATCCGCGAGGCTCCCGAAGTCCATCTCGACGTCGTCGCGATCGAAGCCGACCCGCAGGTGAGTACCCACCTTGAGCAGACCATGGCCGCATGCCGTGCCGCAGGCGCGACCTGCGGCACGCAGGTCGCCGCGACAGCACTCACGGGTGACGTGGTGACCTACTCGACCGGCTTCGACCGCGCTGCAGGCCCGCTCTCCACGCCGTTCGACCTCGTCATCATGAACCCGCCTTACCGTAAGCTCGGTTCCGGGACCACTGCCCGCCAGGC
Organism: Streptosporangiaceae bacterium; assembly: GCA_035533915.1. Lineage (GTDB taxonomy): Bacteria > Actinomycetota > Actinomycetes > Streptosporangiales > Streptosporangiaceae > Chersky-822. Next base: position 11,603 of record DATLSX010000169.1, read on the forward strand.
ACTCATCGCTGAAGGCATCGACTGCCCCAACCTGTACTGCACCTTCCTCGCCATCGGCGCGCTAGCCCTCAAACCCCAAGGCCAGCTCGTCGCCATCACACCACGCTCCTTCGCCAACGGGCCGTACTTCAGCGCCTTCCGCCGCTTCTTCCTGACCCATATGACCCTCGACCGGCTCCACGTCTTCGAGTCCCGCTCCACTGTCTTCGCCGACTCCGACGTACTCCAAGAGAACGTCGTCTTCAGCGCCACCAGGTCCGGCCCGCGAGGAACAGTCACCCTCTCCGTTAGCCGCGGCCACACCGACGCGGCCGCCAAGCGCACCGTGGCGTACTCCGACGTACTCAAGCCCGACGACCCCAACCAATTCCTGCACATCCCAGTCAGCGATCAGGACCCACACATCGCCGACGCCTTCGCAGCGCTCCCAGGCACACTCGCCGACCTCGGCCTTCAAGCCTCCACCGGCCGCGTCGTCGATTTCCGCGCCCGCGAGCACCTCCGTGACCAGCCGACCAAGGGAGCCGCGCCGTTGATCTACCCCGGCAACCTCCGTGAAGGGCGCGTTCGCTGGCCGCTGGCCATCCGCAAATCCCAGGCGATCACTGACAGTGCCCAGACCAGCAAGCTACTGTTGCCGTCTGGCCATTACGTCGTCACGAAACGGTTCTCAGCAAAGGAAGAGCGGCGCCGCGTCGTCGCCGTTGTCTGCGACCCTGGGGACCTGCCGCCCGGCAGCATCGGATTCGAGAACCACCTGAACGTCTTCCACAACCAGAACCACGGCCTGGACCCCCAGCTCGCCATCGGTCTGTGCCTATGGCTCAACAGCACCATCGTGGACAAGTACTTCCGGACTTTCAGCGGCCACACCCAGGTCAATGCCACAGACCTGCGATCACTGCGCTACCCGTCACGCACGCAACTGGTCGCGCTCGCCACGGCGCTCGGCCAGAGTTCCTGGCCCGACCAGGAGAAGATCGACGCGCTCGTAACGCACCACGTTTTCGGCCACAATTAGCCCTTGTGACATCAAGTCAATCCATTCCCCCGGCAGAACAAGCCGCGCAGCAAGTCAGCGCGGCGCGCGAAGTCCTGCGGCTGCTCAACTTCGATGCCAAACGCTGCAACGAGCGATCCGCCCGCGTTCTCCTCGCGCTCTTGTCCCTCACGCCGACGTCGCCATGGGACCAAGCCACCAATCAGTCGCTGCGCACCCGCGAGATCATGGACTGGATCGCTGCGCACTACCAGGTGAGATACGCCCCCAACACCCGCGAGACCATCCGCAAGGAGACCCTCTACCAGTTCGTGGAAGCCGGCCTCGTGGAAAGGAACCATGACGACCTGGACCGCGCAACGAACTCCCCGAAGTACCGCTACCGAGTAGCCCCTACCGCCCTGGCTCTTCTTCAGACCTATAAGAAACGAGGCTTCGACCGGCGACTCCGCACGTACCTCGCAGACATCCCGGGGTTGGTGGCGCTCTATGCCAGGGAACGTCAGCGCCGCCGAATCCCAGTCACCTTCCCTGACGGCATGACCGTCACGCTCAGCCCTGGCGGCCAGAACATCCTCCTCAAGCACGTTGTCGAAAATTTCTGCCAGTTCTTCACCCCCGGAGGCCACGTCCTTTACATCGGCGACACAGATGCCAAATGGGCGCATTTCGAAGAAGGGGCTTTGGCATCGCTCAACATCACCGTTAAGCAGCGCGGCAAGATGCCGGACCTCGTCGTCTACCTGCCGGACAAGAACTGGCTTGTGCTCCTTGAGGCAGCCGCAAGCCACGGACCAGTCGATGCCCAACGTCGCGCAGAACTGGCCGACCTGTTCGATGACTCAACAGCAGGGCTGGTCTACGTCTCCTGCTTCCTCACGCGAGCAGAGATGAGGCGTTACCTCGCAGCCATCGCCTGGGAAACCGAAGTCTGGTGCGCCGACAACCCAACCCACCTCATCCACTTCAACGGCGAGCGTTTCCTCGGCCCTTACTAATATCACCGAAGCCTCGCGTCACACAAGCTTTCTAGTTCTTGCGAACTTCGGGCGCCACGTAGGTGCCGCGCCCGATGATCGTGAGGATCAGCCCGCGTTCTCGGAGGAGTGCCGTAGCCCGCCGTGCCCGGGCTAACTAACGCGAAGGCCGACTCTCGGGACGATGCTCGGGGCAGGGGCAACACCGGAAGCGGGCACGACCAGAACGGGGACGGCCCTGGTCAGGGTGAAGTCACCGTGAGGTAAGCCATACCAGTCATGCCAATGGGTATGTCTAGGAACAGGCGGCGCCGTTCTTGCGCCGCCAGGCTAGGTCGTGACGACCGGGCCGCAGGTTCTGATTCGCGCTCCGCGCGGTCCCGGCTTCGTGCCACATCACCTTTCGCAGTATCAGTTCCATCAGCACATGCCGGACTGCCCGACCAGCGGCCCGCACGTCGCCGACCCCGCGTCCTAGCCGGGCGGCAGGAAGCAGGCAGCCCATGAACCGACCCACCGCCACTCCCCGCCGTAGTGATGCCGGGCAGGTCCGGCTCACCGGCCGTGACATCGCCGGCCTGGTCCTGGCCGGCGAGATGTACGCCGCGCCTTACGACCTGCTGGGCACCGCCCTGGCCGCCAGGCCGGACCGGGTCCGCGCCCTGACCGCACGATGGCGGCGGGCCGGGCATGCCACGACCGGGCGGCTCAGCCCCGGTCCAGCCTGGTGCTGGCTCCCCCGGCTGGCATGCGCGCCACCGGACTCCGCTTCCCGGCCCGCCCGCCGGGCCTTGGCCGACTGGCGCACATCCGCGCCGTCCTGGCCATCCGGCTGGCTCTGCAAGCGGGCGAGGCGTTCCAGGCTGGTCAGGCATGGTGGCGCAGCGATCGCCATATCCGCTCGGCAAGCCCGGCCGGGCACGTGCCGGACGCCGAGGTGCTCTGGCCACCCGTGCCCGCTAGCCTCTACCCGGACGAGTGCTGGGCGATCGAGGCCGAGCTGACCCCCAAGGGCACGGCCCGCACAGCGGCGATCATGGCCGGCCTGCTCACCCGGACAGCTGCGCAGGGCCGGGCAGCGCGGTATGACCACGTGGTCTACCTGTGCTTCCCGGCGGCCCTGCCCGCCGTGCAGCGGGCCGCCGCCACGTTGCCTGCCCCGCTCGCGGCCCGGCTTGATGTCCGCGATCTCCCGGAAGGAGCGCTTCTGTGATCTTCTTCTACGTCCAGCTCGTGCTCGCCCGCTACGCGCTGAAGTGGATGGCCCGGCTAGTCAGGTGGACTGTCACCGCCGTGCCGCTGTGACGCTGGCGTGGCTGCGGGGTGGCCGTCGGCCCGGCTGCGCCGAGCCGCCGCCTGGTCCCTACCGATGACCGGCGCCTACTTTGCCGTTGAGACCATGACGGCCCGGTCGCTGCCTGCCGTCTTCGCTGCCCCGTACCTGGGGTGGCGGGCCGGGTGGCACGCGTTCAGCCTCGGCGACACCCTGCGGGCGTTCGCACTGTGCGCCCCGGCCGCGGCAGTGGACCCGCCAGGCAAGGACCGCCCGCGCCCGGAACCGGGCTCCGGGAACGTCGCGCTGACGGACCGCAAGGGTCGGATCGTCATCGGCAGCGTCATCCGCACGGTCGGCCACCGCTGGCAGCCCGCGCTGGCGATCCCTCGTAGCGCTGCGCGGGCTGCTGCCGGGCGGGCGGGTGAGCGGGTGAGCGGGGCGCATGCTGATCGCCTCGCGGGCCTGGGGAGCGCGGATCTACCGGATCGAGACCGGCCTGGCGGGGACCACGGCGACCGCACTGGTCATCTTCGACCAACCGATACGTTCAGCTACTGCATGCGCTTCATTGGCAGCAGCACTGGCTGCCCGGCTGATTTCCTCGGAACCAGTAACGGCGTCAGCGGCATCGTCGACTCGGCGAACTCTAATGTCGCCACGGTGACCATCCATGTCACCGCCGCCGCGAAGCCGACCGTCAAGATCCTCGCGCCGACGGTGCCGTTCACGCTCACCAAGACGGCCACACTGTCCTGGGCGGGCGCCGACTACGGCGGCGGACCCGGGCTGGGCTTCTACCAGGTCCGCACCGAGCGCGCCCGGTGGAACGGGTCCTTCGGACCCTGGTCGCAAGGACCGCCGCTGCCTCCCGGGACCACCGCGATCCACCCGGTACTCGCGGTCGGATACGACTATTGCTTCGAGGTCCAGGCAACCGACCTGGGCGGCGCCTAGCAATCCTTGGTCGCTAGTCCGGGTGGAGCGCGCGCCACTGCACGGCCAAGCCACTCGATGACAAACCGCTCACGGCATCGCGGCAAGACCGTCCAGATCGACGGCATCGGGATCAGCCGCACGTAGCCGCCGCGGCTGATGCCGATGCCGATCCGTCCGGCTGCCAGCTGGCAACTGCTGGTCAGCGCACCCGGTAGAAGGCGGTCGGCCGCCAGCCCCATCCGTAGTGGACGAACCCGACCCGGGTGCCGGGGTCGTGCGCGCCGAAGGTATAGCCCCACCTGCGGAACAGTTCCACGTGCCACGACCCGTAAAATGCCAGGTCACCCATTCGCGGATGCCAGACTCTCACCAGCAGCCGGCTGGCGAGCATCCCGGTCGTCGTCCTGGGCAAGCGGATGCCGGCGTGGCGATATGCCATCATGACCAGTCCCGAGCAGTCATAGCCAGGACCCGTGCCGCCCCACACATACCAATGCCCGGACTGGCTGAGCGCCCAGGCGTAGGCGCGCAGCCGACTGGCTTCCCGGTGCCTGACAGCGGTCAGCACCGCGCTCTGGACTATCGCGCGGTGCTGGGTTTCCGAGCTGCCCTGGTGTATGCTCGCCGCCGGTCCCGCACCGGAGACCGCGACAGCCGCGGTCATCCCGACTGGGACCGCCGCGGCTGCAAGGCTGCTGCGTAGTTTATCCATCAATGGCGACAAATGCTTCCGATCACCCGCAGTGCACGCAAACCCGCGGGGAAAGGCCCGAGCACACGGGCCTGACGCGGCGAGGCTGCGCCTGACATTACGACACACTATCCGATTCAGCAGTAGCGTCGTGCCATGCGTCCAAGTATTGCCCTGCCGACAAGATCATAAACCGCTGGGACGGCACCCGCGGGCATGCGGCCGGCCATCAGCACGACTGCCAGACATCAGCACGACTGCCAGACATCAGCGCGACCTGTATCGATTCCCGCCGGCCACCGGAGTCCGATTCCGGATTATTTACAGGGTGTTTCTTCTTCGTTAGCATGCCTAGGAGCTACCCACTACGGCGCGGCGGCCGCAGGAGATCCGGTGACCGATCATGTACTCTCGGTTTACGCTAGTATCAAGGAAATCGATCGGCCTGACTGGTCTGCGGTAGTCAATTCGGTGAACGCCCCGGCGTTTTACGATTACGCTTTCCTGCGAGCCTACGAGCAGATTCCGCTACAGGAGACCGAGAATTTCTTTTACCTGACGTTCGGCAAGCCCGCCGTCGCGGTACTGCCGGCCTGCATCCAGAGCACGGGAGACGCACTCGGGAGTATTTCCGGTCTCGCGCTGCCAGACCGGCTGCCCGGCGACCACATCTTGCTGACCCACGTCGCGCATTGCTATGACACCGTCATTCCCGCCAACCCGGGCGCGCTCACCCCCAGCCTCGCCGACCAGGCTTGCCGAGCCCTCGCTGACCTGGCCAGACAGTCAGGCCTGAAGTGGTTCGCGTTCCAGAATGTCGACGGTTCGGGGGTGCTGGCCAAGTTGCTGACGGCAGCGCAGTTGACGAAGATCCCGATGAACACCCGCTTTCGCCGGCCTGTCGCAACCTACGCCACGGTCCAGGACTACGTCGCCGATATTCCCAGCAAGAGCGGCCGGGCCGCACTGCGGCGCAGTCATGGCCAGGCGCGCCGGGCCGGAATGCGCGTTGCCTCACCTGATCCGGCCAGCGGTGCGGCGGAAGCTGTCGAATTGTGCCGGCGGACGACGGCACGCCACGGTACTGCCGACTATTACCCGGAACGGCTTCATGAATTCGTCGCTCGTGCCGGAGACTTGGTCACGGTAACCGAGGTACGACTAGGTGGCCGGCTGGCGACGGCGGCGATTTGCCTTTCCGACAGCATGCGCTTCCACCTGTGGGCTGGCGGTATCGACTACGAAGTCACGACGCAGATCGACAGCGCTTTCCCGCTGATGCTGTGGCCGGCCGTGGAAGAGACGATCATGCGGAGACGACCGGTCTTCGAGGCCGGGCGCGGCAACGCCGCCGCCAAGCTCCGGTTCCACCTAGAGCCGCTCCCGTTGTTCGCCTTCGTCGGGCGGCCGTAGCGGCGGCGCACCGATCAGCGGCGGCCGCCCGGTGCGCAGGCCGTCCACCAGGTGGACGGCGGTCACGATCCGGTCCCAGGCCGGCAGTTCCGGCACGCCCGCCAGCGACTCGACCACTCCGAGTGCCTGCTCGGGCGAGGTCTGCCCGGCTTCGATCGCGGCACGTGCCCGCGGTGCGAGCCCGGCCGCGGGGTGCTGCCGCAGCCAGGCCCGCAGGCGCGGCAGCGTCGCGGCGGCATCGAGATCGTGGGCGGCCGACCGTGCGTACCGGGATGTCATGATCACCCGGGCTGTCTGTGCCGCGGCGGCGAACTGAGCCGGGGACCAGTGGCTGGCGGCGAGCAACGTGCCGATGGCCTGCGCCAGCCGGGCCGGGTCGCACAGAACGGCCAGTTCACGCAGCACATCGGCTGGCTCGTCAGGTGCGTGCACGAAGTTGAGCATGACCGCCGGACGGCCGAGCAGGTCGCGCAGGCTACCGCCGCCACGGCCGATCGGGTCATCGGAGGAGCCCTTGCTCCGGCTCAGCGACTCCGCCGCGCTGGCTTCGGCGCTGCCGGGTCGGCGGACCAGCCCGACCAGGAAGAGCTCGCCGGCGCTCACTACCATCTCCAGAGCTCTGAGGTGGGCGATCGGCACGGTGTTGAGCTGATAACGCCACAGCGACCGTGCTTCGTGGCGGCCCATGCGCACTGGCCAGGTCCCGGCGACCCGGTAGCCGCGTTCATGCACGAATTCGATGATCGGCGCGATCCGCCTGCCGACGATCGCTTCCGGTTTGACCAGCAAAAAGGTCAGCGAACGCAGCGCCGTCTCAGGGTACCGGCCCGCGCACGCGGCACGGAAATACGTCCGTCCCTCCCAGAAGTAGGGATCATCGAGGTAGTGCGCACGCTTGCGCTCGTCGCGGGCGAGCCATGGCTCGATAGTCTCGTGCACCCTCATGGGAGATCACCTTATGAACCGCCATCAGCTGGAACCGACACCTTCGACAACGGCGGACGTGTTCTGCCGCGACCGTCCGGCCGTGCTCACCGTCGATCCTGGCGACACGGTGCTGCTCCGGTCGCTGGATGCCTCCGGCCATCTGGAGCGGCAGCAGGTTCCCGGCGAGTCCGTGCCCACCATGTTCAGCGAGCGGCGCGGGCACTGCCTGACCGGCCCGATCGCCGTCCGCGGCGCGACGCCCGGCGACGTGGTGGCCGTGCGTTTCATCTCGATGCGGCCCGATGACTGGGGCTGGACGACCGCCGCCGCCCGGGATACCCCGCTGACCCGGCGCCTCGGCCTGCACGAGGGACCGCCGGCCTGGCTGCTGTGGCAGATCGACGCCGATGCGGGCGTGGCGACGAATAATCACGGCCGCCAAGTGCGGATCGCCCCCTTCCACGGCGTGACCGGCCTGGCCTGGGACGAGCCGGGCGAGCACTCGACCGTCCCGCCCAGGCCGGCCAGCGGCGGGAACATCGACTGCAAGGAACTCGTCGCCGGGTCGGTCCTGTACCTGCCGGTGTCCGTGCCGCAGGCACTGCTGAGCGTCGGTGACGGGCACGCTGCGCAGGGCGACGGCGAGGTGGCCGGCACGGCCATCGAGTGCGGCATGACCAGCGAACTGCACCTTGATCTCGTCACCGGCCGGCCGGTGGCTGGCGTGCACGCGGAGACCCCGGCCGGCCGGATCACCTTCGGCTTCAGCCCGGATCTCAACACCGCGATGTACGACGCGCTCGAGGCGATGCTGACGTGGCTGCAGGGCCTGTACGGGCTCGGCAAGGCTGACTCGCTCGCCCTGGCCAGCCCGGTGCTCGACCTGCGCGTCACCCAGGTAGCCAACCAGTCCTGGGGCGTGCACGCGCTGCTGCCCTGGGACGCGATCTCCTAGCGCCTACCTGGCACGGACCTCTGCGCCAAGTAACGAACCCGACGTCTAAGGAACCGTCGGCAACCGCGGCCAGCACCGTAGGTCTTGCCCATCCGCCGCCTGCCGCCGGCGATCCCGAGCATGGCCCGCGGAGCCGGGCTCGCCGCGAAAGAGGCCAGCCCCGCCCACTCAGTCTCCCGGTCGAAAATATGAGCAGGCTTGGGTGCCGCTGATCGCGAACCGGCCACGACCCTCCCCAGTCGTAAGCCTCTAGCTGACCGGCTCGAACCGGGCGGTGAAGTGGCGTAGCTGTCGCGGCTGGGAGACGATCCGCATGCCGGGCAGGTCGGCGGCGCGGACGGCTACCCGGGTCACGACTTCGATGACGTAGTCGATGTGGCTCTGCGTGTAGGTGCGGCGCGGGATGGCGAGGCGGACCAGGTCCATCGCCGCCGGGACCTCGGTGCCGTCCGGCCGCAGGCCGAACATCACCGTCCCGATCTCGCAGCTGCGGACGCCGCCCTCGGCGTACAAAGCACAGGCCAGCGCCTGGCCCGGGTACGCTAGCGGGTCCAGGTGCGGCAGCATCGCGCGGGCGTCGATGAAGACGGCATGCCCGCCGAAGGGCACGACGACCGGCACTCCGGCCTTTTCAAGCGCTTCGCCCAGGTACTCCACCGAACGCACCCGGTAGTGCAGATAGTCGTGGTCGACAGCCTCGCGCAGCCCCTGGGCGATCGCCTCCAGATCACGCCCGGCCAGGCCGCCGTAGGTGGGGAAGCCCTCGGTGAGGATTTCCAGGTTGCGGCAGCGCTCGGCCAGGCTGTCGTCGTTCAGCGCGAGCCAGCCGCCGATGTTAGCCAGCGGGTCCTTCTTCGCCGACATCGTCATGCCGTCGGCCAGGCTGGCCAGCTCGCGGATGATGTCGGCGACCGCGACGTTCTCATATCCCGGCTCGCGGGTCCTGATGAACCAGGCGTTCTCCGCGATCCGGCAGGAGTCGAGGAAGAGCGACTTGCCGAAGCGGTCGCAGACCGCGCGGACGGCACGGACGTTGGCCATGCTCACCGGCTGGCCGCCGCCGGAGTTGTTCGTGACCGTGAGCATCACGAGCGGGACGGCGCTGGCATGCTCGTCCAGCAGGCGTTCCAGCGCGGCGACATCCATGTTGCCCTTGAACGGGTGGCGGACCGCTGGCTGGCGGCCTTCGGCGATGGGCAGGTCGACGGCACTGGCGCCGGTGAATTCGATGTTGGCCCTGGTGGTGTCGAAGTGCGTGTTGTTCGGGACTATCAGGCCAGGACCGCCGACCGCGGTGAACAAGATATGCTCTGCGGCGCGTCCCTGATGCGCGGGCAGGACGTGGGCGAACGGGAACAGGGCCGTCACCGCGGCACGGAACCGGTAGAACGACGGCGCGCCGGCGTAAGCTTCATTGCCGCGCTGGATCGCCGCCCACTGCTCCGACGACATCGCTCCGGTACCGGAGTCGGTCAGCAAGTCGATCAGGACGTCCTGCGCGGGCAATTCGAACAAGTTGTAGCCCGCCGCCGCGAGGGCGCTGGCCCGCTCGGCCCGGGTTGTCAGCCGCATCGGCTCGACCGAGTGAATCCGGAACGGCTCGATGATGGTGCGGAACGGTTCCTCGGTCATCGCACAGTGCCTCCTCGCGCTCGGGCGAGGCGATCGTAACCGCGGCCAACCGCCGGGCGGCAGGGACAAAGGACTCTAAGACTGACATAAGCCGGCGGGACTGGAGCGGATTCGGTGGCCTTCGGTCGTGGTCATGGCGAAAGCCCCTGAAGACAGTGACTTCTGGGGCTGCTCACGCACCTGGCCGCACGCCTAGCGTCACGACCAGGAGGTGGCAGCAATGTCTGCTTCGACATACCCGGTCAGGGTCGACGCTTCGCTCGATGCATCGCTGTCTCGCTGGCTGTGGCTGGTGAAATGGCTGCTGGCCATCCCGCACTACATCATCCTGGGCTTCCTGTGGGTGGCCTTCGCCGTGCTGAGTGTCGTGGCCTTCTTCGCGATCCTGTTCACCGGAAGGTACCCGCGGGCGATATTCGACTTCAACGTCGGAGTGCTGCGCTGGACCTGGCGGGTGCAGTACTACGCCTACGGCGCCCTGGGCACCGACCGGTACCCGCCGTTCAGCCTTGAGGACGATCCCGGCTACCCGGCCCACCTGGAGATCGAATATCCGCAGCGGCTGTCCCGCGGCCTGGTCCTGGTGAAGTGGTGGCTGCTGGCCATCCCGCAGTACATCATCGTCGGGCTGCTCGCCGGCGGCGGTACCTTCGTGGCGTGGCGGCTGGACAGCCATGACCTCAACTGGGGCAGCGGCGGCCTGATCGGAATCCTGGTGCTGGTCGCCGCGATTATCCTGGCGGTCACCGGCAGTTACCCGCAGAGCCTGTTCGACTTCGTGCTCGGGCTGAACCGCTGGGTCTTGCGGGTCGCGGCGTACGCGGGGCTGATGACCGACCAGTACCCGCCGTTCCGGCTCGATGCCGGCGGCCACGAGCCAGGCAGCCGCTACTCCGGCGGCACGCTGAACCTCCGGCCAGCTGACGGACCGAACGCGCCGTTGCCCGGGCAAACCGGGCAGGAGTCCGGCGGCCCGGCTGAGCCTGGCCCCGGCGGGCCCGGGCCGGGGCGGCCGGAGGGCGGCCGCGGCTGGACCGCGGGACGCGTCGTCTCCCTGGTGATCGGCTCGGTGCTCGCACTGACCGCGGCCGGCCTGCTCACCGGCGGGGCGGGCGCGATGTGGGCGGACCATGCCCGCCAGGACGGCTTTGTCACCTCGCCCACGGAGACCTACACCACCGGAGGTTACGCGCTTGCCACCGACACGGTGCGGCTCCCGGCAAGTGGCTGGGACGAGTTCGGCAAGAGCTTCGTCCGCCAGGTGCGGATCCGGGTCACCTCATCCGATCCGGCGAAGCCGGTCTTCCTCGGCATCGCGCCGGCGGCGGCCGCTGCCCGCTACCTGGCCGGCGTCCAGTACACGACCCTCACTAACCTCGGCGGCAGCACCACCTCGATCACTCACGCCGGGACCGCGGTGCCGACCGCGCCCGCCAGCACCACGATCTGGGTCGCCAGCGTCTCCGGTCCCGGCACCCAGACGCTGACCTGGCGCCCGCCGGCTGGTGACTGGGTCATCGTCGCGATGAATCCGCGGCCGAGCGCCGGCCTGACCGTACACGCCGATGCGGGCGCCGAGCTGCCCGGGCTCTCCTGGCTGGCGATCGGCCTGCTGGCCGGCGGCTTGCTGCTGCTGGCCGGCGGCGTCCTGTTGATCATCCTCCCGGTCCGCCGCGCATCGATGTCACCAGCCCGCACGCACTAGAAGCCCGCACGCACTAGAGGGGAAAAGATACCCATGAACGCACGCCCCGCTCTCGCCGAGCTAGGCCTCGGCACCGGGAAGAAGGCCAGGCTGCACCGGATACTCCACCAGCACGGCCTGCGCAACGGCACCGCGATCTTCCTGCCCTACGATCACGGGCTTGAGCACGGACCGAGAGACTTCTCGGGCAACCCGGCGGCCAGCGACCCGAAGTACATCGTCAAGCTGGCGCTGGAAGGCGGGTTCAACGGCATCGCCCTCCAGATCGGCCTGGCCCAGAAGTTCTACTGGGACTACGCCGGGGAGCTGCCGCTCGTGCTCAAGCTGAACGGCAAGACAGACATCCCGTCCGCTATCGACCCGCTCTCGCCGGTGCACGCGAGCGTGCAGGACGCGGTCAGGCTGGGCGCGGACGCCGTCGGCTACACGCTCTACGTCGGGTCCCCTGCCCAGGAGCGCGATTTCGCGCAGTACCGGCAGGTACGTCATGACGCGGAGCGCCTCGGCATGCCCTTGATCGTGTGGTCCTACCCGCGCGGCAGTGCGATCGACGCCAAGGGCGGCAAGGACAGTTTCTACGCGGTCGACTATGCCGCCCGCACGGCGAGCGAGCTCGGCGCCGACCTGGTGAAGGTCAACTTCCCCCAACCGGGCAAGCAGTCCGGCGTGCCGGCTGCCTATCAGGGCGACTTCTCCGCGCGGCAAGCGATCAGCGCCGTGGCGCGGTCAGCGAACCGGACGCTGCTGCTCGTGTCAGGCGGCGAACGATCCGGCGACGAAGCCATGCTGGACAAGGCACGTGAGTCCATGGAGGCGGGTGCTACCGGGCTGATCTTCGGCCGGAACGTCTGGCAGCGCGAGCACGACGAAGCGCTGCGGTTCGTTGCCCAGCTCAGGGAAATCCTTGCCAAGTACCCGTCCGGGTGACCTTCGCTAGATTGTGCGCATGAACGCCTTGCCCCCGACCGGCCCGTCAGCCGTCAACCGCGAGCTCCCCGAGCGTGGCCGCCCGCGCGAGGAGGTGCTCGCCGAGCTCACCGCGCTGGCCACCCAGGAGGACGCCTTCTGGGAGACCGGCAAATGCTCGGGCACGATGTACTGCGGCGATCACGAGCACTATGACTTCATGACGCAGGCGTTCGGCCTGTTCGGGCACGTCAACGCCCTGCAGCGGGACATGTGCCCGAGCATGACGAGGTTCGAGGGCGAGATCATCGCGATGGTACTCGACGTGCTCGGCGCCAGCGCCGTGACCGATGCCACGCCCGCCGGGATCGTCACCACCGGCGGCACCGGCAGCATCCTGCACGCCGTGCTCGCCTACCGTGAGCACGCACGCGACGAGCGCGGGATCACCAGCCCCAACATCATCAAGCCGGAGACCGCGCACCCTGCCTTCGACAAGGCCTGCCACCTGTTCGGCGTCGAACCGCGCACGGCGCCGGTCGATCCGGTCAGCACGCAGGCCGACGTCGGCTGGATGGCCGACCACATCGACGCCGCCACCATCGCCCTGGTCGGGTCGGCCTGCAACTACGGCTACGGCACCATCGACCCCATCGGGGAACTGTCTGACCTGGCCGCCAGCCGCGGGATCGGGCTGCACGTGGACGGCTGCCTGGGCGGGCTGATCCTGCCGTTCGGGCAGCGACTCGGCTACGACATACCCGTCTTCGACTTCCGGCTGCCGGGAGTGACCAGCATCTCGGCCGACACCCACAAGTACGGGTACGCGTTCAAGGGCTCATCCGTAGTTGCCTTCCGCGACCGCGCACTGCGCAACGCGCAGTACTTCTACCGCACCGACTGGAGCGGCGGCAAGTACTGCTCGCCGGGCATCGAGGGATCACGCTCCGGCGGGCTCATCGCCGCCACCTGGGCCGCCATGGTGAGCCTCGGCAGGGAGGGTTACCTGCGCTACGCGCGCGAGATCTTCCGCACGTCCGCCGTCATGCAGGACGCCGTCCGGTCCCATCCGGAGCTGCGCATCCTGGGCCAGCCGACGTTCCTGTTCAGCTTCACCAGCGACGAGTTCGACGTCTACCACCTCAGCGACTTCATGCGGCCCCGAGGCTGGCGCTTCAACGGGCAGCAGTACCCCAATGCCCTGCACATGGCCGTTACCCGGCCGCAGACCCAGCCCGGCGTGGCCGACGCGTTCGCCGCCGACCTGGCGCAAGCGGTCGCCTATGCCCGTGATCAGGCCGGCCAGCCAGCGCACAGCAGCGCGATCTACGGCGGGGTACCTGGCGGTCTGACAGCCGAGGCTGACGAGTTCATCCAGGCGGTCATGGCCGACATGATGGACAAGCAGCAGGCCGTGCCCGCGCCGGAGTGACCGCGTCCGCCTCGGCGCCGCAGCCCATGTTCCGATTCCCCCGCAGGAGAGCCGCATGACCGAGTCCGCAGGACCGGACGAGAAGTACGCGCTGGCGATCGACCTGGGAACCACCGGCCTGAAGGTCGGCCTGGTGTCGCTGGCCGGCCACCTCGCCTGGACGGCGGGCGCCGAACTGCGTACCGACCTGCGTCCGGACGGAGCCGCCGAGCAGGACCCCGGCGAGTGGTGGCGCCTCGTCAGCGACGCCGCCCGTGCCGGGCTCGCCAGCGGTGCCGTCCGCCCGGATCAGGTCGTCGCCGTCAGCACGACCGGCCAGTGGGCGAGCACCGTCCCGGTCGACGCGGCAGGCACGCCGGTCGGCCCGTGCGTCCTGTGGATGGACACCAGAGGCGGCAGGCACGCCAGGAGCAGGTTCGGCGGACCGGTCTCCGGCTACGCGCCCAGGCCGCTGGCCGCCTGGGTACGCAAGACCGGAGGCGCGCCGTCGACGAGCGGTGCCGACCCGATCGGGCACATGCTGTACCTGGACGCCGACCGGCCGGACATCGCCGGGCAGGCACGCTGGTACCTCGAGCCCGTCGATTACCTCTCGATGCGGTTCACCGGGACGGCGGCCGCCTCGCCGGCCTCGATGACCGCGGCCTGGCTCACCGACAACCGGAAGCTCGCCAGCCTGCGCTACGACGCCGGCCTGGTCAAGCTGGCTGGCGTCGATCCGGCTAAGCTCGCGCCGCTGCACCCGACCGGATCGGTGATCGGCACGGTACGGGAGGACGTCGCGGCCGATCTGGGGCTGACGCCGGGGATTCCCGTCGTGGCGGGCACGCCGGACCTGCATTCCGCCGCCGCGGGAACGGGAACGCTGGATGAGTACCAGTGCCACCTGGCGATCAGCACCACGTCCTGGATCAGCTGCCCGGTGACCTTCAAGAAGACCGACGCGATCCGCCAGATCGCCACCGTGCCCGGCGCCCTGCACGGCGGCTACCTGGTGGCCAACAACCACGAGACCGCTGGCGCCTGCCTGCAATGGCTGCGGGACCGGGTCATCGCGCCCGACGACCAGCTCAGCGCCGGGCTACGGCCCGGCTTCGCCGAACTCACCGGACTGGCAGCCACGGCGCCCGCGGGCGCCGGAGGGATCTTGTTCACTCCGTGGCTGGCCGGCGAACGCTCGCCGGTCGACGACCGGGCCGCGCGGGGCGGATTCCACAACCTGTCGCTGCACACTGACCGCGCCGCGCTGATCCGGGCAGTACTCGAAGGCGTCGCCTACAACAACCGGTGGCTGCACGAGGCGGTCGAGCGCTTCGTCAAGCGACGGCTGGACCCGATCAGGGTCTTCGGCGGCGGAGCGCGGGCGGATCTGTGGTGCCAGATCCACGCCGACGTCATGGACCGCACCATCGAGCGGGTCGCCGATCCGGTCTACGCCAACCTCCGGGGCGCCGCGATCCTGGCAGGCCTCGCGCTCGGGCAGGTCGAGCGTGCGGCGGCCAGCGCGCTGGTCCAGGTCGAGCGGACCTTCCGGCCGGACCCGGCGAACCGCGCGGCCTATGACCGTCTCTACGCCGAGTTCCCCGGACTTTACAAGTCGCAGCAGGCAATGTTCCGCAGGCTGAACCGCGCAGGAAGGGGCACAGATGGCTAAACTCGGCGTTCCCGGCTTCCCGCCTTGAAAGAGACCAGATGAACCAGCGCCCGCTTACCGTCTTGTTCATGCCGGAATCCGCCTACGGCCCGACCAACCAGTGCGTCGGCCTGGGCGACATCCTGCGCCGCCGCGGGCACCGGGTGGTCTTCGCCGCCGAGGCGTCGTGGCAGGGCAAGCTGGCCGCTCTCGGCTTCGAAGAAGATCTCGTCGACCTGGCGCCGCCCGCCGTTCCTGCCGACGGGAAAGCCGCCGGGGAGCAGGACGCCGGGCAGTTCTGGAAGGACTTCATCCGCGATACGGCGCCCGAATTCCGCAAGCCCACCATCGACCAGCTCGAGTCGTTCATCAAGCCGACCTGGCAGGCGCTGATCGACGGCGCTCGCTACTGCGAACCGCAACTGAAGCAGATCCTGAGCCGGGTCCGGCCCGACGTGATCGTCGAAGACAACGTCGTGGCGTTCCCCGCGCTGCTGACCGCGGGTGTCCCCTACATCCGGATCGTGTCATGCAACCCGCTGGAGATCACCGGCGACGGCGTGCCGCCGGTCTTCTCCGGGCACCCGGCGGCCGACAACTCCGGCTGGGCGGCGTTCCGCGCCGAGTACGACCGGTCACATCGCGAGCTCTGGCAGACGTTCGACACCTGGGTCACCGGGCAGGGCGCGCCACCGCTGCCTGAGCTCGAGTTCGTGCACACCTCCGGGCACGCCAACCTCTACGTGTTCCCCGAGGAAGCCGACTACACCGACGTCCGCCCGCTTGGCCCGACCTGGCACCGGATGGACTCCAGCGTCCGCGAGACCGACCACGCATACGAGCTTCCCGCGCGGTTCCGCGACCGGCCCGCCGGCGGCGCCCTGGTCTACCTGTCACTCGGCTCGCTCGGCAGCGCCGACGTCGACCTGATGAAGCGCCTCGTCGACGTGCTCGGCCGCACCCCGCACCGGTACATCGTGAGCACCGGGCCGCAGCACGCGGAGTACACCCTGGCCGACAACATGACCGGCGCCGAGTTCCTGCCGCAGACCACCGTGATCCCGCAGGTGGACGCGGTCATCACGCACGGCGGCAACAACACCACGACCGAGGCCGTGCACTTCGGCAAGCCGATGATCTTGCTTCCGCTGTTCTGGGACCAGTACGACAACGCGCAGCGGATGGACGAGCTCGGTTTCGGGGTGCGGCTGCCGGCTTACGCGTTCACCGAGGCCGGCATGACGGCCGCACTCGGCACCGTCCTTGCTCCGGCCATGACCGCGAAGCTGGCGGCGATCGGCGAGCGAGTCCGCGCCAGGGATGGCCTGCGCCGCGGCGCCGACGTGATCGAGTCCGTGGGCCTCGCGCACGTCGAGGCAGCGGGCGGCCAGGCCGGATGACAGTCACCGCCGGGCTCGCCAGCCAGGTGGCCGGCGCGCCAGGCGACATCGTCCTGCCGGAACAGTTGCGGCGCGCGGGAGTCCAGGTGCCCACGCCGTTGCGGCTGCTCGACGTGCTCGAACTCGGCGCGGGCAGGCTCGTCGCCGTAGTCGCTGACGGCGCGGACGCACGGTACAGCGTTCCGCTCCTGACCGCCGACGGGCGCCGCCCGCCGAGATGGCGCGGCTGCCGTCGGTGGCCTGCGAGACCTCGGACTGGAGCCACGTCGACGTCTACCTCACCAAGACCCTGGACTACCGGATGCTGCTGCTGGGCGGCTCGCGCTGGCAGGGCGAGCCGCCGCGGTGGACCGCCGAGCGCCAGTCCACCGTGATCGCGGTAGGCGACCCTATGGGCAGGACGCTGATCCGGGGACGGCCGGAAACCATTCTTTCCCTGGTCGCTAATAAATATATATGCGACGATCAGCGCGTATTGTAGTTGCGGTGAGGGCTTAGCCCGCCCACCGGGAGGAGGCGAAAAGTGCCCACCGTTCCCACCACGGCCGGCGATGTCGACACCGGTAGCCTCGGCGTCGTCCTCATGCACGAGCATGTCTTCATCAGGAACGAGTCGCTGCACTCGGGCTGGCCGGATTTCGGCGGCTGGGATACCGAGACCGAGGTGGCGGCGGCGCGGGATCGGCTGACGCGGCTCCGCCAGGCTGGCGTCGACACCATCTTGGACATGACCGTGCCCGGATTGGGCCGCGACCCGGTACTGGCCGCACGCGCCGCGGCAGGCACCGGCCTGAAGCTGATGTTCGCGACCGGCTACTACACCTACGACAAGTTGCCGCTGCCGTTCCAGCTCCGCGGGCCCGGCAAGGTGCTGGACGGCGACGACCGGGTGCTCGAGTCGCTGTTCGAGCGTGACCTGACCACCGGGATCGGCGATACCGGATTCCGGGCGGCGGTGCTGAAGCTCGTCACCGACGAACCCGGCATGACCGAAGACGTCGAGCGGCTTGCTAACGCGGTGGCGAACGTCCACGTCCGCACTGGCGCCCCGATCTGCACCCACGCGCACGCGCCGACGAGGCGCGGCCTGGAGCAGCAGCGGGCGCTAGCCGCACGCGGCGTCGACTTGGGCGCGGTGATGATCGGGCACTCCAATGAGTCGACCGACCTTGGTTACCTGGAGCAGATCATCGACAACGGCTCCTACCTCGGCTGGGACCGCTGCGGCCTGCCGTTCACCATCCCGCTCGACACCCAGATCGACACTCTCGCGACGCTGTGCGAACGGGGCCTGGCGGGCCGGATCATGCTGGCACACGACAAGTCCTCGTTCATCGACTGGTTCACCAATGCCGAGATCGATCCGTTCGCCCCCGGCTGGCAGTACACCTATATCCATTCCAGCGTGCTCCCCGCGCTACGCGAACGCGGCGTATCGCAGGATCAGATCGACCAGATGCTGGTGCGCAACCCGGCCGAGTTCTTGGCCGGCGTAGCAGCGGCACCGCCGGCCAGCACGGCGGCGCGGACCGAGGAGGTGGGTCGTGCCGATCACGGCATCGCCTAGAGGTGCGAACCCGTTCGACGACTCGGGCGTGCTGGCGGGTGCCGACGGCATCCGCAGATACCCGAACCTGCACGAGTCGCTGCTTGAGATGCTCCGCGGCAGCACGGATGCGGACCCGGGAGCCGAGGCACTGGTCGGGGTCGGCGGGGAGCGCGTCAGCTACTCCGGGCTGTGGGACCGGGCCGCCCGGGTGGCCGGCGGCCTGCGTGCGAACGGAGTCCGGCCCGGTGACCGGGTCGCGATCAGGCTGCCGAACTCCGTCGACTGGGTCATCGCCTTCTTCGGCGGCCTGATGGCGGGCGCGATCGTGGTACCGGTGAATACGAGGCTCACTGACACCGAGGTCGCGTACGTCATCGACGACTCAGGCAGCTCGCATGTGTTCGAACCTGGCGCGGCCCTGCCGGACGGCACGCCGTGGGTGCATGAGGGGCCGCGGCGGTCCGACGTCGCGGCGATCTTCTACACCAGCGGCACGACCGGGTTCCCCAAGGGCGCCATGCATACGCACGAGAACGTGCTCGCGAACGTGGAGACCGTGTACCGGGTGAGCGACATCCCGCGTGACGCCGGCGCCGAGATGCGCACGCTCGTGGTCGTGCCGCTGTTCCACGTCACCGGCTGCCACAGCCAGATGCTGCCGGCCCTGCGGGTCGGCGGCGCGACGGTGATCGACGCGGGATTCGACGGCCGCCGGATGATCGAAACGCTGGAACGCGAGCGGATTACCGCCTGCACCGCAGTCCCGGCGATCTACTACTACATACTCAACCACCCCGACTTCGCTGCCTCGAAGGTCGCCGGGGTGCGCTGGGCGTCCTACGGCGGCGCCCCGATCGCCCCGGCCCTGGTACATCAGATCGGCGAGCAGTTCGGCGGCGCGCGGCTGGCGAACGGATTCGGGCTGACCGAGTGCACGTCGATCGCCACCCTGCTGCCGCACGAGTGGGCGGCGGAACATGCCGACTCCGTCGGGTTCGCCGCGCCGCACACCGAGATCGCCATCACGGCCGCCGATTTCGAGGCGGGCGAGGGAATGGGCGAGATCCTGATCAAGGGCCAGAGCGTCTGCGCCGGATACTGGAACAAGCCCGACGCTACGGCGCAGACTTTCTTGGACAACTGGCTGCACACCGGAGACGTCGGCCGGGTGGATTCCGATGGCCTGGTCTACGTGCTCGACCGGATCAAGGACATGATCAACCGGGGCGGCGAGAACGTCTACTGCGTCGAGGTCGAGAACACGCTGATCGGGGCGCCCGGCGTCGGCGAGGTGGCGGTCGTCGGGATTCCCGACGCCATGATGGGCGAGAAGGTCGGCGCCGTGATCGTCCCGCTGCCCGGCGCTACCGTGGACCCGCTTGAGGTCATCGACTACGCGCGGGCGCATCTCGCGGACTTCAAGGTGCCGCAGTTCATCGCCGTGACCACCGACCCGCTGCCGCGCAACCCCAACGGCAAGGTACTCAAGGCACCGCTGCGCAAGATCGGCTTCGGCGCGCCCATCACGGGCTGACGAGGCAGCCTGGTCACGAGCGCTCGCGTCCTGGCGCTGTCCCGCGGCCGGGATGCTCGATGCGGGACCAATGGGTCTGGCCGCCGCCGTAACTCTGCGCTGTGCTGGCATGAACGTCGTCAGGAGTGGTAACTGTCATGGAGTTCAGGGCAACGGCCGTCACTGCGGCCGTCTTCTTCGGTGCCGTGTCGCTGGCAGCTAACGGTGCCATCGGCGCAGGTAGCCAAAGCGCCGCTGGCGCGACTCGCACCAGCGGGACGCTGGCGTCCTGGGGCTTAGCCGCGAGAACGCTCCGGCCGGGCGTGCGGGCCGTCGGCCTGGCCGCCGACCCCGCCACCGGCGGGTACTGGATCCTGCGGTCCAGTGGCGGAGTGGACGGCTTCCACGCTCCCTGGCGCGGCTCCCTGCTCGGCAAGATCCCGGCGGGCTCCGCCGTCACGGCCATCGCGGCCAGCCGGTCAGGCGGGTACCTCATCCTCACCTCCAACGGCGGCGTCCACGCCTTCGGCACTGGGTGGTTCGGCTCGGACGCGTACAAGCTGCCCGCGGGCGTGACGGCCACCGGCCTGGCCGCCGACCCCGCCACCGGCGGGTACTGGATCCTGCGGTCTACCGGCGCAGTGGACGCCTTCCACGCGCCCCGGCGGGGTTCGCTAGCCGGCAAGATCCCGTTCGCCTCGACGCTCACGGCCATCGCGGCGGGCCGGCCGGGCGGTTATCTCATCCTCACCTCCACCGGCGGCAAGGTGCCCGCGGGCCTGCGCGGGCGGCAGTGGGACGTCATCCCGACCAGCCGCAAGATCGTCGCGCTCACCTTCGACATCGGTCCGACCTCAGGCGTGCGGAGCATCCTTGCCACACTCCGCCGGGACCACGTGCGGGCCACGTTCTTCCTGGTCGGCGGGACTGCCAGGAGGTCACCGGCCACAGCGCAGGCCATCGCGGCTGCCGGCCAGCTCGTCGGGGACCACTCAAGTACGCACCCGCACTTCACCAGGATCACCGACGCGAGCATCCGCCAGCAGGTGCGCGGTGCGCAGACCGAGATCACGTCGCTCACCGGCCTGGACCCATGGCCGTGGTTCCGTTTCCCCTTCGGTGATCACAACGCGCGCACGATCGCCGCGGTCAACTCGGCAGGCTTCGTGCCGATCGGCTGGACGGTCGACACTCTCGGCTGGATGGGCACCTCGGGTGGCATCACGGTGCGCACGGTCGTGAACCGCGTTCTGGCGAACCGCCGGCCTGGCGAGATCGTGCTCATGCACGGCGGGTCGGATGCGCACGACAACTCGACCCTGGACGCCGACGCCCTGCCCACCGTGATCAGCAAGCTCCGGGCTGACGGGTACTCGTTCGTGACCATCGACGCGCTGCGCGGGTTCAGTTCCCGGGTCCGCGCATCCAACGGAAAAGTCGCGGCCTTCGGCACGCCGTGGTACGGCTCACTCGCGAACAGACTGCCTGTGGGCGTGCGGGCAGTCGGTCTCGCCGCGGACCCCGCGACCGGCGGATACTGGATACTCAAGTCGACCGGTGCGATAAGCGCCTTCCGCGCACCCTGGCGCGGCTCACTGGCCAGCAAGGTCCCCGCCGGTTCCGCCCTCACGGCTCTGGCGGCCGGGCGGCCAGGCGGCTACCTCATCCTCACCGCCAACGGCGCCGTGTACAACTTCGGCACGCCGTGGTACGGCTCTGACGCGAACCAGCTACCTCGGACCTAGGAGTCGGCCGCTACCGAGCCGGCCCGGTGCTGTGCCCGGTGCTGTGCGCCGGCGCTAGAGCGAAGTCCATCTCCACCACGTAGCTGACGTCAGGCGGGTCGTCTGGCCCGGCGGGCCGGAACTGCTTGACCAGCGAGTCCTTGACTCCGAAGACGGCGTCGCTAGCCAGGTAAGGGTTGTCGGCGTCGAAGACGTGCGTCGTGAGCGACCGGTAACCGGCCGCGGCCACGATCGCGTGCAGGTGGGCGGCACGCCACTGATGCCGGGCCGCGCCGCGCAGCAGCTCACCCACGGGACCGTCGGTGGGGACCGGGTAGCTGACCGGCCGGGCGGTACGGAACTGGTAGCCGCCGTCCGCCTCGGTGACGAAGACGCCGCGCAGGTTGAAGCGCGGCTGCTGCGGGTCCTGGGTGTCGTAGAGCCCGTTACCGCTGCTCTGCCAGACGTCCACGGTGGCCCCGGCGACAGGCCGGCCAGCGACGTCGGTGACCTTGCCGCGCACCAGGGTGGGGCTGCCGTCCTGCGGGCGCCCGATCTGCTCGCCCACCGCCCGGACTGGCGCGCCTGGCACGTAGAAGGGCCCGAGCACAGTCGATTCCGTCGCCCCCGGCGCGGCATTGATCAGCTCCACCAGGGACGACAGGCCGAGGACATCGGAGAGCAAGATGAACTCCTGGCGGTCGGCGTCGCACTTGTGCCCGGTCGCTGTCAGGAACCACACCCCGGCAAGCCATTCCTGCGGAGTCAGCCGGGTCTGCACGGCGAACGCGTGCAGGTGACTGACGAGGGCCTCGAGCAGCTCACGAAGCCGCGGCTGCGGTGTCCCGGCATACGCGGCGAGCACCTGCCCGGTGAACTCGTCGGTGGTCATGGCGGTCATAATCGAACCCTTCGAGCGGAAACCTGCGATGCTCATGAACCGTACGCTGCGTGATCCGCGCTGACTAATGGAGGCAGCCGTGCCCGCTGACATGCGCGAGCTCACCGGAGATCTGACGGCGGAGACCACCGCGCTCACCGCACTGGTCCGCGGCCTGGACGAGGACGGCTGGCACACGCCGACGCCGGCGGCGGGCTGGACCGTGGCCGACCAGGTCAGTCACCTGGCCTATTTCGACGACGCCGCGGTCCAGTCGGCTACCGACCCGGCGGGATTCACCGCCGAAGTGGAACGTGCCCTCGCGGCCGGCCAGCTCGACGCTGACGAGATCGCGCAGCGCTACCGTTCGCTGACCGGAGCCGAGCTGCTCGCCTGGTTCGACTCGTCCCGCAGCCGCCTGATCGAGCTGTTCGCCGGGCTTGACCCGGCACGACGCCTGCCCTGGTTCGGCCCGGCCATGAGCGCCGCTTCCTCGGTGACCGCGCGGATCATGGAGACCTGGGCGCACGGCCAGGACATCGCCGACGCCCTTGGCCAGGTCAGGGAGCCCACCGGGCGGCTGCGGCACATTGCCCATATCGGCGTGCGGGCACTGCCGTACAGTTTTGCCGCGAACGGGCTCGAGATCCCGGCGAAGCCGGTCAGGGTCGAGCTCACCGGCCCGGGCGGCGAGCTGTGGACCTGGGGTCCGCAGGACGCCGCGGACACCGTGACCGGTCCGGCGCTGGACTTCTGTCTCCTGGTGACCCAGCGCCGCCACCGCGACGACACAGCCGTTCTGGCCCGAGGCGACGTCGCCGAACACTGGCTCACCATCGCCCAGGCCTTCGCCGGGCCGCCGGGCCCTGGCCGCCAGCCCGGCCAGCACGGCTAGCCTGACCAGCACCGCCAGCCCGGCCAGCACGCGACGCGGTCAGAACTTGCGGCCAACGCCCGCGTACCCGAAGTACAGCGGCAGTTGCTCGTCGCTCGCAGGCTCTTCACCAGGATCAGGACGCCACAGCGGGGAGAGCACGACCCCGGGTTCGACCAGCTCGGTGGCGTGGAAGAAGCCGGTGATCTCCTCCCGCGTGCGCGGGATGAGCGGCTGAGCGGCGCGACTATAGATGTCCCGCGCCCTGGCCTCGTCGGCCCGCTCGCTCTCGGCGGTGTGGTGCCCGATGACCAGGTAGCTGCCCGGCACCACCCGGTCGAGGTATCCGTCGACGATTCCCGCCGCTTCCTTGTCGTCGGCGATGAAGTGCAGCACGGCGTTGAGTATGACGGCGACCGGCCGGCTGAAGTCGATGAATTCTCTGATGTCGGCGCTCGCGCAGACCGCCTCTGGTTCCCGCAGGTCACCGTGGATGCACCGGACGCCAGCGATGTCCTGCAGTATCCGCCGCGAATGAGCGACCGCGACCGGGTCTATGTCGAGGTAGACCACCTTGGTCGCCGTACTGGCCTGCCGCACGATCTCGTGCACGTTGCGCACGGTGGGGATGCCGCTGCCCAGGTCGAGGAACTGGGTGACGCCACGCTCCACGGCCAGGAAGCGGGTCGCCCTGCGCACGAACGCCCGGCCTGCCTGCAAGATCTGCGGAAGCGGCGGAAAGGCCGCGATCATGGCCTGCCCGGCTTTCCGGTCCGCCGCGAAATTGTGACTGCCGCCGAGCAGGTAGTCGTAGATCCGTGCTGCACTCGGCGTGTTCGGGTCGAAGGGCGGCAACTCCGCGCCGCCATCCACGCTCACCTAGTAGCCACACTCCCTCGCTGAGGTGTTGCCGGAGCCTACTTCGAACCAGACCGTCTTGCCCAGCGGCCGGCGGCGAACGCCCCACCGGTCGGCCAGCGCCGTGACGATGACCATGCCCCGGCCGCTCTCCCCTGGCCAGCAGCGCTCGTACCGGGGATGCCAGTACTGCTGGTACCGGCCCCGCAGGAACCGCCAGTTGCCGTCGCGGACATCGCACCGCACCCAGTCAGGCGCCAGGCACACCCGGACCGTGATCCGGCCCCGGCCGTGCCGGAAGGCGTTAGCCGCCACCTCGGCGAAGGCCGACTCCGCGGCGGCAGCCGGCGCCTCGTCCCAGCCGTGCAGCAGGGCACGGAACACGTGCCTGGCGTGGTGCACGCCACTCGCGCTGGGCGGAACGGTTAACACGAACCGCCGGAGCAGAGGGCCCGCCGCACTCTTCGCCCAGCCGACCAGTTCGGTTCGGGACATCGTCTCGCTGCCTCCCGCTGGATGACTGTCCCCCCGGCTCCGGTCCGCGCAATGCCAGCCTGTCGTAGAATTTCCATCTTCGCAAGTACGTGAGATGAATATTGCGCCGGGCCGTTCCCGGCGGCTTTATGGTGAAGCTGGCGGCCAATTGCCGCATCATGGGGGCCGACGTGTCTCGCGTCGTTCGCCGGAGAAGTGGTGGGAATGGGCGAGCGTTCCAGCCCGGTGTACCTGCGCTGGGTGCTGGGTGAGTGGCTCAGCGAGATTCGCGAGGCCAGCGGGCTGACCGGAGCGGAAGTCGCCCGCCAGCTTCGCTGGGCGCCGTCCAAGGTGTCCAGGATCGAGAACCACGAGGGCGTCTCCCCTGGGGACGTGCGCGAGCTTCTTGACGTCTACGGGATCACGAATCCCGACGATGTCAGGCCGCTGGTGGAAATGGCCCGGCAGGCGCACGAGCGCGGCTGGTGGCAAGGTTACGGCGACGTATTGCCGTCCTGGTTCGCGACATTCGTAGGAATGGAGGCCGGTGCGTCTCAGGAGCGCGATTACCGTGGCGGCCTGGTCACCGGCCTACTCCAGACGCCCGACTACGCGCGGGCCGTGCTTGCCGACGACCCGCGCGCCAGGTCCGTGCCCGGTGAGCTGGAGCGGCTGATCGCACTCCGGCTCGAACGCCAGCAGCTACTGCACCACTCTGCCGACCCGCTCCGGCTCTGGGCGGTCATGGACGAGTCGGTACTGCGGCGCGCGGTCGGCAGCCCGGCGGTGATGCGCCGCCAGCTCGCCCACCTCGCGGAACTGGCCGACGCGCCGAACATCACCATCCAGGTACTCACCGAGGACCTGGTGCACGCGGCGCTCGACTTCCCGTTCTGCCTCCTGCTGTTCCCCGACCGGGAGCGCGTTCCCGGCCTGGTCTACGTGGAGAACCTCCGCCGCACCTGGTACCTGGAGGATGCCGACGACCTGGCGTTCTACACCGCGGTGTTCGACGGCCTGACTCGCGCCGCGCTCGACGCGGACCAGTCCAGGGCAGCCCTGCTGCGGCAGCTGAAGGCTATCGGCGAGTAGCCGTCCCCTGGTTCAGGAGTCAGACCCAGATCCGCCGGGTGCTCGTGTGATAGTCGGTAGCCTGCGCGCCCGCCAAGGCGGCCGCCTGATGACCGACAGCCGACCGCTGGGTGAATAGCAGCTCGGACGGGCCAGCCCAGTGTTGCCAGGCCGCGGCGAACGCCGCCGCCCGCTGCTTGCTCCGGCCGAAGTCGTCGGGGACCGGCACCCAGCGACAGGCGAACGGCTGCCGCCGGGTCGGCGAGGGGCGCCAGCTCCCGCCGAAGGCGAGCCCGCTCAGTTCGGCTTCGGCTGTCCCTGGCACGTAAATCCTCGGGGGAGTCGCGGTGGGCGAATGGCTTGGTTTGCCTAATATCTGCCGCCTCGGTCGGCTTGGACAACCTTGCCAGACCGGCGGACACAAGTGTCCCTCTAATGTCAGGGATGCGGCTGCGGGGTGGATTTGGCGGGACAAATATCATCGCTTACCTTGCCGCGATATCGGTGGCTACTACGCCGGTCAGAAATAACGGCCCGGCCGACCGGATGATCTTCGCGCGGGATGATCCGGCCGGCCGGAGCTTGGCTTGCTTAACGTCGGCAGTGCCCGGTCAGTCAGGCGGCCGCAGGCAATGTGCCGCCAGTCGGCGCGGCGCTCCGATAGGGCCGGGCGCCGCGCCGGTGCTGGCCGCCATGACGGCGATTACCAGGAAGTAGTAGCCGGGGACAGATCCTGCGGTGTCTTGCGTGGTCGGGTGTCCACAAAATTCCTAGTACCACGGGCAGGCCGAGCCATTCCCTGCGCCGGCCAGCGCCGTGCCTTCCACGATCGCTCATCAGACTGCCTTTCGATCTCATAAGCAAGTTGTCATTGGGAAATGACACAGAAGTAGTCCCGCTATGACGCCGAACGAGGCAAGATTTCTACTGCGTCACAAGAACTAGTGCCGTACGGGATGGTGCGCTATGACAGAGTCGTCGAAGCCCGGTCCGTCCAGCACCGGGCCGTCGGAGTCCGATCCGCTGCGGACAGAAGAGTCTGGACAGCATGCAGCCAGGGCCTCAGCTAGCGATGCGGAACTCATCGCCGCTACCCGGTTAAGCGACGCTGGCGCGTACGGCATCCTGTACCAGCGGCATGCCGCCGCCGCGGGCCGCCTGGCCCGCCAGATTGTCGGCAATTCGGCCGATGCGGACGACGTCGTAGCCGAGACGTTCGCCAGGGTGCTCGGGGCGATCAGGCGCGGTGCCGGACCGTCGGAGGCATTCCGCCCGTATCTGCTCACCGCGGTCCGCAGGGTCGCCTTCGGCCAGCTACGCGGCCAGCGCGATCAGGTTCCCACCGATTCCGCCGAGCTGCCCGACCCTGGCGAGCCGTTCGTCGATCCGGTGATCGCCCGGCTGGAGCGCTCGCTGGTCACCCAGGCGTTCCTGTCGCTGCCAGAGCGATGGTCAGCCGTGCTCTGGCACACCGAGATCGAGCGGGCCATGCCAGCCGAGGTGGCCCTGCTGCTGGGTATCAGCCCGAATAGCGTGTCCGCGCTCAGCTACCGGGCGCGCGAGGGCCTGCGCCAGGCCTACCTGCAGATGCACCTGTCGGACCGGACTCGCGTGGAGTGCAGGCCGGTCGCGGGCAAGCTAGGCGCCTATGTCCGGGGCCGCCTGTCCCGGCGCGATGCACGGCAGGTGGACACGCACCTGACCGGCTGCCGTGACTGCATGACGGCGCGTGCCGAGCTGGTGTCCGTCAACGGCTCGCTGAACGGCGTCGTCGCCCCGCTCATCCTCGGCAGTTACGCCTCCGGCTACCTCGCCTCCGGCGGACCGATCGCGCAAGCGGCCGGCATCTCGTCGGCGGTGCGCGGGCTACGGACCATGATGGTGCACCGGCACCTGGTGCCGGTGGCAATCGGCCTGGTCGCAACCGCGATCGCGATACCGGCAGCGACCGTGATCCTGCCGCACCTGGGCACGCCGCACACGTTCGTGCCGTTCGGGTTCGCCCCTGGCAGCTCGGGTTCGAAGTCAGGCGGGTCCTCGCGACCGCAGGGGCCGAGCCCGTCCGAGCCGGTGTCGGCACCGACCCCCACACCCACGTCCTCCGGCGCGCAGCCAGGCGGATCACCCGCACCGTCGCCGACCCTTCCGGCGCTGCCGCCGCCGGGCACGACGCCGACGCCGGGAGCCACGCCGACGATCGCGGCCAAGCTCAGCGTGCGGGTGCGGGTGACCGGCTTGCTGGATCTAGGCGCGGTCACCGTCGTGGACGTCGCCGTATCGGACCAGGGAGGCGCGGCCACCGGGCGGCTGACCGCGGATCTCACGCTTCCTTCGGGACTCGTGCTGCTCGGGCTGGCAGGTTCGGCGACCTGGTCGTGCACTACATCCAGCGCGGGAGCCACGAGCTGCACTCACGCAGCCATCGCGGCCGGCGTGACCAGCCTGCTGGCGGTCAAGATCCTGGTCGCCACGTTGTCCGGGTGCGGCAGCCCGGTAGGTGTCACAGTCACCAGCGGCTCGCTGTCCGCCGCAGCGGAGTCCGCGGCCAAACTCCAGTGCACCGCGCCGCTGCTGTAATCGGCCGCGAGCACGGTCGTCCCTGCCCGGGCTTCTGTACGACGGATATCCGGGCGACGGATATCCGTCCAGCCGCGCGGCGCTGGTCAGTCGTCGGTGGACCGGCGCAGCCGCTTGGTCTGTGCGCGCCGTTGCTTCGCCGCGAGCCGGCGTTCGCGGGCCGCACGGCTTGGCTTGGTAGGCCGCCGGGGCGGCGGCGGCGGCGCCGTCGCATCGGTCAGCAGCTCACCGAGCCGGGTCGCCGCTGCCTGCCGGTTGCGGAGCTGAGAGCGGTACTCGGCAGCGGTCACCGTGAGCACGCCGTTGGTCAGCCTGGCCGAAAGCGCGCGCAGGGCGCGTTCCTTCAGCGGCTCGGCCAGCGCGGTCGTCGCCGCCAGGTCGAAGGAGAGCTCGACTCTGGTATCCGCGGTGTTCACCGACTGCCCGCCTGGTCCGGG
The DNA here is from genome assembly GCA_035533915.1 of Streptosporangiaceae bacterium. Taxonomy (GTDB): domain Bacteria; phylum Actinomycetota; class Actinomycetes; order Streptosporangiales; family Streptosporangiaceae; genus Chersky-822. The sequence continues at coordinate 40,443 of DATLSX010000169.1, forward strand.
CGAACGGGAGAACCGCCAGGTCAGTTCTTCCGGCGGGATCATGGCGCCGCGCACCGTGACTTCCAAGCTCATCGCAGCCCCACGCTCAGGGCGCGGGCTTACGCAGGTCGCGCAGCACCGCCGCCCACCTCGCGATTTCGTCGAGCATCGCGGTCGCCGCCGACTCCATGACGTCGTTAGGCCGCAGCACCCGCTGCTCGTCGAGGAACTGCGTGACGAACGGGATATGCACCGCCTCGGGCAACGGGACCATCTTCAGCGCGGTGACCACTTCCTTCAGCATCTGCACCGCCCGGGTTCCGGCCGCCACGCCGCCGTAGCTGGCGAATCCCAGCGGCTTGTACTGCCACTCGGTATGCAGATAGTCAATCGCGTTCTTGATCGCGGCGTTGTAGCCGTAGTTGTACTCGGGCAGCACGAAGACGAAGGCGTCGCCGCGGCTGATCGTCGCGCTCCACGCCTTGGAGTGCTCGTGGGCGTACTCACCGAACCTCGGGTGCTTCGGCTCGTCGAACAGCGGCAGGTTCACCTCGGCCAAGTCGACCAGTTCGACCTCGAAGCCGCCGTGGGCGACCGCGCGCTCATGTATCCAGCTGGCTACTGACGGTCCGACCCGGCCCGGCCGGGTGCTCGCGATGACGATCTGAAGGGTCGGTACTGGCACGGCGATCACTCCGCGGGTATCTCGGGGCTGGCTAGCGGGGCGGGGCTGGCTTGCTGGGCGGGGCCGGCCCGCGGGATAGGGCTGGCCCGCGGGCAATGACAACCGGTACTGGGCCGCCGTTTGTTCCTTAGGTACCGTTCCGGCACTACGCTCTCCAGCGGAGCCCTGACCTGCCAGCTCGAGACCAACTTCTGGGGCTGCGTCCGCGTGGTGCAGCAGGTGCTTCCGGCTGCGGGCGCAGGGCAGTGGCCGCATCGTCCTGATGAGCTCGATCGCCGAAATGATCGGCATTCCGTTCCAGGCCTTCTGCAGCGCGAGCAAGTTCGCGCTGCAGGGTTTCGGCGAGGCGCTCGCCTACAGCCGCAGGATGGCACGGGCAGCAGCCGGTGACGACGCCTACCGCACGGCGCTGGACTCCGCCGTCGGGCAGATGGCTCGCGACGAGGAGAACGGTGCACCACCCGAAGCCGTCGCCGCCGTGGTGCACCGGGTGCTGCGCTCGTCCCGGCCACCCCGGCGGGTGTCAGTAGGCAAGGCCGGCGAGCGTGCCGGCCTGCTGGCCAAGCGGATCCTGCCGTTCCGTGCTTTCCAGGCGGCGGCTAAGGGAAGCCTCGGCGCGTAGCCGCGGTTGACTGCGTTCAGGTGCAAGGCGAGCGCTGGTTCGCTAGCGATCCGATGGGCATGACATCCCACGTAACGTTACTTCGACGACGCTTTCAGCGACGGGGGCTGCATCATGGCTGCACCAATTCACGGCGACGAAATCGGGCCCGTCGATGTGGCCGTGATCGCCCTGGAAGGCCCTGGCTTCACCGGGGACGTGGCGCCGGCCATCGCTGACCTGCAGGCCAGCGGCACGGTCAACGTCATAGACCTGGCATTCGTTCGCAGGGAAGCGGACGGTTCCGCAACGATAGTCGAACTCGGCGACCCGGCGGTCGACCGGTCGTTCGAGAAGGTCGCGGATTCGCGGTTCGACCTGCTGAGTGACGCCGATCTCACCGACCTCGCGGCGTCGCTCGAGCCCTCTTCGGCAGCTGTGGTCGTGGTCTGGGAGAACCGCTGGGCCACGCGCTTCGCCTCGGCTGTCGAACAGTCACGCGGGCGGGTGGCGATGATCGAACGGGTTCCGCGCGAAAACGTGGCTCGCGCCCTCACCGCACTGGAGCAGGCCGGCGCCGCCGCCGAACCCTGACAGCCTGAATAGTGACGGCCATGCTCGGCCGCGGCATCGCCAGTTCAGCGGGACAGCCGCACGACGCCGGCCGTGAACTGAGCGTTCTGCCTGGTATGCCAGAATGTTCTGGTGCAACCGCCGCTCGACCCAGCTTCCTCGTCCGTCCTCGCGGCGAGGAGCGATCGCCTTCAGTGGATAGAAGAGGGCGCGTACGAAGTCGCTCCTGGCGTCTACCGGATACCGCTGCCGCTGCCTTTCGACGGGCTGCGCGCCGTCAATACCTACGCCATCGAGGCGAGCGACGGGCTCGTGATGATCGACTCGGGCTGGGGACTCGATGAGTCGAAGGACCAGTTCGAGCGGTCGCTGGCGAAGATCGGCGCCGGACTCGGCGACATCCGCCGGTTCCTGGTCACGCACATCCACCGCGATCATTACACGCAGGCGATCAGGCTGCGCAAGACGTTCGGGATGAAGGTCGGGCTTGGCGCCGAGGAGCGGCACTCGCTGGACCGGGTGCTCGGCAGGGATCCCGAGGGCGTTTCGGTGCACGCGGAGCGCCTCGTGCGGGCCGGCGCGCGGCCGTTGATCGACGCGATGGCTCAGGCCGGAATGCAGCCGCCACAGGGCGACGAGGACTACGAAGACCCGGACGAGTGGATCACCCCCGGGCAGGTCTTCGACCTGGGCACCCGTACGCTTGAGGCCATCGCCACTCCCGGCCACACCCGGGGCCACGTGGTGTTCGCCGATCGGGCGGCCGGCCTGATGTTCGCCGGTGACCACGTCCTGCCGCATATCACGCCGTCGATCAGCCTCGAAGCCGCACCGCGGGAACTGCCCCTGCACGACTTCATCGAGTCGCTGCTGCTCGTGCGCCGGATGCCCGACCTGGCGCTGCTGCCCGCACATGGCCCGGTCGCGCCAAGCGTGCACGCCAGGGTCGACGAGTTGCTCGATCACCACGACACCAGGCTCCGCACGATGCTGGGCGTGCTGGCCGATCGCCCGCACTCCGCCTACGAAGTAGCCCGCGCCGTGCGCTGGACGTCCAGGGACAAGACGCTCACCGAACTCGACTTCCTGAACCAGATGCTGGCGGTTGGCGAGACCCTCAGTCACCTGGACCTGCTCGTCGCCCGTGGCCAGGCCGTCGCCGAGACAGTCGGAGACGTCGTCATGTACCGGCCTGCCGAGTAGCTCGCACTCCGGCCCTCGCCGCTGCGCCATCGTCCCCCGCCGCTGGCCGCTCGGTCGGCTGCACCCGCGTGAACGCCGCCGCAGGCAGCGTAACGTGAAGACGGCACGGATCGGAGAGGCGGCCGATGAAGCTGAAGCTTGACCTGCACGACATCTACAACAAGGGCAGGGACATCGACAAGGCACTACAGGACATCATCGACGAGGCGGTCAGGATCAAGGCACCGCTCGTCGAGATCATCCCTGGCAAGGGATCAGGCCAGCTGAAGAAGCATGTGCTGAGGTTCCTGGACAAGAACCGTCCACCTGCCAGGCACATTCGGATCGAGAAGGACTCCAAGAACTTCGGCCGCATCTTCGTGCACTTCCGGTGGAAATAACGGGGCGGGCCGGTGGGTCGCGGGGTTCGTTACCCCGACTTGGTGACGGCACCGCCCACCTAGCCTTCGTCCTGCGCTGCGAGGTAGAAGAACTGCGGGCATCCGGCGGCGACCGCGGCGGCGACGTGCGCCCGGGCGGCGCGAACCTGCGCGGCGGTTACCGGTCCCCTTCGCGCGAGCTTCGAGACTTGCGCGGTCACGAGCGCGTCGTATGCGGCAGGCGGGAAGGAGGACGCCAGCGCAGCGCAGTCCGCGGCCGAATCCGCCGGAGACGCCGATACCGCGGGTGGCGAGACGGGCGCGGCGGTGGAACGCGCGAGTGCCGGATGACCGCCGCAGGCGGCAAGCGCGGCGCAAGCTGATAAGACGGCCGCGGCGCCGAACGCTGATGTTCTCATTCCGCTGTGTATACCATGCCGCCTTGACCCAGTCGCTGCGGTTATCGGTATACAGGGTTTTTTTGCTTTTTTTAAGCTATTCGTCGCTCCCGCCGCCGGCTGGGTGCCCCCGGGTATCCCTACCGCGGCTCCGCCCTAAGGCCTGGGACCAGGCTCTGGTACCCGTGCCCCAGCGTGTGCACGGCAGCCGGAACTACGCGTTCGCGGCCTCTGCTTCCACGAACTTGCGAATGAGGTCAGAAACCTCCTCCACGACGTGCACGATGAACCGCACCTGGCCACTGTCGTCGATGACCGGCACGTTCTCCGGACACCAGTAACGTTCCCTGAACTCCCCTGGGCTTCCAGGGACCTCCACGTCATACCGCTGCAACGGCATGACGTCGCTGGCCCGGGTTGCGAGCACCCGCTGAAGCGATGCGCCCAGGTTGGCGGCGCTCGTGGAACTCGGCTCGTCCGGGTTCTCGGGGAACGCCTCGAAGAGGTCCTTGCCGACTAGTCCTTCGCGCGGACGGCCCGAAATCTGGAGATAGGACTGATTCATGTCCACGATCTTGAGCTGTGGTGTCAGTACTAGCGCGGGTATAGGTAGATTATGAAAAATAGCCTCATAATCGACCAGTTGTCCAGTCATTGTTCTGCCCCCGCTGAACTTAGCTGACTTGGGAATAGAACGCCCTGCAACCTCAACGTACCCGCACCGCGACGGCGGAAAAGCATGGGCCGAACCCGGCGCTGACGAAAGCTGGACTCCGGCCGGCCTGGGATCCGACCGCACGATCCGCTAGGACGCGGTCCGGGGAGTACGGGAAAGTCCCTCTTCGTCACCGGTGCCCAGGCAGCGCTGCTGAGCCAGTCCCGCCGCTCCCGCAGCCGCCAGCGCGGCCCGCAGGACTAGCGGCGGCTTTCCGTGCCGCGGCCGGTACGGAGCCTTGCTCCAGCCCTCGACCAGCACCTCCTGGCTAGCGTCAGGCAGCAGCCAGGCAGGCAGCCAGGCAGTGTGCATATCCATCCCCCGAATTCACTCCCCGGATCCAGTCGCACGGCGCAGGCACCGCCGAGCACCAATCCAGGGCATCCCCCGATACCCCTAGGGCATCCCCCGATACCCGCAGGTCGATGCTGTCATCGCGGTGCCGTCCAGTCCAGCAACACCAGGCCGGGAACCAGGTTGCCCCGAACCGAACCAGCTGCGAATGTTTCGTGATGAATCGTCCGCTGTGGCGGGGTTAGCTGGCAATATGGGCGCCATGAAGCATCTGATCAAGATCGTGATCACCGCGGTGGCGGTCTGGGTAGCCACGCTCCTCATCCATGGCATCCAGTTGAACGCGCATACCACGGGCGGCAAGATCCTCACCCTGCTCGTGGTCACGCTGATCTTCGGCATCATCAACGCGGTGCTCAAGCCGATCGCCAAGGCACTGGGTTGCCTGGCCTATGCCGTCACCCTGGGCCTGATCAGCATCGTGGTGAACGGCTTGCTCTTCTGGCTGACCAGTTTCGTAGCCGGAAAGCTCAAGGTGCCGTTCCACATCACCGGGTTCGTCCCCGCTGTGCTCGGGGCACTGCTCGTCGGCATCGTCGGCTGGGTGCTGAGCCTGATACTCGACCGGAACGACTGAGCGCTCGTTCGCCGCTAACGCGCTCTCCGGTCGAGTCATTCCTCCTTACGCCGCACCGTAGCGCCGCAACAGCGCAGCCTTTACCCTGCCTTTGAGGCACAAACGCACAAGCACCGGACAGGGCGGACCATCGCACTGCCGGTGGATAGGGGAGGGCTTCGATGAGCACATCATCACTCAGCAATGGCCGACGATCGGCGGCGGTGGCCGGCGCGATTGGCCTGGTCGCCAGCCTGGCGGTGTCGGTGGCCGGGACCGCCCGGGCAGCCGTCCCGGACAAGTGGGGCTTTGCCTTCGTCAGCGCGCCCGCGGTACCCAGTGTTCCCGCGGACCAGGCAGGCAGTTGGCCAGCGCCCCTGAAGGTACACGTGACGCATAACGCCGCCAAGCAGGTGTTCGTGTGGTTCCCCAGGCTGGCGTCCAAAGACGGAGTCGTGCACGTGACCGCCGTCAATCAAGGGCCGGTCTGGTGCGACGCCCAGAAGTGGGTATCGTCCGGGCTGTCCGAGGTAGTCGTGGTCCGCTGCTACAAAGCTCCCGGCGGTACGCCGGTATTCTCGCCGTTCACCGTGCTGTACACGACCAGCAGCAAGGCACCGTTCCCCGGCGGACGGGCCTATGGCTATATCCGGTACCAGCCAGGAAGCGGAGTGATCGCCCGGTTCAATTCGGCAGGCGCGGTGAACACTGTCACGCCAGGACCGGTCGGCGTCTGGCTGGTGCGGATGCCCGGCCTCGGCTCGACGACGCTAGCCGGCGGCGTCCAGGTCACTGCTGTGGACCCTGCTGGTCCGGCCAAGTGCGAGATCGCCGGCTGGGCCGCGGCACTGAGCGGGCAGCGGTTCCTGGTCAGGTGCTTCAACGGGGGAACCACACCGCTCAAGGTGGGCTGGACCCTCAGCTACCAGCGGGCACGCGCGATCACCGGCCGACAGCCCAAGTACTTCGCCTACACCTTCGACAACCTGCCCCTGGCCACCGGGCCGTACGCGCCGGCCCCGCCCCGGGTCAATTTCAACTCGATGCTGGGCATCAACACGGTCAGCAGCGCGGGTGCGGGGCTGCGACTGGTGCACTTCCCGCGCGTTGGCCAGCGTCCTGACGCCGTGTTCGTGAGCGGATTCAAGACCGGTCCTGGCTTCTGCAACCTGCTGACCGCGTGGGCTACCTTCCCCGCCGTGCGGAACGTGATCGTCCGCGACGTCGCCTGCTATACCACCGCGGGGAAGCACAAGAGCCAGCCGTCGCTGATCACCTACACCTCGGCGCACTGACCTGACAGACAGACCATGATCACGAAGGATCTGGGGGCAGCCTCGCCCCCAGATCCTTCGCCGTAACGAACGTGGCCGGAGGCGGGGCGGGCCTGGTCGGCCGGACCGTGCTGAGCAGCAGCAGGCTCCTGGCTAGCTTTCGCTGACTGCGCTCGCGAGTATCCGGTCGACGTCCTTGGGGTCCAAGTCGAGTTCCGTGGCCGTCTGCTTCTCGGCCCTGGTCACGACCTTCTTGATGGATTCCTCGATCTTGGTCTCGCCCACGACGACCAGGCCGGCCTCGCCCGGGTCGATGAAGTCGCCGAGTTCCTTAGCCTGGGATCGGGACATTCCCTTGGCCAGGTGCCCGGTGACACCGCCGATCACTCCGCCAGCCGCCGCAGAGGCGATCACGGCAGGCGGGAACAGGATGCCAACGGCCGCGCCTGCGGCGATGCCCCACCAGGCGCCATGCCGGGTCGCGGTCTCGTCCTTGTTCTCGTGGATCTTGCCGTGTGCGTCCTTGGTAATCACGGCCGCGTCGTAGGAGCCGACCAGGCCCTGTGCGTGCGCCTCCTTGACGACCTGATAGTCGTCCCGCGCTGCCTGCGCACTCGGATACGTCGCGACGAGTATGAACGTGCCGTCCGACCTGGACATGCCACCTCCCCTGATGTGCCCGCACCGAGCCGGCGAGCCTCGCCTGCCACGGTGCCCGCTCGGCGCCCGGCTGCCATCACCCAGGGCGAGTGATCCGGTCCGCATCGCACCAGGCCAGCACCGGCGTCGCTCACTCAACAGCGTGACAGCAAATTCGTATTCAGGCCGAATAGTCGTCGCCTGAGACATATTGCGGACCAACTACCTCGTACAGGACCTTCGCCCCTATTGGCTGGTTAGCGGCTGGAACTTGAATCGCAGCAACTGAACTCATCAAGGGAGGTCTGATGAACAAGATCCGAGCCGTCGCCGCGATAATGGCGGTCACCGGCTTCGGCGGGGTTCTGGGCGCTCCGGCTGCGATGGCAGGTGCCACCGCGGGGACAGCGACACCCACGCTTGTCGCCATCCGCGCTGCCCATCATCCGGGCTACGACCGGCTCGTCTTCGAATTCCGCGGCCGAATTCCGGCGCAACGCAGCGTGCGTTACGTGTCTCAGGTCATCGCGGATCCGTCCGGCAAGTTGGTCGGGATTGTCGGCAGTGCCCGGCTGGTCGTCCGCTTCTTCGCGGCGACCGGTCACGACGCGCAGGGCCACCTCACGTACGGGCCGACCAGGCGCACCTTCGCGCTGCCGAACCTGATCCAGGTGGTCAACGCGGGCGACTTCGAAGCCGTGCTCCATTTCGGCGTCGGGCTGGCTCGCAAGGAACCGATCCACGTCTTCACGCTCACCAATCCGAGCAGGCTGGTCATCGACGTGCGGACGCCGTACGCGACCCGAACGGTTCACGTCTTCCTGCTCGATTCACACCATTTCGCCACCGGGCAAGAGCCGCTCGTCCGCGCGGTGCACCGCCCGGTGATCACGCCGGCCGTGGCATTCGGCGCCTTGCAGCGGCTGTTCGCTGGTCCGACGCTGGCCGAGCGGGCGGCGGGACTGCGGTTCGTCTCGTCCAGGGCGACCGGGTTCAGGAACCTGTCGATCGTCGACCGGGTCGCGCGAGTGCGGCTCACGGGCGGATGCTCCAGCGGCGGCTCCACGTTCTCGATCGCCAACGAGATCGGGCCGATCCTGAAGCAGTTCTCCTCGGTGCGCTGGGTAAAGATCTACGACCCAGCCGGGCACACGGAGCGGCCCACGGGCCACACCGACTCCATTCCGGTGTGCCTTGAGCCGTAAACCGGCGCAGGCGAGCAAGCTGATCGCGTTGCGCCCTCAGACAGGGGCGGGGACGCGGCACGACCAGCGCCTGCCTGGACACGGCGGGACCAGCGCACGCCGGGCTACGGCGCGACTCAGCGCACGCCGATGGCCGTGACCACCGTCGCCACCGCCCGTCGTCAGGAAGCTAGCACCTTGGCCGGCCTGGACTGGGACCGCGGGAAGACGAGGTAATGCGGGCCGGCCGCTACTACCCCGCCGGCCAGCGGCGCGACGATGAACGCTGACTATCCGCCCTCGGAAGTCGCCCGCGTGGCGGCTAGGTCGCGAAACCAGGTCGCAGTCGGTCATCACCTGCTAATAGATATGACGTCAGCAGCTACGAGGAGCACTATGAAATCGGACGCTAAGGAAGATCTGCACCGCTATCTGCGCGCAGCGCGGGAAGCGCTGCTGTGGAAGCTCGACGGGATCGCCGAGTACGACATCCGCCGGCCGCTGACCCCGACGGGTACCAACCTGCTCGGGCTGGTCAAGCACCTCGCCGGGGTCGAGGCCGGGTACTTCGGCGAGACCTTCGGCCGGCCGTTCGGCGAGCCGCTGCCGGGTCTCGAGGAGGGTGCCGAGCCGAACGCGGACCTCTGGGCGACCGCCGAGGAGTCGCGAGAGCAGATTGTCGGGCTCTACCGCCGGGTCTGGGCGCACTCGGACACGACGATCGAGGATCTGCCGCTGGAAGCGACGGGCCGGGTGCCGTGGTGGTCGGCCGACCATGCGGAAGTCACTCTGCACCGGATCCTGGTCCATCTGATCGCGGAGACCAACCGGCACGCGGGCCATGCCGATATCGTCCGGGAGCTGATCGACGGAACGGCTGGTCTCAGGGCGGACAACGACAATCTGCCGTCAGGCGATGCCGCCTGGTGGGAGGGCTACCGCACCAGGCTCGAGCAAGTAGCGCGGCGAGTCGGCAACGGCTGAAGCGAGGCTCCCGATGGGGAGTCGTCGAGTCTTCTGGATGAAGCGGCCACCGTGCGGCTGCGGGTCGCCCTCAGGCATCTGCCCCGCGCTCCCTGATGATCTCGGCTAGCCGGTCCCAGGCCGGCGACGACACGCCGGCTGACCTGGAGACCCGAAGGCCGCGTCGTACTTAAGGTAGAGGGCACGGAACTCCGGATCGCCCATCGCGTCGCGTTTGTCGGCTATCCAGATGGCCGCATCCTTCGGCGAGACCGACCGCGGCAGGATCCACAGGTCGCGCTCCATCGGCACCGAACGCTGGCTCACGCCGAACTCGCGCAGCCGGTCGAGTGTGTTCATGTCACCGATGGTCGAACCCTGACCCAGGGTCAAGGTCAAGCCCTGGTCGCGACTTTCATGTCGCCGCCCGGCAGCGTCCATGATCGCGGTCGATTTTCAGCCGCCGCGACTGACTAGTGACCACTGGAACGACCCCCGCCGGGCGGCGTCGGCCGGGCAATGAGTCACGGTCATTGCCCGGCCGTGGTCCCCGTTCGACACCCGGGCGGTGCGGGTGGATGCGGTGGTGCACGCCCGTTGCGGCGGGCGACCCGTGACATCGACGCGGTTTTCGAGCCTCAGGTGTGGTCGCGGAAGAAGCCTGGGCTGTTGCTGACGAGCCGGGGACCGGCCATCGCCTGTCAGCTCACCCCGATCAGCAGCCTGAAGTGCCCGAGCCTGAGTTCGAACAGGCCCCCGCCGGCAAGGTGCACTATCCAGGCAAGCAGGATGATGACAAGGACGACCACGACAAGCCAGATAATGGTCATCACGAAACCCGGGATCGCCCAACTGCCCAATTTAGCCACAGCTGCAACATTACCCGACGCCAGACCAATTGGGAAGATCTAGGCATCAACTTAGAAATGTCGCGCAATTCAATCATCGGTCGCCGGCTGAGCTGTCGTCGGCTCGCCAAATTCCTCCCGAGCCGCTACTCCCGTTCCTGTGACACGATCTCGGCCGCCACGCGACACTCTCGTCGCTGCCGGGCCGCGCGGGAGCAAGCCAAGGACGCCTGCCGTGACCGCAGGGCGTGCCACGCATGCGGTGCGATAGCGATCGCGGTCAGCCCGGCGATCGAGGCGAACGCATAGTGCGAGACAAGGTTCGCCGCGGCTATGCCATTCGTGCCTAGCAGGTAGCCGAACACGGTAAGCAGCGCCGCCCACATCGCCGAGCCGATGAAGTCGAGCAGGATAAAAGGGATGAGGCGCAGCCCGGCCCAGCCTGCCGCCGCGTATATCAGGGGCGAGGGCACAGGCAGGAAAGCGGACAGCAGCACCGCGAGACCGGCGAACCTCGAGCCCCGTTGCTCAGCTTGCCTGGCGAAAGCGGCGGCGTGCCGCCTGCGCTGGGCGAGCATCTCCATGACCCGGTGTCCCCACAGGACACCCGCGCACCAGAAGATCAGGTCGAATTTCATCATGCCCGGTAGTGCCGCAGCGGCCACTACAGTCAGCCGGAGCTTGCTTTCCACGTCAGAGAAGGCACCGGCGGCCATGATCGACGTGGTTGAGCCCGACAGCAGCTCGAGCAGTACCGGCCGGGTGGCTATCAGGACCGGGGTAAGCGTGATCATCGCCAGCGCGTACAGTCCGCTCAGCGTGATGCCCGCCAGGCAGAGCAGATCCCTGGCCCGAGGCGACCCGGGCCACGGCCGCCAGTCAGGGCGATGTAGCCTGGCGGGCCGTAGATTGGCCACATGCCACCTCGGCTTCGACTACGTGCGCACGGAGCCGCCGAGGTCCGGAGCAGCCGGAGCCGCAAGTCTGGTGTGCACGCGCACATCGAACGCGGTTGTCCTGCTTAGAAGCTTACGTCCGATCCGCGGGAGCACAAGCGTCCGGCTTGGGCAGCGGCCTGCCCGCCCGCCGACCCGCCTGCCTGCAGTCACAGCGCGTCGTGGCGCTGGAGGTAATTCATCGCGATCCAGCCGACGGGCACTGGCAGCCAGAAGGTCGCCAGGCGAAACAGCAGAACCGCGCCGATTGCCTTCGCACCGGGCAGGCCGGCGGCGGTGAGGCCGGCCGAAAGGGCTGCCTCCACGGCGCCGAGCCCGCCAGGCGTCGGGACGGCCGAGCCGATGGCGCTGCCGGCGAGATAGACCACGGCGACGCCGGTCAGCGCCACCGATCCGCCGAGTGCGCGGACGGAGGCGTCCAGGCAGGAGATGTAGGCGGCCGTCAGCAGCAGCGCGCCGCCGATCCCCGTAGCCAGCTTCGCGGGATGCTGCGCGATGTCTAGCAGTCGCGGGATTACCTGGCTCAGCGCGGGTGCCAGCCGCGAGCGCAGCAGCCTGCGGCCCGCGGGGATCGCGAGGACGACGAGCACGACGGTGATGAGCGTGGCCAGGGCGATCCAGACCCAGCCCGGCGGGCGGAGCGAGCTGGTCCTGACGGTCCGGGTCAGCGCCGTGAAGATGACCAGCAGGAGAATGTGCAGGCTGAATGCGATTGCCTGGGAGACGCCGACGCTGGCCGCGGCGTCCGAGGCGCTTACCTTCGCCTTCTGCAGGTAGCGGATGTTCAGCGCCACCCCGCCTACGGCTGCCGGAGTGACCAGCGTTACGAACGAGCCGGCTAGCTGGGCCAGGAAAGTCCGGGCAAGATTCAGCCGTTCCAGCACGAATCCGGTCAGCGCGAAGGTGGCGCCCAGGTAGGTCACCGCCGAAAGGAAAGCCGCCAGGACGCCCCAGCGCCAGTCGGCGCGCGTCAGGACCGTGCCCAGGCTGGCCTTGCTGAGCTGGCCGATCAGGACATAGGCCGCGGCTACCCCGGCCACTATGGTGATCAGCGTGCGCGGGCGAATGCGCTCGAGCTGCACTGGCGGCGCCTCGCCGACTGGCCCGGTGCCGAGCATCCGCTTGCGCAGCCCGGGCAGCACGTCCTTGTGACGGCGTAGCTTCATGCGGGTAGTTCGGTGCAAGGCCACCGGCTGCAGCAACGGCACCATGGCGGCCAGTTCGGCGCTGCTGAGCTTCTCCGCGGCGAGGTCGCTGGCGCGGTCCACGCCGACCGCCAGTGCCATTTCGGTGAGCAACTGAACCCGGTCCAGCCTTAGCTGCAGGTTACTCGCCGCGACGTCGCCCTCGCCCGGGTCGAGCAGCATGACCTCGCCGTCGCGATCGGTGCCAGGACCGCTGCCAGTGCTGGCGAACAGGATGTGATCGGCGGTCAGGTTGCGGTGGGTCACCTGGTGCCGATGCAGCCGCAGGACAGCATCCCAGACCCCGCGCAGCTGCCCGTCGGTGGATTTGCCGTCCTGCCCTGCCAGGGTCGAGCCATCGTGGTGCTCGTTAGCCAAGACCGCCGTTTCGGCTCCGACCCGGATCAGCGCGCGCAGCCGCGGAGTGGCGACCCCGGCGTCTCGCACGGCGTAGGTGAGCAGCGCGCGGCGCTCCACGGCCCCCTCCACGGTCAGCGGGCCGCTTCGCGATACCTGGGTCTTCAGCCGCACCCGCCGGTATAGCCAGTAGAGCGCGTCCGCGGCCTGCTGATCCCGGTCGAAGACCGTGACATCCAGTTGCGCGCCGCCCAGTACGGTCGCGGCATAGCGCCGGGTCTCCGTCCGGGTGTCCCGGATTCTGCGCATTGCGGTCACAGGAGCGTCGACCGCGCTGAGCGCCGCGGCGATCTGCGCCGCGGTCGGCCGATCCGATGCGGAGCCAAAGGCATATCGCAGTCCGGACCCGATGGCCGAGCCAGTCAGCAGGGTGACCAGCAGCGACAGCAAGGTTACGTGCGTGCCCTTCGGGTTGGCCAGGCTCGCCAGCAAGTAGAAGCCCAGCGCTGCCCAGTAGGCGCCGCGCCAGCGCCGGCGACCGGACAGCCCGGCTACGGTGACGTAGGCCACCAGCCCGGCCAGGTAGCCGTCGAGCACGGCCGCGTGCGGCTGGGAGACTGACAAGGTCAGTGCGTCACGCAGCTGCGTGGCGGCCGGCAGGCGGAGCAGCGCGTTGATTGCCGTCACCGCGACAACCGCGATAACGCCGGCCCCGACCGCCTCGGCCAGCCGTCGCGGCCGGCGGCGGACAACCAGCAGGACTGCCAGGGCCAGCGGCAGGATCAGCAGGGTGATGTGCGCCAGGTCGCCCAGCAGGCCCAGCACTCCAGTGAGCAGCTTCCTGTCGGCGAGCTGGCTGGCACCTACGACGTTTGTCTCGATTCCGCTGACCGTGGCGCGCGCCAGCAGTCCAAGGCCGACCAGCAGGATAATCCCGGCGCACCGGACTGAGCAGCGCAGCGCATCGGCTGGCAGTCGCACCCGCGGCGCGAGGTCATCGTCGACGATGACCTCGCCCTGGTGCTCAGCCGCAGCCGGCCCGGCGACGGTTTCGTTATGCGGCGGCTCTCCCCCCGGCAATGTCATAGTGCGATCGTGTCACTCATACGAGCCCCGATGAACTGGCGCTCATGGCCCGGTCGAGCCGTCGATCCGTTCTCTCAGCAGGTCCGCATGCCCGTTGTGCCGGGCATACTCCTCGATCATGTGTACGAGCACCCAGCGCAGCGAGAACCGCTCCCCGCCACGTTCTCCTGCGACGTCGAGCGACGGCGCCGCAGCGACCAGTGCCCTCGCATCCTCGCATTCGGCCCGCCAGGCGCTGAACGCTCCGGACACGTCAGCCACCGCGACGTCGCGGAACGAGGCCTGCCAATCCATATCCTGCGAGAAGATCGGCGCCCTCTCCTCGCCTTCGAGCACTGACCGGAACCAGTTGCGCTCCACCTCGGCCATGTGCCTGACGAGACCCAGCAGGGACAGGTTGGACGGCGGTACAGCCTGCTGCCGGAGTTGCTCTTCGGTAAGGCCGTCGCACTTGACAGCGAGCGTGGCCCGGTGGAAATCCAGCCATGCGATGAGCATCGCCCGCTCATCCGCCTCATATGGGGGGATTACGCGTTCTACTGTCATGTGACTAACCTAGCCACCTCGCTGCTGACACTCGAAGCGCGCGTGGTGATCGGCGATGCCGCTGGCCCTGCCTTGCGGGCGCGGATGGCGAGGATGTTCGGGACTGGCTTATCGCCCCGTTCGGCCACGTGCTCGATTACCAGTCCGGCGTTGATGAACGCATTGAGCAGGTCGGCCAGCGGATGATGGCGCATTCCGACTCGGCGGCGGACGTGGGTGCCCCACCAGGGCGCTTCTTGATGCCATCCGGCCAGGCGATAGGTCGGATGCGCGAGAACCCCGCCGTCATCGAGCGGTTGCGTGTGCGGTCCGTTGAAGCACGGGTGGACACCGTAGAACACCAGCAATCCGCCCGGCGCCAGCACCCGCGCGGCCTCGGCTAGCACGGCGGCGAAGTCGTCGACATCGGTGGAGACCCACAATGCCGCCACGGTCGGGAACGTGCCGCTCGCGAACGGCAACGCTGCCGCGTCCCCCTGCACGATCTGGCGGGACCGGCCCCGGGCGATGCGCAACTGGTCAACCGACCGGTCTAGCCCGACCACGGTCCGGCCAGTAGCCGCGAGAATGTCGAAGTAAAGCCCGCTGCCGCAGCCTAGATCAAGGCACAGCCCGGCACCGGAGCCGAGCAGTTCCAGCACCTCGGACGCGTTGCGCTCGGCGTTCGGCTTGTTCCAGCTGTCATACCAGTCCGCGTGGCCGTCATAGCGGCTGCCAGCCTGCAACTCGCGCAACCTTGCCCTCACACCTCGGAGCTCCCCTCATCGGCTAGTATCTCAGGCTGCTCCGGTTGTGCCATCTTGCTGGCTCGCTCCAGGTGGAACGCACAGCCCGGGAAGCCGCCAGAGTAAGCAGCCAACGGGTCTAGCTGTCTGGTGACTCGTCGAAGATGGACGAGTCATACTCCTGAGTTCCCTCGGTCGCCGTCCACACGGCACCAAGCGGCATGAGGTCGGTGATCTTGACGCTCTTGACGCCATCCGAGGTCGGCAGGATGACCCGGATCTTGGGGTGATAGTCGAACAGAATCTGACGGTCACGACCGCAGGGGCCAACCGGACCCCTGCCGCAGTTACCTACAGCAACGATCGCGGACAGCTCGCGGCCGCCCGACGCCCGGGCATGACCGAGGGCCACCAGCTCGGCGCAGGGGCCGCCCGTGAAGTGGTACAGGTTGATACCGCCATGCATCTTGCCGTCGACTGCCCGCACGGCAGCACCCATGGTATGAACCCCGTGCTCGCCGTCCGTGTTGGCGTCGACGATCTGGCGGGCGAACTCGATGAGTTCTCGATCCTCTGGCGTGAGCTCTCGGCTCGGTACGTCCATTGACCGCACGTTACCGACTACCGACGACCTCTCGCGAGAACATTGTGGCGGTCAGGGGCAGAGCGGCCTCGATGCCGAGATGGTAACTCTCTCGGACCGAAGCGAGCGTGTAACTAGATAGGTCGGCGTGCCTTGGTCAGGCGACTTCGGGTGTCCATGCTGTTCCGCTGGCTGCGCGGGTGAGCGCGTCGAGTTTGCCGATGCCGTGCTTGGCCGCGGTGGACAGGTATGAGCGGATGGCGCAGAACGTCTCGGCGCCGGCCATCGATCGCATGCAGCCCGATACCTTGATCCTGAGCTTGGCCATCCTGACCTCGCGCTCCGCCGCGTTGTTATCGAAAGGCGCCAGGGGGGTCGGCGGTGAACCTCAGATAGTCCTGTTCGCGGGCCAGGAGCCGTTTCGCGAGGGCGTGGTGCTTGCGCATCAGCGGCCCGGCCCGGGCGGCGGTCTGGTTCCTCCCGATCAGCAGCGCCGAGTGGTAGCGGTGCCGGATCTCGGAGATCTTGGCCTGGTCCGCGTGCCCGAGGGTGCCGTCGATGGCCAGGGATGCGTCCGCCAGGTGCTTCATGTCGCGCAGGGCGTCGGCGGCCTGGGTGGCCCAGCACCACTGGCCGGGCGGGGCGGCGTCGGTGACGGCCTGGAGTTCCCGCAGGGCATGCGCGTTGCACAGGGCGTGGGTGACCTGGCCGTAGCTGTCGTAGGGTGCCCAGCAGTCGTGGACGGCGATCCCGGTGAAGCCCGGGAGCACCCCGGCGGCGTCCATGGCCTGACGGCCGCGCCTGGGGTGGACGGTGATCAGCGCGAACTTGCCCGATGACGCCGAGTGGACCCAGGCCAGCTTCCCGGCGACACGGAATCCGGTCTCGTCGAAGTGCGCCGCCGGCGCGGCGGCCAGCGCGCGGCGGATCGCCTCCAGGCAGCCGATGACCGCCCCGGCGATCCGGGTGACCATGCCGGTCACCGCGCCGGGGGACACGGCGACGCCGAACAGGTCGCCGAGCGCCTCGCGGGTGCGGTCGCGGGACAGGAACTGCCCGTGCCACAAGTACGCCGCGGCCGCGGACAGCCGCGGTCCGTACTGGACCGGGGCGCTCGCCCAGGCCGGCGCCGTCCCGCTGGTGAGGGTGCCGCAGCCGCAGCGGCGGGTGACGATCCGGTGCTCGGTGACCAGCGCCCGGATCTCCTCGGGCAGGTCGATCACCTGGCGCCGCTCGGACCTGGCCACCTCCGCGCCGAACAGCCCTGTCCCGCACCCGGCGCACCAGCCTGGCTCGTGGGTGACCACCTCATCCGGATGATCGGCCAGTTCCAGCGTCGCGCCGGGCTGGCCCATCGGACGGCCCGGCTTGCGGCCGCTCTTGCCCCGCTGCGACCTGGGCGCCGGCTTGGCCAGTCCCTCGGCCGACGGCGGCCTGGAGGAGTTCCGCGGGTTCTGCCGCAGCCGGGCGCGCGGCGCCTCCACCTCAGCCCGCAGTTCCTCAAGCTGGGCCTGATAGGCCTCCACCAGGGCGCGGAGCACGCCGACCTCGGTGTCCTTCGCCTCGATTACCTCGCGCAGCCGGGCATTGGCCGCGCGCAGCGCGGCAACCTCATCCGGGGCAGGCAGGACATCGGGCACGAACCATACTCGATCATCGCCGGCGGAACGTAATCAAGACGCCACGCCGGGCCGGCTCACAGTCATCAGCCGAACGACACGCCGCAACGACTGGCACAACGACCTATCCAGTTACGCGAGCGTTAGCGAATGAGGACTGGAGTCGGCGCGGCAGACCATATCAGTTCCAGTCAGAAGACAAGGTCGTCGTCAACCGGCTCTGCTTACTTACTGACGTCAGGGAGCTGATCGGGTGAGTTAAGTTGTCTTAGGAGCGCGACCCACTGTCCGAGCGACTGGTTGGTTGCTTCGATCTCCTTGAGCCGGGTGAGCACTGAGAGAGTGAAGGTGTGGAGAGCACCGGGTAGCGGGAGGTCGGCCCAGCCGAATACGTCGAAGAGTAGATCTTCAACGTCCTCGATGACAGTCAGGAGCACGCCGACTTCGTTAAGAACGCTGTTGCGGAGAGTCCTCACGGGCAATGCCTGATGAGCTGGCCAGAGAACGATCATAAATGCACGCTCGATACCTGCTTGCTGACAAGCGGCGGCGAACCCCTCGACTTCGGTCGGGCGAACGCTCTTGGCACGGACCTCGACAGCGAGGATCGGCTCGTTGTCGTCGAACGCCTGAATATCGCCGGGGTAGTCGCGTGACGGGTCGTTGATCTTCCGTGTGCGCACGTCCTCGTGCGTTACGTCGAAGGCGGCGGCTACCAGCGCTTGAGTCCGACGAGGACGGTCGACGGCTTCCTCGAGGAAGGTCTCGACTGCGGCAACCACCCTCAGCACGGTCAGCGCGCCATCTTCGAGGGCGTAATTTTCTAGCAGGCGAGTGGCATTTATCGCAACGCGGAGAAATGCAGCCAGCGCGGCCATAGCCTCGTCGCTGCTAGCCGATCCGATCTTCGCTAGGCCACCTACGAAACGATCGTGCTCGGGTTTGTTGCGCACACGCTCGATGAGGCTCATGTGGTCGTAACGGAAGAATGGCTGATTGTTGAGTAGCTCTCGGCCGGTGTTGCGGATGGAAAAGCCAAGTTGTCGCGCCGCCGGGACGAGTACCTCGTGACCGACGGCCCGGAGGCTAAAGGTGGTCGAACCGTACTCGGTCTTGATAGACAAGGGATCGACACGGGCGTCGGTCGCACGGGCCAGCAACACAGTGCCCAAGGCGGGGGTATAAGTCTTCGATGCCATCTGAAAGGTCCGCTGAGCGAAAACGTGTCCAATCCTCAGGGACTGGCCGGTCTGATGAAGCCCACTCAAAAGCTTCTCCTAACCTTTGGCGGGCCGTCGCCTGCGAAATCGTGATACCCAAAGAATGCGCCTTCCTTTCGCCTTGTGTGAGAAAACTACGTTGTATAGACGGGCAGTTCTAGCTGAACTGCACAATTCGCAGGCGGTGAACTCGGCGTGAGATGGCCGAGTTGCTCCAAGAGCGCCCGGATGACTACTTTGCCAAGATCAACAGGAACTGCGTTGCCGAGCTGACGTTGCGCGTCTGCCCGTGAGCAGACCATGACGAAGTCGTCGGGAAATGTCATTATGCGGAGCATCTCCGGGACACGTAGTCGCCGAGCGCGCAGATCTCCTCGGTCGTTGCGCATGTTCTCCCAGTGGAACGGGCCGACCCACGGTCCCGGCTGCGCCTGCAAAGTGGTCGACGGGCGGTCGGGATCAAGTCTCAAC
>DATLSX010000170.1:0-2247 GCA_035533915.1 Streptosporangiaceae bacterium
TGGCTCAGCGCGGACTGGACGATGTGCTCGCGCGCGGCGGCCCGGCCGAAGTGCAGTTCCTCGGCGAGGGTGACGAAGAAGCGAAGCTGACGGAACTCCATGGGCCTTCTGTCTGGCTGCCGGCTTCCCTGCCCGGAGGCCTGCCTTGATCCAGTATGGCCGCACCGGGCCAATGCCCAGGCCAGGCGGCCGGCCGGCGGCCCAGGGGGCACGCTGGCCAGATTGCCCTGCCCGGCCGCTGGGACCAGCTGGCCGTCACGGCAGGCGGGGTGGCCACGGCCGCTGGCGGTGGGGTTCAACCGCCAGATGAGCGCGGTACAGCCGCCGGCCGGGGACACCGACGCGCCGGCCTTCTGCCAGGCGGTGGGCATTCCCGGGCTGGCCGACGTCCACGTGCATTTCCTGCCGCCCCGGCTGCTGCGCCGGGTGTGGGAGTACTTCGACGCGGCCGGGCCGCTGGTGGGGACCGCCTGGCCGATCCGTTACCGGTGGCCGGACTCGCAGCGGGTCGCCCACCTGCGGGCGCTCGGCGTGCGTGCGTTCAGAGCCCTTGCCTACGCTCACCGGCCCGGCATGGCCGCCGGCCTCAACACCTGGACGCTGGAATTCGCCCCGGCCACACCGGGCTGCCTGCCATCGGCGACGTTCTACCCCGAAAGCGGCGTTCAGGAATATGTCCGTACCGCGCTGGACGCCGGCGCGCGCGTGTTCAAAGTGCACCTGCAGGTGGGCGGTTTCCCGCCGGACGAGCATGGGAAACACTGAACTTCCGGCCGTGATCTACTGCCGTATCAGCATGGACCGCTCCGGCCAGGGCCTGGGCGTTGAACAGCAGGAAGCCGACTGCCGCGCCCTGGCCGACCGGCTGGGCCTCGTGGTCCGCGAGGTCTACGTTGACAACGACATCTCAGCGTCCAGCTACTCACGCAAGGTCAGGCCCGGCTACCGCCGCATGCTGCGCGACCTGGAGGCCGCCCCGGCCGCGATCGTGTGCCTGCACACCGACCGGCTCTACCGCCAGCCGCGAGAGCTGGAAGACCTGGTGGACCTGGTGGAGCACCTCGGAGTCACCGTCCACACGGTGCAGGCCGGGGAGATCGACCTGTCCACCGGCTCGGGCCAGATGGTGGCGAGGATGCTGGGTGCTGCCGCAGCGCACGAGTCCAAGCGGATGAGTGAGCGCCGCCTGGCACGCAAGCGGGCCCAGCGCTTGGCTGGCGAGTTCCACGGCGGCCCGCGCCCGCTCGGGTTCGAGGCCGACGGGGTGACGGTCAGGCTGGACGAGGCCGAGCGTATCCGGCAGGCGACGGTGGACCTCATCGCCGGGCGTACCTTGTACTCGGTCGTGACCGAATGGAACGCGGCCAGGTTCCGTACCTCTACGGGCGCACGGTGGGGTGCCCACCAGGTATCCCGGGTACTGCGCCGGGCTCGCAACGCGGCACTGATCGAGCACGGAGGCGAGGTCATCGGGAACGCGGTATGGCCTGCGCTCGTCAGCGAGGACGAGCTGTATGCCGTGCGCGCCGTCCTGCGCGACCCGGCCCGGAAGGTCTCACCTGGCCCCGCCCGCAAGCACCTGCTGAGCGGGTTCGCCAGGTGCGGCGTCTGCGGCGAGCTGATGGTGGTGAGTTACTCGGGTGGGGCACGTGCTCGGGCGGTCTACAGGTGCAGGCCGGGGTACGGCCCGGGGCACGCGAGCCGGACAGTGGCCGTCCTGGACGAGTACGTCACCCGGATGATCACCGGGCGCCTTTCCCGGCCCGGGAATCAGGTTCCGGCACCAGCCGACGACACCACCCTCGCCCGCACCCGCCTGGCCGCGATCACCGCCGAGCTGGACGACCTGGCCGAGCTGGTGGGCCAGCAGAAGATCGCCGCGCGCCAGATGGCCATCGCGTCGGAGCCGCTGGAGGCCGAGGCGCAGAAGCTGCGCGAGCGGATCGAGGCATCCCTCGTCGTGGACGCCCTCGGCGTCTTCCAGGGCCAGGACGATCCGGCCATGGTGTGGGAGGACCTGGACCTGGACCGCCGCCGGAAGGTCGTCCAGCGCCTGGTCGCCACCATCACCGTGAACCTGGCGCCGAAGGGGCGCCCGAAGGGGTGGCAGCCGGGTGAGCCTTACTTCGACGCCGACTCCGTCGAGGTCGTGTGGCGCGACCTGTGACGCTCAGGCTGCTGCGCTGTCCCGGCCGCCGTAGATGATCAGGCTGAGGTCGGCGAGCTGCGCAGGGGTCAGCGGCGGTA
>DATLSX010000171.1:0-15901 GCA_035533915.1 Streptosporangiaceae bacterium
TCGCGGCCGAACCCGCCGGCCCGGAACCGCGCTCAGCCGCCGGCCCGTGACACCGGACTCCCCGCCGCAAGACCGCCCAGCGCCGCGAACCGTCAGGCCCCTCGATTACCCACAGTCACACCGACTTTGACGAGTCCCTGCGTCGGTTCCGCCGGGATGTCGCCACCATGTTCTCGCTCGGCATCGCTGAGCCGATCGGACACCCTTCCGCGCACCACGCGCCGACGCCAGAACCGCAGCCACCAGCCGATCAGCGAGCGGCTCAGGAGCGAGAACGTCAGGAGCGAGAGCGTCAGGGACGAGAGCCGCCCGCAGATCCACCGAGTGCGGGCCCACGGCCCGCAGACCCACTGGTCGTGAACCGCACGATGGTGGCCGGCTGCTCCAGTACTGCCGCCCCCGCGATGACCACGCTCCTGTCACCCGCACCGAGGCGGTCCAGGATCGCGGCCGCCTCGTCCAGTTCCTGACTCGCCTTCGCGCCCTTGATGGCCAGCACCAAGCCACCAGGGCGGGCCAGGCCAGCGGCAAGCACCGCCAGCTTGTCGAGGCTGGCCACAGCACGGGATGTCACGACGTCCGCCTGGATCTGGCCGGCGAACTCCTCGGCCCGGCCTCGTATGATCCGGACATTGCGCAGGCGAAGCTCCCTGGCGCACTCCGCGAGGAACGTCGTCCGGCGGCTCATCGGCTCGACCAGTAGCACGTCCGCGCCAGGCAGTAGTATCGCCAGCACGATCCCCGGCAATCCGGCCCCGGACCCCAGGTCCGCGAGCTTGCAGTCCGCCGGGACAAGCTCGGCGACTGCCGCGCTGTTCAGCAGATGACGATCCCACAGCCGCGCCATCTCTCCAGGACCGATGAGCCCGCGCTCGACGCCAGGACCCGCCAGCAGGTCCGCATATGCCACCGCCGCCGGCAGCCGCGAGCCGAAGAGAATCCGCGCTGCCTCCGGCGGAGCCGGTGCGATGCTGTTAGCCGACAGGAAGGACAACTACTCTGCGGTTGGGGTCGACACCCTCGGACTCGCTGCGCAGCCCGGCCGCGGCGATCGCATCGTGCACGATCTTCCGCTCGAAGGCGTTCATCGCGCTCAGCGCCTTGGCTTCGCCCGTCCGTTTGACCTCATCGGCGACGCTCGCTCCTAGCTCGGTCAGATCGGCACGCCGCTGTGCGCGGTAGCCCCCGACATCGAGCATGAGCCGAGTTCGGCCCCCAGTCTGCCGGTGCACCGCTAGGCGAGTCAGTTCTTGGAGCGCGTCGAGTACCTCACCCCTCGGGCCGACAAGCTCGTCCAACGTCGCGCCGACCACCGACACCACCGCGCGGTCTCCCTCGACATCCATGTCGATATCGCCATCGAGATCTGCGACGTCTAGCAGCCCCTCGATGTAGTCGGCCGCTATCTCGCCCTCAAGCTCCAGGTCGGGCAGGTCCGGCTCAGCGTCAGCAGTCTCGTCCTCGACGTCCGACAGCTCCTCAGCTTCGGAGTCGGCAAGCTCTTCGGGCACGGCCTCTTCCGACGCGGCGATCACGTTCTCCCCATGGCTCACGGCAAGATCCTCCTAGTCGGTACAAGCCCGCGGCTGGTCGGGGCCTGGCACAGCAAGCTTGGCCGCCTTAGCGCTTACCGGACCGCTTACTGCGCGACTGGCGCTGGCGCTGCTGCCTGACGATCTTAGTCTCCGGCTCTGCCGCCGCGGGCGGCTCGGGTTCGGGCTGTCCCTTGCCGAATCTCCGCAGTTTGCCGCCGTCAGCTGCGGCCGGCTTATGCCCGTTGGCGCCGGCCGCCGATCCGGTCGTCCCCGCCGCCGGCGACGTACCGTCCTGCGCCGGGCGGTTCGGTGAGACGCGCTCCGTCGGCTCTGCCTTGCCGCTCGCGGCCGCGCCGGATGGCCGAGGCTTACCCGCCTTGCCAGCCCCACCAGTCAGACCGGTAGCGGTCGCCGGCTTTCCGGCCGTTCCCTTGATCGGCAGGTTGCCGCTCGGCCCCATCGCCGCGGCGCCCACCGGGTACTTGCGCAGCAAGACGTACTGCTGGCCGAGCGTCCACAGGTTAGTGGTCACCCAGTAGAAGACAAGGCCGAACGGCCAGTACAGACCGGTCAGCGCGAACAGCGGCATGATGTAGGCCATGAACTTCTGGGACTGGCCCATCGGATTG
This sequence comes from Streptosporangiaceae bacterium, assembly GCA_035533915.1. Lineage (GTDB taxonomy): Bacteria > Actinomycetota > Actinomycetes > Streptosporangiales > Streptosporangiaceae > Chersky-822. Next base: position 2,165 of record DATLSX010000171.1, read on the forward strand.
TCCGAGCCAGTCGGCATCATCCCGCGCTTCATGCTCTGCCGGACGGTGAGGTAGGTGGTCGCCATGCTGGTCGCGACCACCACGCCGATCACCACGTAAATGTGCAATGCGGTCGCGTGCAGGAAGGTGTCCTTGATCGAGACACCGAAGACCTGAGCCTTGCCGACGTCGCTCACGAACGACTCGGTCAGGTGGTATGGCGGCGGGTTCTTCGCGGCCGCGATCGCCCTCAGCACGCTGAACAACGCGAAGAACAGCGGCATCTGCAACACGACAGGAAGGCAGCCCATCAGCGGGTTGACGCCCGCCTCCTGGTACAGCTTCATCGTCTCGGCGTTAAGGGTCTCCTTATCGCCTTTGTGCTTCTTGCGGAGTTCAGCAATCTTCGGGGTCAGTGCCGTCATCGCCCGCTGTGTATGCATCTGCTTGATGAACAACGGAAGCAGCACCAGTCGCATCAGCACCACCAGGATGATGATGGACAGCACCCAGGTGACACCGCTCGTGACGCCAAAGACCGGGCTCAGCACGCTGTAGATGTGCATGATGACCCAGGCGACCAGGTCGTTAATCGGGTTCAAGATGCTCAACGCGTATGTTCCCTTGCTCTTGCGTCAGCCACGTTGGTCTCCGCAGACACCTGTTCGCCACGGTTACGCCGCGCTGGCGGGACGGGGTCCAGTCCTCCGGCATGAAAGGGGTGACAGCGGCTCAGCCGCCGGATGGCGAGCCAGCTGCCGCGGCCGGCCCCATGCACCTGGACCGCCTCAAGCGCGTAGGCACTGCACGACGGGTAGAACCGGCAGCGCGGCGCGAGCAGCGGACTGATGAACTTCCGGTAACCGGTGATAAGCATGGTCAACAGCCACGCCAGCACGGACAGCCGCCGTCGCGTCTGCGTCTGGTTACGTTCAGTCACACCGCACCACCCTGCCGCCGAAGCAGTGCTCGTATTACCAGACCTAGCTCAGCGGCCAGGTCGGTCTGGCTTGCAGTCGCGGCTGGGGGGTTAGCGCGCAACACAAGCAGGCTACCGCCAGGTAGTGAATGCAGATACCCTGCGGCCAGGTGACGCAGCCTCCGGCGTACCTTGTTGCGGACGACCGCCGACCCTACCGCACGGCTCACGATGAAGCCCACCCTAGGCGGATCATCGCTGTCTCGGCGCACTAGCATGTGTCCGACTAGCGTCCGTCGCCCAGCCCGGCTCCCCTCTCGGATCGCGGCACTGAACTCCGTCCTGCGGCGCATCCGTGCGGCGGCAGGCAGCATCGGACATCACCGCCACGGGGACGGCAGGTCGCTGGTCAGACGCTGACCCGGGCACGGCCCTTACGGCGCCGCGCGGCAAGTACGGCGCGGCCTGCGCGGGTGCGCATGCGCAGCCGGAAACCGTGCGTCTTCGCGCGACGGCGATTGTTCGGCTGGAACGTGCGCTTGCTCACTTCAGACTCCAGATGCGACTCAATGAGGTCTTCTAGCTGGCGTTGCCTAGCTGGCGTTGCCGAAAGCAGCCGCCACGAAAAGACTAGCGCGCACGCGCACCGTGTACGCGGGCAGTATGCATGGGCAGTGGCGGCACAGCTGAGGTAGCCAGACTGACAGACGGTACGCTCACTTCCGGTCCTAGTCAAACTACGGCTCGGACAGCCAGGTATGGCTGAGGGCCGAGTGACAGTTTTCCCCAACGTAGTCCCCCGCTGCCCCCTAGTCTGTGGAAAGCTCGGCCGGTTGTCTCGATTCGAGCAGCGACCATGCCGCGCTAGGGCGGCACAGCGCCGCGATGCAGCGTTACACATGCTGTGGAAAAACCTGTTGAACACGATGGGGTGCGCGAGGTGATCGTCCGATGAGCGAACCAGACCTCGCCGAAATCTGGGCAAGGTCGCTGAACGACCTTGCGGACATGCAGATAGAGCCTTACCAGCGCGCATGGCTCCAGCTGACCAGGCCGCTCGGCCTGGTGGAGAACACGGCGCTGATCGCCACACCGAACGAGTTCGCCAAGGACCAGCTCGAGAACCGGCTCCGGGTACTGATCACCAATGCCCTCTCGCGCGAACTCGGCCGCAGCATCCAGCTAGCCGTCATCATCGACCCAGCGGCGACCTCGGCACCGTCGGCGGATAACCGTGACACCCAGGACGCGCCAGAACCGCTGGGCATCAGGATCCCGTTCGGGACGAGCACCGACGGCACGCCGCAGCGTGATCTCCCGACTGCTCCGAACGACGCCGAACCTGGCACCATCCGGGACTCAGGCCCGCTGACCGGGCACCGCGGGCTGCAGGCCAGGCCGCTTCAGTCCAGGCCGAACGGCCTGCCGCGACTGCCCGGCGACCACGAGGAACCGGGCGCGGGGCAGCCAGACCAGGCAGGCCGCCGTATCGGCGGGATCGGCCAGCCGGGCCCCGCCCCGCTTAACGGCGGCCGCACGCCGACCGGTCCAGGCGCCCAGCCGCTGCACGGCAACGCGGCGGCACGACCCGCCCAGACCAGGCTCAACCCCAGGTACACCTTCGAGACCTTCGTCATCGGCTCGAGCAACCGGTTCGCGCATGCGGCTGCCGTCGCCGTCGCCGAGGCTCCGGCTAAGGCCTACAACCCGTTGTTCATCTACGGTGACTCCGGTCTTGGCAAGACGCACCTGCTGCACGCCATCGGGCACTATGCGCAGAGCCTGTACCAGGGTGTCCGCGCCCGGTACGTGAGCTCAGAAGAGTTCACCAACGACTTCATCAACATGATCAGGGACGGCAAGCAGGACGGCTTCCGCCGGCGGTACCGCGATGTCGACATCTTGCTGGTGGACGACATCCAGTTCCTCGAGAACAAGGAAGGCACCCAGGAAGAGTTCTTCCACACCTTCAATACGCTGCACAACGCGACCAAGCAAATCGTGATCTCCAGCGACCGGGCACCGAAACGGCTGGTCACGCTGGAAGACCGGCTGCGCAGCAGGTTCGAGTGGGGGCTGCTGACCGATATCCAGCCGCCCGAGCTGGAGACCAGGATCGCGATCTTGCGCAAGAAGGCCGTGCAGGACAGGCTCAACGCGCCGCCAGAGGCGCTGGAGTACATCGCCAGCCGGATCTCGACCAACATCAGGGAACTCGAGGGGGCGCTGATCAGGGTCAGTGCCTTCGCCAGCCTGAACCGCCAGTCGGTCGACTTGCAGCTCGCCGAGTTCGTGCTGAAGGACCTCATTCCCGAGGCACAGGGACCCGAGATCACCGCCGCGACCATCATGGGCCAGACCGCGTCCTACTTCGGGCTGTCGATCGACGACCTGTGCGGCACCTCCCGCTCGCGTGTCCTGGTCACCGCCCGCCAGATCGCCATGTACCTGTGCCGTGAGCTGACCGACATGTCGCTGCCGAAGATCGGCCAGCAGTTCGGCGGCAGGGACCACACCACGGTCATGCACGCGGACCGCAAGATCAGGTCACTGATGGCCGAGCGCCGGTCGATCTACAACCAGGTCACCGAGCTCACCAACAAGATCAAGCAACTGCCGACCTAAGGCCGCCCGTCCTGACCGGCGTGCAGCCGCAGCCACAGACCGGCCCCGGATGGCACCCGAAGCACTCTCAATACACACAGTGATGGATCGCTTACTTAACGGCGCCGCACATCACTATCCGTACACACAGGCTGTGGACGACGTTGTGGACTACCCTCTGGAAAGCTCACCCAGACTGCGCAGGAGCAGGGGATAACTTTGCCGGTTCCCCGGCCAGGTCCCGGGCTCTCCACAATGCCAGCCGGTCCGCCACCACGTCGTCCACTGCCGCTGTGCACAAAACCATCGACCTGACCTGCGCGAACGTCGCTATCCCCAGAATCCACCGTCCCTATGACGACTACTAGTTCTCTCTCTTTCAAGTTCCAAGAACCAAGTAGCAAGCTAGGCTTTCCGCATCAACGTCCCGCGGTGAACGTCCCGTATGCCAGCCGTGCCCGGCCGCGACGCCTCGGCACCGGCCTGTGCCGCCAGGGAGCGAGAACGAAAGGCGGCTTGCCGTGCAGATCCTCGTCGAACGCGATGTCTTCGCCGATGCGGTGGCCTGGACGGCGCGAGCGCTGCCGGCCCGGCCCACGGTTCCCGTGCTGGCCGGCATGCGGCTGCATGCGACGGCCGACGAGCTGACGTTGTCCAGCTTCGACTACGACGTATCGGCGCAGGCCAAGCTGCCCGTCACCACCCAGACCCCCGGGAGCGCGCTGGTGTCGGGCCGGCTGCTTGCCGAGATCAGCAGGAACCTGCCCGGCCGTCCGGTGCAGATCAGCTCGGACGGCGGACGCGCCGTGCTGACCTGTGGCAGTGCCACCTTCAACCTGCTCACGATGCCCGAGGACGAGTATCCGTCGCTACCGCAGATGCCGCCGGCCGCGGGCACTGTCGGCAGCGACGCGTTCGCGACCGCGGTGGGTCAGACCGCTGTGGCCGCCGGGCGTGACGACACGTTGCCGTCGCTGACCGGAGTCCGGATCGAGATCGAGGGCGACACGCTGACGTTGATCTCGACCGACCGGTACCGGCTGGCGGTCCGCGAGCTGCGCTGGACTCCCTCCCGGCCCGACCTGTCCACCGCCGTACTCGTTCCGGCCAAGGCACTCACCGACACCGCCCGCTCGCTGACCACAGCAGCCGAAGTGTCGATCGCGCTCGCGCTGCCCGGTGAGGAAGGGGTCGGCGGCGACGGGATGATCGGCTTCGAGGCCAGCGGCCGACGTACCACGACCAGGCTGCTGAGCGGCGAGTTCCCGCGCTACCGTACGTTGCTGCCGACGTCGATCAGTTCGACCGCCGAACTGTCGACGAGCCTGCTCGCCGAGTCGGTACGCCGGGTTGCCCTGGTCGCCGAGCGCAATACGGCGGTGCGGCTCAGCTTCACCTCGGGTCAGCTCACGCTCGAGGCAGGCACCGGCGACGAGGCGCAGGCCGACGAAGTGATCGAGGCAGGCTTCGACGGCGAGGACCTGTCGATCGCCTTCAACCCGAACTACCTACTCGACGGCCTTACCGCGATGGACTCGGACACGACCCGGATCGCCTTCACCGAGCCAGGCAAGCCGGCGCTGCTGACGGGCAAGCCAGGACCTGACGGCAGCCCGGACTACCGGTACCTGCTGATGCCGTTCCGCATCAACGGCTAGCCAGCCGCCGGCACCGGCTAGTCTCAGCAGGCGTGCACCTCGGCAGGCTGGCGCTCACCGACTTTCGCTGCTATCAGTCAGCGGATGTCGCCCTGGGTCCTGGCGTCACCACCTTCACCGGACCGAACGGCGCGGGCAAGACCAACCTGATCGAAGCGGCCTGCTATGTCGCGACATTCGGCAGTCACCGGGTCTCCTCGGACGCGGCCATGGTCAGGTCCGGTGCCGAGCGGGCGATCCTGCGAGCCGTGATCCGGGCGTCGGCCAGGGACAGCCTGGTGGAGATCGAGCTCAATCCTGGCCGGGCGAACCGGGTCAGGCTGAACCGGGCCGCGCTGCCGAAACCCAGGGACGCACTCGGAACGCTGCGCTGCGTGCTGTTCGCGCCCGAGGACCTGGCGATCGTCAAGGGCGACCCGGCCGAGCGGCGCCGGTACCTGGATGATCTGCTGGTCGCGAGCCGTCCCCGGTTCACCGCGGTCCGCGCCGACTATGAGCGCGTGGTCAAGCAGCGGACCGCGTTGCTCAAGTCCGCGCGGGCTGCGGGGCGCCAGCCTGCTGGGATCGAGATCTGGGACGAGCAGTTGATCGCCAAGGGCACCGAGCTCACCGCCGGCCGGCTCCGGCTGGTGCGGGCATTGCGTCCGCTGATCACCTCCAGCTACGGTGACGTGTCTGCGGATCCGCGAGGAGCCTCGATCAGCTACCGGCAGGGGTCGGAGCGATCCGGGCAGTTCGACCCGGAGCCGGAACCCGCCAAGATCGCACAGACGATGCGGGAGGCACTAGAACGGCTTCGCCGGGCCGAGCTCGAACGCGGTGTCTGCCTGACCGGACCGCACCGGGACGAGCTCGAGCTGCGCATCGGCGAGCTGCCCGCCCGGGGGTACGCGAGTCACGGCGAGTCATGGTCGCTGGCGCTCGCGTTGCGGCTCGCGGCCTTCGGGCTGCTCCGTGCGGACGGCGACGATCCGGTGCTGATGCTGGACGACGTGTTCGCCGAGCTGGACGTCGGTCGCAGAGACCGGCTGGCCGAGCTTGCCGCCGGTGCCGAGCAGGTGCTGGTTACCGCGGCCGTCGTCGCCGATGTACCGCCGCGGCTGTCCGGGGTGAGCTATTCGGTCGCGAGCGGGGTGATCGACCGTGCCGGATGAGCCAGCCGGCCGGGACGTCAGCTCGCCCGCCGGCTCGCCCGCGGGCTCGCGTGCTGAGCCCGGCGCCGGGCCTGCGGAAGGCGACCGGACCGCGCTTGCGGCGGCGGCGCTGGCTTTGGCCAAGGCCGACGTCCTGGCGCGAGGAGGCCGGCCGTCGGCATCGGCTGAGGAGAAATTTGCGCAACCAAACAGGGCTGCGGCAGCGCTGCCGCGGGGCCGGTCGGCACGGCGGGCACGGCGGGAAGACCCGGCACCGCTCGGTGCCGCGATCGACGGGCTGATCGCCGAGACCGGCTGGGAACTAGCCGTGGCCACTGGGTCGGTGTTTGCCCGCTGGGCCCAGCTAGTCGGGCCGGACCTTGCCGCGCATACCGCCCCCGGCGGCCTGACCGACGGCGAGCTTGTGGTGACGGCGGACTCCACCGCCTGGGCGACCCAGGTCAGGTTGCTGGCAGGAGAGCTGGTCCGCAGGCTCAATGTCGAGCTCGGCGACGGCACGGTACGCCGGGTCAACGTGCGCGGGCCTGGCTCCCAGCCGAGCCGACCTGGGCAGTGGCGGGTGCGCGGCAGCCGGGGACCGCGCGACACGTATGGCTAACTCGCGAATCGCGGTCGCATGCGGCTGAGGCTGGCGGGATAGCCAGGTAAAATAGGCAAGCGTACCGGGACAGCCGCAGTCGGGGAAGAGCGGCGGCGACTCCGGCGCATACGTCCGGCTTTCTGACAGGAGCGAATCGTTTGTCCTATGACGCACGCTCAATCACGGTCCTTGAGGGCCTGGAAGCGGTCCGCAAGCGCCCTGGCATGTATATCGGCTCGACAGGCGAGCGCGGACTGCACCACCTGGTCCAGGAGGTCGTCGATAACGCTGTCGACGAGGCACTGGCCGGGTACTGCGACCGGATCGACGTCACCTTGCTCGCCGACGGCGGAGTCCGGGTAGCCGACAACGGCCGCGGCATCCCGGTCGATAACCACCCGGTGGAGAACCGGCCGGCCGTCGAGGTCGTGCTGACCACGCTGCACGCCGGCGGCAAGTTCGACAGCAAGTCCTACGCGGTCTCCGGCGGCCTGCACGGCGTCGGTGTCTCGGTCGTCAACGCGCTGTCTGCCAGGCTCGAAGTCGAGATCCGGCGTGACGGGCACGCCTGGCGGCAGTCGTACCGGGTCAGCGAGCCGGTCGGGCCGCTGGTGAAGGGCGAGAGCACTGACCAGACCGGCACGGTGGTCACGTTCTGGCCTGACGACACGATCTTCGAGACGACGGCGTGGATCTTCGAGACGCTGTCGCGGCGGTTGCAGGAAATGGCGTTCCTCAACCGGGGGCTTGCCATCAGCCTGACCGACGAGCGCCCTGACCACCTCAACGGCGCCCCGCATGTGGAGAGCTTCCGCTACGAGGGCGGCATTGCCGACTTCGTGCGGCACATCAACGCCACCAAAGAGGCCGTGCACGACTCCGTCATCGAGTTCGGTGAAGAGGCACCCGGCATCTCGGCCGAGGTCGCGATGCAGTGGAGCGGATCGTACGCCGAGTCCGTGCACACCTTCGCCAACACCATCAACACCGCCGAGGGCGGTACCCACGAGGAAGGGTTCCGCGCGGCGCTGACATCGATCATCAACAGGTACGCGCGCGAGCAGAAGCTGGTCAAGGAGAAGGAAGATAACCTTACCGGCGACGACGTGCGCGAGGGCCTGACCGCGATCATCCACGTCAAGCTCGCCGAGCCCCAGTTCGAGGGTCAGACCAAGACCAAGCTCGGCAACACCGAGGCCAAGTCGTTCGTGCAGAGGGTCTGCAACGACCACCTGCGTGACTGGTTCGAGCGCAATCCCGGCGAGGCCAAGTCGATTGTCATCAAGGCGACTCAGGCAGCGCGGGCGCGGATCGCGGCCCGGCACGCCAGGGACCTGACCCGCAAGAGTGCGATGGGCGGTGCCGGCCTGCCCGGCAAGCTGTCCGACTGCCAGTCCGGCGATCCGGCGATCTGCGAGATCTACGTCGTGGAAGGTGACTCGGCCGGCGGTTCCGCCAAGGGCGGCCGCGACCCGCTGTTCCAGGCCATCTTGCCGATCCGCGGCAAGATCCTCAACGTCGAGAAGGCCAGGATCGACCGGGTACTGAAGAACAACGAGGTCCAGTCGCTGATCACGGCGCTCGGCACCGGCATCTACGACGAGTTCGACATCGCCAAGCTCAGGTACCACAAGATCATCTTGATGGCTGACGCCGACGTGGACGGCCAGCACATCACGACGCTGCTGCTGACCTTGCTGTTCAGGTTCATGAAGCCGCTGATCGAGGCCGGGCATGTGTACCTCGCCCAGCCGCCGCTCTACAAGCTCAAGTGGGAGGGCCGCGGCGTGCCGCCTGGCTATGCCTACTCCGACCGGGAGCGGGACGCGGTGATCGAGGCCGGCATCGCGCAGGGGCGCAAGGACCCGCGGCCCCGTGACGGAGTCCAGCGGTTCAAGGGCCTCGGCGAGATGAACGCCAGGGAACTCTGGGAGACCACGATGGACCCGGCGCGGCGCGTGCTCCGCCTGATCACGCTCGACGACGCGGCCCAGTCCGACGAGCTGTTCAGCGTCCTGATGGGCGAGGACGTGGAGGCCAGGCGGGCGTTCATCCAGCGCAACGCCAAGGACGTCCGCTTCCTCGATATCTAGCTTTCCGGCCGGCGGCGCCAGCGGCGCACCGCCGGCCGCATGACCAACTGGTTTTTCATGCTCGTGGTCGATCGTCAGTCGACGTGACTGAGAGGCGTCCGCGACCATGGTGAAGGAGAGATCCGCATGAGCGTGGACACGCCGCCGGTGGAGCCGGGTGGCCGGCTCGAGCCGGTCGACATCCAGGTCGAGATGCAGCGCAGCTACATCGACTACGCGATGTCGGTCATCGTCGGCCGGGCGCTACCCGACGTGCGGGACGGCCTCAAGCCGGTGCACGTGCGCATCCTGTACGCGATGTACGACGGCGGGTTCCGGCCCGACCGCGGCTTCTTCAAGTGCGCCAGGGTCGTGGGCGACGTCATGGGCGTCTATCACCCGCATGGCGACTCGGCCATCTACGACGCGCTCGTCCGGATGGCACAGCCGTGGGCGATGCGGATGCCGCTGATCGACGGCCAGGGAAACTTCGGCTCCCGCGGTGACGACCCCGCCGCCGCGATGCGGTACACCGAGTGCCGTCTCGCCCCGCTGGCGATGGAGATGCTGCGGGACATTGACAAGGAAACCGTCGACTTTCGGCCGAACTACGACGGCCGGTCCGCGGAGCCGGTCGTGCTGCCAGCCAGGTTCCCCAACCTGCTGGTCAACGGCTCGGAGGGGATCGCGGTCGGAATGGCCACCAAGATCCCCCCGCACAACCTTCGCGAGGTCGCCGAGGGCGCGCAGTGGTACCTGGAGAACTTCGACGCGAGCGACGAGGACCTGCTCGATGCGCTCATCCAGCGGATCAAGGGCCCTGACTTCCCGACCTATGGCCAGATCGTGGGACGCCGCGGCATCCTCGATGCGTACCGGACCGGCCGCGGCTCTATCACGATGCGGGCCGTGGTCAACGTCGAGGAAGATAGCAGGGGCCGTACCTGCCTGGTCGTCACCGAGCTTCCATACCAGGTCAATCCGGAGAATATTTCCCGGAAGATCGCCGAGCTGGTCAAGGACGGCCGGATCTCCGGCATCGCCGACATGCGGGACGAGACCAGCGACCGTACTGGCCAGCGGCTCATCGTCGTGCTCAAGCGCGACGCCGTGGCCAAGGTGGTGCTGAACAACCTCTACAAGCACACCCAGCTTCAGGACACGTTCGGCGCGAACATGCTCGCCCTGGTCGACGGCGTGCCCAGGACGCTGCGCCTGGATCAGATGATCAGGCACTGGGTTACCCATCAGATGGAAGTGATCGTGCGGCGGACCCAGTACCTGCTGCGCAAGGCACAGGAGCGGGCTCACATCCTGAGCGCGTTGATCAAGGCCATCGACCAGATCGACGCGGTGATCGCGCTGATCAGGGCCAGCGCCTCGGCCGCGGCCGCGCAGCAGGGCTTGATGGAACTGCTGGAGATCGACGAGCTCCAGGCGCGGGCCATCTTGGACATGCAGTTGCGCAAGCTGGCCGCGCTGGAGCGTCAGCAGCTGATCGACGAGTACAACGAGCTGATGGAGCAGATCGCCGAGTACGAGGCGATCCTGGCCTCGCCAGAGCGGCAGCGGCAGATCGTCAGCACCGAGCTCAGCGAGATCGCCGCGAAGTACGGTGACGAACGGCGGACCGAGATAGTCGCCTGGGACGGCGAGGTCTCGATGGCCGATCTGATCGCCGAGGAAGACGTGGTCGTCACGATCACCCGCGGCGGGTACGCGAAGCGGACCAAGACCGACCTGTACCGGGCGCAGCGGCGCGGTGGCAAGGGAGTGCGCGGCGCGCAGCTCCGGACTGACGACATCGTCGAGCACTTCTTCGTCACCTCGACGCACCACTGGATCCTGTTCTTCACGAACAAGGGCCGGGTCTACCGTGCCAAGGCCTACGAGCTGCCGGAGGCGGCACGTGATGCCCGCGGTCAGCATGTGGCGAACCTGCTCGCGTTCCAGCCGGACGAGCGGATCGCCGAGGTGCTGGCGCTGTCGGACTACGACGTCGCGCCGTACCTGGTACTTGCCACCGCGTCCGGGCTGGTGAAGAAGTCGCGGCTGGGCGAATTCGACTCCTCGCGAGCTGGCGGCATCATCGCGATCAACCTGCGCGAGGACGACGAGGTGATCGCGGCCAGGCTGGTCTCCCCCGAGCAGGACCTGCTGCTCGTCAGCCGGCACGCGCAGGCGATCAGGTTCCGTGCGAGCGATGATGCGCTGCGCCCGATGGGCCGGGCCACGTCGGGTGTGATCGGCATGCGGTTCACCAACGGTGACCAATTGCTCGGAATGCACGTCGTCGACGCGAGTGCACCCGCAGACGTGCTGGTGGCGACCGGTGGCGGCTACGCCAAGCGGACGCCTGCCGACCTCTACCCGGTCCAGGGCAGGGGCGGTCTCGGCGTGGTGACCGCCAGGATCGTGGAGGCTCGCGGTGAGCTGATCGGCGCGCTGATGGTGGGCCCGGAGGACGAGGTATTCGCGATCACGTCGGCCGGCGGTGTGATCAGGACGACAGCGGCGGAGATCAAGCAGTCCGGACGCCAGACGATGGGTGTCCGCCTGGTGAACCTCGCTTCGGGCCAGACTCTGGTGGCGATCGCGCGCAACGCGGAGGAGCCGGTCCTGGACGAGGCCGAAGCGGACGCCGAGGTATTGCCCGGTGCCGACGACAGCCCCGGCGACGAGTCGTCCGGTGATGGCGAGTCGCCTGAGCAGGACCGCACCGCCCAGGACGAAGTGAACTCGGTCGGGGAAGATGTGGGTGGACCGGATGAAAATGGGTAGCTCGCGGCCGTCGGTGCCGGACCGGTGGCGTTCGGCCAGCGCGGCTGGGAACTTTAGGAGTGACACCCTGCACCTGTTAGTTTTCGCAGCTAGCCGCACCCGCTCGGGTGGGCCAGAGGCGGCGAGCCGCGGTTTATCAGCGCCGCGAGCGCCGACAGCAAGAATTATCGATGTCGATTTACCTATATCGGCAACTATTTGGCCAACTGCTGCGTCATACAGGTGTCATGATCGTGACGATCCGGCTATCAGGGCTGAGATATCGTCGGTGAGGATAATGTCGTTGCAGGCGGGTGGGAGGACGGGTGGAGAACCGGGTTGAGCCAGTAACCACACTGGCCGATGAGGCGGAAGCTGCCGCTGAACCGGATACTGCCCTCGGGGGGCGCGAGGTCGATGACGCTGCCGTGCCCGGGCTGAGCAGCGGTCTTGACGCTCCCGTTGGCTCGGCATCGAAGGGCGCAGCCAAGGACAGCACAACCAAGGACAGCACAACCAAAGAGAGTGCCGTCCAGGATGGTGCGACCAAGGGCAGTGCCGTCAAGGGCAGTGCCGTCAAGGACCCAGGGGGCAGCGCGCCGCAGCCGCCGGCTGCCGAGAGTGCCAAGTCCGGATCGACGTCCGAGCAGCCTGCCGTGACCGGGAATGCCAAGCGCCCGGCCACCGATAACGGTGATGTCCCAGCAGCCAGCGCCGCCGCGCTCGCGTCCGCCGCATTGGCATCCGGACGAAGCGACACCGGGCGCACTGACAAGTCGCTATCTGGGGATGCCACGGCTGCCGGAGGCACGGAGGTGTCCGGTAGTGCCGGGCCAGCCGCCGGGAGGTCGGCAGACGCCTGGTCGGTCGGCAAGAGTCCTGCGGCCGGCGCTGCCAAGGCGTCGCCGTCGTCCGGTACGGGTCCCGCTGGCGTCGGTTCTCGCCTCGGGATGTCCGACGTCCGGTCATCTGGTTCAGGCTCCGCTGCCGCGGGGTCGTCCACCGCGAGTTCACCGTCCGGCAAGGATCTCCCTGGCCGGGAGTACAACTCGAAGTCGACCGCTTCGGCGAGTCCATGGCTGACCAGCGAGGCCTCGTCTTTTACCAGGCCGGCGTATTCGCCGCCGGCTAGGCCGGAATTCGATGTTCCGGCAATTGCGACGCCTGATGACATTGCGTCGGCCCCGCATCCTGCTAACCGTGTCCCGGCGCCCAACGCGCCTTCGATCCCCCCTGCGTCGGTACGATCAAGTGACCTGAAGTCCAAGCTCAGGGCATCATTCTTCGTGGCGCCGACGAAGAAGCCGAGGCCCGGCCAGGCGGGAAGACAAGGTAGCGCGATCAATACCGGCAGAGCACCCGGTGCGAAGGTCAGGGCGGCCGCGCCGAGCCGTCCGGCTGGCTCGGCCGCGCAGCAGGCCCCTCGGCCCGGCACAGTTCAGCGGCGGGACGCGCAGCTCGTGCTCGCCAGGATCGAGCCCTGGTCGGTCATGAAGTTCACCTTCATGATCTCGCTCGTTGCCTGGGTAGCCATCTTCGTCGCTACCGCGCTGATCTATTTCGTCCTCTCGTCCCTGGGCGTGTTCCACAGTATCGAGCAGACGATCGGCCTGGTGACGACGTCCAAGGGAAGTCCGGGAAGCAACGCGTCAGGCTGGTTCTCCGCCTCGACAATTCTCGGCTACACGATGCTGGCCGGCGCGGTCAACGTCCTGCTGTTCACCGCACTGGCCACAGTCGGGGCAGCCATCTACAACGTCGTGACGCGCCTGTCTGGCGGAATCGAGGTCACACTCCAGGAAGCCGACTAAACCAGGCAACCGGTTTAGCGCGATCAGGCTTCGTGCGGTAACCTATCTCGGCACGTCCAATTAGGGCCGTGCATCCCTGGTGACCGGGGCTGACGTGCGGATGAGCGACTTCGGGTCGTGTGGTTCGCCGTGAGTCTAGGGTGTCCCTCCAGGGCCTGTAGCTCAGGCGGTTAGAGCGCTTCCCTGATAAGGAAGAGGTC
>DATLSX010000172.1:0-120311 GCA_035533915.1 Streptosporangiaceae bacterium
CTCGCCAACCGGCTCGTCGGCATCCTCCACGGCTGCCTCAAGACCAGCACCCTCTACGACGAGGACACTGCCTGGCAGCACCACCGCCCCGACACCCAGACCGCCGCCGCTTGACAAATTTCAGGATGGGATGTCTGCCAACCGCGACGAGTCGGTCTTCGACCGGCCCGGGAGCTTCGACCCGGCGCGCGACCCGAATCCGCACCTGGCGTTCGGTTTCGGCGCGCACTTCTGCCTCGGTAACCAGCTCGCGCGGCTCGAGCTCAAGGTGATGTTCGAGCGGCTGTTCGAGCGCCTGCCCGACCTCGCGCTGGCCGCGCCCGCGGCGCTTGCGCACCGGCCATCGAACTTCATCAGCGGCCTGGAGACGATGCCCGTGACCTTCACTCCCGCAGCCCGCCTGTCGGCGCCTGCCGCCGCAGTGGGATAAGGCCTGGGCAGCGGCCCACGGCCGCCGGGCAGGCTGGGCAGCACCCTGCGCGCGCTGCGGCTAGCCGCCGCCGGCACCGCGCAGCCGGGACCAGGCGTCGGCACCGACCGCGAGCAGCAGGATCACGCCGAGCGCGATCTGGTCGTAGAGCGGATTCAGTCCGAGCAGGTCCGAGCCGTTGCCGATCAGCGCGATGAACAGCACGCCAAACACGGTCCGCCAGATCGCGCCTTCGCCGCCCAGGATGCTGGTCCCGCCGACCACTATGCCTGCCAGTACCGTGAAGGTCAGGGTGGTCTGCCCGTTCGAGGCCTGAGCGGACAGCACCCGGGAGGCGTCGATCACGCCACCGAGCGCGGCGGCCCCGCCGCTGAGCACGAACGTGAGCAGCTTGACCAGCTGGACCCGGACGCCGGCCAGTCGCGCTGCCTCGGCGTTGCTGCCCGCCGCGTACATGTAACGCCCTGCCGTGGTGCGGGACAGCACGATGCCCAGCGCCACCACGGCCAGCAACATGACCCACGAGGACATGTTCACGGTGAGGAACTGCCAGCGGGCAAGGTCGGCGAAGGCCGGGTGGCTGTAGTCGATGATCAGGTTGCCGCTGGTGACCAGGCTGGCCAGGCCGCTGACCACGAACGACATGGCCAGGGTGGCGATCAGCGAGTTGATCCGGAAGAACGTCGCGATCACGCCGTTGACCAGGCCGAGCACGAGCCCGACGGCGACTCCGGCGGCAATGGCGAGCAGCGGGGACACCGAAAGGGCAAGCTGCGCCGACGTGACGCCGGCCAGCGCGTAGATCGCGCCAACCGACAGGTCGAGGCCGCCGGCCACTAGCACCAGCGTGCCCGCCGCCGCGATGATCAGCGTCGATGCCTGCTGGTCGACGATGTCGAGCAGGTTCACCTTCGTGAAGAACGACCCGCTCGCCACTGACAGGACGACGAACAGCACGCCGAAGGGCAAGACGATCCCGCTCCGGCGCAGCCTGGCCGCGATCGCTCCGGCTGACGGCGGGCCGAACCGGTGGGCCGGGGTGCCTGAGGCCGGGGTGCCTGAGACTGGGGCGCCTGCCGCCCCGACCGGGTCGGGCTGAGTCATGGTGTACCTTTCCCGGCGGACCCGAACGCCGCCCCGAGAATCGCAGCTTCAGATATCTCGTCACCGCGCAGTCCGGCGACGATCCGTCCCGCCCGCATCACAAGCACACGATGCGCCAGGCCGAGCACCTCCTCCACGTCGGAGGAGATCAGCAGGACACCCATCCCGTCGGCCGCCAGCGAGGTGAGCAACTCGTAGATAGCCCGCTTCGCGCCCACGTCCACGCCCCTGGTCGGCTCGTCGGCGATCAGTACCCGCGGCGAAGCGAGCAGCACCCGGGCGAACAGCAGCTTCTGCTGATTCCCGCCGGACAGCGTCCCTGCGGGAGCTGCCTGGCTGTGCGCCCGGACTTCCAGCTTGGCGAGCATCTGCCGAACGGCCTGCCGCTCGGCACCGCGGCTGATCAGGCCGCGCCTGCTCACCATGCCCAGGCTGGCCAGGCTGACGTTCTCGGTGACCGAGCGCCGGAGCAGGAGCCCTTGTTCCTTGCGCGACTCGGGAATCATCGCGACGCCGGCCCGCAGCGCGGCGTGCGGTCCCGCCCGCCGCAGCCTGGCCAGGCGTGGCTGGATCGCTCCGCCCGCGATCGTGACCGTGCCAGCGGAACTGCGCACCGCCTGACAGACCGCCCGGGCAAGCTCGGTGCGGCCAGCGCCGACCAGGCCGGCCAGGCCGACGATCTCTCCGGCCCGGACCTCCAGCGACACGTCGCTGGCCCCGGGCGCGGTCAGCCCAGCCACCGAGAGCAGCACCGGGGCGTCAGCGGCCACGTGCTGGCGGACCGGGAAGGTGGCGCCGAGAGTGCGGCCGAGCATGGCGTTCAGCACCGACTCCTCGGTCTGGCCGTGGGCGGGAGTACTGCGGATCAGGTGCCCGTCCCGCAGGATCGTCACCTCGTCAGCCAATTCCAGCACCTCGCGCAGGAAGTGCGAGACGAGCACGATGGTCGTGCCGGACCGGGCGAGCCGGCGGATGATCTCGTGCAGTGTCCCGACGTCCGGCCTGGAGAGCGCGGCCGTCGGCTCGTCCATGACGATCAGCTCGGCGTCCCTGCCAAGCGCGCGCAGGATCTCGGCTTTCTGCTGGTCGGCGGTTCGCAGGCTCCCTGCGTTCGCGTCGCCGTCGAGGTGAAAGCCTGCCTTGGCGGCAAGCTCGGCGTAACGGCGGCGCAGCTCACGCCGGCTTTCAAACCCGGCCCGGCGTGGCTCGGAGCCCAGGAACACGTTCTGCGCGACTGTCAGGGTCGGCACGATCGACAGTTCCTGCGCGATCCTGACAACGCCGCTGGCGATCGCGGCCCGCGGCGAGTGGAAGTGAACCGGCTTGCCGTTGACCAGGAGCTGGCCGTGATCGGGCGTGATGTCGCCGCAGATGATCTTGCCGAGAGTCGACTTGCCCGCGCCGTTCTCGCCGACGAGGGCATGGATCGAGCCGCGGCCGATCTGGAGGCTGACCGCCTCCAGTGCGCGCGCGCCGCCGTAGGACTTGGAGATTTCCTTCAGCTCGACGTGCGCGCCCCGCAGGCCCGGACGTTCCGGCATGCTCAGCCTGGCCACTCGGCGGTGAACTGGGCAACGTTCGCCTTGGTGACCACGCCGCCGTTCGGCAGCCCGGCCACCGGGTCGATGCCGCCGCTGTTCTTGCCGTCGCGCACCGCCTTGACCAGTGCCCCGACCGCCAGCCTTCCCTCGCTGGCAGGCGCCTGCGCCACGTCGGCGTACCACGCTCCGGACGCCACGCCCGACAGGGCGGCGGCGCTCGCGCCGTAGCCGACCAGGATGATCTTGCCGGTCAGCTTCGCGGTGGCTACCGCCTGGCTGCCGCCTTCGATGCCCTGGTCAGAGCCGACGATCAGGTTGAGGCCCGGGGTGGCCTGCAGCATGTTCTGCACAGCGGTCAGGCCGACGGTCGGGCTGAAGAAACTCTGGCCCTGCGCGACGACCTTGACCGATGGGTCGGCGGCGATCGCCTGGTTGAACGCGCCGCTGATCGCCACGTCAAGCGCCGATGCCTTGATGTCGTACAGATAGCCGACCTTGCACGGGTTCAGGTGCCTGGCCTGGCAGGCCTGGACCACGAGGTTGCCCAGCTTCGTGCCGATCTCCGTGGGCACGAACGTGACGTTCGCCGACAGGCCGGCGACTTGCGGGGCATCGGTGGACAGGTCGGGACCGAGGATCTGGTCCATGTTGACGACCTTGATCCCCTTGGCGATGGCCTGCTTCACCAGGCTGATCAGGCCGGTGCCGAAGATCGGCTGCAGGATGATGCCGTTGTACTGGCCCGAGCTGATGACGTCCTGAAGCTGGGCGTACTGCGTCTGCGGGCTGTTGTTCGCGTCGAAGACCTTCAGCGTCGCGTTGTTGTCACTCGCCACGGCCTGGGCCGCGGCCAGCATCGGTGCGTCGTAGCTGTTTTCGACGGCGAAGGACAGATAGGCGATGTTCAGCGCCTTGGTGCTGCCGGCCGAGGATGAGGACGAGGGATTGTTGCTGCCGCTGCCGCTGCCGCAGGCGGCGAGTGCCAACCCGGCCGCGGCGACTGCCGCGAGGGTCGCGCTGCGGCGGGGAAGCCGCCGCGGCCTGGTCGTGTCGCGCGTCGATCTTGGGTGCACGGCTAGACTCCTTTGTGCTTACTCACTGCGAAGGTGGGTTGGTGGTGAGACCGGTGAGTCGGGTGCGCGCCCGGCTCACCGGCATTTACGGGTGGCGGCCGTCGTCGGCCGCCGTTATCAGGGCGGGATCATGACGCCTCGCCGGTGCGGCGCCCGCCCGCACCGGGACCAGACCTCGGCCACGTCGGCGAGCGGCACGCGCTCCAGGTCGGTGCGCAGCCGCCCGGCGGCGGCGTGCGCGAGGATCTCGCCAAGCGCGGCCGCTTTCTGCTCCGGGCTCAGGGCGTTGTTGGTGTAACCGAGGACGGACAGGACGCCGCTGCGCAGCGGAGCAGAGCTGAGGCTGGCCTGCGCTCCGGCCGAGGAACCGAGGTTGACCAGCCGGCCGTCCGGCGACAGGACCCGCAGAGCGGCCTGCGCGGGCACGCCCCAGACCGGGTCGAGGACCAGGTCGATCCGCCCGCCCGCCGCTTCGGCGAGCCGGGTTGCCAGCACGGCGGGATCGTCTCCGGTGAGGTCGGCCACCGCATCCGCGCCCAGGTCGACAGCGCGGGCCCGGCCATGGTCATCCCGGCACGCGGCGATCACCCGGCCGGCGCCGAGCAGCCTGGCCGCCTGGACGCCGACCTGTCCGACGGTGCCGCTGGCGCCGAGGATGAGCACGTGCTCGCCGACTGCCAGCCGCCCCCGCCAGGTCAGCGCCATCCAGGCCGCGATCGCGGACAGGCCGAGCGCGGCGACCAGGTCATCGCCGATCCCGTCCGGCAGCGGCAGCGCCGCGGTGTCCGCCGCGACGCAGAACTCCGCCATCGCGCCGTCGCCCGGCGCCATGCCCGCCCCGCAACTGAACCAGACCCGCTGACCGGCCGGCAGTGTGTCGGACTCGGCCACCACTCCGACGCCCTGGGCCCCCGGCACGTACGGCAGCGCCGGCGCGCCGAAGTAAGAGGTCCCCGACGCGCAGAGCAGGTCCAGCGGGTTGATCGGCGCGGCCGTCACCTTGATGAGCGCTTGCCCCAGACCCCGCCGGGGGACCGGATGCGGCCCGTACTCGGGCGGCGCGCCGTGCTGGCGTAGTACGGCCGCGCGCATCACCTGCGAGCCTCCGCCGTCGCCTGAAGTGTTCATCTGCTGCCCGCTGTCACCAGGCACTAGTCCTGCGTGTAGGTATAGGTGTACGGGTTGTCCAGGACCCTGGTCTCCGGGATTTCCGGGTGCATGCCGTCGTCCCAGGCCTCCGGCCCGAGCACCCCCCGCAGGTACTCGACGGTCTGCTCGATCTCCTGCCGCGCCTTGGCCAGGTCCGACCCGACCAGCTTGTGGTCGTACTTGACGACCCTGCCATTGACGACCACGGTATGCACGTCGCCCCGCTGAGCCTGGAACACCACATGCCCGTAGGGGTTGAGCAGCGGGAACATCACCGGCGAATTGTCGTTCTTGATCAGCACGACGTCCGCCTTCTTGCCCGCTTCCAGGCTGCCGGTCAGCGAGTCCAGGCCGAGGGCCTTGGCGCCGCCGCGGGTCGCCCAGTCCACGACCTGCTCGGCCCGCAGCTTGTGGTGGGTGACGGTCTCGTCCCGGTTGTGCGCCTCCAGGTGCTCCCTGGCGCGGTCCGCGCTCAGCGTGGCCCGCATCGCGGAGAACAGGTCAGCGCTCCACCAGACGCTGGTGTCCATGGACAGCGAGACGCCTATGCCGTGCTCGCGCAGCTTCCAGGTGGGCGGGTAGCCCTGCCCCGCGCTCTGCTCGCTCTCGGTGGACAGCGACGCCGACCCGCCGGTCGCCGCGATCCGGTGGTAGGAGTCCGGCGACAGGGTCGCCGCGTGCACGTAGATGGTGCGCTCGTTCATGAACCCGTGCTCGTGCATGAGCCGGATTCCCTCGTCGGTGGTCACCTTCCAGACCCCGGCGTGCGTGGTGACGGGCACGTCCAGCTCCCTGGCCACCTCGAACGCCGCCTTCTCGGGGAAATCAGGGCTGGCCGGGGGGACGTCGAACGCCAGCTGGAAGCCGAGCATGTCGTTGCTGCCGCTGAAGCGCCGGGAGACGAAGTCGCGGAACTCCGGCGTCGCTGACCACTCCCAGGGGGCGGCCTGGATGTTGCCGTAGGCGAGCACGAACCGGCCGGGAACCTCCGCGAGTGCGTCTACCGCCGCCTCGGCGTGGTCGATCGTGTGCAGGTTGTGCGACCAGTCGACTGTGGTGGTCACGCCCGCGTCGATTGCCTCGATCGCGCTCAGCAGGTTGCCCGCATGAATGTCCTGCGGCCGGAACGACTTGCCCCACTGGAGGTAGTTCCAGACGAAGTACTGGGTGAGCGTCCAGTCGGCGCCGTATCCGCGCATCGCGGTCTGCCACATGTGCCGGTGCGTGTCGATCATGCCCGGCATGACGATGCCGCCGGCGGCATCGATCTCCTGCGTGCCCTCGGGCACCTGGAGGCCCGGGCCGACCGCGCTGATCCGCTCGCCCTCGATCAGGACGTCGGCACCCCGCAGGACGCGGTGGGCGTCGTCCATGGTGAGCACGGTGGCGTTGCGGAACACCACAGGGCGTCCGGGCACAGGGCGTCCGGGTTCTGGTGCGGCCGTCATGGCAGACCTCCGTTCTGGGCGGGCCGTGGATCAGGCAATGCGGACATGTGTCCGTATCACGGCTGCATGCGACTTGACCGGAAGCGTTGCCGGTTTGGCGCTCGCTGTCAAGAGGGAAAATAGCCTGACTTGCACTGAACTTCGAAAATGGGCGTCCGGCATACGGACAGGATGGTCAGATCACGCTACAGTCAGTCAAGTAGTAACGCCGCGCACGCATGGGGGAGACGACATGGCCCGGCCCGACACCAGCCCCGACTTCATCGAGGCGCTGGCACGCGGCCTTGACGTGATCCGGGCCTTCGCGCCCCGCCAGCCCGTAATGTCGCTGGCGGCGGTGGCCGGCGCTACCGGGCTGGCCCGGCCGACGGCCCGCCGCATCCTGCTCACCCTGGAAGAGCTCGGCTACGTGCGCGCCGTCGATGGCGGCGGCTTCGAGCTGACCCCGCGGGTCCTCGAGCTCGGCATGTCCTACGTCCTGTCACGCAACCTGTGGGAGGTGGCCAGGCCGCACATGGAGGCGCTAGTCGCCCGCACGCACGAATCGTCATCGATCGCCCAGCTGGACGGATCGGACATCGTCTACGTGGCCCGCGTGGCGGTGCCGAAGATCATCGCCCTGGCCGTGACGATCGGGACCCGTTTCCCGGCCATGCAGACCTCGCTTGGCAAGGTGCTGCTGGCCGGCCTGCCGCCCGAACGGGTCGAGCAGGTGCTGGCCTTGCCGAGCCGGTCTGGCATCGCCGCCCGCTGGCAGCCAGCGGCCTCCGAGCGGGACACCGCGCTGCGCGAGGTCAGGGCCCGCGGTTGGTCACTGACGGACGAACAGCTCGCGCTGGGCATCCGATCGGTGGCGGCTCCACTGCGGGACGGCACCGGCCGGGTCATCGCCGCGATGAACGTGACCGTGCACGCGGCCGAGACGCCGGTGCAGGTACTCACTGGCGAGTACCTGCCGATGCTGCTTGCGGCCGCGGGCGCGATCAGCGCCGACTGGGCGGCCTACCAGGCCGTGCCCGCTGTCCTCGTGCACCCTGTCGCCGCGCCCGCCGGCACCGCGCCCGCCGGGATGCCGACGTCGGTCGGAACGCCAGTGCCGGGACGGATGCAGGCTTGACAGCGGGCCTGGCCAGCACCACACTGGCAGATCTGCGGACTAGTGTCCGCCAAGCGGACAGAAGGACGCAGTACTGCATATGAGTCATCCACAAACCAGCCCGGGGCCGCTGGCCGGCTTGCTCGTGGCCGATTTCTCGCGGGTGCTGGCCGGCCCCTACGCCACCATGCTGCTCGCCGACCTCGGCGCCGACGTGATCAAGGTGGAGAGCCCGGCCGGCGACGACACCCGCCGCTGGATGCCGCCGGTGACCGACGACGGAACCGCCACGTACTACCTCGCTGTCAACCGCAACAAGCGCTCCGTCGCGCTTGACCTCAACGACGAAGGCGACCTGGCGGCCGCTCGCGAGCTCGCCCGGCGGGCCGACGTGCTGGTACAGAACTTCAAGCCGGGCGGACTCGCCAGGTTCGGCCTGGATTACGAGAGCGTGCGCGCCGCGAATCCCGCGGTGATCTATGCCTCGATCAGTGGTTTCGGCTCTGGCGGCGGCAAGGACCTGCCCGGCTATGACCTGATGGTGCAGGCCATGTCGGGCCTGATGAGCCTGACCGGCGCGCCGGACGGCCCGCCCTTTCGCGCGGGCATCTCCGTGTTCGACGTGATCGCCGGCCTGCACACCACGATCGGCATACTCGCCGCGCTCAACCACCGCGGCGCGACCGGACAGGGCCAGCAGGTCGAGGCCAGCCTGATGGCGTCCGCTCTCTCCGGCATGGTCAACCAGACTAGCGCCTACGCCGCCGGGGGAGTGGTGCCGTTCCGGATGGGAAACTCCCATCCCAGCCTGTTCCCTTACGAGCCGCTGCCGACCGGTGACGGTGATCTCATCGTGACCGCGGGCAACGACGCGCAGTTCCGCAAGGTCTGCGAGGTCCTGGGCGCGCCGCACCTCGCCGACGACCCGAGGTTCGCTCATAACGACGGCCGCACGGCCAACCGTGACCAGCTCAGGCCGCTGCTGACCGAGCGACTGGCGCGTCGTTCCGCCGCTGAGTGGTTCGCCGACCTGATCGCCGCCGGGGTTCCGTGCGGGCCGATCAACACGGTCGACGGCGGCATCGAGTTCGCCAACCAGATCGGCCTGGATCCGGTGGTCGTCGCCGGAGACGGGCCGGCCGGCGTGCCGACCATCAGGCATCCGCTGACGTTCTCGGTCACGCCGCCGCGCTACGACCTGCCGCCGCCGGCACTCGACGAGCACGGTGACCAGATCAGGTCCTGGCTCGGCGCGTCGGCGGCTCGCGGCGCCAGCGAGCAAGGGGGATCAGCATGACGCAGTCAGGCGCGGCCGGCCAGGCCGGCTACCCGACGTCGATCGGTGCTTCCGACCCGGACAAGATCACCGTGCTAGGCCATGACCTGGCAGCCGACCTGATGGGGAAGGTCGGCTTCGGCGAGCTCGCCATGTGGCTGGTCACCCAGCGCAGGCCCACCCCGTCGCAGGTCCGGGTCTTCGAGGCGGTCCTGGTGGCGCTCGCCGACCACGGCTTCACGCCCACCGCGATCGCGGCCAGGCTCACGTTCCTCAGTGCTCCGGACTCGGTGCAGGGCGCCCTGGCGGCCGGCCTGCTCGGCGGTGGCTCGAGGTTCCTCGGCGTCACCGAGGACGCGGGCAGGTTCCTGTCCGACGTGATCGCGGGCGCGGGCGGTGACCTGCCCGCCGACGACGCGGGCTGGGACGCGCTCGCGCTGGCCGCCGTGCAGCGGGCCCGTGCGGCCGGCCGGTTCGTCCCCGGGCTCGGTCATCCGGTGCACAAGGTAGCCGACCCGCGCACGCCGGTCCTGATCGCCATCGCCGAAGAGGAGGGACTGCGCGGCCCGCACCTGAAGCTGTTCGAAGCGATCGGGCGGGTTCATCCGGCGGTGCTCGGCCGGACGCTGCCGCTCAACGGCGCGGGCACCTGCGGCGCCGCACTCGCGGACCTCGGCCTGCCGCCAGACCTGCTGCGCGGCTTCGCGCTGCTGGCTCGCGCCGCCGGACTGCTCGGCCACATCGCCGAGGAGAAACGGCGGCCGGTCGGCATGGACGTGTACCTGTCGGTCGAGCACAATACGCGGTACCTGCCGCCCGAGCCGGATTAGCCCCCGCACCTGACTCAAGGGAGCCGCCATGGCACAAGTTGTCGCGGTCATCGCATCCACTCATCACCCGTTCTACTACCGGGCCAGCACCTCGACCGGCGATGACCGGCCGCCGTTCGCCGACGAGTGGGTCGCCAAGATCGAAAGGTTCCGCGAGACCCTGACCAGAGCCAACCCGGATGTCCTTGTGATGGTCGGCAGCGACCACTTCCACCAGTTCTGGCTGGACAACATGCCGCAGTTCCTGATCGGCAAGGCGCCGTTCTATGACGCGAACTACTACAACGAAGAACGCGAGTTCGGCCTGCCGCGAATGTTCCTGAAGGGCCAGGAGGACCTGTCGGCCTACTTGCTGCGCGAGGGCATGGACGCGGGCTTCGACCTGGCGTTCAGCAACGAGCTGCGGATCGACCACTCGATCACCTGCCCGCTGATCACGCTGCGGCCGCAGGCGGACCTGCCGATCGTGCCGGTCTACACCAACATCTTCGCGCCGCCGCTGCCGCGGCCCGGTCGCTTCGTCCAGCTGGGCAAGACGATCAGGCAGCTGGTGGAGTCCTGGCCGGGCGACGCGCGGGTGGCCATTATCGGCACCGGTCACCTGTCGCTGGAGCTGGGCGGGCCGCGCCAGTTCGGCCCGCACGGCCCGGACCCCGAGTTCGACCGCAAGGCAGTCGAATGGATCGCGTCGGGCGACCTTGAGTCGGCGCTGGCGGAGGTCAGCCTGGACAGCCTGTGGCTGCCAGGCAACGCGACCCACGGCTTCATGGACTTCATGCTGATGATGGGCGTGGCCGGGGAGAACGCGAAGGCCGACTACACCGACTCGCTCGACCTGTTCCACACGATGGAGGCCTACTTCACCTGGTACCCGCGGGGTGGGGCTGGCCGGGAGGAGCTAGCGTGAGCAAGTACCTGCTGGACAAGTTCCTCTACACGGTTGACCGGGACCCCGAGCTGGTCGAGCGCTACCGCGAGGACCCCCGCGGCACGGTGCGGTGGTGGGAGGCCGAGCGGGCCAACGTCATCGTGAACCTGCCGGAGATGGAGCGCAGCACCTGGCTGAAGTTCACCGACGCCGAACGCGAGGCGCTCGCCAACCATGACTACGTCAAGCTGTTCGAGCTCGGGGCGCACCACTTCCTGACGCTGACCTTGTTCATCGCGCTGTTCGAGCGGGACTACGACGAGCCGCTGGCCTTCCAGAAGGAGTTCGCCAGCAAGCTCAGTCACTGGAGCCTGCCCTATCCGGATATCTCGACCTGACCGCACGACCCAGGCCGGGAGGCAGTGACACACTGGGGCAAATCCCGTCCTGCGGCGCTCACGCTGGCGAGACCGCATGTGCCTTCTGGAGAGTCCGTTGAGATACGGCATCGTGCTGTTCACCAGCGATCGCGGCATCACCCCGGCCCGGGCGGCGCAGGCGGCCGAGGCCGCCGGCTTCGACTCGTTCGCCGTGCCCGAGCACACGCACATCCCGGTTCGCCGGGAAGCGGCACATCCAGGCACCGGAGATGCCACCCTTCCGGACGACCGTTACCTTCGGGTGCTCGACCCGTGGGTGGCACTGGCCACGGCCGCCTCGGTGACGAGCACGATCAGGCTGGGAACGGCGGTCTCACTGCCCGCCGAGCATGACCCCATCGCCCTGGCCAAGACCATCGCCTCGCTCGACCACCTGTCCGGCGGTCGCGTGACGCTGGGAGTCGGGTTCGGCTGGAACACCGACGAGCTTTCCGATCACGGGGTCCCTGCGGGCAGGCGGCGCACGGTACTGCGCGAGTACCTGGAGGCCATGCAAGCCCTGTGGTCTGCGGAGGAGGCCAGCTACCATGGCGAATTCGTCGACTTCGGGCCGTCGTGGGCCTGGCCGAAGCCGGTGCGGCCCAAGCTGCCCGTCATCGTGGGGGCAGGCGGCACGGAGCAGACATTCGGCTGGATCGCGCGGTCAGCCGACGGGTGGATGACCACCCCGCGCGACACGCGGATCGAAGAGCAGACGGCCCTGTTGCGCCGGATCTGGACCGAAGCGGGCCGGGACGGCGTGCCCGAGGTCACCGCGCTGGCCGGCAAGCCGGACCAGGACGTGCTCGCCCGCTGGCGTGCGGCGGGCGTGACCGAGGTGCTGTTCGGCCTGCCCGACCGCGCCGCCGACGAGGTCGCCGCTTACATCGCGCGGCTGGGTGATCGACTCGGGGTCAGCTAATTGGTGCGGCAACGGGCGAGCGGCGGCGACCGTCAGCTCCAGGCGTTCGGGCAGCATTCGGCCAGAAAAGCCGGGGCGCGACAAAGAACGCATCAGTTGCCCGGTCGAAGTATGATCCGGCTAGGCACGGGCGAGTGCCGCGGTCAGGGTCACGTGCCGGGTCACGTGCCAGGCGCGAAGGAGCTACTTTATGGGCATTCTGAACGAGGCTCGCCGCGAATTCATCGCGGCACCCGACAACTCTAAGCATCAGATCGTCTTCAAATGGCCCGACCGTAACATCCGCAAGTTCGCCAGGGTCATCGTCGAGCCAGATGCCGCGGCCGTCTTTATCAACCAGGGTCAGGTGAAAGGTCTCCTCGGGCCAGGACAGCACACGCTGGACGCCTCGGAGCTTCCGTTCCTCGGCCTCTTCGTGGACTGGGCTACCAACAGCAACGCCTTCCAGGCCGAGATCTTCTTCGTCGGCGCGCGCGAGTTCCCGAACCTGCGGTTCGGCGGCAGGCTGGACGAGGTCCAGGACCCCAACACCGGCCTGATCGTGACCCTGCGCTCGTTCGGCGAGTACGCGATCCGGGTGACCGACCCCGCCAAGCTGATCTTGAACCTGGTCGGCACCGTCGACGTGACGAACAACGACGCTGTCACGGCCTGGGTCACCCAGCAACTGCTCAAGGCGACCCGAACCACGGTCACCACCCAGCTCATGTCCGGCGCCTGGCAGATCCTCGGCCTGTCCATGCACAGCCCGGAGATCGAGGTCGGTGCCAGGGACGGCGCCAACACCGAGCTCGCCGACTACGGGATCGCGATTACCCGGCTCGGCAACCTCGACATCAACCTCGACGACGACGACAACGCCAGGCTGAAGAAGCTGGCCGGCGACACCGCCTACAGCCGGCTGGCCGGCGGGTTCCTCCAGGCCGCCCAGGCCGAGGCGCTGCAGGGGGCTGGCGAGGGCATGGCTCAGGGCGGGGCCGCCGTGACCCCGATGTTCCTGGGCGCCGGCTTCGGCATGGCCAACCAGATGATGCAGGCTCCCGCGCAGACTCCTCCTTATCCGCCGCCGCCCGCTCCGGGCTTCGCGGGCGGCGGGGCCGGCTTCGCGCCTCCTG
This sequence comes from Streptosporangiaceae bacterium, assembly GCA_035533915.1. GTDB lineage: Bacteria > Actinomycetota > Actinomycetes > Streptosporangiales > Streptosporangiaceae > Chersky-822. The sequence continues at coordinate 13,272 of DATLSX010000172.1, forward strand.
GCCCGCCCGCCGCGCCCGCGCCAGCCGCGGCGCCAGCCCCCGCTCCGGCCGAGCCGCCTGCCGCCACCGCGGTGGCCATGACCGCGTGCGCGAACTGCGACCACCAGGTCCGCGTCGGCGCGAAGTTCTGCGACTCCTGCGGCAACCCCATGGCCAAGCACTGCACCAACTGCAACGCCAGCCTGAGCGCGTCGTCGAAGTTCTGCGCCGAGTGCGGCACCCCCACCGCCCCGCCGCAGGCTTGACGTTCCGCCATCCGTTCACGCAGTGCCAGGCCTCGCATGCATAACGCGACGCGCAGGCCTGGCACTCGGCTACGATCACATCCACTTATCCCTTCTTCGCCTGCTTAGGGCCACCCCGAGAAGAAAGGCCTATCCGGATGGATCGGATCGAGTGCCAGTGGTGCAAGGCTCAGAACGAGCCGGAACGTACAAGCTGTACGACCTGCGGGGCGCCGCTGGACAAGAAAAACCTGGTATCGGACTCCGGCTGGAGCGAGGCGCCGCGACTGCGGGACATGACGGAGCTCCGGTTCTCAAACTCCACCTGCCAGATCGAAGGCGAGATCGTCCCGGTCGCCGAGATCGCGCTGGCGCACGGTGACTCGGTCTTCTTCGAGCATCACGTGCTGCTGTGGAAGGAGCCGGGCGTGCCGATGTCGGCGTTGAACACCGGCGGCGGCATGAAGCGCATGATCGGCGGCATGCCGCACGTCATCAGCGTCGCCCACGGTCCAGGCCGGATCGCGTTCTCGCGCGACGCCACCGGCGAGGTCGTGGTGCTGCCGCTGCACCCGTCGATGGAACTGGACGTACGGGAGCACGCGTTCCTCGCCGGTACGCACTCGCTGAGCTACTCCTTTGTCCGGATCAAGGGCCTGGCCAACGTGCTGCACGGCGGCAGCGGCATGTACATGGACAGGTTCGTGACTCACCAGGAGCCCGGCCTGCTGCTGCTGCACGGCTACGGCAACGTGTTCCAGAAGACCCTGCAGCAAGGCGAGAAGATCCTGATCGAGCCAGGCGGCTTCCTGTACAAGGACTCGTCGGTGACGATGAACACGGTCCAGCAGAACGTCAGGACCGGGTTGATGCGGCACGGTATGTACCTGGCCGAGATGACCGGGCCCGGGCGGGTCGGCATCCAGTCCATGTATGTACACCACAGCAGCGAATAGGGGACCGATATGTCGAGCTACACCTGTCCCTATTGCCGAATCGGCAGCGATGGGACCGGGCCGAGCTGCCCGCACTGTGGTGCACCGGTCGACGTCCGGATCCGCACGTCCAAGTCCGGCTGGGCCGAGCAGCCTCCGATCCGCGACATGGCCAGGATTCACTTCAACCGCTCGACCTGCCAGATCAGCGGTACTTACGTGCCGGTTGCCGAGATGGCACTGCACGACGATGACTGGGTCTACTTCTCGCACCACGTGCTGTTGCACGCCGACACCCAGGTCAAGATGGATTCGGTGAAGATGGGCGGCGGCTGGAACCGGGTGCTGGCCGGAATGCCGCTGATCATGATGAAGGCGCAGGGTCCCGGCCACATCGCTTTCAGCGCCGACCATCCCGGCGAGACGCTGGCCATTCCGCTTCAGCACAATCAGTCCGTCGACGTGGTCGAGCACCGTTTCCTCGTCGCGACGGGGAACGTGACATACCAGTGGGAGCGCTCCGGCATCTGGTTCACCACTCAGGACGGCGACGAGCAGGAGTGGCACTACCCGCTCGGCCAGATGATGGACCGGTTCACCGCCCAGGGCGGACCGGGACTGCTGTTGCTGCACGGACCTGGTAACACGTTCATCAGGGATCTCGCGCACGGCGAGCGCGTCCTGATGCAGCCAGGCGCTCTGATCTGGAAGGACCCGACGGTCTCGATGCACCTGCACTTCGAGTACCCCAGGGGCCAGTACTGGTTCAGCTCGGCCCGCTGGCAGGCCAAGTCCATGTGGCTGACGCTGCAAGGGCCAGGCCGGGTAGCCGTCCAGTCGGTGTTCGAACCGCCGGAGATGGTCGGCTCCGTCGTGAACAGCTCCTACGCGACCACGCACTACTGGTAGCCAGGCCAGTTCGGCCGCGGAGCTTCGAAGCGGCGCGCTGACCGCTTCCTGCGGCTAGCGTGCCGCTTCGGCGGACGCCGGTCGGGGCCGGTTCACCCGCCAGGCGCAGGTGCCTGTGCGGCGATGAGCTTCTCGGCCCGCATGCTGAGCTTGGCGCCACTCGGCCAGCCCGCGTAGTGCGTCAGGAAGATCACGATTTCCCTGAGCTGGTCGGCATCAAGCTCGGCGTTGCGCAGCGCGGCGTCGATCTGGATCTCGGCTACGTCATGCATGCCCTGCCCGATCAGCAGGCCGATCAGCAGCAGCCTCCGGTCCCGCTGGCTCAGGCCGGGCCTGGTCCAGATCTCGGCGAACAAGTGATCCACGGTCAGCCCGAAGAAATCGCCGGGCCCGTCCTGCACCTCCCAGCCATAGACCTGCCGCATCACTTCCAGGCCGCGTTGGCGCTTGCCGCGGTCTTCGTCCTGCTCGTGGCTCATTCCCGGCCCTTCCTGCCGCAGGCGTCGCTGACGTGCGGCACGCCAAGCCCGGCCGCGAAGTTGTCCATGGCGAACTCGGCGAGCGGAAGCCGCACGCCCAGTTCGGCGCCGAGCGCCAGGGCGAGCGACAGGTCCTTCTCACCCAGCGCCCTGACGTGTTCCAGGATCTCCCTGAGCGGGTCGTCGGCTGGCACCGGCGCGGTCGTAGGGCGCAGCATGATCGAACCTGGGCCGCCGGTGACCGCGTCGGAGTGCCGCACCACCTTCGCGAGCTCGCGCAGGTCGATGCCGCTCGCCTCGGCCAGCCGCTGCGCCTCGGCCGCCGCGGTAAAGGCCGCGAAGTGCAGCAGGTTACGAGCCAGCTTGGTCCGGGTGCCCGCGCCCACCGGACCCATGTGCACCACCAGGTCCGCCCACCTGCCGAACGGCTCGCGGCACCGGTCGTACGCCTGGCGCGAACCGCCGACCATGACCGCGAGCTGCCCGGAGTGCGCACCCATGAACCCGCCGCTGACCGGGGCGTCGATCACCTCGACTCCCGCCGGGCCGAACTCGGCGGCCAGCAGGGGAGCGGTGCCGGCGCTGATGGTCGAGTGAATCGCGATCACGACCGCGGCACCGGCAGCCCGGCCGGCGCCGCCAGCCGCACCGCGTACCGCATCGCCAATTTCCCGAACTACCTCGCGGACCTGGTCGTCGTCCCGGACCATGACCGAGATGATCCCCGCCGTCCTGGCGACGTCGGCCACGCTGACAGCGGACCGAGCGCCCGCCTCGGCCAGCGGTTTCACGGCCTCCGGCCGTGCGTCGTACCCGACCAGCCCGCCTGGCCAGTCCGCCAGCCGGCGGGCCATCGGAGCGCCCATCTGGCCAAGGCCGATGAACCCGATCGCCGGATGGACGCCTCCGCCGGCTGCCCGATCGGCAACCCCGTCCGGCCCGCTTCCGCCCGCGCTCATGCCCGGAACACCTGGCCGCCGTCGACGTTCACGATCTGGCCGGTGATCCAGCTCGCCTCCTCCGACAGCAGGAACAGGCACGCTCCGACCAGGTCAGCGGGCTGCCCCAGCCGCTTCAGCGCGAGCGTCTTCACCAGGTCACCGGTCAGGTCACCGACCACGGTCCTGGTCGCGGCCGTATCGGTCGGCCCCGGCGCGATCGCGTTCACCCTGATGCCCATGCCGCCGAGTTCGTGCGCGAGTTGCTGGGTCAGCCCGTTGACCCCGACCTTGGCCAGCCCGTAGAAACTCGCGTACAGCCAGGCGGCGGTCGACGACTGGTTCACGATCGCGCCGCCACCCCGGCCGGCCAGGTACCGGTAGCACGCGCGGGTGCAGGCGAGCGCACCGTCCAGGTTCACGCCCATGAAGGCCTTGTAGTAATCCCAGTCCACCGTGAGCAGCAGGTCCAGTTTCATCGAGCCGTAGATCGCGGCATTGTTCACCAGGTAGTCGATGCCGCCGAAACGATCCGCTGTGAATTCCGCCATGGCCTGCGCCGATTCGGGGCGGGAGACGTCCGTGCGTACGAACGCGGCCCGCCCGCCGCCGGCCGTGATCGATGCCGCCACGTCCGCCCCGGCGTCCTCGTTCAGGTCGGCCACGACGACCGCGGCGCCCTCGGCCGCGAGCGCGCGCGCATAGGCCTCGCCAATGCCCTGAGCCGCTCCGGTCACGATCGCCACCTTGCCGACGAACCGGCCGGACCATTCCTTTTCCCTTGTTCTGGACATCTGTCCAGACTACAGTTCAGCACATGGCTGAGCGCAAGGACTACTCGGGCGAATTCGATCCTGACTTCCGGTATGAGGACCTGTCGAAGCAGGCGCTGGTCCGCCTGGTGCGGGAGTACGCACTGATCGCCCAGCTCCTGGACCGGTCGGTGTTCGCGGCGATCGGGTTGCGGTACGGTCAGCAGGCGGTCGAGGAGCTCGCGATCGAGGAATGGCGCGGTGCCAGCCCGATCTATACCGAGCGGATCCGCAAGATCATGAACATCGAAGGCAACGGCGTGCCGGCGATCTTCAAGCAACTCCAGCTCGATCCGGGCTTCGCCCAGCACTACATGGACGTGCACTACGAGGTAGTGGACGAGAACCACGGCTTCTTCGAGCTCAAGACCTGCGGTGCGCTGCTCGACGTCGAGCCGTTCGGGGAACGCGCCGTCCGGAGCATGTGCCACGCGATCGAGGACGGCACCTTCGACGTGACCGCCCAGGCGGTGAACCCGAAGGCGCGCATCCGCCCGGTACACCGGCCGCCGCGGGTTCCGGCCGGCCGGGTGCCGGTCTGCCGCTGGGAGGTGATCATCGACGAGGACACCGAAGTCCTAACCGAGGCGGACATCACCAGGATGACCCGAGGCACCACGGCAGCCACCTATCACTTCCCGCCGATGCGCGACGGCGCCCCGCATGTGCCGGAGCCAGCTGGTCCGTGAAGCTCACCGTCACCGACTGAATACCCACGGCAAGCCGCGGGTCAGTGGCAGGCACCCTTGGGGGTATTTCGCCTGTGCCAGCGCGCCAGTCACGCAACTAGCATCGCAGTAGTCACCTTGCCGCCACTCCGGGCCGCACCTCGGAAGGGAAAAGGAATTATGAGTGTTTCTGGTAATCGTTTACTGAACAGACGCAGGCTGGCTCAGGCGGCGACCGCGGCTGTGACCGTGAGCGGCGTGATGCTGTTGCTGGCCTCTCCAGCGCTCGCGCACATCGGCATCACGCCGAGTTCGGCGGCTGCCGGATCGGCGCAGGAGCTGACATTCCGGGTTCCGGACGAGGAACCCAACGCCGACACCGTACGGTTCGACATGCTCATTCCCACCAACCCGCCGATCGCACAGGTGCTCGTGAAGCCGGTGCCGGGCTGGTCGGCCACGGTGAAGACGATTACGCTGGCCAAGCCCGTTGTCACCGACGACGGATCGTTCAGCCAGGCGGTCTCCGAGGTCATCTGGTCCGGCGGGCGGATCGCCCCTGGCCAGTACCAGGACTTCTCGATCTCCGCCGATCCGCTGCCCAGCGCGGCCGGCACGATGGTGTTCAAGGCGATCCAGACGTACTCGAACGGAGATATCGTCCGCTGGATCGACGTCTCACAGCCTGGCCAGCCGGCTCCCGGGCACCCCGCGCCGACGCTCATCCTGACCACTGGCAGCACCACGGCGCAGACGGCGAGCGCACCAACCGGATCAAGCACGGCCGACCCGAAGTCGGCGGGCTGGCCAGGAATGCTGGCTATCGCTGCCCTCGTCGCCGGCCTGCTCGCGCTCGGCATCTCGGTCTTCAGCCTGCGGCGCCAGCGGAATACGGGCGGCTGACCGGTGCTGCGCAGATTCGGTATCCGTCTCGTCGCCGCGATGGTCCTCGCCGCGACCGGCCTGCTGCTGACAGCACCTGCCGCACTGGCGCATGCGTTCCCGGTCTCCACCAGTCCAGCCGACGGCTCGGTACTGGCGCTCGCGCCTACCCAGGTGAGCGTCACTTTCGACGAGCCGGTGGGTGTCAGCGCCAACAGCCTGAGGGTGTTCGCACCCAACGGGATCAGGGCCGACACCGGCGGGACGCAGCACGGCAGCCTACCCCAGATAATCACGGTCACCTTGCTACCCGGCCTGAGCCGCGGGACCTACACGGTGGGCTGGCAGGTCGTCTCCGCCGACTCCCACCCGGTCCAGGGCGCGTTCACTTTCTCGATTGGCGCGCGCAGCAGTACCGTGGTAGGCGCGGATAGCCTGCGCCCGTCGGGCAGTCGCCTGGTCGGTTTGGCGTTTGGCTTCGTCAGGTTTGCCGCTTTCTGCTGTTTCGCGCTGCTCGTCGGCGTGGTCGCTTTCGTGATCTGGTGCTGGCCGGCCGGCGCGACCAGCCAGGCTGTCCTGCGCCTGACGATGGCGGCATGGGGCGGACTGGCCATCACCGTCCTGGCAGCCGTACTTTTCCAGGGCGTCTACGGTGCGGGCCAGGGCGTCACGCACCTGTTCTTCCCGAACGTGCTGCACGCCACGCTGTACAGCAGGTACGGCCGCGCTATCGGCATCCGGCTGCTGCTTGTCATCGTGGCGCTGTTCGTCTTCTCCGTCACGTTCGGCGCGCTTCCCACCGCCACCCGGCGGACCCGCCTGCTGGCCGGAGGCGGCTGGGGGCTGGTCACTGTCGCACTCGCTGCTACCTGGGCGGCAGCCGATCACTCCGGCACCGGCATCCAGGTGCCGCTGTCGGTCCCGGCCGACGTCATCCACCTGACCGCCATGGCTACCTGGATCGGCGGGCTGGTCATGCTCGTCACGATCGTGCTCCGTCGGGCGCCAGACCGCGACGGCCGCGCGGTCAAGGCGGCGGGCCGAAACGGCCAGGCAGCGGGCCGAAACGGCCAGGCAGCGAGTTCCGAGGCGGCGCAGGCCGTGATCCGGTTCTCCCCGATAGCCCTGAACTGCGTGGTGGCCATGCTGGTCACCGGCACGTACCTGGCCTGGCGCGGCGTCGGTATCGCCGGGGGAGTGTCAGGTACCTGGGGCGCGCTCACCGGCACGACCTACGGTCGACTGCTGATCATCAAGGTCACCTGCATGGTCGCCCTGATTTGCCTGGGCTATGTCGCCCGCCGCAGGATCAGCGAGGGCCTGCAGATGCAGGCCGCACCCGTCCTGGCGCCCGAGGTGGAGGTCAAGCAGGTCCGGGTCAAGGCAGGTACCGCCGTCAAGGCAGGCGCCTCGGCCAAGGCAGGCGCCCCGGTCCGGACGGGCCAGCCGGGCACAGGGCCGAGGAACGGCACAGGGCCGAGGAACGGCACAGGGACGGGCACGACGGCACCGGCCAACCTCACAGACGTGCCAGAACCTGGTCCTGAGCACACTAGCGTCACCTTGCGCAAGCTGCGCTTGTCAGTCACGGTCGAGACCATGATCGCCGCGCTGGTCCTCGCGGTCACCGCGATTCTGGTGAACACGCCGACCGCGAGGGAAACCTACTCGCCGCCATCCACGGCCGCCATGACGTTCAATACCGGCGGTCCCGGGGGCAGCGGTCAGATCGCCGTGACCGTCACGCCGGCCAAGATCGGCCCCGACGAGGTCCAGCTCGTCATCACCGGGCCATCCGGACGGCCGTACCGTCCCGCACAACTCCAGGCAGCCATCTCGTTCCCCGCCCGCCAGCTCGGACCGCTGCCGGTCTCGCTCAGGCAGGTCGGCCCGGGCCGCTGGGCGAGCACACCGGTCGTCCTCGGCACGTCCGGGCAGTGGCAGCTCCAGGTCACCGTCCGCAGCGACGCTTTCGACGAGACGACCGTCACAGCTCAGATAACAGTCCGCTAGCGCACGTTCTCGCAGGAGGCCGGCGACGTCTGCTCACCACAGCGTCGCCGGCCCGCCGCCGAGCGGATAGTGGCCAGGCAGCCGCTCGCCGGACACCGACCGTTCCATCCGGCGGCGCATGCCGTCGGACAAGGCATCGGCCTTGATCATCTCCAGGAACAGCGAGACCACGTTGCCGAGGTCGAAGAAGTCCCGCTGCCAGGACCATTGCCAGTTACCGCCATACCGGAACCAGCTTCCGCCGATCCCCGCCACCTCGTACCCGCCGCCGCCGGGTCGCGGCGTCCCGGCGACCTGCTTCCAGAAGCCGACCACCTCGCCTTGCTGATCGTCGACGAGCACTCTCTGGTACGGGTAGGACCAGCCGTCGAGTCCGCCCATCTCCAGTGCCAGCGCGATGTTCTTGATCTCGTCCCTTCCAGCCACCATGAACTCTTCCGCCGGTCCCATGTTCCAGCCGTAGGTCGCGTCCGGCGTGTAGAGACCGGCCAGCGGCCGCCAGTCGCCGTTCTCTTCGCACCGCCGGTTGGCGTCCAGCCAGCGCCGCACCATCTCGTCCAGCTCCGCACGGGGGAATGCGGGCATTACGCACCTCCTGAATCGGTCAGCAGCAAGGACCCGCACGGGGCGCCGCGCCGGGTCCCGGCGCGGGTTCAGTCATCGACCAGCTTCAGCGCCTGGGCCGGGCAGAACCTGACGGCGGCCTGCACCGCCGAACGCTCGCTCTCCGGCGGCTGCGGATCAGTCACCGTCACCTTTCCTTTTCGGGGAACGGAGAACACCGCGGGCGCTTCAAGCTCGCACATCGCGTGCCCCTGGCACAGGTCGAGATCGACTTCGATCCGCATCGCCGCCTACCCGCCGGCCGCGGGCCGGGCGGCGGGCGTCCCGGCGGGCCGTGCGCCGCGCCTTCGGTACCGGACCACGCAGGGCCGCGCGAGCTGGACGACCATCTTGGAGTGGTCGTTACGGTAGCTCTCCGGTGGCTGCGCCAGCTCGAACTCCCAGTCCCGCAGCAGCACCGAGAAGATCGCCTTGAGCTGGATCATGGCGAAGTTCGCGCCAACACAGCGATGCCGTCCCGCGCCGAACGGTATCCAGGTCCAGCGGTGGACCAGGTCTTCCTGGCGGGGCTCGGCGTACCTGCCGGGCACGAAGGCGTCGGGATCGGGGAAGTCCTGCGGTATCCGGTTCGAGATCGCCGGGCTGGCCCCCACCAGCGCCCCGGCCGGAACCTGGTAGCCGCACACCTCCAGGTCCCTGGTGGCCGCGCGCAGCAGCAGGATTAGCGGCGGATGCAGCCGCAGCGCCTCCTTGACCGCCGCTTCCAGCCGTGGAATCTCGCGCAGCGCCTGGAAGCTGATCTCGGCGCCGCCGCTGTACAGGCCGTCAAGCTCGGCCACCACCCGCGCCAGCTCGGCCGGGTGTCTGAGCAGCTCGATCAGCGTCCACGCCGCGGTCCCCGAGCTGGTGTGATGCCCGGCGAACATCATCGAGATGAACATGCCGGTGATCTCGTCGGCGGCGAACATGCTGGCACCGTCGCCGTCGCGGACGGACATCAGCACGTCGAGCAGGTCACGGTCGCCGCGCCGCGGCGGTGGCCCGGCGGCCCGGTCGGTCATGATCTGCCGGACCAGCCCCACCAGGCCAGCGCGCGCGGCATCGCGGCGGCGGAAACTTTCGATCGGAGCATGTGGGTCGACAAATGCCAGGGCGTCGGTGCCGCGTTCCAGCTCGTGATAGAGCTCGGCGAACCTGCGGTCGAGCTGATCGCGGAACTTCCTGCCGATGAGGCAGGCGGACGAGGTATAGATCGTCAGCTCGGCGAACCAGTCCAGCAGCTCGATCTCGCCCGCGTCGGCCCAGTCCGCCACCATCGCGTCGACCTCGTCCGCGATGGTCTGTGCGTGGCCGCGCATCATGTCACCGCGCAGCGCCTGGTTGTGCAGCGCTTCCCTGCGGCGCTCGGGAGAGGCGTCGAAAACCACTCCCTTGCCGAAGATCGGCGTCATGAACGGGTATGCCTGCGCCTGGTCCAGGTCCTCGTCCGGAGCGCGGAAGAAGTACTCGTTCGCCTCCGCGCTGGTCAGCAGGATGACGGGCCGCCCGGCCAGGTCGAAGGCACCCACGTCACCGCACTCGGCCCGCAGCCGTCGCATCAGCTCGATCGGCGCGCTGCGCAGCTCTTCCAGGTGGCCGCCGTCGGCGGTGCCGCCGGAGACCACCGGTGCGTCACGAGGCCGCATGGTCAGCCTCCGGGCGAAGCGGCGCCTCTGGCTGGATCTCGATCATGGTCAGGTGCGCTCCTCTCGGCGCGGACACGATGGCGAGTACTGCCGCGGCGACGTCGGACGGCCGGAGGAAGTACGGATGGCGGGCCAGCCCCCACCGGGACCAGTCGTCAAGCACGGCCTGCACGGTCGGGGAGTCCCAGCTCATTCCCATCCCGGTCTGCGTCGGCCCGGGCCGGACCACGGAGGCGCGGACGCCGGTCCCTTCAAGCTCCATCTGCATGGCCCTGGCCATGCCCTCCACCCCGTGCTTGGCCGCCACGTAGCCGCCCATCCGCGGCCGGGGCGTCCGCACCACGTCGGAGGAGACGATGACCACGTCGCCGCGCCGGCGCCGCACCATGCCTGGCACGATCGCCGAGACGAGCCGGTGCACGCCGATCAGGTGTACCTGCACCTGCCCGAGGAAGCCGGCCGGATCGACTTCGTGCACCTGGCCCGCGTCGATGTCGCCGGCGCAGCAGATCAGCACCTCCGCCGGGCCAAGCTCGGCGCCGACCGCCGCCGCGAACTTGCCAGCGGACTCGTCCTGGCTGACGTCCAGCTCAAGCGCGACGGCTTCGCCGCCGTCCGCACGGATCGAAGCGGCGATCTCCTCGCACGCGCCTACTCGCCGTGCACCGAGCGCGACCGGGTGTCCGCAGGCGGCCAGCGCCCTGGCGGTCGCCGCGCCGATGCCCGACGATGCTCCGGCCACGACGGCTGGCCGGCGCTCCGGGTGCGGTTCGAACCTCGGCATCTCAGCTAGCCTCCACTTGCACCGGGAGCGTGGCGAAGCCACGGACGTTGACCGAATGGACCCGCTGCGCCGCCGACTCGTCCACCCGGTAGCGCGCGACCTTGGCGGCGAACTCGGTGAGCGCGATCTGCGCCTCCAGCCTGGCGAGGTTGGCCCCGAGGCAGTAATGCCGGCCAGCGCCGAAGCTGATCAGCGCCGAGGTATCCCGGTCCAGCTCGTACCGGTCAGGATCGGCGAATGCCCTGGAGTCACGGTTCGCGGCGCCGATCAGCAGCAGCACCCGGGAACCCGCGGCGATGGCCTGTCCGTGGACCTCGAAGTCCTGGGCGGCCGTCCTGGCGATGAACTGGCTGGACGCGTCGTAGCGCAGCGTCTCCTCGATCCAGTCCCGTACCCGCGCCGGGTCACCAAGCGGCTTGGCCACCTGCGCCGGATCGCGCCAGCCCCAGTACAGCGCGTTGGCCAGCAGCTTGGTGGTGGTCTCGTTCCCTGCCACCACCATCAGGAACAAGAAGCCGACCACCTCGTCGTCGGTGAGCCGGTCACCATCGATCTCGGCGGTGACCAGCGCCGAGGTCAGGTCACTGGCTGGCCGGCGCCGGCGTTCCCGCACCAGGTCGGAGTAGTAGCCGACCAGCGTCAGTGCGGCCTCCATGCCCGCCTGCGGCACGTCGAGGACGCCCTCGTCACGGTGCACCACCAGGTCGGCTAGCCGGCGAAGCTCGGCCCGGTCGGCCTGCGGCATGCCCATCAGGTCGGAGATGACGTCCATCGGCAGCAGGCCGGCGAAGTCCGCCACGAAGTCGAACGAGCCCGCCCGCACCGCCGGATCCAGGTACCGCCGGGTCAGCGCCAGGACGCTGGGCGCCAGGTCGCGCACCCGCCGGGGGGTGAAGCCTGCCGAGACCAGCGCGCGCATCCGCGTGTGCCTGGGCGGGTCGAGCGCCAGGAACGACATGACCCGGTGCGCTTGCGGGCCCCAGGCCGACGGATCGAGCGAGACCCCGTTGGCGCTGGAAAACCGAGCCGGGTCGCGGAAGGCCGCGACCACGTCTTCGTGCCTGGACAGCGCCCAGAAGTCCAGCTCGTCATTCCGGTAGGCCGGCGCCTCGTCCCGCAGCCTGGCGTAGACCGGGTAGGGATCCTCGTGGATCGCGTAGTCATACGGGCTGAACGACACCGGGGTCATGACCGGTCACCGCACGATCAGCCCGGCGGCCTCGGCCAGCCGGTCGGCCGTCCGGCCGTAGCTGGTATAGCCGAGCCCCGCCTGCACCATGGCACCGTAGTAGGCGAGCTCCAGCACGCCCGCCGCCGGATTCCCCGGCCCGGCGGCAGCCGCGATCCGTTCGCGGATCTCCTTGCCGATGTCCAGCCTGAGCTGGCGGACGTCGGGCTCACCGCCGAACAGCGCAGCCGTGCAGCCGACGGCAAGCTCGGGTTCGTCGGAGACGAGCAGCGCGAGTTCGCGCAGTACGGTGGTGACCCGGACCCTGGCCGACGCCTCGCTGGTGTCGACCGGGGGCAGCGCCCGCAGCCGCCGCCAGAACACCTCGGCAAGCAAGTGGTCCTTGGACGCGAAATAGGTATAGGCCGTGGCGGCAGCGACGCCCGCCGAACGGGCCACGTCCCGCACGCTGAAATGCTGGTAGCCGGACTGCCTGACTTCCCGCACCGCGGCCTCGGTCAGCCGCCGCACCGTATCGGCCTGGCGTGCCGACAGCCGACGGCGAGTCGGCTCGGTCATCAAGTTTCCGGACATGTGTCCAGACACTAGTTCAGCACCAGGAGATTCGCAACAAGCCCGGCTCGGCGGGTCCGGTCCGGTCCGGCACGGCCGGCAATGGCGGGCCGGCCGGCGTTTGCCCGCAGAACAGGTCGTGGCCTCAGGTTTGTGGAATCTTTCGCTAGCGATACGGCCCGCAGAACGTCATGATGTCGGACATGGCGATAGGTTTGCCGGCGAGTACCGCATGACAGGCATTGGCGTGCAACCAGTGGCTGTTGTGCTTGCCGGGGCAGCGGCGGTGAGCTTTGCCATTGCCAACGTCGTACAGCAGCGAGTCGCGGTGCGGCTGCGGTCGCAGGCAGCGTTCGACTCGGCTGTCTTGCTGAAGCTGGTGCGGCGGCCACTATGGCTGGCGGGATTGGCCGCCGTCCTGGTCAGCATTTCGCTGCAGGCGGCCGCGCTCGGCCTGGGCAGGCTCGTGGTGATCGAGCCGGTGCTGGCCAGCAGCCTGCTGTTCGCGCTGGCGCTTTCGGCATGGGCTGACCACCGCCCGATGCGCCCGACGGAATGGCTGGCAGCTTTCGCCACCTTCGCCGGGCTCGTTGTCTTCCTGACCGTTTCCCAGCCATCCGGCGGCCGTCAGATCGCCGGCGTCATTCCGCTGGGGATCGCGGCGGCCATCGCCATCCTGCTGGCCGTCGCCGCCAGCATGATGGCGGGACGGTTCTCCTCGACCCGCCGGGCGCTCTTGCTCGGAGTGGGCGGCGGCGTGGCAGCGGGAGTGACCGACGCCCTCACCAAGACCATTGCGGCGCTGATCGGCGGCCACCGCTTCGCGGTCTTCGCCGACCCGCGCCTCTACTTGCTGGTCGTGGTCGGCCTGCTCGCCTATACGCTCCAGCAGAACGGCTACCGCGCCGCCGGGCTCGCGGCCTTCCTGCCGGTGTTCGCCGTGCTCGATCCGGCAGTCGGCTCGCTGCTCGGCCTGGTCGTCTACCACGAGCGCCTCGGCGGCGGTCCCGCCAGGATCGGGGTCGAGGCGGCAGCCGTGCTCGCCGCGACCTGGGGCATCGCCAGGCTGGCCAGCTCGGCCGCCAGCATCGAGCCGGTTACTTCCGCGGCAGTACCTGACCGCGCACAGGCCATGCTGCTCTCCGTGCCGATCCCGCCGGTCGCGGCCATGGTTGTCCCGGCCAGCCGGCCGGCTCCGATCCTGCCAGCCATTTCGCCAGTTCCGGCGGCGGTGCCAGTTCCGGCCAGTCCGTCGGCGGCTGTGGCTCGCGACGAGACCTGACCAGCGAACCTCAGACCCAGCGGTCCGTACGCTGACATACCCGCTGCGTACTATCGGGAACGTGGCAACTCGCTACGACGTGTCCGCGGTGCCGCCGCAAGGCGGCGGTGATGTCGAAGCGACTCTCGCGCTGCGCGAGTGGCCCGACCGCTCCGCCAGTGACCGCACGTCGATCGAGACGTGGTAGGACGACACGGTGACGGAACGACCGCAGGCCCGGCAGTTGAGTTCCCGGCAAGTGCTCGTTATCATGACCGGGCTGTTGCTCGGGATGCTGCTCGCGGCACTCGACCAGACCATCGTCGCGACCGCCCTGCCGACCATCGCCGGTGACCTGCACAGTCTGGCACGGCTGTCCTGGGTGGTGACCGCCTACCTGCTCGCCTCCACGGTGTCCACGCCGCTCTGGGGCAAGCTGGGCGACCTGTACGGGCGGAAGACGTTCTTCCAGGCAGCTATCGTCATCTTCCTGATCGGATCGGTGCTGGCAGGGCTGTCGCAGACGATGACCGAGCTGATCATCTTCCGCGCGATCCAGGGCATCGGCGCCGGCGGCCTGATGGTCGGCGCGCAGACGATCGTCGGCGACGTGGTGCCACCCAGGGAGCGGGGCCGGTATCAGGGCTTCTTCGGCGCGGTCTTCGGCGTGACGAGCGTGATCGGCCCGCTGATCGGCGGGTTCTTCGTGGACACGCTCTCCTGGCGCTGGGTCTTCTACGTCAACCTGCCGATCGGTGCCGTCGCGCTCGTTGTCGTCGCCGTGGTCCTTCCGGCCCGGCTCGGGCGGCAGCGGCGCAGCGTCGACTACCTGGGCACGGTACTGATCGGCGGCGCCGCGACCAGCCTGGTGCTGCTGACCTCGCTTGGCGGCGTGACCTATCCGTGGCGCTCGGGCCCCATCATCACGCTCGCCGTACTGGCAGTCGTCTTCGGCGTCGGTTTCGTGCTGGCCGAGCGCCGGGCGGCCGAGCCGGTCATGCCCTTGCACCTGTTCAGGCAGCGCGTGTTCTCGGCGGCAGGCGCGATCGGCTTCGTGGTCGGCTTCGCCATGTTCGGCGCCCTCACGTACCTGCCGCAGTACATGCAGATCGTGAAGGGCGTGAGTCCCACCGCTTCGGGGTTGCGCCTGCTGCCGATGATGGCCGGCCTGCTGGCAACCTCGATCGGGACGGGCCAGCTCATCAGCAAGACGGGCCGGTACAAGATCTTCCCCGTCATCGGCACGGCGGCCATGACGGCTGGCCTTTACCTGATGTCCCGGCTCGGCCCGGCGACCAGCGCGCCGCGCGCGGCGGTCTACATGTTCGTGTTCGGGGTCGGCATCGGGGCGACCATGCAGGTGCTGGTGATCGCGGTCCAGAACGCCGTGGACTACGCGGACCTGGGCGCGGCCACGTCAGGAACGACATTCTTCCGCTCGATCGGCGGCTCGTTCGGGACCGCAGCCTTCGGCGGGATCTTCGATAACCTGCTGCCAGGGAACATCACCAGCGCCCTGCACGGGCTGCGCCTGCCGCCAGGTATCGGCGTGACCTCCGGGGCAAGCCCCGCCGCGCTGGCCAAGTTGCCGCCTGCCGTACACGCCGCCCTGGTCACCGGCTACGCCGAAACGATCCGCACGGTCTTCCTCGCGGCTGTGCCGGTGGGTGCGCTGGCATTCGCGCTCAGCTGGACGCTGAAGGAACTGCCGCTCCGCACCACTACCCGTGCCGTGGATCAGGCCGACCGGCTGGCGCCGACTGCTCGGCCGACGATTCGGACGTCCGAGGAGGAGATGCGGCGGGCCGTCACGTCGCTGCTGAGCCGCGAGCGCCGCCGGGAGGTCTACGGCGGCATGGTCGCCGTAGCGGGGCTCGCGCTGTCGCCGCGCGCGGGCTGGCTGCTGCTCCGGCTCGGAGAGCACCGCGGCGAGTCCAGCGCGGGCATGGCACGCCTCCTGTCGATCAGCGTGGCCGAACTGCACGGCCGGATGCGAGAGCTGGTCGAGGCCGGCTATGTCAAGCCCGGCCCGGCCGATCCCGCGCGATCCGCCGAACTGACCGCTGCTGGGGAGACGGCCTACACCCGCCTGTTCGCGGCCCGGGAGGACAGGATCGCCCAGCTGCTCGACGGCTGGCAGCCTGACCTGCACCCGAAGCTGCTGCAGTTGCTGGACGAGATCACGCACGAGCTAGCGGCCGGCCGCGAGCGCCCAGGGCCCGATCTCGATCCGGTAATCGTCACCCGCTGACTCCCGCTCTGCGTTCCCGGCCGCTGCTCTAGGGGACGAGCTAGGGCAGGCCAGGTGAGGGCGGGCCGGGACGGGTTACGGCAGGCCGCGACCTATGGTCGGCTAGCACGGCGTGGTAATCGACTCCATCAGCTGGCAGCGGGTCCGCGTGCACCATCACGCTTGCCAGCCGGGCGATGCCGTGGATGAGGTTGTGCTCGGCGACGACCGCTGCCTCGTGCGCCTGCACGATGCTGAGGTTCGGGTCAACCGCTACCTCGCATTCGGCCCGCAGCCGGTGCCCGATCCAGCGCAGCCGCACTCGGCCGACATCGAGTACCAGCGGCGTCTCCCGCAGAGTGTCCTCGACCTGAGCGACTAGGGCCGGGTCCACGGCGTCCATCAAGCGCCAGAAGACCTCGCGGGCGGCCTGCCAGGCGGTCGCGGCGATGGCCCCGGTGATCAGCAATGCGATCACCGCGTCCGCCCACGACCAGCCGATAGCCAGGCCCGCCGCGCCGACCAGGACGGACAGTGACGTGAGGCCGTCAGAGCGTGCGTGCAGTCCGTCCGCGACCAGGGCCGCGGAGCCGATCTTCCTGCCCACCCCGATCCGGTACCTCGCGACGAATTCGTTCCCGGCGAACCCGACCAGCGCCGCGACCGCGACCGCGATCAGGTCGGTCACTGCTGCCGGATGCGCCAGTCGGCGCAGCGCCGCGTAGGCCGAAACCGCTGCCGAGAGGGCTATCAGGATGACGATCGCGATTCCCGCGATGTCCTCGGCTCGGCCATACCCGTAGGTGTACCGGCGGGTCGGCTGACGCCGGCCTACCAGGAAGGCGATTCCGAGGGGTATGGCGGTCAGTCCGTCCGCCGCGTTGTGCAGAGCGTCACCGAGCAGCGCCACTGAACCAGAAATGCCGGCCACCGCTGCCTCGACGCTCGCGGTGGCTATCAGGCCGAACAGGGAGATCCACAGCGCCCGGATGCCCTGCGCATTTGCCTCGAGCTCCGCGTCGACAGCGTCCGCGCCATGATGTGCATGCGACCGCAACAGGTGCCGCAGCCGACCCCGGCCATGCTCATGTCCGCCGGTCACGTACCCCCCGCTCACGCTGTCTGACGCCCCGCCAGGACACGCCACCCGACTGAACGTCAGCCGGGCAGGCTGACCAACCGTTGCAAGGCGGCTGTCAGCATCTGCGCGTACAGGATGCCGCCTGCCGGCTGCGGGTGGATGCCGTCGGGCCACAGCAAGTCAGTGTTGTATTCGATCGCGGAATACCAGTCAGCGAGTACAGCGCCACTGTGCTCCACGGCCGCCTCCGCGAGGGTTGAGTTGACCTCCTGCTCCCATGACCTTGCCTCGTACGTGTTCACCAGCACGAGTCGGCGATGCGGGCCGATGATGGCGAAAAGCTGGTTGATCTCGTCTGAGGTGACCGGACCGTTCGTGCCGAGCCCTACTACGACGATGGGCCGCAACTGCCCGCTGGCGCTCAGCGACGCCAGCACCTGAAGGCCGGTGCTGAACTGGCGGCCGACGACGGCATCGATGTAAATGCCTGGCAGTGCCTGCTCGAGCGCGGGCGTAGATGCCACCATGACTGAGTCGCCGACGGCCGTCACCGAGCTTCCGGAGAGTTGCCCGGCTGATCCAGGAGAGGAACCGGCCGCCGGCTGGCCAGGTCCGGTCACGGCCGGATCGTTGCCGTCGGCCGCGACTCCGCCTCCGGCGGCGCCTTTCGGCCCATCCGGGCTTCTCGGCCCTTTGACGGGGGAGGTTCCCGGTCCGTCGGTTGCGCCACCGGCCGACCCCGCCCGGGTGCTGGTCCCGCCGTCGGCACCGCCTGAAGCCAGGCGCTGCGCCGGGAGTGCCGAGCCGCCGATCGCGGCCGCACGGCTGCCCACACCGAGCAGGCTCGGTGCCAGCGCCAGCGACCTCGCCCCGGCAACAACGCAGAGGCTGACACCGCCTAGCAGCGCGGCACCGCGCAGGGCAGCCCTGCGGCCATGACTCTTCGTTCTGGTCCGCGCGGCCCGCGGTCGTCTATGTTTCGCCATAAATGAAGTCGTTCTGAGAGGTGATAGGAAACGCAGATCAATAACTCAGGACGTCGGCTGTTCACACTACCCCGACCCGGGCCGTCTAATCGAGCGAGGTTCACATGACACGGCTGGCTGTACGGATCTGAATCTAATAAAATTGATATAGGAGTGAATGAATGACATTGCTGGTTCTCCAGGGAGTGGGCCAGCGACAGCACGGACGTGGCGTGGCTATCCGAGGTAAGACAACCGGACCTGACGGTCCGCGTTATCGACGTTCAGGTCCACGAGCGCGACGGATTGCCAGGTCCCGAGCGCAAGCGAGCCACCGATCACCGGAAGCACGGCGAACGGCGGCACGAACGCGGGGAGTACATGCGATCGCCCGTGGCCATCCGACCCGTGTGCGTGCCGCCAGCGGTTGTCGGCAGGAAGCAACTCGCGCAGGACTGCGAGCAGATCAGAGTCACTGGCTGATCCCAGTTCCATGATCGCGATGCCGGCCGTCGCATGCGGGACGAACACGTGCAGCAGTCCGTCGCCACCGCCGGAAGCCTCCCGGGCGAACTGCTCGCACTGCGCCGTGATGTCGAAGACGCCCTCCGTGTTCGTGGTCCGAATCCCGAAGATGGTGGTCCGCATTCTGGCCCTTCCGCTCGTTTAGCGCCGCACGGAGCCTGAGATCTGGCAGTTAACCATTGCCGCCGGCGTCCGCCCGACATGCCGCTTGATGTCGACACAGGAGAATCCCGCGGCCCGAAGCGCGGCCTCGGTGTCGCGGAGCAGGTCACAGCCCTCGAAGAGCCAGCGCCAGGGTCGGTGCAGCAGCACCTGCAGCCAGCGCCCGAGCGTGTGCTGCGGTGCGCGGACATGTTCCAGGAAGATAAGCCGTCCGCCCGGACGCAGCACTCGCAGGATCTCCGCGATCGCAGCCGCCTGATCGGGGACGGTGCACAGGACCAGCGTGCAGATCACCGCGTCGGTCGAGGCGTCGGGCAGCGGGAGCCGTTCCGCTGCACCGTCAATTATCGACAAGTCGATATGGAACCGCTCGGCGCTCGAACGCAGCGACTGGTGCAGATGGGAGTTCGGCTCGATCGCGAAGACGGTGGTGCCAGGACGGTAGTAGCGGAAGTTCGGCCCGGAACCCGCCCCGACTTCGACCACCGAATCGGGCAGATCGTTAAAGAGGGCCTGCTTGCGCCTGCCGAACATCTGGTGCGCGAGTTCATCGAACGAGCGGAGCAGATGCGCGTTGAGCCGATCACGTATAACTGTGCCAGACACGGTCAGGCTCCTTGCTCGGAGTCACCCTTGCGTGGACAACACCGACAATACTGCGTCTGGACTGCCTGGCGCGCCCGCCCCGCAGCAGGGCACGGGCGCCGCGCCGCCGGCCAGCCCGCGAGCCGCGCCGCCCGCCAGCCGACAGGCGGTAACCGGCGGAGGACAGCTCGTGCCGCTGGTCAGCGCGTGCGCTGAGTTGACATCCCGTCCTGCCAGGCGCTTGCTCCCGCCGTCGTGGCTGCCTTCGCCTGGGCGAGCTTGCGCTTCATGAGGGCACTCGGCGGCTCCTGCTGTGCCAGGATCCAGTGCCGGATGGCGTTCGCGATCGCCGTTCCGCTGATTCCCATACCGCAGATGCTGATCAGGCTGCCAGTCGCCACGAGAGCGAAGCCGGCGATCAGGGCCTTCGAGTTCGTCGAACTCATCTGAATACCGGTCATAGTCGACCCTGTGCTCGTCATGATCTCCCCCGAAGTCGGTCGTACTCAGCTCCTCAACATGCCCGGTCGGGCGCGGGCACAGTCACCCCCGTCGGGTGATTTCCAGGGAATTGACGCGACCGTGGAGAGGCTCTACGGCATCCTGAAGTGACGTCCGGGTGATCGGGCTGGGCCGAAGATGACAACCGGGTTGTGCGACCTGGCGTGGTCGGCCATGCTGTTCGACGCCTACCGCGGTTGACAACACTTGACGGGGGACACGGCGATCCATGGCGTTACGCCTCATAACTACTGCATTCTTCGTCGGTTGGCCGCCACCCGGCCTCACCGACGCCGGGTCCACGACCAGCAGAACATCTCTGATCGTGTTCGCCGCTGGCTTGCTGGTTGGCGCTGGCGCCGTCGCGTTATTCCGGCTCCGATTCCGCTCAGCTAACCGGACCTCCGCCGCCGGCGACCGGGCCACGCAGCCGGTTCTGCCCCGGCCAACAGCAAGCCTGCCGCAACGCGACCGGCCGCTGCCCGGCCCTCGTCCGCGGCGTGATCAGCCGGGCCGCCAGGTTCCGCTTCCCGCTCCTGCTCCTGCCCATGCCCCGGCCGAAGCGCCCGCCCCAGCGGCCCCCCTCGCAGGCACAACCGAGGCTCACGTCGCAGCTGCCCAGCCCGCTGCCGAGGCTCACGTCGCAGCCGCCCAGCTCCCCGCCGAGCCTCCCGAGCCTCCCGAGCCCGCCGAGCCAAGCTTGCAGATCGGCATCCTCGGCCCGCTGACCGTGAACGGACAGCCGGGGGCCTTGCTGCCCGCGCAGAGCCAGCTGATCCTGGCCCTCGCCCTGCACGACGGCCCTGGCATGACCAACAGGCAGCTCTGCCACCTGCTCGGTGCTGACCCAGACCATCCAAGGCCGGCTGATTCGCTCCGGCAGCTCATCGTCCGCACCCGCCGCCAGCTCGGCCGCGCCGCGGACGGCAGAGAGTGGATCGAGCACCTCGGATACGGGCGTTACGCGCTGCACCCCAGTGCCCGAACCGACTGGCGGGAGTTCGGAGTCAAGGCCTCTCAGGGAATCGCGGACCGAAATGCCGGGCTGCTTGCAGAGGCGCTGGGCATAGTCCGTGGTCAGCCCTTCACCGGCTGCTACTACTGGTGGCTGGACGCCGCCTTGATCGAGACTATCGGCGCTCGAATCGTGGCGGCGGCTGCGGCGCTGTCCGAACTAGAGCTGGCCGGGGGCAATCCCGCCGCTGCCGCGCGCGCGGCCAGGACCGGCCTGGCCACAGACGCGGTAGCGGAACAGCTCTGGCGCTCCCTGATGCGCGCCGAACATGCCGCGGGCAACCGGAACGGAGTACGCGAGACCTGGACCAGGTGCGTCGCAGCCGTCGCGGAGGTCGCGGCAGACGGCCAGCCGGAGCCCGCCACGACCGACCTCTATCACCGGCTGCTCAGGGACTAAGCTGCTCACCGACTGGCCTGCCCGCCTGCCTGAACAACTGGCCTGTCACGCGGCGCAGGGCCAGGTCCTTGACCAAGCTGACCGGCCGGAAGTGGACTTCTCAGCGGCATACGTACGTCATCTCGCGGTTTTCCCGGCTGATTGCTCGTTGACCGATAACATTCTCCGAAGTCAGCGTCAGTTCGCCGTAATCTTGGTGTCGCAGGGTCGGCCGCCAGGCCGGTGCCCTGCGACTGAACTCGAGCGGCCGGGCCAGGTTTGGACGCAGGTGAAACTATCGACACATGAGGTCGCGTCGGACACCGCGGCGACGAGCGGTCATGACGGCATTGACGCGCGCCGGTAGCGGGACAGCTGGCCCAGGCCGTCAGCCGGAGTTGCTTGTCGACGACCACCTGGAGCCGCGCGTCCGGATACCGGCCGACCTGCTGCGCTCCATCATCGCCGCGGTGGAGATCGCAATCTTGGTCGGCGTAGCGGTGCTGGCGAGCGCCACGACGACGGGCGTCGAGTTCGACCTGGTCGGTGCCAGCCGACGGCTGCCGATGTCACTACTGCATCTGGTCGGCTTCGCCGGCTACATCGCCCTCCTCATCCTGCCGCTCGCGCTGGCCGTCAGGCTTGCCCTGCTCAGGCAGTTCCGCAGGCTCGCCGAGGCCATCGCGACCGGCGGAATCGCGGTCGGTTTCGTCGCACTGGTCAACCTGCTGCTCAGCCAGCCCGAGCTGCACAAGCTGCACGCGGCACTGCACACCACCAGCGACGTGGTGGCCGGGCTGAGCCGAGAGGCTGCGCTGGACGGTGCGCTGGCCGGGCTGGTTGCCTACGTCACGGTGATCGGCCTGCGCGGACGCGCCCACTGGCGGAGCGCGTTCCTGACCGCCATAGGCTTCTATGCGATAGCAAGCCTCGCGGACAGCGCCGCGACCGTGTTCTCGCTGCTGATCACGGTACTGGTCGGCTCGGCGGTCGGCTCGGGCCTGCGCTACGCACTGGGAACGATCTCCGGCCGGCCGTCGGCGGCCGAGATCGCCGCCGCCTTGTCCACACCGCAGTCGCCGGTGGTCGCCATCAGACGGGTCGGCAACGGCAATTCCGAGATCAGGAAGTACGCCGTCAGCACGAGTGACGGGCGCGCGCTTGATGTCCTGGTGTTCGACCGTGACCAGCAGGCCGCCGACGCGTTCTACCGGCTCTACCAGCGGCTCAGGCTGCGCGCGAGCGTGTCTCGCAGCGCACCGCTGTCGATGGAAGGTGCGATCGAGCGCCAGGCACTGCTGGTCTACGCCACCGAGGATTCGGGCGTGCGCACACCCCGGCTGCAGGCAGTGACCAGGGTCGGGCCTGATGCGGCGGCAATCGCGACCGATCATGTCGAAGGCACGACGCTGGCCGAGTTCGGCACGACGGCGACAGATGACCAGATCAGGAAGGTGTGGGACACCGTCCTGCGGTTGCACAAGCACCGCGTCACGCACCGTGCGCTGACGGCCGACCGCATTATGTTCCTCGCGCCGGACGGCCGGGCGGACCACGACGGCGAGGTGGTGCTGCTCGATCCGGGCAACGGCGATGTGGCCGCGACCGACCTGCAATCCCGCATCGACCTGGCTCAGCTCATCGCTCAGACCGCGTTGCTCGTGGGACCGGACCGGGCCGCCGACGTGGCGATCGAGAAGGTCAGAAGGAACGAGATCCCGAGCCTGATCCCGCTGCTGCAGCCCGTCGTGCTCTACCGGTCCACCAGGTCGGCGCTGCGAGGCCGCAAGAACCTGCTCGCTGACGTCCGTAAGCGACTGCTGGCCGCTGCGCCCGATATCGCGGTCCAGCCGGTGCAGCTTGAGCGAATCCGGCCGCGCACGCTCATAACCTTGATCGCAGGCGTTTTCGCGGCTTACCTGCTGGCCGGCCAGCTCGCCGATGTCTCATTGTCGCAACTAATCGCCCACGCGAATCCGGCCTGGAGCCTAGTCGCCCTGGCACTTTCCGCCACGACCTACGTAGGAGCGACGCTGGCACTATCCGGCTTCGTGCTGGAGCGGCTGAACTGGTTGCGCACCTTCCTCGTCCAGGTCGCCAGCTCGTTCGTCATCCTCGTGACACCCGCCGCGGTCGGCGGCGTCGCGCTGAACGTGCGGTACCTGCGGCGGCAGCAAGTCAGCGCGGCCGATGCCGCCGCGAGCGTCGGCGTCACCCAGGCGATTTCCTTCCTGCTCTACGCCGTCCTTGTCCTGATCTCCGTCGCCGTCACCGGTTCGTCCCACACCAAGGCGCTCAGGCCGCCTGAGTGGGCCTACATCGCCTTGGCAGCGCTGGTCGTGATTGTTCTGATCCTGCTGGCTCTGCCTGCTGGACGGCGGTTGCTGCTTGCCAGGATCAGTTCAGCGGTCGGCCAGGTCGTCCCGCGGTTGCTCGACGTGGCGCAGCGTCCGGCACGGCTCGCCGAAGGCGTCGGAGGCTCGCTGCTGATGTCCATTGCCTACATCTTGTGCCTGACCGCGTCGGTCTACGCGGTGGGCGACATGCGAGTTCCGGTCGCCAGCATCGCGGTGGTGTATCTCACCGGCAGCGCGTTCGGTTCGATCATGCCGACCCCGGGCGGTCTCGGCGCCGTGGAGACCGCGATGTCGACCGGGCTGATCGCCGCGGGCCTGCCCGGCGCGACAGCGATCACCGCAGTGCTGCTGTTCCGAACCTTTACCTTCTGGCTGCCTGTGCCCGCCGGCTGGCTGGCGCTGCATTACCTGCAACGCCACGACGTGCTGTGACCTGACCCCACGTGCAGTGACCCTGAGGACGGGAAGCGCGCGGCCGACGGCGCGGAGTCCCTGCCGCGCGGAGTCCCTGCCGCGCGGAGTCCCTGCCGCGGAGTCAGTGCGCGGTGCTGGTCGACGACCGCGGAGCCTCGGCCGTCCGGGGTATGAGTTCGGTCACGCTGTTAGCCGCCAGGTTCACGACCCACACCCTGCCGCGGTAAGCGGCGATGCCGATCGGATCGGCGAACCGGTACCTGGCACCGGCAAGGAACCGCAGCAGGCGGCCGGTCGCCGTGTCGATCTCGGTCACCGAGTTGCCGAGCGCACTGGTCACCCACAAGTGCCCGGCCGCCAGGGCCATCGCGGCCGGGTTCGCCAGGCCGTAACGGCGGCCACCGATCAACTGGACCATTCGGCCGGTCGCCGTGTCTATCTCGCTGATCGAACTCGTGGCCTCGTTACCGACCCACAGCCTGGTCCGGTTCGCCACCTCGGATACCGGGTCAGCCAGGCCAAACGCCGCCCCTCGGAGGTTCGCGACCGGAGCACCCGAGGTCGCGTCCATCTCGGTGACCGAACCGTTGCCCGCGTTGGCCACCCAGAGCCTGCCGTGGCTCACCGCTAGCGCATCGGGGTCGGCGAAGCCATACCGCGGGCCGCTGAACGCGGCGATTAGTCCGCCCGACGCCGCGTTTATCTCCGTCACAGTGTTAGTCTCGGCATTTGCCACCCACAGGCGCCGCCCGTACATCACGAGCGCCTTAGGGGTAGCGATCCAGGAGACGTTCGCAATGGTGCGGACCGCCGCGCCGCTCATCGAACTCAGTTCGGTGATGGAGTTGGCCAGTACGTTACCGACCCACAACCGACCCCGTCCGGCGGTGACTGGGCCTGGTCCACGGAAGCCATAGCCAGCGTCCGACCAGACAACTGGCTGGCTGCCGAGTCGCCAGCCGAATTCGGTGACCGAATTACCTACCGAGTTGGTAATCCACATTTGCCCGTGCGCGACTTGGATCGCGGCGGGACCGCGCAGGCCGTAAGCGGCTGCGGAGTGGATGACGACGCGCGGAGCCGGGCTGACGGAACCGGCCCGGCCCCGCGCGTCGTCGCCGACACATCTGGCCAGGCACTGGGCGGCCTGGTGACGTACCTCGTGCAGGACGGTTAGCCCGGCAGCGGCGCCGAGCAGCGCGCACGCGCAGCAGATCAAGGCAATCGTGCGCACCCGGCGCCTCGTCGATGTGGAGCGCGGCGACGGCGGGGGAGCGGCATGCCTGGGCGAGTACCCGAGATTTACGGCTTGCACGACACTCATCAACCCTTTTAATTGATTGAATTAGCTATTGCGGCAGCCTGTACCCACAATGCTTTTCGCCCTTCAGGGATTTCCGAGGGGTCGGGGGAATCTCAGGTGAGTTTACTTGGTGAGCCTGCGCGAGGCTAGCTTCCGTTCATCACGGGCTGGCCGGCGTGCCGTCCCTCTTTTCCGGCCGGGCACTTTATATCGCGAATGTGCCGCTCACCGTTCTTGCTGTGACGCTCGTGAACGGAAAAACCCAATTGCCGCGATCGCGATACCTACGGCGGCCACAATCGGGCCGATGACAGCCCACACCGAATTCCCGGACATGAAGCTACCGCCGATAAGGTCAAATCCCTGTAGCGCCCAGATCACGCCGGCGATGGCGAGCACAATCCCGGCTACGGTGATCACACGGTTCGGCATTGTGGCCTCTCCTTCTCCGCACCTGCGTATCCGCTCAGGCGAGCCGCGCGACGGCGAGGGCCGCAGCCAGCAGGACAACGCCCCATGACAGAGAACGCAGCGCCCGCTCCAGCGGTTCAAGCAGCCGTGCGGCGTCGATGGCCGTGACCTCACCACTGGTGAGCGTGATGCTTCCGCTGACTGCCGTGGTCCGCCTGCGCAGCAGCCTGGCTGGCGTGGACAGATGGCGCTGGCCGACCGACAGTGCCATCGCCGCTCCGCCGACCAGGACCGAGGCGACGGTCAGCCGGCCTGCCTGGGCGACATAGCCCGTCAGGGCGGGGAACGCGCCCCAGGCCGCGGCGAAGCCCAGATCGGTGTGAATGATCCCGCCGAAGAGCTCCGCGTTGTAGCCGATCACCAGCAACGGCCCCGTGATCATGAACGGCAGCAGCACCCAGCCGACCCTGGCGATCCCGGCCACGCCGAGTGCTACCGCACCGGCCAGGCCGAACACCGTGGTCGCCACCAGCACGCCCGACGGTATCGCGGTGCGCAGCGGCCGGCCGTGCAACTCGTCAAGCGCGTGCGCCGCTAGCCCGACCGCCAGGAAGAACGCGGCCAGCGAGGCCACCAGCCGGTCGAGCCGGACCTGTGGCGCGATCATGGCACCGAGCACCACATAGGACAGATGCCACGCGGTGAACGGCGGGTGCAGCAGCGTCCACCAGTCTCGCCACGTGCCAGGCCCGGCGGCATAGTAAGCAGGTCTGGTCGCCGGGTCAGCCACCTGACCGGGTTCCCCACATGACGAGGCCGCCGCCGAGACTCATCAGCTTGAAGCCCACGTCGGTGAAGCCGGCCGCGCGCCAGGCGGCTACTGTCCAGCTCACCGGGTACCTGCGGTAGTGGGACGAGATGTTCGGCCCGAGGAACCGGCCGACCGTCAGCCACTCCCGCCCGCCGGTCACCAGGCCGCCGAGCGGCAGCAGGGTTCTGGTGTAGGCCCACCAGGCCGCATGCCACAGCGGCGACGGCGGCACGCAGAACTCCAAGCTCGCGACCCGGCCGCCTGGCTTGACCACGCGGGCGAGCTCAGTCAGCGTGGCCTGCGGGTCCTCGACATAGCGCAGCAAGTAGGTGAAGGTCAGCGCGTCGAAGCTCGCGTCGGGGAACGGGAGCTGCTCGGCCCGTCCCGCGACCAGCCCGATCCTGCCAGCCAGCCCCGCACTTGCCACGTTCTTGGCGCCACGGCGCAGCATCTGCTCGGTCAGGTCCACCCCGACGACCTGGGCAGACGCCCTGGAAGCCAGCTGGATGGCGACGCCCGCTGTCCCGGAGGCTACGTCCAGCACGACCCCCCCAGCCGACGGCACGACCCCCCCAGCCGACGGCACGACCTGGTCGGCCGGCGGCACGTCCGGGTCGGCCGGCGGTACAACCTGGTCGACCATCGCCCTTCGCCATCGGCCGTTCTGGCCGAACGACAGCAGTTCGGCCAGCCGGTCGTAGCGGGCAGGCAGCGGCGTGAAGAGATCCTGGGCGAAACTGTTGCGCTCGGCAGTTGGAAGCGGCACAGGCGTCTCCTTCAGTCCTCGCAGAATTTCACGGTACGCCGGTCCCCCCGGTTCAGCGCTAGGGCACGCCCGTGACATTTACTGAATGGATCACCTGCCCATTACCGCGGGCTGCTACTCGACCGTTACCGATTTCGCCAGATTACGTGGCTTGTCGATGTCGTGACCGAGAGTCCGTGCAGCGTGGTAAGCCAGCAGTTGCAACGGGACCGTGAGCAAGATCGGATCGAGTTCCGGCTCGTTCCTCGGTACCGTGACGGCCGGGAACTCAGCTACGGCCGGGGCGACAGCCGGGTGGGTGACTACTACGAGCCGTCCGTTCCGCGCCTTGATCTGCTCGATCGCCGCCAGATTGCGGTCGGTGAGCTCGTCGTCCGGCACGATCGCGACGGTCGGCAGGTCCGGGCCGATGAGCGCGAGCGGCCCGTGCTTGAGCTCGCTGGTCTGGTAGGCCTCCGCATGCCGGTAGGAGATTTCCTTGAACTTCTGCGCTCCCTCCCGGGCGACGGGGAAGCCGCGGACCCGGCCGATGAAGAACAGGCTCGGTGCGGCCGCCAGTTCGGCCGCGATCTCGGCGATCCGTGGCTCGTCGGCCAGGATGTCCTTGATCTGGGCAGGCACCTTCGCCAGACCGGTTACGATCCGCTGGCCGTCGGTGATGGAAAGGTCACGTACCCGGCCCAGCGCGAGCGCGAGCATGGCGAACCCGATCGCCATGTGGGTCAGTGCCTTGGTCGAGGCGACCGCGATCTCCGGACCGGCATGCAAGTAGATGCCGCCGTCGCACTCCCGCGCGATCGTCGAGCCTACGACGTTCACCAACCCGATGACCCGGCCGCCCTTGCGCTTGACCTCCCGTACCGCGAAGGCGGTGTCCGCGGTCTCACCCGACTGGCTGACCGCGACGTAGAGCGTGTCAGGCTCGATCACCGGATTGCGGTAGCGGAATTCGGAGGCGGGCTCGGCGTCGGCCGGGATCCTGGCCAGTTCCTCGATCATCTGGGCGCCGACCTGCCCGACGTAGTAGGCAGAGCCGCAGCCGAGGATCTTGACCCGGCGAAAGCTCCGCAGGTCGCGCGGGCCAAGGTTGAGCCCGTCCAGCCTGGCCGTGCCGAAGCGCTCGTCCAGCCGGCCGCGCAGCATCCGCTCGACCGACTCCGGCTGCTCGAAGATCTCCTTATACATGAAGTGCTCACGGCCGGCCAGGTCGACATCGCCAAGTTCGAAGTCGATGCTGGTCGGTGTCTTCGCCGTGTCCTCCTTTTCCGCGCTGAAGGTCCGAAACCCCGCAGCGGTCACCGTGGCAAGCTCGCCGTCGTCGAGATGCACGACCGACGAGGTGTGCCTGACCAGGGCGGATAGGTCGCTTGCGACGAACATCTCGTGGTGGCCGACGCCGACGATCAGCGGTGACCCATTCCTGGCGACGACGATCCGGTCCGGATGGCGTTCGTCGATCACGGCGAGGGCGTACGTGCCGGTGATCTGGGAGAGCGCGTCCAGTACGGCGTCCTCCAGAGTGCTCGCCTGCGACCGTACGATCAACTGAGCCACGACCTCGGTGTCGGTGTCGGAACGAAACGACTCGCCCTGCGCCAGCATGCGCTCCCGCAAGTCGTTGGCATTGTCGATGATGCCGTTGTGCACCACGCTGACCCGGCCGTCGGCGCTGGCGTGCGGGTGTGCGTTCGCCTCGGTCACCGGACCGTGCGTCGCCCATCGGGTATGCCCGATGCCGATCTTGCCGGCCAGCCGGCGCGGCAGTGCGGTCTCGAGGTCGCGGACCCGGCCGACCCGTCGGTGTACCTGAGTGCCCTTCGCCGACAGGACCGCGATCCCGGCCGAGTCGTAGCCGCGGTATTCCAGCCGGAACAGGCTTTCCAGCAGTACGGGAACAGCGTTCTGGCCGCCGATGTAACCCACGATGCCGCACATGGTGGCTGGTCTCCTTCTGGTCGGTAGGTGATCACTGCCCGCGCGGAACGGGTCAGCCGTAGACGAGCCTGCGAAGCTGGCGCGCGGACAGCCGCGGTGCCGCCACGACCCGCCCGGTTAGCTCCGCGGCGATCAGGTCGAAGATCTCGTCGTTCTTCTTCCCGTAGAGGTGGTGGTGCGCGTGCCGGCGCCGCACGAAGTCCTCGACCGGCTCGCGGTACCAGGCGAGCACGTCAGCGACCACGCGCGCCGCTTCGCCCGACGACAGCCCGGCCGACTCAGCCACCCGGCTTACCAGCTCGGTGTCAACAGCGCAGTTGTCTCGATCAGTGTTCGGCACGTTGCCATACTGTAAGCTGAATCGCTGAACTCCAAATTTCTGCCCGTATTCGGGCAGAAAACACGGCTGTGTTATGCCCCCGGCCGACCATCGGGCACGTCCACTCCCGCACCGCCCCAATCGCGCGCCACCCGCACCCGCACCGCATCCGCATCCGCATCGCATCCACATCCACACCCCCGCATCCGCATCCGCATCGCATCCACATCCGCACGGCATCCGCACGGCATCCGCACCGCATCTGCACCCGAACACCGGGACGTAACCTCATCGATGGCCCATCGGTGTGGCTATAGCGTCATCGATGGCCCATCGGTGTGGTTGGAGCGCGCGGCTGAAGCATCCGGAGCGACCGTGGCGGAGTGCATGGTCGGCTGGAGGGAGCACAGATACTGGTGGCATGACGACACCGGCGCTGAGGGCTGTCGAGGAGTCCGGCATCGCTTATCGGGTAATCAGGCACGGCCCGGTGCGAAGCCTGGCCGAGGCGGCCCAGGCCCGTGGCGTGCGCCCGGCCGAGGTCGTCAAGACCCTGGTCGTGCGACGCGGCGAGGATGACTTCCTCTTCGTGCTCGTGCCCGGGGACCGGGTCATCTCGTGGCCGAAGTTGCGCGCGCTACTGCGCGTCAGTCGGCTGTCCATGCCCGACGCGCAGACCGCCAAGGAAGCAACCGGCTACGAGCGCGGCACGATCACGCCGTTCGGCTCGTCGCGGCACTGGCCGGTCATCGCCGATCAGCGGGTCGCTGGCGGGCAGATCACGCTCGGGGCCGGCGAGCACGGTGTCGCGATCGCGGCTGCCGCCGACGATGTCATCACCGCACTCGGCGCCAGGACCGCAGACATCTCCGAGCCGGAATAAGACCGCCAGATCACGTCGAGACGAGCGCCGGCTGAGAGGCGAGCGCCGGCTGAGAGGCGAGCGCCGGCTGAGTAGGGAAGCTTACGGAATTTACGCGCGTGGAACGAAGAAGGTGGAGCAACTGCCCCGCCGTGAGCCGGACCCGACATTCACTCGGACGTTAACCCGGAACCCCGGCGTCGCGCGGCTAATGCGATAGCGAATTGCGGCCCGGCCGTACCGGTTCGCCCGGCCGTAGCGGGTTCGAGTCACGGTCCGGTAGTACGCCACCGTCCGCACATTCGCGTAGCGGACAGTCCGTACCCGCACGTAGATCGTCGAGTAGTCCTTCGGGTGGCTGTTGCTCATCCAGGCGCGGCAGCGCAACGCGACGGCAATGGACTCGGGCGAGTGCGCCAGTCGCGCCGCTGACGATGACATGTCTGCCGCCGACGCCGCCGACGCCGCCATCGGGAGCACTAGCAGCGACGCTGCCGCGACGGAGGTGACGAGCCCCGTCAGCCGCCGGAACATTGGCAGCATTGTACCCTTTTGCATTTTTCCCCTTGCCGGCGCCTATCGCGCATAGTGCTTGCTCAACGCACACCGTAATTAACTCCGCGCGGCAAAGTTAGCACCTACGAGGCGGCATTTCGCCAGCGGCGCCGCTGGCGGCCCGGCGGCTTCGACGGACCGCGGGACGCCAGCGCGCCGCTTGGCTCAGGCCGGGGGCATGTTCTTGTAAGTGAACGTGTCGAACAGGCCGACTTGATCACACAGGTGCGGGCTGGGGGTCCCGGTGGCGGAGATGAAGCCGCTCTGACCAGGCGGAAGCACATCCTGGCCGGTCATGCCGGGGCGGGCGTCGACGGCCATCATGAAGGTGCTGCGGTTCTGCGAGGCACTCACACCGCAGTGCGTGATTACGCCGGCTGCCTGGGCCAGTGGGTCGAGGACGTCCCAGTTCTGGTCCTGCGCCGGAGCGTATCCCCACCGGGAGATGTCGGTCGTCCCGAAACCGGGCACGTCCTGACCGAGTTGGGTGCCGGTACCTGACAGAATGGCGATCGCGTCGTTCAGGCTCTCGACCAGCAGGTGGTCACGGTGCCCGGCGAAGTAGCGGCCGCGGTAGCAGAGCGTTCCGCACGGCTCGACGCCATGGCTGTGCGCGAGGATGTGGTACAGCAAGTTGTACGTGCCCATGCCGCCGAGACCGCCGAAAGTGCCGAGGTTCAGGCTGCTGTCGGAGAAGTTCACCCCGCCGGTGTACTGCTCGCCCGGGTTCAGGCCGCCTTCGAAGACATTCCGCTCGTACGCCTCAAGGAAGTTCATGAAGACGGACATGGCCGGGCTGCCCAGTGTCGCCACCCCGTTCCAATGCCGCAGCAGCCTGATCGCCGGCCCGAGGTCCGGATGGGTCGCTGGGTTGGCCAGCGGGTCGCCTGCCGCCCGCAAGCGCTGGTAGGCACGCACCAGGAAGGGGATGAAGTACGGCGCGGCCGGGCGGGTGTTGTCACCGTTGTCGATCGTGCCGATCGCGTGCTCGATCCGCTGCAGGTAACCGATATCGATCCTGGTGCTGGCAGCGAGCATCCTGGCGATCAGGGTCGAGCGGTAGATGGTCCCCCAGTACTCGTCGCCCGAGTTCTGCTGGTAGAACGCGGCGGCTGACGGCTTGGTGTTCCAGTTGTCCAGGTAGCCCTGCTTCGGGTTGATGCTGCGCGGCATCTGCTTCCACGGCACGAAGCCGGTCCACTGCTGGGTGCCGTCGCCGAGCGCCGGCAGCCGCGGGTCGACCTTGGCGAAGGACGGCTCAACCGGAACGAGACCATCGCCGAAGTAGGCGATGTTGCCCCGCCGGTCGGCATACAGGAAGTTGTGCAAGGTGGTGACCAGGCGCATCGAATGGGCGAACTGCCGCACGTCCCGGTCGCCGCCAAGCTCGGAGAAACCGGCCAGCGAGCCGGTCTCACGTCCCCAGGAGGCGAACCTGATCGTGAAGGCGATGCCGTTGCTCGGCGGCGCGATGACCGGCCCGTCGATGGTCCGGTACACGTTGAACGTCACCGGCGAGCCGCCGGCCACCGGAATCTGCTCGGCCAGCACCTGCATCTTCGTCCACTTGCCGTCGAACAGGTAGGTCGGCGGGCTGGTGGCGAAGTTCACCTTCTCGGCGTAGATGCGCTGGTCGACGGTCTCCTCGCTGGTGGTCGTCCAGGCGACCTGCGCGTTCCGGCCGATCAGGATGAACGGTTCCCCGGTGATGTACATGCCACCCGCGTCATAACCAGGACCATGCAAGTACTCTTCGCCGTCGACGCTCGGCGTGCCGAAGCCCTCCTGAGGAGCGCCCCAGAGCAGGGCGTGGTGGTCCTTGGAGCGCCACGGCGCCACGGCGAACGCGTCGGAGCCGCCGTGCGAGAGCACCCTGAGGCTGATCCCGGTGGCCAGGATGCGCCGCCGGTCGGCGGCGAGCACCCGTGCGGCCGAGGCGACCTGTGTCCGGCTGATCCTGGCGAGGACCGCGTACTGCCGGGCAGTGCCCGTGAGCACCGCGGCCGCGCCAGGGACGCGGCCTGCGGCGGCTGCGCCCGGCCCGGACGGTACCGTGGTCGGCGCGGTCGTGTCGTCGATCCAGCGGGCATCGTTGAAGATCGCCTGCGCGTCCCGGGCCGGATGCGGGTCTGCCCTGGCGGTCAGTTCGGGGTTGAGGTAGGTCAAGAAGCCCAGGTTCTGCAGTTCGCTGCCGCCGCCACCGCCGAACTCCCTGGCCAGGAAGTTGCCGACGGCAACGGTGTCGATCGGCCGCCACGGAGCGGGCCGGTACGGGCCAGACAGGCCGAGCGCCTGGCCGAGCGCGAAGAACTCCACCGGCACCCGGTGCGGTTCGCTGGCCGCGCTCGCGTACGCCGACTGCTCGTAGGCGTTGATCCCGGCCGAGAACTCGGCCAGCGCACGCCTGGCGCTGGCCGGCAGCGAGCGGAACTGCGCGCGCAACTCGGCCAGGGTATAGAAGAACGTGCGGACGGTCTCGTCCTGGCCGACCTGACTCGGCCCGAAGATCTGTGACAGGGTGCCCTCGACGGCCCGCCTGGTCAGCTCGAGCTGGACCATCCGGTCTTGCGCCTGCGCCCAGCCGGACCCGAACCACATCCCGGCCAGCGTCCGGGAGCGGATGCTCGCCACGCCGTACCTGTCCCTGGTGATGACCGCCGACTCCGCGCCGTTGCCGACTGGCAGGCCCGCGCCGGCGACCGCCGTGCCTGGCGCGGCCCCTGGCGCGGCGCTCGCCGCAGCCGGCGCGAGCGCCGCGGCCCCGGCTGCCAGCGCCGAGACGATTAGCACAGCGCGCCGGCGGGCGGCTAGCCCTGCGGTTCCGTTCCTTCCGCCGTAAGCTCGCGACATCCTCAACTCGGTTCACCTCCACGCCGGGCGCAGCCAGACGGCGACCTCGGTGCTCCCTGTCTAGGGCATGCGCGTGCGGATAGCGGCATTCCAGCGGAAAGTAACCCAGCCCTTCGGCAGCGTCAATGGTGCGAACGTGATCACCGAGGCAGCGGTCGCAATCGGCTAGGCTCGGCTCGCCGGCCACAGAACGCGGGCGCATCCAGCGGCCCGGGGTGATTGGAGCAGCCAATGGCGGTCAGCTCGCCTGGCGAACGCTTTACCGTCCGAGTGCCCGATGGCAGGTCAGGCCCAGACAGCAGATCAGGCCCCGACAGCAGATCAGTCGAGGTGCTGGCCGCGGGGCCTGTCGACGGGCTGCCGCTGGTCTTCCATACCGGCACGCCCGCGGGCCTGGTCGCGTTCGGGCCGATGATCGAGGCGGCGGCGAGCCGCGGCCTGCGGATGATCTGTTACTCGCGGCCGGGGTACGGCAAATCCGACCGGCAGCCGGGCCGCACCGTCGCCGACGCTACCTCGGACGTGACCGCCATCCTCGACCACCTCGGGGCCGACGGTTTCGTGACCGCTGGCTGGTCCGGGGGCGGGCCGCATTCGCTGGCCTGCGCCGCGCTGCTGCCCGGCCGCTGCCTTGCCGCCGCCACCATCGCCGGTGTCGCGCCGTACCCGGCGGACGGCCTCGACTGGCTGGCCGGGATGGCAGCGGAGAACGTCACCGAGTTCAACGCCGCGCTCGCCGGACCGGCCGAGCTGACCGCGTTCCTGGAGCACGACGCGCTGACGATGGCCGACGTGACCGGCGAGCAGATCATCGAGGCCTTCGGCGGCCTGGTCACGCAAGCCGACCGCGACGCGCTCACCGGCGAATACGCCGCCTTCACGGCCGAGTCCACTAGGGCGGCCTTGAGCACCGGGATCGCCGGCTGGTTCGACGACGACCTGGCCTTTATGCGGCCATGGGGATTCGGCCTGGAGTCACTCGGCTCGGCCGTGCCGGTGTCCATCTGGCAAGGTGACCAGGACGCGATGGTGCCGTTCGCGCATGGTCGGTGGCTGGCCAGCCACATCCCGAACGCGCACGCTCACCTGCTGACCGGGGAGGGTCACCTGACGCTCGGGGTGACCCGATTCGGTGACGTTCTCGACGAGCTTGTCGAGCTTTCGGTACGCAGCTAGGGTCCCGAGCGGGGCCGCGACGGCGCGCCGCGCAGCCGCTTCCGGCCAGGCAGCCGCTTCCGGCCAGGCGACCGCTTCCCGCCGGGTAGCCGCTTCCCGCGCGCGAAAATTCAGATGCTTGCCGCACTGATCGCGAGGTAGCCTCTGCTGCCATGCGCGACTTGCCGGTACCCGATCCCGGCACGCCCGACCTGCGGTCGGCACCGCGCTTCATCGGCTGGCTGATCGCCAGGCAGCGCACCGGAGTCATGCTCGGCATCGTCTGGGGCTGTTCGTGGATGGTCGCCCAGGCACTGGTGCCCGCCGCGATCGGAGCGGCGGTCGATGCGCTTGCGGCCCGCCGCCCTGGCCCTTTCGCCGCGGACTGTCTCGCGGTGCTCGCCCTTGGTGCGGCCACCGCCGTCGCCGGGATACTGCGCCACCGCCGGGTCGTGACCTGCTTCCTCGACGCCGCCTACCGGATCATCCAGCTAGTCACCGCCCATGCCGTCACTCTCGGCGCCACGCTGGCCCGGCTGACTAGCACCGGCGAGGTCGTCAGCATCAGTACGGCCGACGTCGAAGCCGTCGGCGGGGCGATCGACGTGACGGGTCGCGGCAGCGGCGCGGTGGCTGCACTGATCGCAGTCGCGATCATCCTGCTGTCCCGGTCGGTGCCGCTCGGCCTGATCGTCCTGGTCGGCGCCCCGGTGCTGACCGCGCTGGTCGGCGTGCTGCTACGGCCGTTGCACCAGCGCCAGCGCCGGTACCGCGATCTCCAGGGCAAGCTCGCCAGCCGGGCTGCCGACATCGTCGCGGGGCTGCGGGTACTGCGCGGGATCGGCGGGGAGTCCGCGTTCAGCGCGCGCTACCGCGAGCAGTCACAGCAGTTGCGCCATACCGGAGTCAGCGTCGCGCGCACTGAGTCGTTCCTGGCGGGCGCCGAGGTGCTGCTGCCCGGACTGTTCGTCACCGCAGCGACCTGGATCGCCGCGCACTACGCGCTGCACCGCGCGATCACGCTAGGCGAGCTGGTCACCTTTTACGCCTATACGTCGTTCCTTGCCCTGCCGCTGGCGACCCTGACCGAGGCCGCGGACAAGATCGTCCGCGGTCATGTCGGCGCGGGCCGGATCATCTCCGTCCTGAGGCTGACTCCAGACGCCACCGATCCGACTTGTGGTGCCGCCGAGCCAGGGCCGGACGCCACGCTGCACGACCCGGTCTCCGGGGTTACGGTGACCGCCGGGGAGCTGGTGGGCCTGGCCGCGGACGACCTGGCCCAGGCAGTCAGGCTCGCCGACCGCATCGGCAGATACTCCAGCCCGGAGCCCGCCGCTTGGCCGGGTGCTGGCCGCGCCGCCGAGCCCGGTCCTGGCCCCGGTCCCGGTCCTGAGCCCGGTCCCGGTCCTGAGCTCGGCGGGGTCCCGCTCGCTGACCTGCCCGTCGCCGTGCTGCGAGCGCGGATCCTGGTCGCGACCAACGACGCGCACCTGTTCGCCGGGCGCCTCGACGAGCAGCTTGCCGGAGCAGGACTCGTGGACCTGCATGCGATGCCGGTCGCTGTCTCCGCGGCGGCCGCGCACGATGTTCTCGACGCGATCCCTGGCGGGCTGGCCGGTCACCTCGCCGCACGCGGTCGTACCTTGTCCGGCGGGCAGGCTCAGCGGCTGCGGCTCGCCAGGGCGCTCCTTGCCGACCCGGAGATTCTGGTGCTGGTCGAGCCGACGAGCGCCGTCGACGCGCATACCGAGGCCAGCATCGCACTCGGGCTGCGCGAAGCACGGCTGGGCCGTACCACTGTCGTCGTGACCAACAGCCCGCTGCTGCTTGACCGCACTGACCGGGTGCTGTTCCTGCAGGACGGCACGGTCACCGCGGCCGGCTCACATGCTGACTTGCTGCGCTCCAGCCCGCAGTATGCGAGCGCGGTGACGAGGGGAGCCGAGCCATGATGCCAGTGACCGCCGGCCGCGCCGAAGCGGACCAGGCCGCCGCGGCCGTACCGTCCGCCACGCAGATCCTGCCGGTCGCCGCGGGAACTGCGGTCCGTGCGCACGCACGGCGGGCCATGGCCACCCGATGGCGTGAGCTGACGGTCGTGGTGTGCTTGTACGCTGGTGCCACGCTCGCCGGGCTGGTACCGCCCAGGCTGCTCGGCACAATCGTGACGATGGTCCAGCGCGGGACGACGGCCGGCCGGGTCGACCTGCTAGCCGGGTTCATCGCAGCGGCGCTGATCGTGCAGTCGGTGCTGATCAGGTTCGGTGCGCTGGCCGGCGGCAAGCTGGGCGAAGCCTTGCTCGCCATCTTCCGCGAGGACTTCATCGACGGAGTGCTGGGCCTGCCACTTTCTGTGGTCGAGCGAGCTGGCAGCGGTGACCTGGTAACCCGGTCGTCCAGAGACGTCAACGAGCTGAGCGTGACGGCCCGCAAGGGAGTCCCGGCGATGCTGACCGCGGCGCTGACCGTCAGCCTGACCGTTGGCGCGATCGCGCTGGACAATCCGCTGCTCGTCGTGCCGTGCCTGATCGTGGTCCCGCCGGTCTGGGCCGTCAGCCGCTGGTACCTGCGCCGGGCGCCGGCCGGATACCTTCGCGAGAGTGCCTCGTGGGGCGTGCTGACTGACAGCCTGGCGGAGACGGTCGAAGGCGCGCGGACAGTGGAAGCGCTGCGCCTGGGACCTGTCCGGCGGGCCCGCGCCGACGCCGACATCGCAGCCTGTTACGCCGCCGAGCGGTACACGCTCCGGCTGCGGACGTTCTTCCTGCCCGCTGCCGAGGCTTCCTACATCCTGCCGCTTGCCGGGGTCCTCGCCTTCGGCGGCTATGCGTACTTTCACGGCTGGTGCACGCTCGGCCAGGTCACCGCGGCCGCGCTGTATGCCAGGGCGCTGGTCACGCCGATGGACGAGCTCATCGGGTGGCTCGACCACCTTCAGACCGGCACCGCTGCCCTGGCCAGGCTGCTCGGCCTGGCCGACGTGCCCGCCGACCGGCGGCCCGGCTCGGCACGGCCGGAGGACGAGCAGCTTTCCGCCAGCCAGGTCAGCCATGCATACATCGCCGGTCACGACGTCCTGAAGCAGATCAGCCTCGACGTGCTGCCGGGGGAGCGGATCGCCATCGTCGGCCCGAGCGGCGCGGGCAAGTCCACGCTCGGGCGGCTGCTCGCCGGGATACACGCCCCGGACCTCGGCCAGGTCACCGTCGGCGGCGTCCCGCTGACCGAGTTGCCGCTGGAGGACCTGCGCGGCCAGATCGCCCTGGTGACCCAGGAGCACCACCTCTTCGCCGGGACGATCAGGGACAACATCACGCTCGGCGTGCCCGACGCTGGCGACCAGGCTGTCAGCTCGGCCCTGGCCGCGGTCGACGCGCTTGGCTGGGTGCAGGTGCTCGCTGACGGACTGGACACCGCGGTCGGTGCCGGCGGCCGGGCTCTGTCAGCCCCGCAGGCTCAGCAGATCGCACTGGCCAGGCTGGTCCTGGCCAACCCGCACACCCTGATCCTGGACGAGGCAACCTCGCTCATCGACCCGCGATCTGCCCGTCGGCTGGAACGGTCGCTGTCGGCGGTGCTCGACGGGCGCACGGTCGTGGCAATCGCCCACCGGCTGCACACGGCGCACGACGCGGACCGCGTCATCGTGATGGAAGACGGCCAGATCACCGAATCCGGGGCGCACCGGCAACTCATCGAGGCTCAGGGTCCCTATGCCGCGCTGTGGAGCTCCTGGCACGGGGATTCCAGTATTCCTGTGCATGGAACTGTGGAAAACACCGACGCTGGCGGCCGGGTCGGTGGATAAGCGCCACTCGTCCTGTGGATAGCCCAAAGAATCTTGTAATTACTCGCCGAATGCCTTGTGCGAGCGACCGATCTGGCAGTAGAAATCTGTCACCACCGAAGGCGGGTCCAGCCCGGGCATGGCCCGGGCACGTGTGCGGCGCCGGGCATCCGGCGACTTCAGGCGGGCGCCCGAAACCCGGTGGTTGACCAGGCAGTGTGTCGGCTACCGAGTCATCGGTTCGCTAGCGCTCCCTGGTCGGCGGGGCCCCTCCATCTCATACATGGAGGGGCCTCCGCGGTCAGGAAGGTCACCCCAAGGTCACCCCTCCTTGCCGAGTGCGCTTACCGTTGCCGCGCTTATCGTTACCGCGCTTATCGTTACCTAGCCAACCCCTGTCTATCCGGTCTATCGGCGCATTCGAGTGCTCAATTCGATATTTTCTCTGGAAACGCGTGCATAGCCGTAGCGAAAGAATCAGACGACAATTCTTCGCATCGCCAGATGAGCACTTAATGCCAATCGCTCCGCGTGTTTGGCGCACGCGGGACTAGTTACAGTGCGACACTGACGGTTACGATCCGCGCACAGCTCACGGTTCCCAGCGGTGAGCTAGGACGCTCGCGCGATGCGCGATGCGTGGGCGCCGATCCCACCCGACCCGGGGACGAGCAGGTGTGCAGGCCCGGCCGGCACTCGGACCGCGAAGGGAGCGTCAGTCGGGCGTGCGGACAGGGACGGCAAGCTGAATGGGACTCATCACCGATCACGGCGGGTC
Source organism: Streptosporangiaceae bacterium (assembly GCA_035533915.1). Taxonomy (GTDB): domain Bacteria; phylum Actinomycetota; class Actinomycetes; order Streptosporangiales; family Streptosporangiaceae; genus Chersky-822. The sequence goes on from DATLSX010000172.1 coordinate 52,915, forward strand.
AGCGGAGGAGTACGAGGCGGTCGCGCTGCCCCGGACTCCACAGTCCGCCGACGGCCTCGCCTCGGCGGTGTTCCTGCGCCGCTCGGCCAGGCCGAGCCGCAGGGCCGTTCTGCACCTGCACGACCTTGCCGGGTCTTTCGCGCCCGCGGACCTGGTCCGCTGGTACAACGAGCGCGGCTTCCATTTCTACGTCACCGACCTCGACGCGGGCGACCCGGCGGAACTGACCCGCCGTCGGCCGGCCAGGATACCGCGGCCTGTCTTTGCCGCTCTGGACGCCGCGTGCGCGCACCTGCGAGAGTCCGACGGGATCGACGCGATCATCCTCAGCGCGCAGGAGTCACTGGCGCCGATCGCGGCCATGTGGTGTGACGCTCGTAGTTCCGGTCGTCCGGTAGACGCGCTGATCTTGTCGAATCCGGATTTTGGCCGGGCCAGAGTGGACCTGGAGATCGTCTGCCCGGTGCTTGTCATCGCGGTAGCGACCCCGCAAGGAAGCCGGCGGCGAGACCGCAGGGAACGGCGCGGCGCGGACGCGGTCAAGCTCGGCAAGCACGTCACCTGGCTGCACATGCAGGAAGTGCCGAGCACCGGGCAGGCCTCCGATGCGGTGCCCGTGCCCGAACGGCGCAGGCTCTTCGACGAGATGGGCAGATGGCTGGGCGCGTACATGTATGGGCAGGTCCGTGACCAGTTGCTGTAACCGCTAATTCCGACTGAACCAGTAGGACCTTCGGCACGTTGTCCAGGCTGACGGCAACCACCGAACGAAAAGGGGAGCAGATTGACCAGTATCAGGGCCAGAGCGCGCGGGCGGCGCTGGGTGTTGCATACGGCGGTAGCCATTGCCGCGATCGGAAGCCTTGCCGCTGTCGCGGAAGTGTCGGCCGCAGCGGCGACCCCCACCGCGACGACCAGGGCAGCGGTCGTCAAAGTGGTGAACAGGCATCCCTTCGGACGGATCCTGGCGACGCGCAGGGGCCGCACCCTCTACATCAAGCCCGCGGGCAACTGCACAGGCGGCTGCCTTGCAGTCTGGCCTCCGCTCCTCATGCCCCGGCACACCAAGATCCCGGTCGGCGCGCGGTGCCTGGGCACCGCGCGGTTCCACCGGCGGCTTCAGGTCACCTACCGCGGTAAGCGGCTGTACCTGTTCGTCGGCGACATGGGTGGCAGTGTCAACGGCAACAGTGTCGGCGGATTTACGGTTGCCAAATTCCTGCGGCGAGCCTGCCCGCGTTAGCCGCGTGCGCAGCCTGCCCGTCAGCGGTGCGGGTGCTGGCGGGCAGGCCTTGCAGGCCGAGATCTTGCCTGAGCTGAGCTGCGGACGTGTACCGGAGGGCGACGAGCCCGACCTGCGCGGCCGCGTTGACGTTGCGCGTCACGTCATCGATGAACACGGCCTGGCGCGGTTCCAGGCCGTAGCGGGAGAGCAGGATTTCGAAGATGGCGTGATCCGGCTTGGCCACCCCTTCGATTCCTGAGATCACGCAGCCCTCGAACAACTCGAAGAACGAGTACTTGGACCGGCGCAGCGCAAAATTCTCCTCTTCCATGTTGCTCAGCGCGAAGCAGCGCACTCCGGCCGAACACAATTCGGCCAGGATTTCCACTACCTCGTCGTGAGCCCCGGTGACCATCTCTTCGCCGCGCTCCGCCCACGCCATGATCAGGTCCGCGTGCTCCGGATGCTGGCTGGCGAGTACCCGGCAGGACTCTCCGATATCTGCGCCGAGATCATGGGCCAGGTGCCATTGCGGCGTGCAGATCCGGTCCAGGAAGTCCGCGAGCCGCACCGGATCGTCGATCAGTTTCCGGTACAAGTGCCGTGGATCCCAGTCGAGCAGCACCCCACCGATGTCGAACACGACAGCCGTGATCCCTGACTCGCGCATGGCCAGAAGTTAGCATCACCGTCGTGCCGTCAGGCAGGCCGTCGTGCCGTCAGGTCGTCACGCCGTCAACGCCGTCACGCCGACTGTCACCGTCGGATACCCGGTCGCGCCATTCGGCTCTGGCGGCTCGGCCATCGACATCTGGGTGTAGCCGGTCGCGTCGGTGGCCCGCGCCTCGATCTGGTGGCTGCCGGGCGTCGCGTCCCAGTACAGCGCCCACTGCCGCCAGGTGTCGATTCCCGGTACCGCGGCCAGCCTGGCCTGGCGCCATGGCCCGCCGTCGACCCGCACCTCCACCGCGTCGATGCCACGGTGCTGAGCCCAGGCCACCCCCGCGATCACGGTGCGCCCCTGCTTCAACGGATTCTGCCCGGACGGGACGTCAATCCGGGACTCGGTCTTGACCGGCGCCTGGGCCGACCAGCCGCGCTGTGCCCAGTAAGCGGCGTTGGCCGCGTAGGTGGTGACCTCGATGTCGGTGATCCACTTGCAGGCCGAGACGTATCCGTAGAGCCCGGGAACCACGGTACGGACCGGGAACCCGTGCGCGACCGGGAGTGGCTGCCCGTTCATCGCGACCGCGAGCAGTGCGTTCCTGCCATCCATTGCCGTCTGCACCGGAGTGCCCGAGGTAAAGCCGTCGATCGACGTGCAGAACAACTGGTCCGCCCCAGCTTTGATCCCGGCCTCGCGGAGCAGGTCGCCCAGGCTCGCGCCCAGCCAGCGCGCGTTCCCGATATAGGGGCCGGCTACAGGATTGGAGACGCAGGTCAGCGTGATGTAGTCCTCGATGAGCGGCCGCCTGATCAGCTCGTCGAAACTCAGTGTGAGCTCGCGGCGCACCATCCCGTGGATCCGCAACTGCCAACTCGACGGCGGAACCTGCGGCAGCACGATCGCGGTGTCGACCCGGTAGAAGGCCGAATTCGGCGTGACGAACGGGCTGAGGCCCGAAATCCGCAGGTCTGTACCGGCCGGCAACGGCGGCGCGGGGATGGCGGGAGCCGGCAGCCGCATCGACTGCTCCGCTTGGGTGACGCTCGCACTCTCCGCCAGCAGCCGCCCGCCGAGGTAGGCGATTGCCGCAGAACCGGCCGTGGCCGCGCTGATCAGCATGAACCGGCGTCTCGGCGGCTCAACCTCACTCCCGTATGGCCGCGCCGGTTCCGCCTGCGCCGCTGGTTCCGGTGCCGCCAGTTCCGCCTGCGCCGCTGGTTCCGGTGCGCCGGCCGCCCGGCTCAGCAGCACCAGGGCGATGGCCGCTGCTGCGGAGCCCACCAGGGTGGGTACCAGGTCGGCAGGGCCCGCGGTCGGTCTGGTACCCGCGGCGACCAGTCCGATCACGGCGAACACGGCCGCTCCGGCCAGGCCGCGGTTGATCCCTGTCTGGGCGAGCAGGCCGATCACGGCCGCCAGCACGGCCAGCACGACGAGAACGCCGATCTGGAGCACCAGCTTGTCGTTCGTGCCGAACTGCCTGATCGCGAAGTTCTTCAGCGGCGGCGGGCTGAGATCGATCATCAGTTCGGCGACGGCCACCACCGGCGAGCCGACCGGACCGGTCAGCCCGGCCACGAGGAAGCCGACGCAGACGCCGACCGCTCCGGACAACAGGCCCGCCAACACGCCGCGTGCGCGCATGCGCTGAGTCAAGGTCACACTGGTAATACGTACCAGTTCTCACTGCGGATTGGGCACCGCGGCGCGAGTTCCTGTCTCGGGATGCCAATCTGAGCGGTCGTCGGCTACGAATAGGCGAACATGAATATGACGGGCGGGCAGGCGAGCCGAGACGGCGACCCGCCGCCGACCGGTGGCATCGGTGGCCGGCCGCAGCCCAGCGGCCGGCCGCAGCCCAGCGGCCGCCCGCAGCATCTCGACGAACTGCTGACCGCGGTTGCCCGCGGTGACGAGCCGGCTTACGAGGCCGTCTACGGCCAGGTCTCAGGCTGGGTGCTCGGCATCGCCAGGAGAGTGCTGCGCGACCCCGCGCAGGCCGAGGAGGTCATGCAAGAAGTCCTGCTGGAGGTGTGGCGGACCGCCTGCCGGTTCGATCCGAGGCTGGGCAGCGCAGCGTCCTGGATCATGACGCTGGCGCACCGCAGGGCGGTCGACCGGATCAGGTCCGAGCGGAGCAAGCTCAGCCGCGAGCACCGCGCCGCCCTGGCGGTCATCGACTACGACGAGGTGGCAGAGACCGTCGAGGCCAGCCTGGACCGGGAGCGGGTACAGCGCTGCCTGGCTTCGCTGACGCGGGTGCAGCGCGAATGCGTCAGCCTCGCCTACTACGGCGGCTACAGCTACCGCGAGGTCGCCGAACTGCTCGGCGTGCCCGCCGGCACGGTCAAGACCAGGATGCGCGACGGGCTGATCAGGCTCAGGGACTGCCTGGGGGTGCGGTGATGGCATCGGCTGACCACGAGATCCACGCGCTCGCCGGCGCCTACGTCCTGGACGCCGTGACGGATCAGGAACGAGGCAGTTTCGCCGCCCACCTCGCCGGTTGCGAGCAGTGCCGCGAGGACGTCAGGGAGATGCGCGAGACGGCCGCGCGGCTCGGCGCGGCCGCCGCGGTGCGCCCGCGTCCCGAACTGGCGGAGCAGACGATCGCGGCCGCGCGCCGGACCAGCCAGCTCGCTCCGGCCTCGGAGCAAGGACAGGGCACCGGCGCTGGCCCGGCACGGCGAGCCGTGGCCGCGGTCGGGCTGGCGGCCGCTGTGCTCGTGCTCGCGGCCGCCGTCGGCCTTGGCGTCCTCGCGAACAGCACCATGCGGCAACTGCACCGGTCGCAGGGGCAGGACCGGATGATCGCCGCGGTGCTGACCGCGCCCGATGCGGTGATGCGGACAGCGAAGGTGCGTACCGGCGGGACGGCTACGGTGGTGATGTCGCGCCGCAAGCGTGCCGTCATCTTCACCGCGCACGGCTTGCGGCCGCTGCCGGCCGCCGAGAGCTATGAGCTCTGGCTCATGAGCGCGGCCGGCGACCGGCCGGCCGGGACGCTGAAGATGGCACCTGGCGGCATGGCCGGACCTGCCGTCCTATCCGGTGTGGCGGCCGGCGACATGATCGGCCTCACGGTGGAGCCGGCGACCGGGTCGCCCCTGCCCACGTCGGTGCCGCTGGTCATGATCGGGCCAGGAAGCGTGTAAAGCGCTCTGGCAGGGTAGTCACGCCGTGTTGCGATTCAGTCGCGAGGGGCAAAACCAGGGAGATGCCATGTCGGACCGCGGTCGCGGTAAATCGAGACGAATGCGTATCGTTTATACAGGCTCCGCGGCGGCGTTCCTGTCGCTCACCGCCGTCGCGTGCGGCACCGCGCCGACACCTGCCGCGTCGCCCACCGGCTCGGCCGGGCCGGCGCTGGTGAGTCCTAGCGTGATGCCGAGTACGTCCCGGGTCGGCGCGGACTGCGGCATGATTCCCAACACCGGACCGGGCAGCTTCACCTCGCTGAGCACTCAGCAGGCGGTGGCGGCAGTTGCCAGCAATCCGCAGTTCTCCGTCTTTGTCGCCGCGATCCGAAAGGCTGCGCTGGAAAACAGGTACAACAGCAGCCAGGCGATCACGCTCTTCGTCCCGGAGAACAGTGCCTTCGCCGGGCTGTCGGCCTCCGACATCAAGCTGCTGCGGACCCCAGGAGAAGTGCAGAAGATCATCAAATATCACGTCGTGGCGTCCCGGATCACACCAGAGCAGATCTCGGCAGGCGGCCGGGTCACGACCCTGGAGGGCGGCTCGATAGAGCTGTCGAAGGCAGGCTCGGACTACCTGGTCGGCGGGGCGACGGTGCTGTGCGGCAACATCGCGACCGCCAACGCCACGATCTACATCATCAACAAGGTGCTGCTGCCTCCCAGGTGAGGCACTGCAGCGCCGGCGCACAGCGGACTGGCGCGCACGATGGCGGGCCGGCAGGCTAACGTGGGCTCGTGAAAGCATCGCCTGAGGCGCAGCTACGGCTGCTTGAGCTAGCGGACATCGACGCCGAACTCACCAGGATCGAACATCGCCGCCGCGGGCTACCCGAGCACGCGGAAATCGCCAGGCTGGACAGCCGCGACGCCGAGCTGCGCGACTCGATCGCGGCGCTGACCGCGCAGAACGCCGATCACAAGCGCGAGCAGGCCAAGGCAGAGGCCGACGTCGAGCAGGTCCGCTCCAGGATCGACCGCGACCGGCAGCGGCTGGACGGCGGCATGGTCAGCTCGCCGCGGGAGCTCGAGAACCTGCAGTCTGAGGTGCAGTCGCTGCTGCGCAGGCAGTCGGACCTGGAAGAGATCGTCCTCGACGTGATGGAGCGGCGCGAGACCGCGCAGGCCAGCTTCGACGGCGCGACCGCCGAGCGCGAGCAGCTTGGCACCGAGCTGGCTGCCGTCGTCGCGGCCAGGGATGCGGCCGTGGCCGAACTCGACGAGCTTGCCGCCAAGGCCGCAGCCCGTCGCACCGAGGTCGTCGCGGCGACTCCGGGCGAGCTGGCTGATCTGTACGACAAGCTGAGAGCACAGCACGGCGGCGTCGGTGCGGCCGCGCTTCGCCTGCGCCGCTGCCAGGGCTGCAACCTGGCGCTCAACACCGTGGACCTGAACGCGATCAGGTCGGCGCCGGAGGACGAGGTACTGCGTTGCGAGGAGTGCCGCAGGATACTCGTCCGCACCCCAGAGTCGGGCCTGTGACCACGGCGGCGCAGCCGGACGAGGCAGCCCAGCCGGACGAGGCCGCGCACCGAGACCAGACGGCCGGGTCCGGGGGACCGGTGCGGCCGGAAGAACCCGGGCTCGCGGGGGAGCCGGCCCGGCCGGGCGGCCGGCCCGGCTGGGGAACCGCACTCGGGAAGCCGACTACGACGCTTCTGCTCCGGCACGGCCAGACCGGGCTGTCCGTCGAACGCAGGTTCGCCGGCCGCGAGGACACGCCGCTGACCAAGGACGGCGTCAAGCAAGCGGTCCTGGCTGCCCGGCGGCTGGCGAGAGCGGGCGTGGACGTGATCGTCACCTCGCCGCTCCAGCGGGCACGCCGCACGGCGGAGGCCGTCGCCGAGGCGACCAGCGCTCCGCTCGTCGTCTACGAGGAGTTCGTCGAGGCGGACTTCGGCGCCTGGCAGGGCCTGACCTTCGCCGAGGCGGGACGGGACTGGCCGGACCAGCTCGCGGCCTGGATGGCGAGCCCTGACGCCGCGCCGCCGGACGGGGAGAGCTTCGCCATGGTGGCGATGCGGGTCCTGGCCGGACTCGACCGGCTGGTCACCGAGCACCGGCACAAGACGGCGGTCGTCGTCAGCCATGTGACCCCGATCAAGACTCTGTTGTGCCGGGCGCTGCTAGCGCCCCCAGAGGCAATGTTCCGAATGAATCTTGACGTGGCCTCGCTGTCGCGCGTCGACTGCTTCGACAACGGGACTTCGGTACTGCGCTCGCTCAACGACACCGCGCACCTCGAACCGCGGCTGCCGCGGCGTTCCCTGCGGGGCCGGCCGCAGCGTCCGGGCACCGCGTAGCCGATCTCCGACCGTAGGGCACGGTAGCCCGCCTGCCGACGGGCGGCAAGCAGAGGAGCTGCGGTGAGTCGTTCCGGCACGCGTTCCGGGTCATGACGGCGGTCTGGGCCGCGGGGTATCTCGTGGAGGCGGCAGCGCGGATCGCGATCGTGGAATCCACGTCAGTCGGCACCGCCCTGGCCATCTCCAAGGTGCTGCCGTTCGCGGTCACGGCCACCCTGGGGGTGTGGACGGCCGCCTACAGTTCACGCCAGAAACGCAAAGGCGAGGGTCTCGCTGCCGTGGCGGTCAACAGCCAGGCGGTGAACAGCCAGGATCAGTAGCGACCTCGCCGGATGACGCCGCGCACCAGCCGCCTTCGGGGCGGCGGCGGTCAGGCCTAGACTTGTCTGAGCGGCGGGCGAGTTGGCCGGGCGGCCGCGTCGGTCCCGGTTCGCCGGGATCGCCGAGGAAGGTCCGGGCTCCGCAGGGCAGGGTGGTCGGTAACGCCGACCCGGGGCGACCCGCGGGATAGTGCCACAGAAAACAAACCGCCGCCGGTGCGCGGGCTCCGGCCCGCTTCCGGCGGTAAGGGTGAAACGGTGGTGTAAGAGACCACCAGCGCCGCAGGTGACTGCGGCGGCTAGGTAAACCCCACCCGGAGCAAGGTCAGGAGGGCTCGCGTTCTTCGGGACGCTGGCCTGCGCGAGCGTTCGAGGGCGGCCCGCCCGAGCTCGCGGGTAGACCGCACGAGGCTGTCGGCAACGGCAGCCCTAGATGGATGGCCGTCGGCCCGCTTGACGCGGGTGCACAGAACCCGGCCTACAGGCCAGCTCGCCCGCCGTGCCCACGCCGCTGACCTGCTCCGCTACCTGGCTCGGGCGTGGTCGGGACCGGGTTCTGCCTGGCGTGCGCCAGCCGTACATGGGCTCGCCGTCAGGGACCTTCAGGCTTAGTCTTCGGTCAGCGGAAGGGCCAGCGGATCGGAAGGAGCCCTTCGTGAGCCAGCTGAACGAGATGAGAGAGCATTCGCGCCGTCTGGCCGCTGAGGCCGCCACGCGCGTTCTGGTTCCCCTACACCGCTGGTTACCAGCACGGGTCGTACGCGAACAGGAGCGTGGCGTTCAGCTCCACGGCTCAGGCACTGCCGGCCGTCTCGGCCTCGCACCGGAGCAGCAAGGGCACCCGGCCGATCATGTCGGCATTCACGGAGCAGGCCGGGCGGCGAGCCGGGCAACATCCGGCCGCCAGTCCGGCCGAGGCGGCCGGGAGGGCGCGCATCTTCGGCTGGCCGGTCGGAACCGAGGAATTCCGGCGCCAGTACCTGGTCAAGGCCGGTGACGAGCAGTCCGCGCAATGGATAGCCAGTCCGGCCACCCAGGAGCGGCTGCTTTCTGCCGCGCCCCCGGTTTCGCTGGTGACCTGCGGTGCTGACATCATCGCCTGGTCCGACTACGGCGGGAAACATATCTCCCAGCCGGAGGACTTCGGCCTGGCGATGATCGATCGCCTGCTTGGCGTGCTGGATTCGCTGGAGTTTCGCTAGTCATCCGCTGCTATGTATCGCGCACTTATCGCGATGTCGCCCATCCTCAGCTGGGAGTCCCGCCGAAGTCGACGGCATCGGTCGGGACCGTGCCGCCGTGTCGTCCGGGGGCGGTCTGGAACTGCCAGTAGAGGTTCGTGTGCGCGATGACCTGCTCAGGTGCTGGCGCGCCCCACGCGGTCTGGTCTTCGGTGGTGTGGGCATCGCTGACCAGCGTCGCGTCGTAGCCTCGGACGATCGCCCCGTGCAGCGTCGAGCGGATGCAGGCGTCGGTCTGGGCTCCCGTGACGATCAGGCGTCCCACCTGCCGCTCGGCAAGAACGGACTCCAAGTCGGTGGCTTCGAAGGAGTCGCCGTACTGCTTGTGGATCAGCGGCTCGGTCCCCTCTCGGGTGAGCTCGGGGACGTACTGCCAGCCGTCGCTGCCTTGCGGCAGGTGCTCGTCGGAGTGCTGCACCCAGATGACGGGTGCACCCTCGGCTCTGGCCTTGTCCACGAGGGCCGCGATGTTGGCGATCACGCCGTCACGGTTGTGCGCGCCGGCCACGACGTCATTCTGGACGTCGATGACGAGCAGTGCGGTGTTCGGGCGGTCAGAAAGAGACGTCATGGTGCTCTCCTCCGCGATTGGTACTGGATATGCCACAACGCTAGCGCCCCTGCCGCGCGCCGGGCCGCGACTTGACAGCGTTGAATATAACCGTTATCTATATACCTAACTGTTAAAGGAAGCGGGACTCGTGCAGCAGGAAGTTGTGCTGGCGCTGCTGGCGAAGGAGCCAGCACACGGCTACCAGCTTCGGGCGCGGCTGCAACAGGCGCTCGGCCCAGCCGGGGAGGCCATGAACGCAGGGCAGATCTACGTCACCCTGGCGCGGCTGGAGAAGGCGGGTCTGGTGACGGCCGAGCACTCAGCCGGGTTGCCGGACCGGCCTGACCGCAAGACCTACGCACTGACCGCGGCCGGCCAGCAGCGCGTCACCGGCTGGCTCACCGAGGTGAGCTGGCCCCGGCCCGACCTGGCGGAATTTCATCTCAAGCTGGTCGCCGCGGCTGCGGCGAGGCTGGCTGACCCGGTCGCCATCGTGGACGCCCAGCGTCGTGAGCTGCTGCGCCGGCTGCGGGAGGCCCAGCGCGCCGCGATGGCCGAGCCGGACGGCTCGGATGCCGGGCTGCTGCTGGAGGGCATCGTGCTCCGGCTGCAGGCGGACCTGCGCTGGCTGGAGGCCTGCGAACGGAACTGGACCAGCCGGAAGGGCGAGTCGTGACCGAGGCAGACAGATCACCGACGGCTGCCGGGCTGTGCGCCTCCTAGCTGACGCGTGACTTCTTGCGGCGCGGGATCAGCTTGGTGAGCGCCAGACCCAGGTAGACGATCGTGTTGACGGCGACGAAAACCGTCAGCGCTTCGAACCACGGCGTCCGCAGCGCGCCTGCGCCGAGCACGCCGATCACGACGGCCGCCTCGGTTTGGTCACCACGGCAGTCGCCGGCGCGGCACCGAGATGGTGCCAGCCCTTCTGTCTCCCCAGGACGATGTCGGCGATCGATTTCAGGTACACCAACAGCAGAAAGAAGTCATAGCCAAGCTCGATCACCAGCGGGGCTGCCAGCAGCCGTGCTTTAGTTCCTTCCTTCCAGACCGTGGTGACGCGCTCCACGCAGAAGATGAAGCCGACGCAGAGCCAGAACGGAAAGAGCGCGATCTTTCCGAGCGCCAGAACAGTGATGATGATCAGGGCGAAGAACGCGCTGAGCGCCACGAAGCTGTAGCCGAGCCCGAGCTGCTGCAGCCAGTACCGGGCGGTGGCGGACGTCACGCCGTACATCCCGATGTTCTCCAGCGCCCCGCGCTGCCATCGCTGCCGCTGCCGCCACAGGTCCTTCCAGGTGGGCATGACCTCAGTCCGCACCTTGCACCGCACCGGCGACACGACGTCCGCGCCGAGGGTCTTGAGCGCCAGGGTCAGCTCGTTGTCCTCTGTCGTACACCTGCCCGCCCGTCCCCGGGAGATCGCGACCCCGGTGCTCGGCGACCGTGGCCAGGGCACCGGCCAGGAACAAGGTCGCTGTCCCGGTCAGCACGAAGACGCGCCCCTGGTGCCTGGCGACATCGCGCGAGTAACGCGCGAACTCGCTGCGCTGCAACTGCCCGATGAGTCCGCTGCCCTCGTCACCGTAGAAGACGCCGCCGATCGCTACCTTCTGCGGTGATTCCTCCAGGGACCTCGCGGCGACTTCGACGAACTCAGCTGCCAGCACCGTGTCGGCATCCATCACCAGTACGGCATCCTGCCAGGTCAGGCCGGGCAGCAGCGCGCCGAGCACCTGGTTCAGCGCTCCGGCCTTCTTGTGCGTGTTGTCCTGAGTCTCGATGACGTCGGCACCGGCGGCCCTGGCGACCGCGACCGTGTCATCAGCGGAGTTGTCCGAGATGACGATGATCTTGTCGGGCGGGCGGGTCTGGCACCGGGCGGCCGCCGGGCGTTTTCGCGGGCCTGGTCCTGCTGATTGCCCACTGGTCCATCGCGGCCACCAGGCTGACGACCGCGAGCAGGACGAGGATGGCGCCGACCAGTATGTCCGCTGTCGGGACGATGTTGCGCAGGATGATGTGAACCGGCCCGACCTTGAGGTGGTAACTGCGTCCAGCATTGCTCCCCGCGCTGATGACCAGGAGCGTGGTGGCGATGCCCGCCAGCAAGGTGACCACGATCAGCTCAGGGAGCGCGCTGGATACGTGCCCCCATCGGTGCTTCCGCCGGACACGGTCAGTACCCACGGTGCCCACGCTACGCCGCGGGCCCGGCGCTCCTGCGTGCCTGGCCGGCTTCTTGACCCAGGGGTCTGGACCAGGCGGCACGGCAGTCCCTAGTGTTACGCCGTGCCACTGGCTATTTTGTGAGGGTCCCATGGGTTTTGTGAAGCCGTACCTGCCGGATCTCGACTACGACACCTGGCGCGCCCAGCCGCGGACGGAGCGGGTGCGGGCCATGGTGGTCCACTGGGCCAGTTCGGGTTTCGGCACCCCCGACTCGGTCTACCTGCTCTACGCGCTCAAGATCGCTGGCTACATCGCCGCCGCCATGTTCTTCGTGACCCGCACTCCCGGAATCGGCGGATTCGCGGAAGTGGCGCGGTGGTGGACCGAGCCGATCGTGTTCCAGAAGGTCGTGCTGTGGAACGTGCTGTTCGAGGTGCTCGGCCTCGGCTGCGGATTCGGCCCGCTGACGCTGCGCTTCCTGCCTCCGGTCGGCTCGTTCTTGTACTGGCTGCGGCCAGGGACGGTCCGACTGCCGCCGTGGCCGGACAGGGTGCCGGGGACCAGAGGGACTACCCGCACGCCGCTCGATGCCGTCCTTTATGCGGGTGTGCTGGCCGCAGCGGTGTGGGCGCTGCTCGCGCCGGGGACCCGGAGCCTCGGCGGGCTGCCAGGCACGGTCGGCCTGATCGAGCCGGCCAGGCTAGTGCCGCTCCTGGTCCTGCTGCCGCTGACCGGCCTGCGCGACAAGACCATCTTCCTGGCCGCCAGGGCCGAGGTCTACGGCACGATGACGCTGGCCTTTTTGCTCCCGGGGACCGACATGATCGCTACGGCGAAGTTCGTGATGATCGCGCTGTGGTGGGGCGCCGCGACGTCCAAGCTGAACCAGCATTTCCCGCATGTCGTATCCGTGATGATGTCGAACAACCCGCTGCTGCGCGCGAAGGCGCTGAAGCGGGTCTTCTTCCGTAGCTACCCCGACGACATCCGCCCGTCGGCGCTGTCGAGGGCACTGGCCCACGGCGGCACCGTGATCGAGTACGCCGTCCCGCTGCTGCTCTTCGCGTCCCGTGGCGGCACGCTGACGATCGTCGCGGCCACCATCATGGTGGCGTTCCACTTGCTGATCCTGACCAGCATCCCGCTGGGCGTGCCGCTGGAGTGGAACGTGTTCATGATCTTCTCGGTCTTGTTCCTGTTCGTCCACTACGCGGCCGTCGGTCCGGCGGCGATCACCCATCCGCTTCCTGCCGCGATCCTGATCGCCCTGGTAGCCGCGACCATCCTGGTCGGCAACTTCGCGCCGAGGCGGATCTCTTTCCTGCCGGCGATGCGCTACTACGCTGGCAACTGGGACACCTCGCTGTGGTGCCTGCGGCCCGAGGCCGCGGCCAGGCTCGACGCCGGCATCAAGAAGGCGGCCGCGTTGCCCAGCGTCCAGCTGACCAGGCTCTACGGGGAGCAGACCACGGACTTGCTGATGCACAAGGGGATAGCGTTCCGTGCGATGCACACGCACGGCCGTGCCCTGTACGGGCTGATCCCGCGGCTGTGCGGACCGGAGCACGAGACGCAGTACGTTCCGGCCGACGGTGAGTTCATCGCCGGGGTGGTGCTCGGCTGGAACTTCGGCGACGGCCACCTGCACAACCAGCAGTTGCTGAGCGCCGTGCAGGAACGCTGCAACTTCGCCGAGGGCGACGTCAGGGTCCTGGTGCTGAACGCTCAGCCGCTGCATCGGCAGCGACAGCACTACCAGCTGATCGACGCCGCGACCGGCGTGTTCGAGGAGGGCTACGTCGCCGTCAGCGACATGCTCGCCCGCCAGCCGTGGACCGCGGATTTCCCGGTCGAGGTGATACCTTCGCCGTCCGCCAAGCTGGCCGCAGGGCCGGGCCTGGCCGGGCCGGGCCTGGCCGAACCGTGACGTCAGCGATCGTCGTCGGCTCCGGGCCGAACGGCCTGGCGGCGGCCGTCACGCTCGCCCTGGCCGGCGTCGAGGTCACGGTGCTCGAAGCCGCCGATTCGATCGGCGGCGGCACCCGCACCAGCGAGCGGACGCTGCCCGGACTGCTGCACGACCATTGCTCGGCATTCCACCCGATGGGGCTCGGCTCGCCGTTCCTGCGCAGGCTCGATCTGGCCGCTCACGGCGTGACGTGGCGCTGGGCCGACGTCGACCTCGCGCACCCGCTCGACGACGGCAGGGCCGCCATCATGACCCGCTCCCGCTCGGAGATGGCTGCCAGTCTCGGCCGGGACTGGCAGTCGTGGCGGCGGTTGTTCGACCCGCTGGCGGACGGATTCGACCAGCTCGCCGCGGAACTTATGCGGCCGGTAGTCCATGTCCCTCGCCATCCGGTGCGGCTCGCCAGGTTCGGACCGCGCGCGCTGGCGCCGGCTGCCGTCCTCGCCCGCCGCTGGCAGGGGGAGGAGGCGCGGGCTCTGTTCGCCGGCCTGGCCGCGCACGGGATCTACCCGCTGACCCGGCCGACCACGGCCGCGATCGGCCTGATGCTGGCGGCCGCCGGCCAGCGGTACGGCTGGCCGGTCGCCGAAGGCGGCTCGCGTGCGATCAGCGACGCGCTGGCCAAGGTGATACTCGACCACGGCGGGCGGATCGAGACCGGCGCCGTCGTCACCGCACTCGCCGAGCTGCGCAAGGCGGACATCGTCATGCTGGACCTCGCCCCGGGCGCCGTCGCCGACCTGGCCGGCGACCGATTGCCTGCCAGGGTCCGCCGCGCCTACCAGCGGTACCGGCACGGGCCCGGTGCTTTCAAGCTGGACCTGGCGGTCGAGGGCGGCATTCCGTGGACGAATCCGGACTGCCGCCGCGCCGGCACGGTGCATGTCGGCGGCACGCTGGAACAGGTCGTGGCGGCCGAACAGTCCGTGCACAGGGGGCAGTTGCCTGAGCGGCCGTTCGTGCTGGTCGGCCAGCAGTATCTGGCGGACCGCACCCGTTCGAACGGCGACACGCATCCCGTCTGGGCTTACGCGCACGTACCGGCCGGCTACGACGGTGATGCCGGTGCGGCGATCATCGGCCAGGTCGAACGGTTCGCGCCAGGGTTCCGTGAGCGGATCGTCGCGCAGGTAGCGACTACGCCGGCCGACTGGCCGGCATATAACCCGAACTTCGTCGGCGGCGACATCCTCACCGGGGCGAACACGCCGTGGCAGGTCGTGATGCGACCGCGGCTGGCACTGGATCCGTACCGGACTGGCATCTCCGGCGTCTATCTCTGCTCGGCAGCGACCCCGCCTGGCGGCGGCGTGCACGGCATGTGCGGGCATAACGCCGCCAGGTCGGCGCTGCGGGCGCTTGGCTCCGCCGCGTAGTCAGGCCGACGCAACCCCGAAGTGCCAGACGGCCAATGCGGCACAATAGGCTTATGGCGACAGATCTGCCCCAGACCTCCGGCAGTATATGAAAACCTGTCGCTGACGCCACTGCGACTGCGGCCCACCCCATCCGGACGGCGACTGTCAGGAAACTCAGTTGAATTCGGTAGCGCTAGTCAACAACAAGGGCGGCCCCGGCAAGGCCATGCTGACGTTCCATCTCGCGCACATGCTGCAGCGAATGGGACGGCGGGTCCTCGCCGTGGACCTCGATCCGCAGGCGAGCCTCACCGCGGCCTTCCTCGACGAAGACGACCTGCGGATTTTCTGGGATCAGCCGCAGAACGCGGCCGGCCAGGAGCCGAAGCCGTCACTGCCGGACATGCCGCATGGCACGGTCGCGAGCGCGATCCGCCCCGTCGTGGACGGTACTGGCGACATCGCCTCCTTTTACCCGGTCCGGGTGGCCGATGGCCTGTGGCTGGTACCAGGCGACCTCGGGCTCTGCGCCTATGAGGAACGGCTCGCACAGGCCTGGCCGCGTGCTCTGACCGGGACCGACCTGGCGGCCGTCGAGGTGACATCGGCCTTTCACCGTCTCATCGGGTACGCGGCGAAGTCCGTCGACGCTGACCTGGTCCTGATCGACGTCGGGCCGAATCTTGGCGCCATCAACAGAGCCGCCCTGCTCGCCGCGGACACGGTGCTGACGCCGCTCGCGCCTGACCTCTTCTCGCTGCGCGGCCTGGACCAGCTAGGCCCGGCGCTCTCGCAGTGGCGGTCGGCCTGGCGCGAATCGGTGCTGCCGAAGGCCCCGGTCAGCAGCCCGGTGCCGCACGGGCTCATGGCGCCGCTCGGCTATGTGGTGATGCAGCCGGAGAACCGTTCGAGCAAGAGGCTGCGGGCGACCCAGCGCTGGCTTGATCAGGTCCCGGTCACCTACGCCACGGCAGTACTCGGTCAGGAGAGCTACGATCCGTCCGGCAGGTCGTTCGAAATAGCGGCACTGCGGGACTACCAGAACCTGATGCCGATGGCGCAGGACTCCAGGAAGCCCATGTTCGACCTGCTGCCGGCCGACGGTGCGCTCGGCAGCATCCGTGCTTACGTCCAGAAGTGCCGCGAGGATTTCGAGTCGCTTGCCGAGAAGGTGCTGTCCAGGCTGGACGAGGTAGACCAACCGGGCGGCGCGGCAGGCGAATGAGCGGCGAGGGACGGCGGCGTCCTCCGGCCCGGAGGCGCCGCCCTCCCGTGGTATCGCGAGAAGTCCGCGTGCTACAGGTTGAACGCCGCGGTCATGGTCGTACTGGACGCGGCCTGGCCAAGCGCCGGCAGGCCGAGGAGCTGTTCGGCGGTGCCCAGCAAGCCATAGTGGTTGAACAACGTCCCCGACGTGCTACCCGCCGGAGTGCTCGGACTGATCACGATGGTCGCGACCTGGCAGCTGCTGTCACTGGTGTTGGTGGCGCAGCTCTCACCGCTGCTGCCGCCCGAGCCCTCGTCCCAGGTGATGAACACAGCCGTGGTCCCGTTCTGGTACTGCGCGCTGTTGCGAGAACGCCGGCAGCGTATTGCCTGCCAGGTCGCTGGCGAGTCGCGTGTACGGCACGTCGAACGTCGCGCATCCGCTGAGCGTCGTGTAATACGGCGGCGGATTGTGCCGCACCGCGTACTCACCGGAGTTGGACTTGTCGCAGTTACTGGGCATCGACTCCTCGTAGGCCTTCCAGGTCTCGCCCTGCCCGAAGATGCTCGCCGCCGAGGTACCGCACTTCTTCGAGACGCTGCAGTCGCTGTCGAACGTGCTCAGCTGGCTCAGGCCGAGGCCGGAGGTGCGCCGATGTAATTCGGCAGGCTCGGGTGCGTGATGTTGTGATAGTTGGTCGCCAGGCCGCATTCGCTGGCCAGCGAATTGATGTAGGGGGCGGCGGTGTTGCCGATGATGTCGCTGTAGCTGTGATTCTCCATCCAGATCCAGATGACGTGGCTGTAGGCGGGCGGCGTGGCCAGCGTCCCGCACGGCCCGGTGGCCGCGGCAGGAACCGCGCTGGCCGGACCGCCAGCGGTTGCCGCCACGGCAGGACCGCCAAGCACCGCAAGGGCGGCAGCGGCCAGGAACGGTAATGCCTTACGCACAGGTACCTCCGTGATGGTCAGTCATCCGGCACTCGGATCACGCCGTATGATCGGCACTCTTCAGCCTTTCCGTGACCAGGCACTCCGTCCACAAACGGCCGGCGAACATCACCCGAAGACAGATCGGCCGGGGGTTGCGACCGCAGTCAACGGCCGCAACCCCCGGCGATCGGATCAGGCGATCAGATCGCCGGCCAGCACGTCACAGGTGCAGATCCATCTGGATCATGTGGGCTATCTCGTCCTGGCCATCCCTGGTCGGATGCGGGAAGGAATTCACCCTCGCCGCGAACGCGAAGGCGTACTTGATGGCCAGCGGCGTGAGCTGGATCCCGTGCCCGCTGCCGACGAACACGTGCCGGCAGTCCGGAACGTTGGAGAAGCAGTTGTGAGCGGGACGCAGGTCGAAGTGGACGGCTCCGGAATGCACCCCTGAGGTGAACGCGAAGGCCACGTGGAGCTGCGGCGCGAACACCCAGCCGTGCCCGAACCTGCCGTACTCATGACAGAAGTCATGCCCGGTGAAGTCGAGCGGGACGATCACGACGTGCCTGAAGTGCGAAGCCACCTGGCTGATCGTGGCGTTCAGTGCATCCAGGACCGCCTGGACCTGGTCGAACACCGCGGTCTGGTACGCAGCGGCGTGCGGCAGCAGCAGGTGCCTGGAGATGAGCAGGGCAAGCTGCGAGAACTGGTGCCTGACCAGGTACGACAGGCTGAGCAGCGCCGGCATCGCCGGGCACAGCCGCGACCCGGTGGCAGGAAGCGGGAACGGGTTGTAGTACTCCGTCACCGCGACCGGCACGTGCGGGTAATCATGCGACACCCGGCCAAGGACCCGGAAGAGGTTCGCCCTGAGCTCGAGCAGGTTATGCGCGAAGAGCCGCCCTTGGCATGGATTGACCCGAGCGAACCTCAAGATGGCCAGGATGCACGCCGGCAAGTGGATGTCGTTGGCGCCCGCTGTCATGGTGACCAGTTCAGGGTCCAGATGCTGGCGCTCGGCGGCCGGCAACTCGTCCCGCAGCACCGAGGGCCTGCACTCGCTGGCGCAGGCTCCGCTGATCGAGAAGTTCGCGGCGTCCGACCGCATGTGGCCGGCGAGCACGTTGGGGTAGGCGTTCGGGTTGTTCGGGAAGCCCGTCGCCGGCCCGAGGCCGTCGCCGGCCGAGATGGAGTCCCCGAGGCCGAGCACCAGGCTCGGGACCCTGACGCTCAGCGCCTGGCCGACCCAGACGAGGCAGTCAGACGTCCCGTTGATGGTGGCCGTGGCCGAAGTGTCGCCGGGGTGGACGAACGAACTGACGTTGTAGGTCGAGGTGTCCCAGAGATTGCCCAGGGAGTAGGACGGGACGTCCTGCGGGTCCAGGCCCTGGAAGTTGCCGGGACTGAGGTTGTTTCCGTTGAAGGTCGCCGGCCCGTCCGGTGCGCTCTGCCCGTCCGCCACGATGAAGGTGGTCTTCGCGGCCACCACGTGGTTGGCGACGAAACCGGTGAAGGCCGCGGACAGCGGGCCGCCGCCTTCGGTCGCGCCGTCGGACAGGTCGATGAAGACCTTGGGGCTGAAACTGTTGGCGTAGACCACGACGAGCGAGGCGCCTTCCAGATCCGGCGGAGTGGACCCGCCGCCGGTCCACGGATCCTGGCCGTTGGTGTTACCGCTGGAGAAGCCGGTCAGCCTGTAGGTGCCGTTGCCGTGCACCAGACGCCGGACATTCGCACGGTACGCGTAGTTGGCCGACACGCCGGACCAGCATGGATCGTCCCCGGAGCCCGCGAGCGTACCGGCGACGGTCCTGCCATTCAGCATGCCGAAAGGATCGTGCATACTCGGCGTGCTGCCGTCGAGCACGTCCCAGAGCAGGAACGCGGCCACGACGTGCGAATGCGGCGGTATGCTGGAAATCGTAATATGCCCGTGGCCCAGGTTACGCATTCCCGTACCGGCCGCTACGTATCCGCCGTGAAGTGTCGTGGAAAAGTAGGTGGAGAGCACTCCGCTGGCGCTATGGGGCGCTTTCCTGGAATGCCCAAAAGCGGTCGTGCCTTGCGCCGGACTACCTTTGCTTGGAGCCGCCCCGCCCGTGGTACCGCTGGTCGTCGCCTGGGCTGCGGATCCGAGACTGAACTGCATCGCCATGAGCATGGCAATGAAAGGAATTGCCGCAGCGCTACGGCGCCGCAGTGGCAAGACCTTGGTCATTACAGTCACCCCCGAGAAAATCATGCGGCACGCTTTCCGTCCGCTGATCTGCATACTAGCTCGCCGCAACATTGTTTAAGCTGGTGCGTCGAATTAACGTGAATGGTCGTGTTGCGTGATCCGGGGCGAATGCAGGCAGTAAATCCGGCGCGAGAACGTCGTCTCGTTTAGCGGGTTTACCTCGGCGACGAATCGTCGTTATCCGGGTGCTACAGAGGTTGATGCTCTTGAGCCGGCTCTCGCAGTGAGCGGGTCCACGTCGGTGGCGGCGAGCGTGGCGCCAGGCAAGGCTGTTAAGCGGGGCCAGCTCACCCTGCTCTAATCATTCGCGCCAGGCGGCTACCAGGTCGGTCCACCAGGACAATCTCACTCTGGGCATCACCGGTCTTCCAAGCTGGTGGTAGGAGGATCAGCCCTCCACGGGGAGCCGTCAGTCGCGGTCACCCGCAGGCACAGCTAATCGGCCTCGGCCAGCGGTGAGGCAGTCAGGGGGTCGTTGAGGCAGGTCAGCAGGGCTATGCGGGTTGGCTGTAGTCAGCGCTGTCCGGTGCGGTCGCTGCACTCTGCTGCTGCACAGTTCCCGCCGCGCACCGGCGCCGTGCCGCGGAACGCGGACCCGGCGGCTCGACCTGGCGATCACGGATGCTGCCAGCCCAGCAGAAGAGAGAAACTCTCTAGCGCAGATCGGTTTGTAACATTAACCTGTTGCCTATGACGACCGACCGCTGCATACTTCGGAGACGACCCGCACCAGCTACTGTCGAGCGCTCGCGAACTCACGCGACGGGTGCGCAGAGCGCAGCGGGCGACCTGGTTCCCCCTCCTGGTGTTCGCGGCGGTGACGTTCGCCGCCATCCCCGCGTACCACTCCGGCCCCGTCCTGGCGGCCTGCGCGGCCGTCGGGGCCGTGCCCAGGGTCACAACCTGCACCGAATACTCCCTCGCGGGGTTCGTGTACTGGCCGATCGCCCTCGTGCTGGCCTACGTCGCGATCGCCACTTTCTACATCCGGCGGTCCCAGGCCCGCGGCGTCGGGACCCGCGCGCGGCCATACGTCATCGCCGGGATCATTCTCGCGCTCGCGATGACCGGCGCAGCGCTGTGGACATTGCGCCACCCGCTGGTCGCCGCGCAGGAGCTGCCTGGCCTGCCTGAACCGTTCTCCCTTCCTGGCCCGGACTCCCCGCCTGGCCCGTCCTCCCTGCTGGCCAGCTACTCCTGCGCCATTGGCCTCCCGCTACTGGTGCTGGCCTGGGCGGAACGCAACCGGGCCCTGCTCGTCCTGGCCCTCGGCTACCTGGCGGTCGTGCTGGTGCCCATCACCTTCGTCTCGGTCATGGGTTACCGGGGGTCGTGGATCTTCCTGACGCCGCTGGTGATCGACGGCAGCATCCTGCTGCTCGGCGGCATTGGTTTCGCCCTAGCCCAGCGACCCTGGCAGCGGGCGGCGTGACCAGCCATCCTGCGAACGGCCTCGCCGACGTCGTCCATCAGCGGGTGCGGCTGGGCATCCTCATCATCGCTCACGAGGCACAGCGGGTGGAGTTCAGCTACCTGCGCAGCAACCTAGACCTCAGCGCCGGCAACCTTTCCCAGCACCTCGGCGTGCTGGAAAGCGCCGGGCTCATCACCATCGAAAAAGGCTACGCAGGCAAACGCCCCCGTACCTGGATCACCCTCACCAAAGCAGGCCGCGCCGCCCTCGCCGAGGAGATCGCCCAGCTCAAACTCCTGATCAGCCTCGTGGAGCACCGCGGCACGCCGCCGGAACTAGCTACAAGAGGCTGAAAGGCCAGGGTCTGTCGTCTACGGCGGTTCCGGTTCGAGGATGAGGCCGGTCGGTCTGGGCGAGGAACCCGTCGATGAGCTGGGGCCGGTACTGGATGCGCTTGAGCCGGTTCTTGACGATGGCGGCGAGCTGGTCCACGTTGCGGGCGGCGAGGCAGATCAAGATGACCGGGGCGTTTAGTTGCTGATGCGCGGCGGCGATCAGGCCGGCGTAATCTGCTTCGGACATCGAGCGCCCTCGACCTGGTCCTTGCCAACGAGGAAGAGAACAGGGAGGCTGACCTTTCCGCCCTGCGAGCCGCCGGGGTGAGCGTGTGGGTGACGAGAGTGCGTAGCTTGCCGGAGGCGCTGGACTCTCTGGATCGGATGATCACCGTGGCTTGCGGGCTGCCCAGGCCGGCCTGGCTGGGTGCCGCCGAGGCGGCGTGGCGGCGACGCGGCAATGAACGGTCCCGCCTCCGGCGCGCGATCATCCCGGTCTGGCGACGACCGTGGATGGTGCTCGGGCGCGAGGTCGTGCTGCCGGATGAGCCGTACGCGTTCACCGAGACCGACGGTCCAGATGCCTTTCCCGGTGTCGAGGCCGCGCTGATCAGCGGTCGGCACCTGACCTGGTATGGCCCCTCGCTTGAGCACGCCCCCGGCGTGCTCTCCAATCAGCTTCGG
The DNA here is from genome assembly GCA_035533915.1 of Streptosporangiaceae bacterium. Classification (GTDB taxonomy): domain Bacteria; phylum Actinomycetota; class Actinomycetes; order Streptosporangiales; family Streptosporangiaceae; genus Chersky-822. The sequence continues at coordinate 74,737 of DATLSX010000172.1, forward strand.
TCCCCGGTCAGGGTCGGCCTGAGCGGGTGCCGCCGACGTGAATGACGCCGATTTTTTTCGTTACGGCCGCTCTTGGGTGACCTTGCGAGGACAATAGAGGTCACTCAAATTCGAAACCGGTCCGATGAGTATTCGGATCATAGGGAGCGGAACGTTTGAGAGCGATTCGAAAACGGTAATGACAGTCATCTCGGGTAGTTTCAGTACGCTGCTGCGCCGGTATCGCCTGGCTGTGGGACTGACGCAGGAAGAGCTCTCTGCTTCGGCTGGCCTGAGCGCGCGGACCATAAGCAACCTGGAATCCGGCCACACCACCAGGCCATACCAACGTTCCGTGCACCTGCTGGCGGACGCGCTGCAACTGGCCGGCTCAGATCGCGCGTACTTCCTGCGTGCCGCGCGTGGCGTCGCCCGCGAAGCGGGCGAGCGGCAACCGCCGGAACAGCGTGGGGATCCGAGGGGTCAGCTCCCTGGGCCGGAGGTACTGGCGCCCGCCCAGCTTCCGCCCGACATCATCGAGTTCACCGGCCGGACCAGGCAGGTCGAATGGCTGGTGGCTTGCCTGGCCGACGGCAAGCAGTCCCGCGCGGTTCGGGTGGCCACCATCACCGGCGTCGGCGGGATGGGAAAGTCCACGCTGGCGATCCACGTAGCGCATCTGCTGAGGACGGAATTCCCCGATGGCCAGCTCTTCGTCGAGCTGCACGGGTCGCGCGAACAGCCTGTTTCCAAAGCCGACGCGCTCACCAGGCTGCTACGCCACCTTGGCGTGCCCGAGGCCGCCATGCCCAAGGACGAAGCAGATCGCATAGCCGCGTACCGGACCAAGATCGCCGACCGGCGGATGCTGATCGTGCTCGACGACGCGCGCGACGCCGTCCAGGTGCGGCCGCTGCTGCCAGGGACCGGGTCAAGCGCGGTGCTCATCTCCAGCCGAAGCTGGCTGGCCGAGCTTGAGGGTGGCCGGACGCTCGCGCTCACCGCACTCGACGACGCCGACGCGCTCGCGCTGCTGTCGACAATCTGCGAGCCCGAGCGGGTTGCCGCCGAGCCCGAGGCCGCACGGGAACTGCTGGCGCGCTGCGGCGGCCTGCCGCTGGCCGTCAGGATCGCTGCAGCACGGCTGGCCTCCCGGCCCCGCTGGAGCATCGGCGCGCTCGCCGACCGGCTCGCGGGCGAAGGGCAGAGGCTGGAAGAGCTTCAGCACGGCGACCTGGCGGTGCGTGCGAGTTTCCAGGTCAGCTATGCCGCACTGACCGGATCGGCCGCGCAGGGCGGCGACGACTACGCTCGCGCATTCCGGCTGCTTGGCTTGTGGCCTGGGTCTGACATCAGCCTGCCGGCGGCGGCGGCGCTGCTCGGCGTGGACGTCAGGTCGGCCGCGCGCAGGCTTGAGCGGCTCGTCGACATGCACATGCTCGAGGCAACCTCGGAGCACAGCTACCGCTTCCATGACTTGATCCGCGCGTTCTCGGTGGAGTGCGCGCAGCAAGGCGAGCCGGCCGACTCGTGCGAGAGCGCCGTCCGCCGGGTCTTGTCGTGGTACATGCATACCGCCGACCGGGCGCTGACCAGCCTTGAGTTGTCACGTCGGCATGATTTCGCGCTCGCCCCGGTCGAACCTGGCGCGCTGCCGCTGGAGTTCTCCAACTACGACGCGGCGGCGGACTGGAGCGACGCCGAGCGGGACAACGTGGTCGCTGCGGTCATGCTGGCCTTCCGGTGGGGACTTCAGCAAATCTGCGCTCAGCTCGCTGACGTGGTCTGGAGGGCCTATCTGCGCAACCCGTGGGACGGCTGGGTCCAGGTGCTTGAGGTCGGGATCGCGAGTGCTGCGGCGATCGCTGACAGCGCCACGCACGCCTGGCTTCTGACGTTCCTGGGCATCGCGCTGATGTATCGCGGCAAGCACAGCGAGGCACTCGCGCGCTTGGAGCAGGCGCTGCCGCTGAGCCGGCTGGCCGGGGACCTGCGATGCGAGGCAACCGTGACGGGGAACATCGCGATCGCGTTCAAGGAACTCAAGCGATACGACGAGGCTATCGGCCATCTGGAGCGGTGCGGCAGCATCGACCCGGACCCTGACCCGCTCGTGCAGGGGCGGACGATGATGAACCTCGGCATGCTGTACGTCGAAGTCGGCCGCGTTGCGGAAGGCGCCCGCCAGATGGAGCGGGCGCTTGAGATGGTCAACCGGAGCGGTGACCACTCGGGAGATAGCCTGGCCCGCTCGCTGCTTTCTGACGCGTACAGGCAGCTCGGCAGGAGCGAGGACGCGATCAGGTTCGCACGCAGTGCGCTCGACATCAGCCGCCGGGTTCGTGACCAGTACCAGGAGGCAGCCGCCTGGAACGCCCTCGGCCAGGCGCTGACGGAGGTCGGTGACACGCGGCAGGCGCACTCGTGCCTGACCAGGGCGCTAGCCCTTACCAGGGATCTCGGCATCCCCATGTGGAGCAGATAGCAGAGGACCTCGCCGCGCTCGATGCGAATGACGCTCGCGCCGTCGAGCAGCGGTTACCCGGGCGAGATGGCTATCTCGATACGGCCACATTACGTGTAGTTTGTGCGTCACTTTTCTAGGAACTTTTCGTGGACTGTCCCCGGTACTCGGCTCACGCTTTGGGGAACCGCTAACGAACCCAGGTGAGGCATCATGTCCTGGTTATGCGCTGTGAATGGTCAGGCCAACGGTCGCGGCAGGGGGAGGTGGCGCGGGCGGGTTGCCGCCGTGATGGCGCCGGTGACGGGAGTGGGGTGGGGGCTGGTCCCGGTGTCGGTGGTGACGGCCGGGGTGACCGGGGCGGCGGTGGCGGCCGTGGCGGCGGCCAGGCCGGCGTGGGCGGCGGGGTCGGGGTCGGCGCTGATCTTGTCGACGAGCGTGAATGGGGGTTCGTCGAGCGCGGAGGCGAAGGCGGTGCCGGCCGGGTACACGGTGACGGTGGCGTCGCCATCGACCTGGGATGCGATGACGACGGCGCAGTTCAAGGCGTATTCGGCGCTGATCATCGGCGACCCGTCCAGCGGCACGTGCGCCTCTAGCGTGCCATCGGACGCGCTGTCCACGGCGGGGACGTGGGGCCCGGCGGTGACGGGGAGCGTGGCGGTGCTCGGCACAGCGCCGGCGCTGGCGGGCAGTGCGGGCGCCAGCTTGCTGTCGGACGCGATCGGGTACGCGGTGGCCGGGAGCGGGACGGGGTTGTACGTATCGCTGAATTGTGAGTACGCCACAGCCGCCGCCGACACGGCGGTGCCGTTGCTGGCGAGTGTGGATGGGGGCGGGTTCACGGTGACCGGGCAGGGATCGTCGTGCCCGGATTCGGGGACGGTGAACACGTGGGCGGCGGAGGGGCTGGCGGCGTTCAGCGGGCTGGCGAGCAGTGCTGTGGGGTCGTGGCCGGCGCCGGCGTGCTCGGTGGAAGAGACGATCAATGCGTGGCCGGCCGGGCTGACGCCGGTGGGGTTCGACAAGGCCGCCTCGCCGGCCGGGTTCACCGCGTCGGACGGAGCGACCGGGCAGGCGTATGTGCTAGCGGGGGCGCCGGTGAGCTCGGCGACCGCGGCTCTGGCGCCGTCTACGGGCGGTGAGGTGCCGTCCGGGTCGGTGATCGGCGGGTCGAACCCGGCGGCGCCGGGGGTGTCCCAGGCGACGGCGGGGGATCCGGTGAACACCGAGAACGGTGACTTCACCCAGTCGACCACGGACTTGTCGGTGCCGACGTTCGGCCCGTCACTTGGCTTCTCCCGGACGTATGACGCGCTGCTGGCCCAGCGGCAGACGCAGGCCGGGACGCCGGGTCCGCTGGGGTACGGGTGGACTGACAACTGGGCGACGTCGCTGACCACGAGCCGGCCGGTGCCTGGTGATATTTACACGCTGTCCGGGTTGGGGACCGACACCGGGGACGGCGGGCCGGCGGCGTCGGCGCCGCTGAACCAGGTGGCGGGGGTGGTGGTCCAGGGCGGCAATACCTACATCGCGGACTTGCTGGACAACCGGGTGCAGGAGATCGCCGGGTCCACGGGGACGCAGTGGGGGATCTCGATGACGGCGGGGGACGTGTACACGATCGCGGGCAGCCCGACCGGCGTGAGCGGCGACTCGCCGAACGGCACGGCGGCGTCGGCGTCGCTGCTGAACAGCCCGGAGACGGTGGCGTTGGACCCGTCAGGGAACTTGTACATCGCAGACGCGGGCAACAACCGGGTGGTGGAGATCCCAGTGTCGTCCGGGTCGCAGCGTGGGCTGTCGATGACGGCGGACGACGTGTACACGGTCGCCGGGTCCGCCTCGGGGGCGTCGGGGACCAGCGGGGACGGCGGGTCGGCGACCTCGGCGCTGCTAGACGTCCCGAGCGGGATCGCGTTCGCACCGGGCACGTCGGATTTGTACATCTCGGATTACTGGAACCAGCGGGTGCAGGAGGTGCCTGCCGAGTCCGGGGCGCAGTGGGGCCAGTCGATGACCCAGTGGGACACGTACACGGTGGTGGGCAGCAAGACCGGCGTGGCGGGGGACAGCGGGAACGGCACGGCGGCGGCGAGCGCGCTGCTTGACACGCCGGGGGGGCTGAGCCTGGCGGGCGGGAACCTGTACGTCGCCGACACGTCCAACAACCGGGTGATCGAGGTGCCGTCGGCGTCGGGTACCCAGTGGGGGATCTCGATGTCGGCGAACAATATCTACACCGTCATGGGGGACGTATCGGGCATGTCGGGAATCTCGGGCGATGGCGGTCAGGCGACGTCGGCGCTGCTGTTCATCCCCGAGTCGGTGACGGCCAGCTCCGGGCAGAACCTGTACATCGCGGACTCGGGGAACAACCGGGTCCAGGAGGTGGCGCGCACCAGCCACACCGAGTTCGGGATCTCGATGACGGCGAACGACGTCTACACGATCGCCGGTGACGCCGCCGGGAACGAGGGCTTCTCCGGGGACGGCGGTCAGGCGACGTCGGCGCTGCTTGGCGCCCCTGGCCAGGTGGCGCTTGACTCGTCGGGGAACTTGTGGATCGCCGACACCTCCAACTTCCGGGTCCGCGAGGTCAGCGCGTCCACGGCGGACATCTCCACCGTCGCGGGCGACGGCGGGACGCTGGCTACCGCCGGCGACGGCGGGCCGGGGCTGACAGCGGCGCTGAGTAACCCGGACGCGGTCACGGCGGACTCCCAGGGGAACGTGTACATCGCGGACTCGGCCAACAACCGGGTGCAGGAGATCGCGGCGACCAGCCACGTCCAGTGGGGCATTCACATGACCGCCGGGGACGTGTACACGGTCGCCGGGAACGCGTTCGGCGCCTCGGGGTATAGCGGGGACGGCGGGCTGGCCACCCAGGCGCTGCTGGACGTCCCGCTCGCGCTCGCGGTCGACAACTCCGGGAACTTGTACATCGCCGATTCCAGCAACAACCGGGTGCAGGAGGTCGCGGCCGCCTCGGGCACGCAGCGCGGGATCGCGATGACCGCCGGGGACATCTACACCGTGGCCGGCAGTGCCACCGGAGCCTCGGGCCTGTCCGGAGATGGCGGCCCGGCGACATCGGCGCTGCTGAGCCTCCCGTGGGGGGTGGCGGTCGACTCCTCCGGCGACATTTACATCCCTGAGCTGGCCAACAACCGGGTGCAGGAGGTCGCCGGGAGCACGGGCACGCAGTGGGGCATCTCGATGACCGCGGGCGACATGTACAGCGTGGCCGGCAGCGCCGTCGGAACGTCCGGGGATTCCGGCGACGGCGGGCCCGCGACCAGCGCGCTGCTGAGCGGGCCGACCGGGGTGGCGCTGGACCCGGAGGGGAACCTGTACATCTCTGACGGCAACAACCGGGTGGTCGAAGTCGCCAAGGTGACCGGGCCGCAGCGCGGCCTGGCGAGCATGACGGCGCGTGACATCTACACCGTCGCGGGCAACTCCGGCGGCACGTCCGGCACGTCCGGTGACGGTGGCCCGGCGACGTCGGCGCTGCTGTTCGAGCCGGCGGGCATCGCGGTGGACGCCGCGGGCGACCTGTTCATCAACGACTCCGGCAACAGCCGGATCCAGGAAGTCGCCGGGGCGAACGGCACCCAGTGGGGGGTGTCGATGACCGCGAACGACGTGTACACCATCGTCGGGTCCGCGTCCGGGACGTACGGGTCCAGCGGCGACGGCGGCCCGGCCACTAGCGCGCTGCTGGATGGGCCGACCGGGATGGGCATCGACCCGTCCGGCAACGTGTTCATCACCGACAACTCCAACAACAAGATCCGGGAGCTCACCGCGACGTCGGACACCGCGCTCGGCCAGTACCCGGCCGGGCCTGGGGTCACGGTGAACCAGGCGAACGGGTCGCAGGTCACGTTCTATCCGCAGTCCGGTGGAACTTGCACCGCGCCGTATCAGCAGACGGGCGGATACTGCGCGCTGCCCCAGGACGTCGGCGCGACCTTGTCGCTGCGCGGCAGCACCTACACCTACGCGCCCTCGCCCGGCACGTCCTACACCTACAACTCCGCCGGGCAGCTCACCGGCCAGGCCGACCCGGCCGGGAACACCCTGACCGTCCAGTACGGCACCCCGCTGCCCGGATCCGGGAACTGCCCGGCAGCCGCGTCGTGGTGCGAGCTGATCACCGCCGCGAACGGCCGTACCCTGACCCTCGGCTACAACGCCTCCAGCCAGGTCACGTCGGTCACTGACCCGATGGGCCGACAGGGGACGTACGGCTACACCGGGTCGGACCTGACCAGCGCGACCGACCCGGTGGGCAACAAGACCAGCTATATCTACGGCTCCGGCGCCACCGGGAACCCGGTGCTGGCCAATGACCTGCTGACGATCACCAGCCCGAACGCGCAGCCGGGCGGGCCGGACGCCGGGGACTCGACCGTGAACGTGTACGACAGCCTGGGCCGGGTCACCAGCCAGAGCGACCCGATGGGCTTCAAGACAACGTTCAACTACTGCGTGAACGCGACGGCCGGGAACTGCATGAACGCCTCCACCGGCACGGGCTATGTCACGACTACGGACCCGGACGGCAACACCACGGTGTACAGCTACGTCCAGGGAGTACTGACCGCTACGTCCGCCTGGACCGGCGGCACCTCCCTGGCCTCGGAGCGCGACTTCTTCCCCAACTTGACTGCTGGCGGGACCAGTGGTGGCACCTTGCTCGACACCGCGACGGCCGACGGCAACGGCAACGTCACCACCTACAGCTACGACGCCAGCGGCAACGAGACGAGCTCGACGTCTCCGGACGGGGTGGGATCGCAGTCCGGGACGATGACGGCGCAGTCCACCAGCCTGAACCAGCCAAGCTGCACCGGCACGGCCGTGGCGTCTAGCCCGTGCTCGTCCAGCCAGACGGGACCGGCGCCGGTGGCGCCGGGTGGGGCGATCTCCCCGCCATCGTCGGCGCCGCCCGCCGGGGTGACGTACACGCTGTATGACACCAGTGGCAATGAGCTGTACTCGACCGCCGGGGTGTACCAGCCGGGCAGCAACACCGCCAGCTACTCGCAGACCACCTATCAGCTGTTCAAGGGCGACAGCGTCACTTTGAACGGAAACAACATCTCCTGCTCGGCGTCCCCCCCGGCGCTGTCGCTCCCGTGCGCCACGATCAACGCTGACGGGGCGGTCACCCAGCTCGCCTACGACGCTCAGGGCGATCTCGTCTCAAGCTCAGCGCCGGACGGCAACGGCTCGCAGATCGCCACCACGACGTACACCTATAACGGCGACGGCCAGCAGACCTCGGTCACGAGCCCGGACGGGAACCTCGCCGGGGGGAACGCCGGGAACTTCACCACCGTCACCGCGTACAACAGCGACGGGCAGAAGACTTCGGTCACCCAGGCCGGCGGGCAGGGGGCGACGGTCACTCCGCGTCAGACCCAGTACGGCTACGACGCCAACGGTAACCAGACGACGGTGCAAGACGCCCGCGGCTACACCACCACCACCAGCTATAACACCGACAACCAGCCGGTGCTGAAGACTGACCCAGACGGCAACGTGACCCTCACCTGCTACGACGGAGCCGGGAACGTGACCCAGACCGTCCCGCCCGCCGGTGTCGTGGCCAGCAATTTGACCGCGTCATCTTGCCCCATGTCGTACCCGTCCGGGTACAGCGACCGGCTCGCCTCCGACGCCACCACCTACACCTTCGGCGCCAATGGTGACAAGACCGCGATGTCGACGCCGGCGCCGGCCGGGCAGTCCGGGCCTGAGACCACGACGTACACCTACGACGGCAACGGCAACGTGCTCACCACCACCTCCCCGCCGGTCATGAACGGCGGAGCGAACCAGGTCACCGCCAACACCTACAACTCGGTCGGCGATCTGGCGACCCAGACCACTGGCTACGGCACGTCCGCGGCGTCGACCACCTCGTACTGCTACGACCCCAATGGCAATGAGACCTCGGTGGTCTCCCCAGACGGGAACGCCAGTGGCGTGGCGCAATGCGAGATCTCGTCGCCATACGTCGTGAATTCCAGCTCGTACCCGACCCAGGCCAGCTACCAGACCACCTATAGCTATGACTCGGCCGGCGAGCAGGTATCGACCACGGCGCCTGCGACCAGCGCGGCCCCGAACGGCGCCACCACCACGTCCACCTATGACGCGGCAGGTAACACGCTGACCCGGACCGATCCGGACGGGGTCACCGTTACCTCGACCTACACGCCGCTGAACAAGCCTGCCACGGTCACCTACTCCGGGGGTTCGGCGCACTCGGTCAGCTACGGCTACGACGCCAGCGGTAATAAGACATCGATGAGCGACGCCACCGGGTCGTCCAGCTACGCCTATGACCCGTTCGGCGAGGTCACGTCGGAGACTAACGGCGCCGGGCAGGTCACCGGGTACGGCTACAACGCCGACGGGCAGGTGTCCTCGATCACCTACCCGCTGCCCTCGGGCGCGACTTGGGCAACATCGGACACCGTCGGCTACACCTACGACCACGCGGACCTGCGCACGCAGGTGACCGATTTCAACGGCAACCAGATCACGATCGGCAACACTCCGGACGGCTTGCCGAGCTCGGTCGCCCTGGGCTCGACCGGGGACACCCTCGCCACCACCTACGACAGCGCTGACGGCGCGTCGGCGATCAGCCTGAAGAACGCCACCAGCACGCTGCAGTCCTTCACCTACACCGACTCTCCGGCCGGAACCACTCTCAAGGAAGCCGACACCCCGCCCTCACCCCAGTCCCCGGCTGTCTATACCTACGACGCCAAGGGCCGGGTCACCTCGATGACGCCGGGCACCGGCTCAACCCTGAGCTACGGGTTCGACGCCTCAGGGAACCTGACCACCCTGCCCGCCGGCGCGACCGGCAGCTACGACAACGCCGGTGAGTTCACCAGCTCCAGCCTGAGCGGGGCGACCACGGCGTACGCCTACAACGCGGACGGGCAGCGGCTTACATCCAAGCAGGGCTCGGCCACGGTCACGTCGGGAACCTGGAACGGCGCCGGCCAGCTCACCGCTTACACCAGCCCCGCCGCCGCCATGACCGCCGCCAGCTACAACGGCAACACCCTGCGCGCCACGGCCACCACCGGCGGCACCACCCAGCAATTCACCTGGGACACCAGCACGGCAATGCCGCGACTATTGATGGACTCCGCCAGCGCCTATGTCTACGCCGGCGGCCGCGTCCCCGCCGAGCAGGTCAGCCTGTCCACCGGCACGGTCACCTACCTGGTCACCGACTCGCTCGGCTCGGTCCGCGGCACCGTGAACAGTTCCGGCACCCTCACCGGCACCACCAGCTACGACGCCTGGGGGAACCCCCAGACCACCGGCGGGCTCACCGCCACCACCCCGTTGGGCTACGCCGGCGGCTACACCGACCCCACCGGCCTGATCTACCTCATCAACCGCTACTACGACCCCGCCACCGGCCAGTTCACCTCACTCGACCCGCTGGTCGCCCAGTCGAACGCCCCGTACACTTACGCGAACGGCAACCCTGTGAGCAACATCGACCCCACCGGCGCCTGGTACTGGGACAAGGGGAGCCTTGCCACGTGGGGCGGATATACCTTCACCATCTACGGGTTCCCGATCGGGGTTCCGGCAGGAGACATGTTCATATCGGCCTACCTCCAGAGGGACCCGAATTACAATTATGTCGATGTCTACGAGCTAACTTACAGCTGGGGAACCACCTTCAGGTTGTACAACTGGTCGGTGCACTTTGACGTGTACGCGCCAGGGGGCGCGCATATATGGCACGTCTACACGGGCGTGCATTGGTACGGCGCGGCCGGGGCCTCGGGATGGGGCTACGTCTACAACCAGTACACCGCCGTGGCCTTCCCGAGGAACTCCGTGATAGACGGAACGATCGTGGCAGAGAACTCCCAGCTCGCCAGGTGGTACACCGTCAATCCTTACCCTCACAGGGCTTTCCTCTTGCTGTACATGTAACCGGGCGCCGTGCCCAGCCAGGTGCACCGCGCCGTACGCGAGCGCGGTGCACCTGGCCTTTTCGGAGAACCAGTGACCAGCTCCAGTGCGCCCGTCAATCGCCGTGCCCGGCCGCGACCTGGTGCCGGCCCTCGGCTGCCCAGAACTTGCATGGACCCAAGGTCGCCCGCGCGGCTGATTGTGCCAGCGGAGGGGCTGTCTGACGTAGCCGCGTGCTGATGATGGGCGCGAAATTGCCGGTCATCCTGCTGGTTATCTTCATGGACATGGTTGTAGGCGGTGCTCAGGCTGTGGGGTGAAGGGGAGCGCGGATGGGGCGGGAGCGCAGGCTTGTTGCTTTCAGCGGTCTGATGATCGTCGTCGCCGGGACCCTACTGCACTTCGTCTACGCGTGGTCGGGGCGCACGCTGGCGGTGGGGCTGCTCAGCCCGGTGAACGAGAGCGTGTGGGAGCACACCAAACTGCTGGTGATACCGGTGCTGGCGGTCGGCGTGGTCGAGGCTGTCGTGCCGCCTGCGCTCGTCTCGCTGTCCTGCCTGCTGGCACTGGCGGCCGTGTACTCGATCTGGACCGTAGCGCCGCCCGCCCTGCCGGTCTTCTGGCCGCCGCGATAAGCGGGCTAGTCGGGCTCGCGGGACTGGGCCGGTCAGGCGTGCGCCGGGGCGCGCTCAGCCATCGCCAGCCTGGCGGCTCTGACACCGGAGGCCATCGCGGGGTTCATCCCGCCGTTGTTCGTCCACGCCCCGGCCAGGAACAAGTTCCTGACCGGCGTCTTCTGCGGCAGCCAGCCCGGGCCGGTGTTCGCCGGGGAGTTCTCGTATCCCTCGATGGCGCCGTGCGGGTTCAGCGTGTAGTCGAAGTTCGTCAGCGGCGTCGAGGCCTCCAGGTAGGTGATAGCGGCATCGAGACCTGGCAGTTCCTGCGCGGCACGAGCCACGAGCGCGTCCGCCACCTCTTCCTTCAGGTGCAGGTAGCGTGGATTCTCGTGGTAACCAGCCAGGCGGCCGCCGGTGCCCCAGGTGTCGCGGAAGCCCCACGCGGCTGGCGTGCTCACCACCACGACCGCGTGGCCGCGCGGCGCACAGCCAGGATCGACCCCGGTGTAGTCGGTCACGCTGACTGCGGCCTGGTCCCAGTCGCCCTGCTGACAGGCCTGCCAGGCGTGAGCCGGATCGGCCGAGCCGGCCAGGAACAGCTCGTGACCGAGCCCCAGTTCGGCGAAGATGTCCGAGTCGAGCCCGAGGTAGACGGCGAATGTCGAGTACGACGGAGTGGTCGCCGCGACCCGATCGGCGTAGTCGGCAGGCAGGTGCTCGCGGCCGAGCAGTTCGAGCATGGTCCCCGGAGCGCTGGCGTTCGAGATGAACTGGTCGGCTTCCAGCCGGATGCCCTCGTTCGTCGTGACCGCGGCGGCGCGCCCGTTCTCGAAGTCGATGCGGGTCACGAGCTGTGAGAAGAGTATGGTCCCGCCGCGTTCTCGCAGCACCTGAGTGAGCGTGTCACTGAGCGCCTGCGCGCCACCCGCGGGGAACCAGCCGCCGTACTCGTGATAGCTCCCGATCATCCCGGCACCCATCAGCGCGGAGCACTGCGCCGGCGGCAGGCCGGCGTACCCCCACAGGCCGCCCAGCGCCGCTCTCGTCAGCGGATCGGCGACATGGCGCGCCATCATCTGCTCCCAGGTCTGGTCGCTCGCCCGGACAAGCGAGGGGTAGTGGGCCGGAAACTCGGCCATCGCCGGGGCGTGGTGCGCGGACCGGTCCTCCTCGATCCGGCGCGTGTCGTGGTAGACGGCCAGCACCTCGTCCAGATACGACCTGATGCCTTCCGCCTCGGCAGGGAAATGGTCGATTAGTTCGGTTTCATACCTGAACCAGTCGGCATGCGCTACGATATCCGAATCCTTACCCGGCAGCCGCAGCCGGTAAATCGGGTCAAGCCGCCGCAGGCGAACTCGTTCCCAGATGCCAAGCTCGTGGTAGAGGCTGTCCCAGCCGCCACCGGGCGCCAGGCCGTTGAGTGCGTGCAGGCTGGCGTCGAACCGGTACGGCCCCCGCTGGAAACCCTGAGCATAACCGCCTGGCGAGGCCTGCTGCTCAAGCACGACGACCTTGCGGCCAGCCCCGGCCAGCGTAGCGCCGGCCGCCAAACCGCCGAGACCCCCGCCGATCACGACAGCATCAACTCGATCCGCCATGATGCCTCCCCTGTCGGATAGCTACCAGCAGGCCATTGGCCGCAATGATCCGCTAGGGCCTAAGGTCCCTAGCCGCCTGGCTCGGTCACAACGGATAGGTACTGATCGAGATCGTGGTGCCGGCGGGTCCCGCAGCCGTGATCGACAGCGTCGTCCCGGTGGTACCGCGTTTCGCGGTGATGCTGGTGCTGAAGGCGGACTTGCTGGCGGAAATGACGGTCCAGCCACCTTCGGACAGTGCCTTGTCATAGAAGGCCGTCACCTGCTCGACCGAACTGGTCGAGGTGAGCTGCACGTGGTTGGCGGTCTTGCTCACGAGCACCGACGGCTGGTAGACAGGCAGGCTGCCCGAAGTCCGGCTCGGTGCCGCCGACCCGGACTCGGCCGGCGTGCCCGGTGCGGACGAGGGGCTGGCGGAGCTTGCCGGAGCAGGGGAGGCCGACGTCCCGCCGCCGCCCGAACCGCAAGCGCTCAGTACAGCAGTGAGGACGGCCATTGCCGCAAGCGCGGCGCCCCGTGACATGATCGTGTAACTCCCCGTGATCTCCGCTGCTCGGCGTGCCGACTACGCTGCGTTACTACCTCGATCTCGGTCTTCGTTCCCGGCCGGTACCTGCCTAACCCTGGCAGGTACCGGCTGCGGCAGTTGCGCGCCGCGTTCCCGGGTCCGTTCGAGGAGTTGAACCACCAGCAGCACCGAGATGCAGGCGAAAGCAGCGGCTTCGATCACCGCGCCGAAACGGTCGAGCAGGAACATCACGCCGAGCAACGGATAGCCGACGAAGGCGGCCAGGAACAGTGTCCGGTAGACGGCGGCCACCCTGGAGTGCTGGCCGCGCGTGCGCCTGGCGGCCCAGACCAGCGTGATCGTGGCCCCGCCGAACTCCACGGCACCCGCAGCCAGGTGCAGGTACTGGCTAGCCGGAAGCCGGAGGGTCAGCTCCAGTTCCTTGCAGGTGGCATTGATGGCGTCGGCGCAGGTCTCGGGGAAGATGCCGCCAGCGGCCGCACCAGCCGCGAACGCCAGCATGGCTAGCTGCTCACGCCGGGTACCCAGGCCGGTCCTGGTCCCGGCCACGACGAAGGCAGCCAGCAGGAGCAACCCGGATATCAGGTCCGCGTGCTGCATCATCGAAGCGAACGGCTGGCCGTTCACTTCCAGATTGCTGAACATCTCGTTGGGCGAGCGCATCAGGCCGGGCTTGAACGGTATCAGGATCCACCAGTTGTAGCCGACAAGCCCGGCGGTGCAGAGCAGCCACGCCAGTGCCGTCCGTCGACGACCGAGCAACTGCTGCCGGGTGAGTCGCGGTGCGGCGAAGGTCCCTGACTGAAGTGTCCGACGTTCACGCATTCCGATATCCCCAGAAACGATCATAACGCCATACTGGCGCCATGGGCCGATCCGGGACTGAGTCCGACGTCCCTGGCTAGACAGACCATTCGGCTCGTGTTTCTGGCTCGGTTGGCCCACTTCACTCGAATTAGTTCACCCGATACCCGGCAAACCGGGACACGAAAGTGGTTCCAACTCGGGGTAAGTCAGGCCGCCGTGCTCAGCGTGGTCCGCACAGCGGACGCAGGGCGCCCACGCCGGTGTCGCTGGCCCGGCCAGCCGCGGCCGTTACCTGCAGGCGAGTTCGATCGTCCCGAGCCGGTCGAAGCGCGCGACCACGACGTCGCCCGGCGCGACGGGGACTGCTTCTGTCAGGGCGCCGGACAGGACCACCTGCCCGGCAGTCAGGCCCCGGCCCCGCCCGGCGAGCGCACGGACCAGCCAGGCGACCGAGGCCGCCGGGTGTCCGAGCACCGCCGCGCCGGCCGCCGTGGCGACCAGTTCGCCGTTCTTCTCCAGCACTACGCCAGTCAGCCGCAGGTCGATCCCCGCCGGGTCGGTGGCCTGGCCGCCGACGACGAATCCCGCGCCCGACGCGTTGTCCGCGACCACGTCGGGCAGCGTGAACAGATACCCGGCGAACCGCGAGTCCAGCACGTCGATCGCCGGATGGACCGCGGCGGTCGCCGCGAGCACCTGCGAAGCCGTGACATGCTGGCCGGCCAGATCGTCCTTCAGCACGAACGCGATCTCCGGCTCGCACCGCGGTTGGATGAACAGGTCGCAGCGCAGCGACTGGCCCACGTCGATCGCCATGTCGCCGGTGAGCCAGCCGTAGAGCGGCTCGTCCACGTTCATCTGACGCTGCTTGGCCACGCTGGTCAGCCCGAGCTTGGCGCCGACCAGGCCAGCGCCCCGGCTCACCCGGTCCGCGACCACGGCGTCCTGGACCTGGTATGCGGTCTCGAAGTCGAACGGTCCGCAGGCGGTCGTCAGAGCCTCGATTCCGGTGCGTTTGTCGGCTGCCTCGATCAGCCGGGCGGCGAGGTCGGTCGCGCCGCTCATGCCCGCGCCGCCAGTTCGAGCGTGACGTCGATGATCATGTCCTCCTGGCCACCCACGGCCTTGCGCCTGCCGAGTTCGAGCAGTATCTCGGCCTGCGAGACGCCGTAGCGCTCCGCCGCCCGCTGGGAATGCAGCATGAACGAGCCGTAGACCCCGGCCAGGCGGAGGGTGAGCGCGGCACGGTCCACGATCCGCGGCCGGCCGAGCGCCGGCCGCACGATCTCCTCGGCCACGTCCATCAGGGCGAGCGCTTGGACGCCGGTGTCGATGCCCATCTTCTGGCAGACGGTCACCAGCGTCTCGGTCGGGCAGTTGCCCGCGCCGGCTCCCGCACCCGCGGTGCAGCCGTCGATATGCGTCGCTCCCGCCTCGAACGCCGCCAGCACGTGTACATACGCGCTGGTGGCGTCGAAGACCAGGTCGATCTCGGCGGCATGCTCGCTGATCCAGTCGATGCCGGTGTGCGGTGCCTCGATGCCGACCGCTCTCGCCCTGGACAGCCCGTCGCTGGCGACGCTCGCGCATCGCGTTGCCATCTCTCGCCTCCTTGGTGCCCGTAGGTTTGCTGGTGGATTCCTGGTCACGCGGCCCGGTCTGCCGGTCACCCGATCCGCAGGCCGACCGGGCCGAGCCGGTCGATGTCCGCGCGGTAGCACTGGCCAGGCGCGATGTCGACCGCGGCGTGCAGCGCTCCGGTCATCACGAACTGGCCGGCCCGTAGCGACTCGCCCAGCCCGGCCAGCGTCCGCACCAGCCACGCCGTCGCGTGCAGCGGGCTGCCGAGGGCTGCTGCGCCAGCGCCGGTCGCGATCACCGCACCGTCGCGCGTGAAGACCAGGCCGGCCAGCCGCAAGTCGATGCCGTCCACCGGGGTGACGGCCGACCCGAGCACGACCGCCCCGCTGCTTGCCAGGTCGGCGATGGTGTCGGCAAGCTTGATCCGCCAGCCGGCGATGCGGCTGTCCACGATCTCGATCGCCGGCACGGCACCGGCCAAGGCCCTGGCCACGTCCAGCGCGGTGCAGTCCGGCCCGGTCAGGTCGGCGGCGAGCACGAGCGCGATCTCGGCCTCGACCCTGGGATGGATGAAGCCTGCCGCCGGGACCTCCGCGCCGTCGCTGCGCACGTGCGAGGCAAGGACCGGGGCGAAGTCAGGGGAGTCGACTCCGAGCATGCGCTGCATCGGCACGCTGGTCAGGCCCAGCTTGTAACCGACGATCCGGTCGCCGTCGGCGAGCAGCCTGCCTACCAGGTCGCGCTGGACCCGGTAGGCGTCGGTCATCGACATGCCCTGGTGAGCGTCGGTGAGCGGCTCGATCGGGACGCCAGACCGCCGGGCGGCGTAGAGCGCCGCACCCAGTTCGGAGACGGCAGGAGCGGACAGGACGGTCACGAAGGCACCTCCACGGCTGCGAGTTAGGGCAGCCACCAGGTCTGCTGCTTAGCGTTGGCGCAGAAGGTGACGTCGACCTGGGTGCCGGCGACTCCGCTGCCGTTCGGGTCGGTCAGGCACCTTCCGTCGGCCGCGTTGCGCAGTTCGTCACGGCCGAAGGTGACCCAGCGCTGGGTCTTGCGGGCCGCGCACGGGTACAGCACGATGCCAGGATTCCTCGCGGTCGCCGAGGCGATGGCTGCGCACAGCTTGCCCGCCCTGAGCTTGCCGCCGGTGACCGACCACTGCTCGCTGGCCGCTCCGCCGCCGCAGTTGGCCACGACGACCTTCCCGCCGGCCGCGTGCCTGGTCCAGGCCAGGCATTCGCTCAGTTCGGCGCTGGTCACCGTGCCGGTCCCGAGTGCCGTGGCCGCCTTCTGGGCCGGGTCGATGAAGCCCGCGTAGCTGTCCTGATCGTAAGACGACCACCGGGCGAACGTCTCGCCAAAGACCGAGGCATTCCGGTAGGCCCGCATGGCGTTGCAGACCGGGTTGAACGCGCACTGGTCGCTGACGTTGGCCATGTGCTTGCTGTTCAGCTGCCACAGGCCGCGATCGTAGGACGTGGTGCGTGCCGGGCAGGCGGGCTTCGTGCCGTTATAGTCGCCGTGCCCGACGACCGCTCCGTTGTCGTCGCACACGTAGAGCTTCGGGTCACCGGTGCTCTCCGCCACGCAGATGGCGGTGGCCGTGACCAGGTCACCGGAGTAGTAGCCGTTGTCCGCGAAGCCAGCCCTCGCGGCATAGGCGGCGCAGGTCTGCGCTGCCCGGCCGGCCAGCGCCGCCGCCTGCGGGCCATGTGGCGCGATGCCGGGCACCGGGGCGACCATCTGGGAGGATGCCAGGACAAGCGCGCTGGCGGCCGACCCGGTCGTGCCGGTCGTCCCGGTCGCCGCGACGACGGACGCCGCCATCCCGGTCACGGCGGAGCCTGACCGGGCGGCGCCACTGGCGGTCACGCCGTCCAGGGCCGCTGCCCCGACCGGGTGCGAGCCTTGGGACAGGGCCATGACCGCGAGCCCGGCCACAGCCATCGGGAACAAGAACCTGGTAACGACGGTCCGCACAGCATGACTCATCACGGGGTCCCTTCGGGGGGGTCGCAGGACACCAGGGGCGTTCGCCGGTCAGGCCTTGCTGAAGTCCACCTGCTCACCTGGTGCGACGTCGACCGAGACAGCGAGCACCTCACCAGCGATCCAGTCCTTGTAGCCGAGCAGGTCCGCATCTGACGCGGGCAGCGACAGCACAATCCGGTCGGACAGGCCGAGCCCGGCTTCCTTGCGCTTGGTGTTGACCAGGTGGATGAGCTCGTAGACCCGGCCCTCGCGCAGCAGCTCGTCGTCCAGCGCCGTGTCCAGCGCGACAGTCACGCCTTCCTCCGCTGCCACCGCCCAGCCAGCCTTCTCCAGCCGCTCCACGAGTACCTCGTTCGGCTCAAGCACGTGGCCAAGCACCTCGAACCTGCCGCCGTCCAGCTCGCGGAACTCGCCAGCGTCCAGAGCCTTCTTCACCAGCGGCATCGCGGCCCCGAGGCGCGGCGCCACGACAGGGAAGTTCGGCTTCACCCGCAGTCCCGTTGTCTCGATCCGTTCCAAACTAACGTCTTTCACCCGCAGTTCGTCGGCGATCTCGGGAAGGTAGGCCTCGATTCCG
This sequence comes from Streptosporangiaceae bacterium, assembly GCA_035533915.1. Lineage (GTDB taxonomy): Bacteria > Actinomycetota > Actinomycetes > Streptosporangiales > Streptosporangiaceae > Chersky-822. The sequence continues at coordinate 92,864 of DATLSX010000172.1, forward strand.
CTGACGCCTTCGACGACCAGCCCGCGCAGCGGCTGGCGCAGCTTCAGCTTGGACTGCGCCCTGGCCCGGCGGCCGAGGTCGACGACCTGGCGCACGGCGGCGACGTGCGCGACGAGTTCGTCGTCGATCCGCCCCTGCTGCGGCCAGCCCGCCAGGAAGACCGACTCCGGCGCCTCCGGGCAGACCGGTACCACGAGGGACTGCCAGAGATGCTCGGCCAGGAACGGGGTCACCGGGGCGATCACCCGCACCGCCTGGACCAGTCCGGTCCACAGCGTGCGCAGTGCCGCCTCGTCACTGTTCCAGAACCGGCGGCGCGAGCGCCGGATGTACCAGTTGGACAAGTCGTCAAGGTATGACTCGAACGCGCGCAGCACGGTGACCGTCAGGTACTGCTCGTAACCTCGGGTCGCGTCAGCCACCAGCCGCGCCGTGCGGGCGAGCAGCCACCGGTCCAGCAGTTGCAGGCCGGGCCAGGAGGGGGCGCCATCGGCGTCGGCATGCCCGGCCATCACGGCCGCGGCGTCCAGGTCCGCGAGGTCGGGCGTGAACTGCGCGGTATTCGCGTAGCTGGCGAAGAACGACACGCTGTTCCACAGCGTGAGCAGCTTGCGCTGGATCTCCTTGCCTGGCCCGAATCCGAACAGCAGGTTCTGGCTCGGCGGCTGCTGGCAGTACTGCCAGCGCATCACGTCGGCACCCATCTTGGCGAATGCCTCGTCCGCGCTGATGGCGTTGCCCCACGAGCCGTGCATCTCGCGGCCGCGTTCGTCCAGCATCTTCTCGTAGCCCAGCACCTTGCGGTAGGGGGCGCGGCCGGTCAGCGTGACTGACATGAACAACTGCGAGTAGAACCACAGCCTGATCTGCTCGCGCATCTCCGACACCCAGTCAGCCGGGAACCATTCCGCCCAGTACCCGTGGTCCGGCAGGTCGGCCGTGGTCAGCCCCTTCGCTGCGCCGGTCGCGTAACCCTCGTCGATCGCTTCCTGGTTCTCCCAGCCCAGAGTGGAGAACGGCACGATCCCGGCATCCAGCCACACGTCGCCGACCTCGGCGATCCGCTCCACCTGCTGGTCGCAGGCGGCGCAACTGATCTTGACCGCGTCGATCCACGGCCTGCGCAGTTCCTTCAGCCCGTCGAGCGCCGCGGGGTTCACGGCCCGCTGCGCCAGTTCGGCCCGCGAGCCGATGATATTCAGGTGCCCGCACGAGCACGGGTAGAAGGGCAGCGGCAGGCCGTAGTACCGGCGCCGGGAGATGTTCCAGTCCGACATGTTGACCAGCCAGTCGTCCATCCGGCTGCCCATGTAGGCCGGGGTCCACTCGACGCTGCGGTTGGCCGTTCGCATCGGCTCCCTGATCTCGTCCACCGAGATGAACCAGTCGTCGGAGACCCGGAAGATCAGTGGCGTATGGCACCGCCAGCACTCCGGGTAGCGGTGCGTGATCTCACCGGAGCCGACCAGCAGCGAACGCTCGCGCAGGCTGTCGAGCACCTTCTCAGGGACCTCGGAAGTCGCCAGTCCGGCCAGCCAGCCGAAGTCCGGGTAGAACCGGCCGGACTCGTCGACCGGGGTGAGCACCGGCAGATTCTGCGCCTTGCCGAGATCGAAGTCCTCCGACCCGCAGCCTGGTGCGATGTGGACGATGCCGGTCCCGTCCTCCATGGAGACCTCGTCCCAGCCGACCACCCGGTGCTCGACTCCGCCGCCCGGCCCGAGTTCGTCGAACGGCCCGCGATAACGCCAGCCGACGAGCTCCGACCCGGGCGCTACCTCGGTGAACTCCTGGCCGCTGGCCCACTCCTGTGCCTCGCCGCGCTGTACCGCCATCCAGTCGCCGTTGGCCAGCCGGCCGTACTCCGCGTCCGGACGGACCGCGGCGGCCACGTTGGCGGGCAGCGTCCACGGCGTGGTGGTCCAGATCACGAGCGCCTCGCCGGCCCGGTCCAGCAGCGGGAACCGGACGAACAGCGACGGGTCGGACCGGTCCACGTAGCTGCCGACCAGTTCGTGCGCGGAGATCGAGGTGCCGCAGCGCGGGCACCACTCGGTCGGCCGGTGACCCGTGTAGAGCCAGCCCCGCTGGTGCACTACGGCAAGGAACTTCCAGATGTACTCGATGTTGGTGTCGGAGAAGGTGTAATAGTCCTTGCCCCAGTCCATCCACTGGCCGAGCCTGACCGAGCCAGCGATCAGTTCGGACGATGACCGTTCGACGACTTCACGGCACTTGGCCGCGAACGCCTCGAGTCCGTACTCCTCGATCTCCCGCTTGGAGTTCAGGCCGAGTTCCTTCTCGACGCCGACCTCGATCCACAGGCCCTGGCAGTCGAAGCCGTTCTGGTACCGCTGCTCGTAGCCGCGCAGCGCCTTGTACCGCTGGAAGGCGTCCTTGAGCGTCCTGCCCCAGGCGGTGTGCACGCCGAGCGTCTTGTTCGCGGTGACCGGGCCGTCGATGAAACTGAACTTCGGGCCGCCCGAGGTAATCTGCCGCACCTTGGCGAAAATGTTCGCCCGATCCCAGAAATCGAGGATCGCACGCTCCAGCGGGTCAGCGTCAGGCTTGTCAGACAGGGCAGGGAACATGGCCGGGAGTCTATCGCCATGGCCCGGCCAGGCCGACCGGATATCGGACCGCACGGGCCGTTCCTGCCAGGCGCACGTTACTGCCTGGTGACCAGGCCGCGCAGGTAGGCGGCCTGCCCGGCGTGCTGAAGATCATCGGCGAGGACGCTGACCAGCCGGACGCCGAGCGTGACCGGCGGGTCCCAGCGCTCGTCGACGATCCGGTCCAGTTCGGCGTCGGTCACGGTCCGCACGAATCGCGCCGACCTGGCACTGACCGCGTCGTAATACCCGGTCAGCAGGTGGCCCGACGCCACCGCCACCTGGCCCGCTTGCTCCGCGCTCTGACCCCAGCCGGTCTCGGCGGTCCCGAACGGCAGCGCGAACCTGTCCGCCCAGCCGTCGGCGGTCCAGGCCTGCTCGGTGCCAGCCACGTCGGCCACGTGGTCGTCCTGGATCCTGGTCAGGTGCCAGATCAGCCACGCGATCGAGTTGGCGTCCGGCTGCGGGCGGAACGCCAGTTGCTCGGCGGTCAGGCCCTCGCAGACCTCGTGGACAATCTCCCGGATCCGCTCCAGCGCGTCGGCGAGCAGTTCGGCCGTAGTCATTGGGTACATCCCTTCCGTGGAGTCCTCGCCGTCATCCTCGCCCGTATCGGTCCGCCTCACTCACCTCCGGAGGGATCATCAGCATGCCGACCAGACGCAGCAGCATCGAGATCAACCCGCTCTTCGCCCGGCCCGGCGAGGCCACCGAGCGGCCGAAGTTCGCCCTGGCCGACGACGCCATGCTGCCGGAGACCGCCTATCAGATCGTGCACGACGAGGCGATGCTGGACGGGAACGCGCGGCTGAACCTGGCCACGTTCGTCGGAACCTGGATGGACCCGGCAGCGGCCCGGCTGTACGGCGAGGCGTACGACAAGAACATGATCGATAAGGACGAGTACCCCGCGACAGCCGCTATCGAGGAACGGTGCTGGAAGATCCTGGCCCGGCTGTGGCACGCACCCGAGCCGGACCAGGCCATCGGCACCTCCACGATCGGGTCATCGGAGGGCTGCATGCTCGGCGGCCTGGCGCTCAAGCGGCGCTGGCAGCAGGGACGCCGCGCGGCAGGCAAGCCAGCGGACCGGCCGAACCTGGTCATGAGTTCGGCCGTGCAGGTCTGCTGGGAGAAGTTCGCCAACTACTGGGACGTCGAGCCGCGGTTCGTGCCGATCAGCGAGGAGCACAAGACGCTCGACGGCCACGATCTCGGCTCCGTTGTCGACGAGAACACCATCGGCGTGGTCGCCATCATGGGCGTGACCTATACGGGTAAGTACGAGCCGGTACGGGAGATCGCCGATGCCCTGGACCGGGTGCAGGAGCGGACCGGACTGGACATCGGAATCCACGTTGACGGAGCTTCCGGGGCGTTTATCGCGCCGTTCCTGCAGCCCGCGCTTGAATGGGACTTCCGGACCAGCCGGGTGCGCTCGATCAGTACGAGCGCACACAAGTACGGCCTGGTCTACCCCGGTCTGGGCTGGGTGGTCTGGCGCCATGCCGACTACCTGCCCGACGACCTGGTCTTCGACGTCAGCTACCTGGGTGGCTCGATGCCCACTTTCGCGCTGAATTTCTCCCGGCCGGGCGCTCAGGTCCTGCTTCAGTACTACAACTTCCTGCGGCTGGGCCGCGACGGCTACCGGGCGGTGCAGCAGGCCTCCTTCGACGTGGCCAGGCACCTGGCGCAGGAGATCGACAAGATGCCGCAGTTCGAGCTCTGGGACGAGAGCCTGGACATCCCGGTCTTCGCTTGGCGGATGACCCCCGGCTACACCAGCAAGTGGGATCTGTACGACCTCGGTAATCAGCTTCGCCAGCACGGCTGGCTGGTACCCGCTTATCCGATGCCTGACGACCTGGCCGACCTGACCGTGCAGCGGATCGTAGTCCGCAACGGCCTGTCCCGCGATCTCGCCGACGACCTGCTCGATCGGATCGGCACGTCGGTCAGGTACCTCGACGCGCTCGACGGGCCGCTCCCGCACGAGGGCAGGACGACGACCGCGTTCCGGCACTGACCGCGGTCGCGTTCAGCCCCTGACCGCGTTCAGCCCCTGACCGCGTTCAGTCGGGCAGCATCCCGTCGCTGGTCAGGGGCAGTGACCGCAGCCGCCGGCCGGTCGCTTCGAATATCGCGTTGGCAATGGCTGGCGCGACCGCGATCAGCGGCGTCTCGCCCGCCCCGGCGGACGGTATATCGGGCCGGTCCAGCAGAATGACCTCCACCGGCGGCATGTCGGCGAGCCTGGGTACCCGGTAGGAGGAGAACGTCCCGTTGGTGATGACCCCGCCGGTGAACTTGATCTCCTCGTACATCGCCCCGCCGAACGCCATCACCGTGCCGCCCTCGATCTGGTTCCGCACCGTCCGCGGGTTGACCAGGGCGCCGCATTCGTAACCCGTGACCAGGCCGGTCACCCGGACCTGACGGCCGTGCTCCACTACGACCTGTGCCGCCGTCACCACCCGGCCGTCCTTCTCCAGCCCGCACGCGATGCCAACGCCGACGCCGGGAATCGGCTCGCGGCCAGCTTCCCAGCCGATGTGCTCGGCGACCGCGCGCAAGACGGCCGCCAGCCGCTCGTCGTCCAGGTTGCGCAACCGGACCTGCACCGGATCAAGCCCGACCCGGTGCGCGAGCTCGTCGATCATGGACTCCCTGGCGAAGGTGTTCGCCGTCGCCGCCAGCGCCCGGTACGAGGCCTGGGGGAGCGGGCTGTGTGCCGGCGCGTACTCCAGCCGCTGGTCGGCGACGTGGTAGGGAAGGTGGATTCCGGCCGCGCCGGAGTTGACGTTCCGATGCGTCCAGCCCGACAGCGCACCGTCCGAGGTCAGGCCGGCGGCGATGTCGATCACGGCGGCAGGTCGCAGCGTCCCCGCGGTGAACTCTTCGGCCCGGCTCCAGTGCACCTGCACCGGCCGGCCAGCCTGCCTGGCCAAAACAGCCGCCTCGGTCGAGATCCCCGCCGCGTGCTTGCCGCCGAAACCCCCGCCAGTAGCCGGCACGATGACCCTGACCTGGTGCTCGTTCAGTCCGAGCCCGGCTGCGACCTGCGCGCGGACCGGGAACGGCGTCTGCGTGCCGGTCCACACGGTCAGCCGGCCGTCTTCGGCCCACGCCGCCACGGCGACCCTGGTTTCCAGTGCGGCGGGGGAGATGTAGGCGGTGGTGTAGGTCGCCTCGCACCGCACGGCGGCGCTTTCCAGCGCGGTGGCCGCCGATCCGACCTGGTGCTGGAACGGGCCGCCCCACCGGCCGGGTCCGCCCTCGGAGGGGTGGGTGCGCAGGTACTCGACGATGCCGGAGTCCGACGGCGCGTCAGGGATGTCCCAGCTCGCTCGCGCCCGCAGGTCAGCCACGGCGGCCCTGGCGGTCGCCAGGTCTGGCGCAACCACCCCGGCCAGCTCGGCGGTGTGGACGACCAGCACGCCGGGACGGTCCGCCAGGACCGTGAGATCGAGCGAGCGCAGCGCCGCGCCAGGGACCGGCGGCCGCAGCACGGCCCCGTGCCGCATTCCTGGCTGCTTCAGGTCGGAAACGAACCGGCGGGCCCCGGTCACCGCGGCCACGGTCCCTGGCGGCAGGTGCGGCTGGCCGGCGACCTTCCAGTCGGCGGCATCGGTCAGCTTGGGATCGCCGGTCACGAGCTCGAGCCTTCGTTCCCCGGGCTGGACCGGCAGCACGGTCCTTGCGTAGGCGGCTGTCTTACGCAGTGCGCTGCCGGCGTCTGGCATCGAGCGGCTGCCGAAGGTTCCCATGTCATAGGGGCACAGGTCGGTATCACCCATCGCGATCAGCACCGTGGCCAGCGGCACGCCAAGCTCTTCGGCCACCAGGAGCCGCAGTGCGGTCCGGTTGTCCTGGCCCACATCCACTTTTCCGGTGAACGCGGTGACCAGCCCGTCAGCCCTGATATGCAGCCAGGCGGTGCTTGCCGTGGTCCAGACTGCCGGGTCGGGCACGGGATTGAGCGCGACGACCAGGCCGTCGCCGAGGATCTCGAACCAGTCCCGGTCGGCCGGGTCGGTCAGGTCCCACGGCCTGGCTGGCCGACGCTGGTCTTGATCAGGCCCGGGCGGCCCCCACCGGTCGCCATCCGGCTCGCTAGTCGCGCCGGTCTCGCCGCCAGGCATCGCGGTCTTGTCGCTAGGCACCCCAGCCGCCGTCAGTTCCGCGGCACGGTGCACCGCCCGACGGATACCGGGATAACATCCGCACCGGCAGATCTGGCCGGACAATGCCGTGTCGATCGCACCGTCACCAGGCGCGGCATCCTGTGCCAGCAACGCGACGGTCGACAGGACCATGCCGGACGTGCAGTACCCGCACTGGGCGGCGCACTCTTCCACGAAGGCCTGCTGCACCGGATGCGGCGTTTCCGGCGAGCCAAGGCCCTCGACGGTAGTGACCTGCTGCCCCGCCACCGAGGCGGCCGTCCGCTGGCAGGACCGGACCGGCAGGCCGTCCACGAGGACGACGCACGCGCCGCACTCGCCCTCCAGGCAGCCCGGCTTGGCCCCGGTCAGGCCAAGCTCGTCGCGGAGCGCGGACAGCAGTAGCGCTGACTCCGGAACCGATACGGATGCCCCGTTGACGGTAAACGTCGTTTCCATCCTCGCCTGACCACCTGACGTCGTGGCCGTAGCCGCAAGGCCGCCAGCCAGCTGAGCTTCACACCGCCGCGCATGATCGTCCCGGCATAGCAGCGCACGGCAAGCCGCGCCATACCAAGTGATGGCCGCGGCCCATCAGCAGGATAGCGATGGCCATCCGCCAGCCTGCTAGCGCGCCGAGTGGACCCGGAAACATATGCGGACCGGGCAGGCACTCACCCTCCGGCTATGGCGCCGACTACCAGCAACGGCTCGCTTCCATTCACCACCTGCGCCGGGAGGGCAACGTCCGGCGGCTCGTGGGACAGATCGTCCTGACAGGCGAAGAACCGTACGAACGCGCGCCGACGCCCGGTTCTATGATCCCTGATCGTGCCCTTGAGCACCGGGTAACTGGCCTCGAGCGCGTCCAGGACGGCTCCGAGTGTCACGGCGTCGGCTCCGTCCGGCGGCACGTCGAGCAGCACTTCACTGCCGACGCCCGCCAGTGTCCGCAGGTGCGCCGGGAGTCCGACCCTGATCATGGCAGTGTCTGGACCTCCACGGACAACACGGCAGGCAGGTCCCTGACGATCGCCGACCAGTGGTCGCCGCCGTCTGCCGAGGCGTAGACCTGTCCGCCGGTCGTGCCGAAGTAGACGCCGCACTCGTCGAGACTGTCGATGTCCATGGCGTCGCGCAGGACGTTGACATAGCAGTTCTCCTGCGGCAGGCCAGCGGTCAGCGGCTGCCACTCGTTGCCGCCGACCCGGCTCCGGTACACCCGCAGCCGGCCGTCCGGCGGGAAGTGCTGGCTGTCACTCGTGATCGGCACCACGTACACGGTCTCTGGCTCGTGCGCATGCACGGAGATCGGGAACCCGAAGTCAGTGGGCAGGTCGCCGCTGATCTCGTGCCAGCTCTCCCCGGCGTCGTCGCTGCGCATGACATCCCAGTGCTTCTGCATGTACAGCACGTCCGGACGGGCCGGATGCATGGCGATGCGATGCACGCAGTGGCCGATCTCGGCCTCCGGCTCGGGCATGAATTCCGAGCGCAACCCCTTGGTGACCGGTCGCCAGGTCTGTCCATCGTCATCACTGCGGAACGCGCCAGCCGCGGAGATGGCGGCGAACATCCGGCCTGTGTTGACCGGATCGAGCACGATCGTGTGCAGGCACATTCCGCCAGCGCCTGGTGCCCAGTGCGAACCGGTGTCGTGATTGCGCAGCCCGGACAGTTCCTGCCAGGTCTTGCCGCCGTCGACGGACTTGAAGAGCGCGGCGTCCTCGACTCCCGCGTACACGACGTCAGGATCGTGCAGCGACGGCTCCAGGTGCCATACGCGGGCGAACTCCCACGGGTGGGGTGTGCCGTCGTACCACTGGTGCGTACCGGGGATGCCGTCGTAGCTGAACTCGTTGCCCACCGGCTCCCAGGTACCGCCGCCGTCGTCGGATCGCTGGATCTGCTGGCCGAACCAGCCGGTCGACTGCGAAACGTACAACCGGTCGGGATCGGCGGGTGACCCCTTCAGGTGGTAGATCTCCCAGCCAGGGAAATGCGGTCCGGAGACCTTCCAGTCCGCCCGCTTGCCATCCGATGTCAGCACGAACGCTCCCTTGCGGGTGCCGACGAGTACCCGTACTCCGCTCATTGAGGACTCCCGTTGCCAGTCGGTTTCATCGAGGAAGGGGCGTCTGCCGACGATCAGGCACAACCATCACTGGGGTGCGCCGTTGATGGATGCCCTTCGCGGGCTGTGCTGTCGCGCGGGTCGGCAGATGTACACATTGTAGACTCTAGACCGCCGCGGTCGTGTGTGTGGCCAAGCCGCACCGAAAAGTCAGCGACCGGCGTCGTATCCCTGGTGTCCGTACGGGTCAATGGCATAACGATCGGCTGCCGGGTATCCGCCGGCCTCGTGACCCTGGGGCGGATAGCCAGGAGTTTCATAGGGCGCGGAGTAATGCGGCGCACTCTGATAGGCCGATTGTTCTGGTATGGCCGGGTCAACACCGAAATCCGGCCGCATTCCGTAACTCGGCTGGTCGAATGGCGCGCCAGGAGCCTGATAGCTGCCGCCAAGGTCAGCGGGCACCGGCGCGCTATGGCCACCGTAACCGGCGGGCAGGCCGATGGGGGCCGGCCGGCCGAATCCTGGCTCACTCGGTCCGGCATGGGGCGGTCCGGCATAGGGCGGTCCGGCATAGGGTGCTGAACCTGCTGGCCGCGCGTGCGGGCCCGATGCCTGGCCGGCGCCTGGTCCCGGGATGCCGCCGCCATGGTATCCGGGCAATTGCTCGGCGGAGTACTGCTGCTCGGCGGAGTACTGCTGCTCGCCGGAGTACTGCTGCTCGCCGGAGTACTTCCCAGCCGGGTAGCCGCCCGCCGCGTTGAGCCCGCTCGTACCGGGCAACTGTGCCGCGTAGTTATTCGTGGTCGGCACCGCGGCCGGGTAACCCCCTTGGCCGCTGTCCGCTGGATAACCGGCCGGAACTGGCGATGGGGCAGTGAACCTTTCAGAACCCGGACTCGGGGGATAGCCGCCGAGCGCTGGCTGTGCCGCGGGATACCCGCCGGGCACTGGCGGCGGTGTGGCATACGACCTCGTGACGGCATCGCCCTGGTAGGGGGCACCGGCAGGCGGAGCAGCCTGGTAGACGTTCAGGCTGGCAGCGGCCGGGTAGCCAGCCGGGGGCGCCGCGGCTGGATAGCCGGTCGTGCTGACTGTGGCGGGTACCGGATAGCCATCAGGCGCAGAACTACCTCTTGCCAGGGGCCGGTACGGATCGCTGGGCACCGAAGAGTAGTCCGTGCCGTTGCCTGGCGGTGCGTACCCGCCGGGAGGCGTAATCCCGCGGCGGGCAGGGTCGTCGAACCCCGCCGCCTGCTGCCCCTGCGGCTGGTAACCCGGGTAGGGGGTACTGTGCGACTGGCCCTCGGCCTGGCCATTCCCGACCGCAGGTCGGCTGCCCGTGTCCGGGCCGTTTCCGTTCGGGGCCGACTTACGTCGGTAAGACCGGCTGTCGTCCGCCTCGATCCTCGGGAATGAGGGGCTGGTCAGCGGATCGTCGGCGGCTGGAACGGGCCTGCTGCCCGTCGTGCGGGACTGGCCGTCGGGAATTGGCATCGCACGGGTCGGCTCGGTTGCCCCGGCGAGGCCGCGGCGTGCGCCGGTCCCGAACCCCTCGCTGCGGCCGGGCTGAAGATCGCCTCCGGCGGCGGCGACCGGGGCAGCGAAGGCCGCGTCCACCGTCGGCGGGATCGGCGCGATAGCAGGCTGCCTGGCGGCACGGGCACCAGTCTTCCCGGCTAGCTCGCGCTCCGCGCGGTCTAGCCGGTCGCCGGATCCGCGCCGGCCGGCCGGTTCCCTGCGGCCGCTGATTTCCCGCCGGTCGGCGGCCGCACGGCGGTCGCTGGTATCCCTGCGATCGCTGGTATCCCGCGGAACGCTGCGCATCGGGCCCGAGTCGGCATCTTGCCGGGCATCGCCGCGCGCTGGTCGTGTCGGCGGGGTAACGGCTGGTCGTGTCGGCGGGGCGGCCGGTTCTGCGGTTGTGGTCAGCGGCTTGTCCGACGCGAGTTCGGCCCAGTAGTCCACGTCCGACAGTTCGTCCCACTCGTTGCTGGGCCACTCGACATCATCATCACGCTTGCTACGGTTCGCCCGAGGCCGGACTTCAGGCAGCGAATCCTCGCGCTTGACGGACCCTCGACCGGTCTTCTTGTCCGCGCTTCTCTTGTCCTCAGGGCTTCTCTTGTCCTCCGGCCGGACATGCGGTCCTGAGCTGCTCCGGCGATCACGTTCGTCGCGTCCGGCTGGCACGCCGTCCCACGCGCCTGCTGACCTGGCATCGCGTCCGCTGCGGTCCCATTCGCCGGACGCTGGCTTGCGGTCCCGCTGGTCACGCGGGCTAGCGCCGTCCCGGTCTTCGCGGCTGGCCCTGGCGTCCCTGCTGTCGCGCCGATCCCGCCGGTCGAGTTCGTCGGGATCGTGCTCCCGGCCGCCTGCCGGCGGCCTCGGCGCCCTGCCTTCAAGATCACGGTTACGCCGGTCCCGCGCCGACGTGCTGCCCCGGCCCGCGATCCCGTCGCGGCCGGCCTGACGGTCTTCGTCGCGCCAGTCACGATCACTGCCGCGAGTCCCGGCACCACGCTCGGCCCCGCGCGCGCTGCCGCTCCGGCCTGCGATCGGCCGGTCACCAACCCGATCCAGGCTGCCTCGGTCCACTCCGCCCCGGTCAGGGCCGCCGCGCTCGGAGCGCTCGGGGCCGCCGCGCTCCGGCGGGATCCGGCCAGCACCGCTCCGGCCAGCGCTGCCGCGGTCAGGGCCGCCCCGGTCGACGCCGCGCCGGTCGGCTCCGTCCCGCTGGCGGCTGCCGGACATCTCGTCGCCGTCACGGTGGCGCGATGGCACGTGCTCGCGTGCCGGGCGCTCACTACGACCGCGCGACTGGCTCCGCTCGGCGGGTCCGTCGTCGAACTCGTCGTCGTCCTCTGCGCGCAGGTAGCGCAACGCGAGCAACACGACGATCACGATAAGGGCAACCACGGCCGCCAGGCTGATCAGCACCGTCGTGCGCATCTCACCTTCCAACGCCGTGTGGGCCTAGGTTGGCACTCGCAAAGCCCGCGCGGCCGTCGACGCGTGCCTATGGGTAAGGCGCGAGCACCCTTAGCGGATCCAGCTCAGATCCAGCGCAACTGTTCAATCGTTGATTGTCGCGGACCGCTATGGTCTGTGTCACGAGATTCGAGAAGTTTAACCAACTCTGTCTACACTGCGTAATATTCTGGCTACGGAAAGACACGCACGGCAGCTAGTTCGTCGAGATCACGTGGTTCGCGACCACCCGAGCACGCCGCACGGAGCCCGGCCCAGTTCGGCAGTCCGATCCATGGGTACACGGATAGGCGCGTACCGTGAGCCGTCCCGTGGCGATCACGTGGTTCGCGATAGCGGACCAGGTCGCCCGGAGCCCGGCACCGTTCGGCAACCCGAGCCGCGCGTCGAGCGCGTACACGGTAAACCGATACTGATGCGAAGCTCCGATCGGGCAGGGCGGGTCGTAGCTGGCCTTACCCCTGCTATTGGTCGCCTGCCTGGCGCCCGTAGGCAGTTGATTCTGACCGATCGACGTCGTATCGGGACTGATATCGAACACGATCCAATACACAGCAGGCGTGATCGGGGCTTGCGAGTCGTCGACGACGATGGCGAACGACTTGGCCGACCTGGAGAGCGTGCCCGACCAGTACAGCGGCGGGCTCAGCCCGGCGCCGTAGCAGGTGTACTCGGTCGGCAGACGGGTGTCCGCACCGAAAACCGGGCTAAGGACGGTCATGGTCTGAGGTGATCCTAGCCGGGTAGAACTCAGTCCGCCGAGCAAACCGCACCCGCTCGCCAGCGGAATGACTGCGGCCAGGCCCGTCAGGCGGACCATTGCGCGGCGCAAAGCGCGGTAGTTGATGCGGACGTCACGCACCGAGAGCTGTCCCCTTACCCGATCGCCCGGTTACTAATCGCGCGGTGATCGCCCGGCGAAGTCTGACCCGTCGGATCTTACGCGGGCGGTCGGGACAGCAGACCGCGATGAGGCACACACGCTGAAACGGCTACCCCAGCGCGAAACTAGCGCTGGAACCCCGGCCGCGGCGAGCGACGCCGGCCGGACCGAACCGGGACTATGCCGCAGGGTGCTACTCAGGCTGCCTGGACGTGCCGAACATGATCTCGTCCCAGGACGGCACGGATGATCGCCGGGACCGTCCGCCGGATGCTCGCCGGGCGGGCCGGGTACCTTGCTCGGGCTTCTCGGGTTTCTCGGTCTGCTTCGCCGGACCGTGTGCCGCGTCGCCCGGCTTGTCCTGGGCGGCAGGCACGCTACTGCCCGTCGGGGCGCCGCTGGCGATCGCAGCGCCGCCGCCAGGCGTAGCCGCGTCGCGGGCAGCGGCGGCAGCCTCGCGACCGGCCTTGGCCGCTACGGTGTCCCGGCCACCCTGGGCAACGGGCGATCTGCCCGCCGGACCAGCCTGGTTACCCCGTCCGGACCGCACGGCCACTCCTGACGCGTTCGCAGGCCCTGCACCCGCCGCAATCGACGCGGCAGGCGCCTCCGGAACCGCCGCGGCCGCGGCGGGCGGCACGGGCACGGCGGGCGGCACGGGCACGGGCTGCGGCACGGGCACGGGCACGGGCTGCGGCACGGGCACGGCGGCGGGCGCCGCCGGCTGCCGAGACGGATGCAGCATGCCCCGGCCAGCCGGCCGGTCCGCGTCGTGGCGGTCGTCGGCATGGTGCTGACCCGCTTGGTGGGCAGCGGTCGCCCGCGAGCCGATCGGCGTGACCGTCGCTGTGACGGCGGCCCGTACGGCCGGGCGCTGCGACGGCCATTGCGACTCGTCCAGGCACAGCCGCATCGCCTCGTCGTCGTCAGGAGTCACGTGCTGCCCGCGGACGTCGTAGATCCACTCCGCCATGTGCATCCGGCCGGCGACCGTGTAGGCGAGCTGGACTTGCCAGCTTCCGTCCGGCCGCTTCCGTGAGTCCCACTCAATGTCTTCGGTGTTCGCCCCGAGGTCTGCTAGCCGCTCCGCGGCTATCTCCCCGAGACGAGGCCCAGGACCTGAATCGCCGCCACGCACAGTCGCCCGTTGCGCCTCCTGCGCCCAGCGTGCCCGCTCTGCCAGCGGTGGCCCCTCGAAGCGGCGGATACGGTCGACTGGCAGGCCGGCGGCGTCGGCGATCTCCTCGGCGGTCTCGCCGGCGCGGATCCGATCCTGGATCTCCTTGGGTCGCAACGGACTCTCCACTTCGATCTCGTACTGAGCCAGCCGGGAGAACTGCCCTCGTGCCACGGTCCTGAGCCGCTCGTCGATAGGCAGCGCGAAACGCCCGCTTCGGCCGGGAACCGCGAGGACCGCATAGCTGCCATCCTCACTGACTGCGACGAGTCGCAGCTCCTGCATCAGCGCCCCTTTCGCGCTGTTCCTTCCGCGATATCCTTTCGCGCTGTCCTTGTGGCGCCGCTCAGCACGCCAGGCAATGCATGGGTTTCTCCTTCAGGAGAGTCTGACTGGCCCGGACCCGACTCGCCAGCACCGCCCCCGGCATGTCCCTGGATCTCCGTAGTCGATTTTGCCGACCGGCCGCCACCCCGTAAGCGCTGGTCACTGCCGCGCCCATAACCAGCACTGATGGGCAGGGTATTCACCCTGGCTGGCCGAGGTACGTCGAACCCAGATAATCACCTTGCGGACAAGGACCAGTTCGCATGGTAATCGCACTCGGGGGCCGCGGTTTCTGACATGCCATCCCGCGCCCTGGACCGGCTCATCGCAGAGAGCGGGAACAGGCGGACTCTCGCCCGCTACTGCCACACGATCGACGACGGCGATGCCCTTGCCGAGTGCTTCGCGCCCGAGGCCGAGCTCGATGCCTTCGGTCAGGCCCGTTCCGGCCGCGACTCGGTGAGGCCAGGCTGGTCCCGCAAGGCCAGACCCAGCCTGGCCCGCACTGTCCACTACGCTCAATGGTCATGGACGTCGATGCCATCTTCGGCAGCATGGGCCGCTTCAGCGTGCGTTTCCGCTGGTTGATGCTGCTCGCTTGGATTGCGGCGGCCGTGGCGGCCTCGGTGTACCTGCCGTCTTTGTCCAGCGTCACTCAGAGCGACAACAGCAAGTTCCTGCCGACCAGTGCGCCCGTTGAGCGAGCCGCCGAACTGGCGACGCCCTTCGGCACGTCCAATCTGATTCCGGTACCGCTCGTGGCGGCCAGGACGAGCGGGAAGCTGACGGCGGCCGACGCGGCCTCGCTGGCCGCCATACAGCGGAACCTGCTGACCGACCCGGCTGTCAAGCGGGTGCTCGACCTCGGCCGCTCGCCCCAGCAGCAGGCAAGTCAATTCGTGATCCTCACCAGCCAGATCGGCGGCGACCCGAACGCTGCGGGCGACCTGATCAACGGCCTGCGGGCCAAGATCGCCCAGACGCCGCGGCCGGCCGGCCTGCAGGTGCATCTGGCGGGCAGCATCGCCGTCCAGGTGGACCAGCAGAAGGCCAACGGCAATCAGGGCAACAAGATCGAGCTGTACTCTTCGCTGCTCATCATCGTCTTGCTCGTGCTGATCTTCCGGTCGCTGACCCTCGCCCTGGTGACCTTGGCTCCGGCCTTTATCTCGGTCGTGCTCTCCGGGCCGCTGGTGGCCGAGGCGGCGCACCACGGCATCAAGGTCTCGCCGATCGCGCAGTTCCTCATGATCGTGCTGGTGCTCGGCGCGGGCACGGACTATGGCCTGTTCCTCGTCTTCAGGGTCAGGGAACAGCTGCGAGTCGCGCACTACGAGGGAGGTCCGGCCAGCCTGCGCCGCGGCCTGGCCTGGCGGGCCTTCGCCGCCGACCTGGCCAAGCCCCGCGAGCCGGCCAGGCTGGCCATTGTCACATCCGTGACCCGGGTGGGCGAGTCGATCACGTTCTCCGCCGCGACGGTCATCGCGGCGGTGCTCACCCTGCTGCTGGCAAGCTTCCCGTACTACGCCGACCTGGGTGTCCCGTTCGCGATCGCCATCGGGGTCACGCTGCTGGCGGCGCTTAGCCTGCTGCCGGCCTTGCTGTCGATCAGGCTCTCGCTGCTCGGCGTGAAACGCACGCTCTTCCAGGGCGCCTTCGGTAAACCCAAGCTGCTGCCCTGGGACATCCAGGGCTCCGGCAAGCCCGGGGTCTGGGGGACTATTGCCGGGCGCATCGTGCGCCACCCGGTCCCGACCCTGCTCACCGGGCTGGCCTTCTTCGGCGCGCTGGCGATCGGAGTCAGCGGATACAAGGCGGCCGGCTTCGGCGGCACCACCACCGCCCCCGCGGGCAGCGACTCCGCCGCCGGCCAGGCACTGCTCTCCACGTACTTCCCGCAGTCGTCGGCGAACCCGACCAGCCTGATCTTCCGGTTCGGCCAGCCCGTCTGGGACAATCCGGCCGCGCTGGCGAAAGGCACCGGCGAACTGAAGTCCAGCTCGCTGTTCAATTCCGTCACGGGCCCGCTCAATCCGCTGGGTATCACGCTGACTCCGGCCCAGTACGCGGCACTGCACGCGGCACTCGGCCCGGCCAAGGCACTGCCGCCGGCACCGCCGCCTGGCGGCAAGATCCCGGCGGGGGCTTATCAGCTCTACCGGGCGACCGGCAACTATGTCAGCGCTGACGGCAAGACCGTACAGTTCTCCGTCGGCCTGTCGGCCGGCCAGCCTGGCGGCACGGCCGCCTTGAACGCGGTACCCGCCATCAGGGCGAAGACCACCGAGGTCGCCGCGTCGATGGGCGCGCAGGACTCCGGCGTCTTCGGTCAGGCACCGGCGCTGTACGACATCAGCAACATCTCGAACCGGGACTTGAAGAAGATCGTCCCGATCGCGGTGCTGGCCATCGGGTTGCTGCTCGCGATCGTCCTGCGCAGTCTGGTCGCCCCCACCTACCTCATCTTGTCGGTGGGCGTGTCCTACCTAGCCGCCCTCGGGTTGGCAGCGATCTTGTTCATCAACCTGGGACACAGCGGCGGGCTGGTGTTCTTCCTGCCGTTCCTGATGTTCATTTTCCTGCTGGCGCTCGGGGAGGACTACAACATCCTGGTGATGACCAGAATCAGGGAAGAGGCGCACAAGTTGCCGCTGCGCGAAGCCGTCTCCCGCGCGCTGAGCGTGACCGGCACGACGGTCACCTCGGCCGGGCTGGTGCTGGCCGGCACTTTCCTGGTCCTCGGCTTCTCCGCCGGCAGCGGATCTGGCGCGGAGCAGATCCGTGATATCGGGTTCGCGCTCGCGCTCGGCATCCTGATGGATACGTTCCTGGTCAGGACGCTGCTCGTGCCCTCGACCGTGGTGCTGCTCGGGCGCTGGAACTGGTGGCCGTCGAAGATCAACGTCGACCGGCCCGACGTGCCCGCGGGCGAGGCCGAGGCTCTGGCCGTGCAGGCCGATCACGCACGCTGAGGCACGCCAGGCAACCTGCGATGCCCAGCCAGCCGTCCAGCCAGCCGTCCGTCCGTCCAGCCAGCCAAGCAGCAGCCGGCCGGTCCAGCCGGCTGCCCGGGCTGAGCCTGGTGGTGCCGGTGTACGGCGTGCGCCGGTACCTCCCCGCCTGCCTCGATTCGCTGCTCGCAGATCCGGACCCCAGCATCGAGATCATCGCGGTGGACGACGCGTCACCGGATGGCTGCGGTGCCCTGCTCGACGAACGGGCCGGTGCCGACTCCCGGCTGACCGTGCTGCACCTGCGCAGCACCGCCGGGCCAGGGAACGCTCGCAACGTCGGCCTGGCGCATGCGACCCGCGACTACGTGTGGTTCGTCGACGGAGACGACTTCGTCCCGCCTGGTGCGCTCGCCAGGGTCCGCGGCCGGCTCGGGGAAGACCAGCCCGACCTGCTGCTGATCGATTACCAGGAGACCTACCCAGACGGCGGTACCAGGCCGAGTCCCGGGACCGACCTGCTGCGTTCCGCGCCCAGCGGCACTTTCTCTCTGGCCGAAGCGCCGCGGCTGATCAGCCTGACGATGACGTCCTGGAGCAAGATCTTCCGGCGCGACTTCCTGCTGGGCCTGCACCAGCCTTTCCGGCCCGGCATCCACGAGGATATCCCGGTGACCTGCGCCGCACTGTTCACCGGCCGGCTGAGCGCGTCCGACCAGGTCTGTTACGGCTACCGCCGGGCTCGGCACGGCTCCTTCATGGCGACGACGAGCACGGACCACCTGGCGGTGTTCAGCGCCTACGGAGAAGTGTTCGCGATGCTAGCCGACCTGGCCGGAGCCAACGACCCGGTGGCGACCCCGGCGGTGCGGGCGGCCGTGTTCGAGCGGGCGATCTGGCACTACGCCAGCGTGCTGCAGACGACCGGCTCCGGAATCGGCCCGGTCGGCCGCCCCGGCCTGGTGCCCAGGGGTGAACGCCGCCGGTTCTTCGAGCGCATGCATAGTGATTTCGTCCGCTACTCCCCGCCGGGCTACCAGTTGCCCTCCGGAGCACGCGGGGTGAAGTTCCGGCTGATCGCACGCGACGCCTACTGGGCGTATGAGCTGCTCGAGCCAGTAAACAAGCTGCGGGTCGCCGTGCGCGCCGCGGTGCGCCGCGTGCGCCGCGCCAGCGGCGACACCGCGCCAGCGGCGACACCGCGCCAGCCGGCCGGTAGCCGCCGGTAGCCGCCGGTAGCCGCCCCGGCCGCGCTTTGGGTTTCAGCCGATAGATCGCCTCGATGAGCTTTCCGAAGTGGCCGGTCGGGTCCGCGAGCCCTCGGTAGGGTAACTCCTGGCTGAGCCACGCGCTGTCGGAGCGTTATCGCGAGCCCGATGAGCGCGAGGCTGCGGGTGCCGCCAGGCGGCGGCCGTCGGCTGACGAAGTGTCGGATGCGTCAGCAGGCGCAGGGGAGCCAGATCCTCCGGAGCGATGTTCGACCGAAGGGGTTGTGGCGCGTGCGGCATTTTGTAGGTTTTATTCTGGCCCTGGCAGTCTCGGCTGCACTTTTCTTCGCGGCGGGCTGGGGCGTCTCCCGATTCATCACGATGCGCGGCGGCCAGGGCTTGCAGTCTGTAAGCGCGCTGACCAGCCCTCACAATGTCCTTCCGATCGCTGCCGTGCTAGGGACCGGGCTGCTTGTCGGCTTGGTGGTCGCGGTCCGGTGGGTCTCGCCGCTGGCCGCTGGGTTGCCAGGGCTTGTCTTGCTGGCCTGGTCAGGCCTGCTCCTGCTGCGCGGCAATTACGCGCTCACCTTCATGCCGCTCGCGGGCAGTCGCTACGCGCAGGGATTCAGCTCCATGCTGCTGACCGGCGTGCTTGCCGTCATCGGCACTTCGATGATCCTGCCGCTTCTGATTCCGGCCAGGTGGCGTCGTCGGCAGCTCGAAATCGAAGACGTCCTTGACGACGAGGGAGAATTCAGCGTCAACACCGCCCTCGGCCTGGCGCCATAAAAGCCCGAAACACACTGTCGGCCCGCTCGTGCTGTTTCACGACACGAACGGGCCGACAGTGCTGCGGGCTAGATCCGCTGGCGGGGGATCAGTGGTGCGCGGTAGCGAACTGGTCAGCTTCGGTAGAACCGGCCAGCGCCGTGGTCGACGCGTCCGGGTTGATTGCCGAGGTCACCATGTCGAAATAGCCGGTACCCACCTCGCGCTGGTGCCTGGTCGCCGTGTAGCCCTCTTCCTCTGAAGCGAACTCGGCGTCCTGCAGCCGCACGTAGGCGGTCATACCCTCTTCGGCGTAGCCGCGGGCCAGGCTGAACATGGAGTGGTTCAGCGCGTGGAATCCGGCCAGCGTGATGAACTGGAACTTGTATCCCATCGCGGCGAGTTCGCGCTGGAACTTCGCGATAGTCGCATCGTCCAGGTTGGCGTGCCAGTTGAACGACGGCGAGCAGTTGTACGCCAGCATCTGATCGGGGTAGACCGAGTGGATCGCATCGGCGAACTCGGCCGCGATCGACAGGTCAGGCGTCGAGGTCTCCATCCAGAGCAGGTCGGAGTAGGGAGCGTAGGACAGGCCGCGGGCGATGCACGCGCCGATGCCGTTACGCACCCGGTAGAAGCCCTCCGCGGTTCGCTCGCCGGTCACGAACGGCTGGTCCCGCTCGTCCACATCGCTGGTCAGCAGCGTCGCGGCCTGAGCGTCAGTCCTGGCCACCACGAGCGAAGGCACGCCGCAGACATCGGCGGCAAGCCGTGCCGCACTCAGCGTCTTGATGTGCTGGCCGGTCGGGATGAGCACCTTTCCGCCCAAGTGGCCGCATTTCTTCTCGGACGCGAGCTGGTCTTCCCAGTGCACGCCGGCGGCGCCGGCGGCGATCATCGACTTCATCAGCTCGAAGGCGTTCAGCACTCCGCCGAAGCCTGCCTCGGCGTCCGCGACGATCGGTGCCATCCAATACGGCGCCTGCGCGTTGCGTGACTCCGCCCAGGTGATCTGGTCGGCCCGCATGAGTGCGTTGTTGATCCGGCGCACCACCTGGGGGACCGAGTTGACCGGGTAAAGGCTCTGGTCCGGATAGGTCTGCCCGGCCAGGTTCGCGTCGGCGGCGACCTGCCAGCCAGACAGGTAGATCGCCTTCAATCCAGCTCGGACCTGTTGCACGGCCTGGTTGCCGGTCACCGCGCCGAGCGCGTGGATGTAATCCTCGCTGTTCAGCAACGACCACAGCCGGTCCGCACCTATCTTGGCCAGGGTGTGTTCCTCCGGTACGGAGCCGCGCAGGGCAATCACGTCCGCGGCCGTGTAGGTCCGCTCGATTCCAGCCCAGCGCGAGTCGGCAGCCCAGCTCTGCTGGAGCTGCGCGACCTGGTCATCAAAGCTGGTAGCAGGCTGGCCAGTGGTGCCACCGCTCCCGTTCTGCGTGCCCTCGAGGCGACGATTATTCACTGGAACCTCCTGATGCGTGCCGTCCCCGGGTGTTGTCCCCAGCCTGGCCGGAGCGACTCAGCAGCGCTAGAGCAGAACACGGTGAAGATTTGCAGAACTTCGTCTAGCATGAAGAAGTGGCAACTTTCGTCGAGAAAGAAAACGCATCCTTGCCGGGGAGCGACCTGGATCTGGTTCTCTTCGGCCAACGGCTCCGGCACATCCGGCGTAGCCGTGGTCTCACGCTCGCCGACCTTGGCGAGCGCGTCGGCCGCGCCCCTTCCGTGCTGTCGCTTTTGGAGAACGGCCGCAGGGAGCCAAAGCTGTCCCTGATCGAATCGCTGGCCGCCGCGCTCGGGGTGCCGACCCAGGAGCTGATGCGCCGCGAAGCGCCGAGCCGACGTGCGCAGATCGAGATCGCGCTTGAGGAAGCGCAGCGTGATCCGGTCTACGCCAGCCTTGGCCTGCCCTACCTGCGGCCAGGTACGCGGGTTCCGAGCGATGTCATCGAGCACGTGCTCGCCCTCTTCGAGGAACTGCGCAGGCAGCAAGCCAAGCCGACCGCGACGCCCGAAGAGGCGAGGGAGGCGAACGCGGGACTGCGCGCCATGATGCGCGACCGCGGCAACTACTTCGCCGAGATCGAAAGGGCGGCCGCGCAGGCACTGGCTCCGGTCGCCTACTCCGGTGGCGCGCTGTCCCAGGGCATGCTGCTCTCGGTCGTGAACCACCACGGATTCTCGGTCCGCTACGTCCAGGACCTGCCGCGGTCCGCAAGGTCCGTGACCGACCTGCGGAACCGGCGGATCTACCTGCGGCAAGAGTCGCTGGGCATGCACACGCCGCGTGCTGTCTTGTTGCAGACGCTCGGGCACTTCGTGCTCGGCCACGCCGCGCCGTTCGACTTCGCTGACTTCCTGCGGCAACGGGTCGAGGCCAACTACTTCGCCGCCGCCGTCCTGGTGCCTGAGCAGGCCGCCGTCATGTTCCTGCGGCATGCCAAGGACAACAAGAACCTGTCGGTGGAGGACATGCGCGACGTGTTCTCGGTCTCCTACGAGATGGCGGCACACCGGTTCACCAACCTGGCCACCCATCACCTGGGCATGACGTGCCACTTCGTGAAGAACGACGCGGCCGGCATCATCTACAAGGCCTACGAGAACGACGGCGTGGTCTTCCCCGCGGACGCCGCCGGGGCGATCGAGGGCCAGCGGATGTGCCAGTTCTGGTCGGGCAGGCAGATTTTCGCCGCCGCCGACCGGTTCAGCCCGCACTACCAGTATTCAGACACTCCGTCGGGCACCTACTGGTGCGTCGCCTCGGTCGACCCGGGCAGCGAGCGCGGGTTCGCCATCACCCTGGGCGTGCCGTTCGACGACGCGCGCTGGTTCCGGGGCCGGGAAACGACGAAGCGGACCAGGTCCACCTGCCCGGACCCGTCGTGCTGCCAGCGTCCGCCCGCCAGGCTGGCCGCCCGCTGGGACGGGATGGCCTGGCCGTCGGCCAGAGCCCACTCGCACATCCTGTCCGCACTGCCATCGGGTAGCTTCCCCGGCGTGGACGAGGCCGACGTCTACGCCTTCCTCGATCGCCACGAGCAGGAGTAATTGCCACGAGCAGGAGTAATCTCCTCGCCCGCTTACCGTTACCCCCACTTACCCGGAATTAGTTCACCCGATAACCGGCAATCCGGGCGCGAAAAGTGGCTCCAACTAGGGGTAAGTCGGCTGGGGGCGGCTGGGTCGGCCCGGTCGTGGGGGCATGGCGGGGCGCGTCAGGCGAATTTGGGCGGGCGCTTCTCGCGCAGGGCCGCGGCGCCCTCGGCGAGGTCGGGTCCCATGAAGGTGAGCATCTCGTAAGCGGCCGACTGATCGAAGATCGGGCCGGCGGTACGCAGCCAGCTGTTGAGCGCCCGCTTCGTGAGCCGGATCGCTAGCTGCGAACCGGTGGCGAGCGTATCGGCGACGCGCAGTGCTTCGTCGAGGACCTCGGCCCGGGGGAGGACCTTGCTCACCAGGCCGATCCGCTCGGCTTCGGTGCCGAGCACCATCTCCCCGGTCAGCAGGTGGTAGCGGGCTTTCGCCATGCCGCACAGCAGCGGCCAGATAATGGCGGCGTGGTCGCCGGCGGCGGCCCCGAGCTTGACGTGGCCGTCGCCCAGGCGGGCGTCTTCGGCGCAGATGCTGATGTCCGCCAGCAGCGCGACCACCAGGCCGGCCCCGACCGCGACCCCGTTGATCGCCGAGATGATCGGCTTCTCGCAGTTGGTCATGTTGTAGACGAGGTCGCTCATCTCGCCGAGCATGTGCGCTGTCCGCTCGTAGTTCCCCGCCATTGCCTGCACCATGGCCAGGTCACCTCCGGCCGAGAACGCTCTGCCTGCGCCAGTGATCACCGCCACCCGGGTCTGCTCGTCGCGCGAGATGTCTGCCCAGATCCGGGAGAGCTGATTGTGCATCTCCTCGTTGGCCGCGTTGTAGACGTCAGGCCGGTTCATCGTGATGAGGAGCACGCCGTGCTCGCGGCGCTCGAAGAGCAGGTGGTGGTAACTGCCGTAGTCCATGCCAGTGCGGCTCCTCGCTGCGTCGGATCGCTGATCGAATGATGGCATGCCTTTCGGTGCCGTCAGCCCGCGGTCGTGACCGCGGCCGCGGGCTCCGACCGGCTGCACGAGATCGAGGCGCCGGCCAGCCCGCGCCGCCCGGCCGAGATCGACGTGCTGCGCAGGATACTCGACAGCAGCGTCGGCTAACGGGCTAATTCACCCGCTGAGCGGGATGCGCATCGAGCGGCGCTGCGGCATACTACTGTTGAGTAACTTAGCCGTGTCGCGGTTGCCAGCACCGGGTCGCGTACCGGCAGCGGCAGCAGTCAGTATGCGGCATCCACGGGCACGTGCGGCAAGGAGCAGCCACATGAGCAACGACGAGCAGGCGGGCACCGAGCAGAGCGGCAGCTTCACTCTGGACTTGTCAGATGACGTCCGCCAGATGCGGGACTGGGTACACGAGTTCGCCAAGAACGTGATTCGGCCGGCGGCCGCCGAATGGGACGAACGCGAGGAAACACCCTGGCCGATACTCCAGGAGGCTGCCAAGATCGGCCTGTACTCGCTCGACTTCTTCGGCGGCCAGTGGTTCGAGCCGACCGGGCTGGGCACGCCGGTCGCGTTCGAGGAGATCTTCTGGGGTGACGCCGGGATCGGCCTGGCGCTCACCGGCAGCTGCCTGGCGGCCGTGGCGGTCAGCGGTCAGGGTACCCCCGAGCAGATCGGCGAGTGGGTGCCGCAGATGTTCGGCAGCCCGGACGACGTCAAACTCGGCGCGTTCTGCTCCTCCGAGCCCGATGCCGGCAGCGACGTGTCAGCCATCAGGACCAGGGCCGTGTACTCCGAGGCAACCGACGAGTGGGTGCTGAACGGGACGAAGGCCTGGGCCACCAACGGCGGTATCGCCGACGTGCATGTCGTCGTCGCCTCCGTCGATCCGGCACTCGGCAGCCGCGGCCAGGCCAGCTTCATCGTCCCGCCGGGAACCAAGGGCCTGTCCCAGGGGCAGAAGTTCCGCAAGCACGGCGTCCGGGCCTCACACACCGCCGAGGTCGTGCTCGACGACGTGCGGGTGCCGGGCCGGTGCCTGGTCGGCGGCAAGGAGAAACTCGACGCCCGGCTGGCCCGGCTGGCCGGCGGCGGCACGGCGGGGGAACAGGCCGCCATGAAGACATTCGAGGCATCTCGGCCGACTGTCGCGGCGATGGCAGTCGGGGTGGCCAGGGCCGCGTTCGAGTACGCCAGGGACTACTCCGTCGAACGGGTCCAGTTCGGCAAGCCGATCGGGCAGAACCAGGCGATCGCCTTCATGCTGGCCGACATGCAGGCGTCGGTAGACGCGGCCAGGCTGCTGACCTGGCGGGCGGCCTGGATGGCCAGGCAAGGCCGCAAATTCACCAGGGCTGAGGGATCGATGTCGAAGCTGTTCGCGGGGGAGACCGCGGTCAAGGTCACCGAGCAGGCCATCCAGATCCTCGGCGGCAACGGGTACACCAGGGACTACCCCGTCGAGCGCATGCACAGGGACGCGAAGATCTTCACGATCTTCGAGGGAACGAGCGAAATTCAGAGGATGATCATCGGGCGGGCCGTGACTGGATTGGACGTTCGATAGCCTGACCTGCGGTTTTATCGGGGTATCTCGGGTGGTGCGGGCCGTTCCGCGGCAGAGTGGGGCGGCCCCTTCTCGTGTTCCGTTTGTCCGAATCATCCTGGTTATTTCCCGTCGTTTCCGGACCCCGTGCTGAATCCGTGCTGATACCTGAAGGGCCATGGTCTAGACCAATCAAGAATTGGTTTAGACCAGTCGCTTCGTAGGTCCGTGAACGCACGGAATTTATGTTGGAGGGACGAGCGTAGTCGGGCATGTGTGACTAATCCGAAAATCGGACAGTTAGCGGGCGCGCGGCAGCTCCCGGCGGAGCGTCAGCGGAGCCGGGTCCCGGGTTGAGCGTGGTGTCAGGCTGCGAGGGGTTCGAGGGTGACTTTGTATCCGAGGGCTTCGAGGTGGCGGATGTGGTTTCGCTTGCGGCGTTCGGGGTTGATGCGCTGCTCGTAGTAGCCGGGGCCGAGGTCGGCGTAGCGGAGTTCGGGGTCTGACAGCAGGTGCCAGATGATCGTCAGGATAGAGCGGCCGGTGGCGGCGATGGCCTTCTTGGCGCCGCGGCGGCGGGCGATCCGCCGGTAGCGCTCGCCGAGGAACGTGTCGGTCCTGGCCGCGCCGGCGGCGGCCTCACCCAGGACGCGGGCCAGGTAGCGGTCGCCGTGGCCGGTGGCGTCCTTGCCTTTCTTCTTCCCGGCGGATTCCTTCACGCCGGGGGCGAACTTCGCCCACGACGCCAGGTGCCCGGCGGTGGGGAACCGGCTCATGTCCGTGCCGATCCCGGCGATGATGATCGCGGCGGCGGCGGGGCCGATGCCGGGGATCTCATCGAGCCGGTCCGCCGCCGCGGTGAAAGGGGCGATCATCTCCCCGATCCGGGCGTCCAGGCCGGCGATGTCGGCGTCGATCGCATCAACGCGACCGAGCATCCTGGCCAGCAGGAACGCGTGATGATCGGTGAAGCGGCCGGTAAGCGCCTCCCGCAGCGCCGCGATCTTCTGGCGCATCCGGGTGCGGGCGAGCTGCGCGAGCGCGCTGGGGTCGCGTTCCCCCGCGATGAGGGCGGCCATCATGGCCCGCCCGGACACCCCGAAGATGTCACTGGCGACGACGCTGAGCTTAATCTGGGCGTCCTCCAGCAGCTTCTCGGCCCGGTTCTTCTCCGCGGTCCGCGCCCCGACCAGGTCAGCGCGGTACCGGGTAATGTCCCGCAGCTGCCGGATCTCGGGCGGGGGGACGAAACCCGGCCGGATCATCTGCCGCTCCGCGACCTTGCACAACCAGATGCAGTCAAGCTTGTCCGTTTTAGGCCGGCCGGGCAGATGCTTCACATCCCGGGCGTTGACCAGCCACGTCTCGAACCCGGCGGCCTCCAGCACATAGAACGCCGGCCTCCAGTAGTCCGAGGTTGCCTCCATCACCACCCGGGTCACGCCCAGGCAGCGCAGCCGGTCAGCCATCCCCAGCAGCGAGCGGGTCATCGCCGGATAGGCCCGCACCTCCCGCAGCCGCCGGCCCGGCCTGTCCTCACCGGGAACCCGGACGCAGCACATCACCTCGGCCTTGCCGATATCCAGCGCCGCGACCCGCTCGATGATCTCCTCGGTCTCCTGCGTTTCCTGCAGCACCCTGGCACCTCCTCGCTGTCGGGGGCGAACAGCAGGCGGCTGCCCGCGGGAGCCGCAAGGGACGGCAGAATCTAATCCGCGTGCTCAAGGCGACAATGAAGGACCCATCAGCACGGCTCCCAGCGCCCAGCTAGACGACGGCCTCAACGACCATAGGCTTCCGGCGTCGGCGGGCAGCCACCACCGATTTTCAGCCCGGAACGGGCATCCCCGCAGGGATATCAGGAGCTAGATGATCAATTCCAAGGGGAGGCTGCGGAGGCGAAGCGAGGGCGTCCAAGATCAGTTTGTGACAACAGACCTGGACACCCTCGCCACCGCACTGTACGCGACGACCGACGACCTTCTGAAGGAATCGCCGCAGCTCGCGCCGTACCGGCCTGAGGTCGGCATCGGCCCGAAGCTGAACGACGCTGAGCTGGTCACGCTGGCGGTCATGCGGGCCTTGCTGGGGTTCACCTCCGAGGCCCGGTGGCTGCGGCATGCCCGCGCTCACCTGCGGCACCTGTTCCCGTACCTGCCCCAGCAGCCTGGATATAACAAGCGGCTGCGCGCCGCCGCGTCGATGATCCGGCACTGCATCCGTGCCCTGGCGGCCGGTACCACCGCATGGACCGACGATGTCTGTGTGGTCGATTCCACCCCGGTCGAGTGCGGCCGTTCCCGTGAGACCGCCAAGCGTTCTGACCTGGCCGGCTGGGCGATGCCGGGCCGGACCCGGCACCTGGCGTTCGGGGACGTCGCGGCCGGGTGGGGCCTGCTGGACGAGCTCGGCGTCGTCCGGGCCCTGCTGTGAGGCGGGGGCCGGGAGCACCGGCTCCCGGCCCCCGCCGATCGCCCGGTGACCCCCAAGGAGGTAGAGGTGGCTCAAGCCCGCGATCACGCGGTCTATCAGGCCAGTGATGTCCTTCTGCTGCGCGCCGCTGGCTAGGACGGTTTGGTTCGGCCCCACTCCGACGCCTTGAAGTGGACCCACCCTGATCATCGGGAGCCGCACGTCGGCTTGATTCGGCCCCAACCCTGACCAGGCCCTTCTTCTCGGTGCCGCCTGAAACGGGGCCACAT
>DATLSX010000173.1:0-189215 GCA_035533915.1 Streptosporangiaceae bacterium
GTGGCAGGTGTTGGGTTCGAACCAACGTAGGCTGAGCCGACGGTTTTACAGACCGCTCCCTTTGGCCACTCGGGCAACCTGCCTTGCGCCGCCTGCTGAGGACGGCACGAAGAAGGATAGCGGAACCTGCACCATGCGTCACCTCCAGGGCGTCTAACCTGTACCCGTGGCAGCTGAATCTTCGTTCGACATCGTGTCCAAGATCAATCATCAGGAAGTCGACAACGCACTGAACCAGACATCGAAGGAGGTCGGCACCAGGTTCGATTTCCGCGGCGTCGGCGCGTCCATCGCCTGGTCAGGCGACAAGGCCGTGGAAATCAGGGCCAACAGCGAGGAGCGGGCAAAAGCCGTACTCGACCTGTTCAAGGAGAAGCTGATCAAGCGAGGCGTGTCGCTCAAGGTTCTCGACCCGGGCGAGCCGAAGCTTTCCGGCAAGGAGTACCGCCTGCTGACCAACCTCAAAGAAGGTATCTCGCAGGACGACGCCAGGAGGATTTCGAAGATCATCAGGGACGAGTGCCCCAAGGGCGTCCGCGCCCAGATCCAAGGCGACGAACTGCGGGTTTCGTCCAAGAAGAAGGACGAGTTGCAGGACGTCCAGGGCTTGCTCAAGGGCAAGGAACTCGACATTGCCCTGCAATTCGTTAACTACCGGTAACCGACGGCAAACCTGACCCTCACCCGCCAGCCACCCCGCCAGGATGCCAGTACCACGCCAGCACCCGGCCAGCACGCCAGTACCCCGCCAGCACGCCCTCAGGAGTCGGCCGGCGTGATCAGTCCGTAGTCGCCGTCGTAGCGGTGGTAGATCAGGTTGCCGCGACCGGTCCGGCTGTTCACGAAGAACATGAACGGCTGGCCGAAGGCCCCGAGCCGTGTCTCCGCGTCGGCTACGTCTATCCGCGGTGCCGGGACGTCGCTGACAGTCATCGGGTTCTCGGTCGGGCCGAGCCGACTCGGCCGCGGATGGACCTGCGCGAGCCGGTAGCCGTCGTCGGCCCGGTAGATCACGCTGTCCTCGTTGGTCGACCGCTCGGTGAACAGGTGGAAGTCGTAATCGAGCAACTCCAGGTCGGCGACGGCCTCGTCGGGCGTCAGCTTGGCCAGCCCGTAGGACTTGTGCCGGACCACGCTGCGCTCGTCGACCGGACGCGGGAAGTACGGCAACCGCTGGGCCGGAATACTCTGATGCCGCCACTCACCAGGTTCTGGCTCGCGAGCCGGAAGCCCGCCGTGGATCGCTGCCCAGTTCCGCTCCGCTCGCCGCAACTGGATCCTGAGCTTGTCGCTCAGCATCTCGATCGCGTCGCGCATCGTCGCCGCATTGGCCTGCGCG
Source organism: Streptosporangiaceae bacterium (assembly GCA_035533915.1). Taxonomy (GTDB): domain Bacteria; phylum Actinomycetota; class Actinomycetes; order Streptosporangiales; family Streptosporangiaceae; genus Chersky-822. The sequence continues at coordinate 1,340 of DATLSX010000173.1, forward strand.
CGGATCGGCCGCCCGTTCAGGTCCACGTTGACCTGCGCGATCGCGGGGCGCTCTACCGCCGGGTCGGCTGACAGTGTGAGCTTCACCCTGGCGAACAGCACTGGCTCGTGCGCTTTGCGCAATTCAGACCGGACTCGCATCACGGCCAGGTCCGTCGCGTCCTCGGGGACGGCACCATGCGCGTGGGTCTGCACCTGCAGCGTCTGAGTGTCAGCCATCGCTGCTACCTCCCGTGTGCTTGAGCAAGTGGAAAGCGGAGCCGAGCCGCGACGTCGCCAGGCGGGTCGAGAACAGCCTCGACCCTGCCGCCGTCGTCGATCGTCCTGGTGACCATCTCTTCGATCAGGTCGGGTACCGGCGCGGACACGGCTTTCCCGTGCTGGCAGTCCGTGCCGGTGACGCTGAGCGTGCGGCATTTCCGGCAGACGAAGCCGCCGATCATCCCGCCGACCGGAACGACGAGCAGTTGCACGGCCCGCTGGTTGACCGCGTCAAGGCACGGTCTTATCCCGGCCACGGTCAGCGCCCCCTGCGCCGGGAGCCCCTCGCCCTGCCGCAACCGGATGTCCAGCCGCCGCTCGTGCTCGGTGACCCAGGCATCGATGATCGGCTTGGCAAGGTGATGTACCCGGGCCGGCGTCATGGTATGCGGATCCACCACGAAGCTCCCGGACAGCCGCTCGCGCAGGCCTGTGGGCAGCATTCCGGCGAACTGCGCGATGGTGTCCTTGTGGCCGCCGACGATCAGCGGCTCATGTTCGCCCGGCCGCAAGACCCGCTCGAGCAAGACGATCGTGTCCAGGAAATGCTCGTGCGCCAGTTCGATGACCAGGTCGTTGACACGGTGCGAATCGAGGCCGTACCAGCCGCCGAATCCAGGGCTGCGCACCTGCGCCGCCTCAGCCAGGCTGGCCGTCCGCTCGATCCGGTCGCCAGTCACCCGGAACAGCCACGCGTGCCGCCGGTCCACCACAGCCACCAGATGCGACGGGCACCGCTGCAACGCGACGAGCAGCGGCCTGACGTGCGGTCGCGCCGCCAGGACTGCTCGGTCTGGCAGCTCACACGGCAGCGCGAACGCTTCCGACAGGCCCGCCCGGCTGGCGACGAAGATCGCCGCGGTATGCCCGAGCCAGTCACGGCCGTGCACCTCGATCAGCTTGCGCACCTGTTGTTCGTCGTCGGCCCGCACGCCCCGCACGCCTCCCGCGGCCGCCGCGAGCAGTTCGTCGGCGCGGGCCGGCAACTCGCGCAACTCCGCCGGATCCGCTGGCACTCGCAGGTACACCGAAAGGACCGAAGGCTCGTCAGCGCTGACCGCGAGCAGTCGCTCCACATCCGAGTAGGTGATCATCGAGAACTCCCCTCCCGACTTCTATTGCCTCGCTTCCGGCGGCTTGCGGCCAAGGGGCGAAGGTCCCTGCCCGCTAGGACACCGTCACCTGATTCGAAGATCCTCGGTCCCGGCGGTGGCCGCCGGCCTGCTGGGTATGTCTGCTGATGACCTCGCTGAACTCTCACCTCGGGGGTGGCTAGTGCGATTCACGGACCGGACCGACGCCGGACGCCGCCTTGCCGAGCAGCTTGAGTACCTGCGCGACAGCGACGTCGTCGTGCTTGGCCTGCCGCGTGGCGGCGTGCCCGTCGCCTTCGAGGTAGCGCAGGCGCTCTCGGCACCGCTTGACGTGCTCGTCGTGCGCAAGCTCGGAGTCCCGTTCCAGCCGGAACTGGCGATGGGCGCGATCGGAGAGGGCGGGGTCCGCGTCCTCAACGAGGACGTGATCCGCCGGGCCGGTATCACCGACCAGGAGATCGCCGTCGTGGAGGAACGCGAGCGTGCCGATCTGGACCGGCAAGCGCAACAGTTCCGGGCGGGCAGGGCCGGCCTGGACCTCGCTGGCCGGACGGTGGTCGTGGTCGACGACGGAATCGCGACCGGCAGCACCGCCAGCGCCGCCTGCCAGGTTGCCCGCCAGCAGGGCGCGGCATGGGTAATACTCGCCGTCCCGGTCGGCGCGCCGGACTCGGTAGCGGAGTTGCGCAGCGACTATGACGAGGTCGTCTGCCTGGAAGCGCCCGCCTCCTTCGCGGCCGTCGGAACCTGGTACCAGGATTTCAGCCACGTACCCGACACCGAAGTGTCCGAATTGCTACAGCGTGCGGCAAAGCCCAGGCCGGCGACTTCGAACCATGCGGCAACGCAAGACCCGCAGGCGTCGTCCGGCTCTTCAGGGCGAGACGAGCATGTCGAGGTCCAGGCCGGCGCCCTGATGCTGGCCGGCCATCTCTCGATTCCCGCCGGTGCCCCAGGGACTGTGCTGTTCGTGCACGGCAGCGGGAGCAGCAGGCACAGCCCGCGTAACCGGTTCGTGGCCGAGCAATTCAACGAAGCCGGCCTCGGGACGCTGCTGTTCGACCTGCTCACCTCCGCCGAAGAGCTCGATCGCGCCAACGTGTTCGATGTCGAGACGCTGGCCAGCCGGCTGACCGCCGTCACGTCCTGGCTGCGCGGTCAGCCCGGCGGCGTGCATACGGCGATCGGCTACTTCGGTGCGAGTACCGGCGCGGCCGCCGCGTTGTGGTCGGCCGCCGCGCCGGATGCCCACATCGACGCCGTGGTCTCCCGCGGCGGCCGCCCTGACCTGGCCGAGGCGAGACTGTCAGCCGTCCGGGCACCGACACTGCTGATCGTCGGCGAGCGCGACGAAATCGTGCTCGACCTCAACCGGGAGGCGCAGCGCGAGCTGCGTTGCGAGAACCGGCTGGCGATCGTCCCCGGCGCCACGCACCTGTTCGAGGAGCCGGGCGCGCTGCAGACCGTCACGCGCCTGGCCCGCGAGTGGTTCGCCAAGCACTTCGGCGCTCCCGCCGCCAGCAGGCGATGACGACCCGGCGCTACGAGGCGATCGCGGCGCGGTGCCTGAACCCGGGCACCGGGTCCTCGAGCTGCCGTGGCGTCAGGGCTGCCTCTTGCTGGCCACGCTGCCGGGCGCGCGAGACCAGCGCGGCAACCATGCTCGCGTTGCGCTTGTCCCATTGGCTGAGCCTGGCCAGGAACCTGCGCTCGGACTCGGTCAGCTCGACTCCGCTCAGCGCGGCGGCCAGCTCCGCCTTCGCGGTAGCGCGCCCCGAGGAAGCACGCCCGAAACCAGCGTGCTCATGTGCGGCTCTGCCAGGCTCCGCCTGGCCGAGGGGCCGTGGTGCCGCCTGGCCCTGACGCCGTACCACCTGCCCCTGAGCGAGATCAGTCATCTGATCGCGCGCCCCCTCCCCGTGAATCCATGACGCGAGTATGACGCGCCGCAGCGTCAAGCGGTTGACACGCTCCGTAATCGCAATCGAGTCGCAACGCTACAGTCAGCTAACTAATATCGGCGCACGACGGCACGACCGCCACTAGTGACAGTCCCTGCGTTCCCTGGTGCCGCAAGGGTAATAGAATGCAGCTAGGCGCCCGGCCCCCAATCGTCGCCGTGGCACCTGGGGAAGACATCTTTGCTGCAGGTCAGCAGCGACGTTGCCGCTGCACGCCACGGCATAATTTTGGCCTGTTACGTGTTGTAGCAAGCCGAATTAGCGGATTGAAGAATAAAACGCGCCTCGCCGACAGGGCGCCGCGCCCGAGCAAATACGCCGTCACCGCACTACGAGCGCGGCCTCGGCGCACAGAGGAGGCACTCCACTGTGTCCAAGCAAATCCAGCAGCTCAACCGAGTCATCATCAGGTTCGCCGGCGATTCCGGCGACGGCATGCAGCTAGCCGGTGACCGGTTCACGCAGGAGACGGCCACGTTCGGGAACGACCTTTCCACGCTGCCCAATTTTCCCGCGGAAATACGCGCGCCCGCCGGGACCCTGCCTGGGGTCTCCAGCTTCCAGTTGCACTTCGCCGATCATGACATCCTGACCCCAGGTGATGCTCCAGACGTGCTGGTGGCGATGAACCCCGCCGCGCTGAAGGCGAACATCGACGACCTGCCCAGGGGTGCGGACATCATCGCCAATACCGACGAGTTCACCAAGCGGAATCTGGTAAAGGTCGGATACGAGAGCAACCCACTCGAAGACGGCTCACTCGACGGCTACCAGTTGCACGCCATCCCGATCACCTCGGTGACCGTCAAGGCGCTCGAAGGCTTCCAGATCACCAAGAGAGACGCCGAGCGAGCCAAGAACATGTTCTCGCTCGGCATGTTGTGCTGGCTCTACAACCGCCCGGCCGAGGGCACGCTGCGCTTCCTGGAGGCCAAGTTCGCGGCCAAGCCGGAGATCATGCGAGCCAATGTCGCGGCCTTCCAGGCCGGCTGGAACTACGGCGAGACCACCGAGGAATTCTCGGTTCAGTACGAGATCAAGCCAGCCGCCCTGCCGACCGGCGATTACCGCAACATCACCGGCAACACCGCGCTCGCGATTGGCCTGGTCACCGCGGCCAGGCTGACCGGCCTGCCGCTGTTCCTCGGGTCGTATCCGATTACCCCCGCCTCCGACATCCTGCACGAACTGTCCAAGCACAAGCGGTTCGGCGTGCGCACGTTCCAGGCCGAGGACGAGATCAGCGGGGTGGGTGCCGCGCTCGGCGCCGCCTTCGGCGGCGCGCTCGGCGTGACCACCACGTCTGGTCCTGGCATGTGCCTGAAAGCGGAGACCATCGGCCTGGCCGTCGCGGTCGAGCTGCCGCTCGTCATCTGCGACATCCAGCGGGCCGGGCCGTCGACCGGAATGCCGACCAAGACCGAGCAGGCCGACCTGCTGATGGCCCTGTACGGCCGCAACGGCGAGTCCCCCCTGGTCGTCCTTGCGCCCGCGACTCCCGGCGACTGCTTCTCCACCGCCCTCGACGCGGTCAGGATCGCGGTGAAGTACCGCACTCCGGTGATCATCTTGTCCGACGGCTACCTGGCCAACGGCTCCGAGCCCTGGCGGGTCCCCGACCTGAGCGAGCTGCCTGACCTGGAGTCGCAATTCTCCTTCACCACCACCAACGAGCTCGCCAGCGCGGCGGCGGCAGCGGGCGCGAACGCCCCGGCGTTCATGCCGTTCCAGCGGGACCCGCAGACCCTGGCCAGGCCATGGGCGATCCCGGGAACGCGTGGCCTGGAACACCGGATCGGCGGCATCGAGAAGGCAGACGGAGCAGGCACGATCTCCTACGACCCCGACAACCACGACAAGATGGTCAGGCTCAGGCAGGCGAAGATCGACGGTATCGCCGCTGACCTGCCGCCGCTCGAAGTGGACGACCCGGATGGCAGCGCCCGGGTGCTCGTGCTCGGCTGGGGCTCCACATTCGGCTCGATCGGAGCAGCCGTCCGGAGAGTCAGGCTGGCGGGCGGTTCTGTGGCGCAGGCGCACCTGCGCCACCTGTCGCCGTTCCCCGTCAACCTTGCCGAGGTACTGAAGCGGTACGACAAGGTCCTGGTGCCCGAGATCAATCTCGGGCAGCTCGCCCTGGTGCTGCGCGGCCGGTACCTGACCGATGTCATCTCCTACAACCGGGTGCGCGGGCTACCGTTCCGCGCAGCCGAGCTGACCGGCGTCATCCAGGATGTGATCGCGAATGTCTGAGCACACAGAAACTGGCCTGACTGGCCACGGCGCGCCAGCTCACCGGCTGACCTCGCTCACCCTCGTACCGCACTCGGAGCAGCAACTCTCCGCGAAGGACTTCAAGTCCGATCAGGAGGTCAGGTGGTGCCCCGGCTGCGGCGACTACGCCATCCTGGCCGCGTTCCAGTCCTTCCTGCCCGAGCTGGAGATCCCGCGAGAGAACCTCGTCATTGTCTCCGGCATCGGCTGCTCGTCCCGGTTGCCCTACTACGTCAACAGCTACGGCCTGCACTCGATTCACGGCCGGGCTCCGGCTATCGCGACCGGCCTGGCCGCCTCCCGGCAGGACCTGTCCGTCTGGGTCGTCACCGGCGACGGCGACGCCCTGTCGATCGGCGGCAACCACCTGATCCACGCTCTGCGCCGTAACGTCAACATCAAGATCCTGCTGTTCAACAACAGGATCTACGGACTGACCAAGGGCCAGTACTCGCCGACCTCAGAATTGGGGAAGGTGACCAAGTCCACGCCGTTCGGCTCGCTGGACACGCCGTTCAACCCGCTGTCGCTCGCGCTCGGCGCCGAGGCCAGTTTCGTGGCGCGGACGATCGACTCTGATCGCAAGCACCTGACCAGCGTGCTGCGCGCCGCCGCCGACCACCGCGGCACCGCGTTCGTGGAGATCTACCAGAACTGCCCGATCTTCAACGACGACGCGTTTGCCGCGGTCACCGAACCGGGCGCGCGCGAAGAGCACGTGATCCGGCTGGAGCACGGCCAACCCGTCAGGTTCGGCACGACCGCGGCCGCCGGCCCGAACACCGGTGCCGGTGCCGGTGCCGGTGCCGGCCAAGGTGCTGACGCGATTGCCCGTTACGGCCTGCGGTTCGGCAAGTACGGCTCGCTCGAGCCGGTACCGCTCGCCCAGGCAGAGCCGGATTCGCTGCTGGTACACGACGCCCATGCCGAAGATCCGTCCTATGCCTTCGCCCTGACCAGGCTGGACAGCTCGGACTTCGCGCATACCCCGATCGGGATCTTCCGGCAGGTGGAACGCTCCACCTACGACGACGGCCTGGCGGCACAGATCGAGACCGCCAGGCAGCGGCAGGGCGACGGAGACCTCGCCGCGCTGCTGGCCGGCAGCGACACCTGGCACGTCGCCTGAGCCAGGGAGGCGCAGGCATGACGGTACGGGTCGAGCGGGCCGGCGCGGTCACGACAGTCGTCATCGACCGGCCGCAGGCGCGAAACGCGGTGGACGGGTCGACCGCTGCCGCTCTGGCCGAGGCGTTCGGTGCGTTCGACGCCGATCCCGATGCCGCCGTGGCCGTGCTCTCCGGTGCGGGCGGGACATTCTGCGCGGGCGCCGACCTGAGCGCCGTGGGAACGGCTGACGGTAACCGGGTCGCACCGGACGGCAACGGCCCGATGGGGCCGACCCGGATGCGGTTGTCCAAGCCGGTCATCGCCGCGGTCGCCGGGCACGCGGTCGCGGGCGGTCTCGAGCTCGCGCTCTGGTGCGACCTGCGGATCGCCGAGGAGGACTCCGTCTTCGGCGTCTTCTGCCGCCGCTGGGGCGTACCGCTGATCGACGGCGGCACGGTGCGGCTGCCCGCGCTCATCGGGCTTGGCCGGGCGCTGGACCTGATCTTGACCGGCCGCGCGGTCGATGCGGTCGAGGCACTGGCGATCGGCCTGGTCAACCGGGTGGTTCCGCACGGCGGCGCACGGGCGGCGGCAGAGCAGCTCGCGAGCGAACTGGCGGCGCTGCCGCAGACCTGCCTGCGCGGTGACCGGATGTCGGCGATCGAGTCCGTTTCGCTCGACCACGACGCGGCCATGGCTGGCGAGTTCGCACACGGCCTGACCAGCCTCGCTGACCCGGCGCTGATCGCCGGGGTGACCAGGTTCCGGTCGGGGGCCGGACGCGGCGGCGCGCCCGCGTAACTCACCCGGACGCGCCAGCGCGTGGTCCTATGGACTTGAGTCAGACCCCGGTGGCTGTCCCTGCCTTGCTGGCGAGGATGCCCTCGGCGGTGGCGATCACCGCGTCGGCATGAGCGGAGATGTCCTCCAGGCTGCGACCCGCCGGCTCGGGGAGCACCTGGGTGAGCAGGCAACCGCCGAGGGACACGACTGTGGTGAGCAGCAGCGTTCCGCGCAGGCCGAGCGAGGTCTGCAGGATCGGGAACAAGAAGACGCCGACGAAGGCACCGAACTTACCGATACCCGCCGAGATGCCATGACCGGTGGCGCGCGCGGAGACCGGGAACAGCTCGCTCGGCATCACGAACGTGGTCATGTTAGGGCCGAACTCGGTGAAGAAGTAGCTGAGTCCGTAGACAGCCAGGAACGGCACCACCGCCGTCGCGACCCCCGGCACCAGCGCGATGATGCCGAAGCAGACCGCCATCATCAGAAAGCCGGACGTCTGCAGCCGCCGGTGGCCGATCCGGTCGATGCGCAAGATACCCAGGATGTAACCAGGCACTGCGGCCGCCACGAAGATCGCCAGCTGGATAGCGATGGCCGTCATGGTCGACGCTGTCGGCGCGATCAGCTTGAGTATCTGGGGCGTGGAGATCGTGTTGCCGTAGTAGGCGTAGTCGAGCAGGAACCAGCTACCGGCCGTGCCGATCAGGGTAACCAGCAGTGTCCGGTTGGTAAGGAACTCGCTCAGCCGGACCTGCCGCCGCTTGCCCGACGTCTTGTTGCCGCTGATCAGGCCACCGGTGAGGCCGTGCAGCTCGGTGCCGACCTCGGTGTCGCGGCCGAGCACCTGCACCTGGAACCGCGGCGACTCCGGCATCTTGCGGCGCAGGTAGATGACCGCGGCGGCCGGCACGGCGCCGAGCGCGAGCAGCAGCCGCCAGGTCAGGTCAGTGGAAGTTCCGGCGCCGAGCAGACCAAGCGCGATCACCGGTCCGATGATCAGGCCGAGCGCCTGGGTGGAGAACACCAGCCCGACCAGCCTGCCGCGGTCCTTGGTGTTCGCGTATTCGCTCATCAGCACGGCGCTGACCGGGTAGTCGCCGCCAACCCCGAGCCCGAGCAGGAACCGAAACGCGATCAGGACCCAGAACGACGGTGCGAGCGCCGATCCGATCGCCGCGACCGCCATGATCGCGGCCACGACCCAGTAGACCCGCTTGCGGCCGATCAGGTCGGCGATCCGGCCGAAGACGAAGGCGCCGAGGAAGGCCGCACCTAGCATCGTCGCGTTCAGCGTTGCCAGCTGGCCGGTACCGAGGTGCCAGTCCTGCTTGATCAGCGTGGACGCGACTCCGATGACGAAGAGGTCGTACGCGTCGGTGAAGAACCCCATACCGGACACGAACGCGGTGCGAAGGTGGAATTTGCTCAGCGACACCTCGTCGAGGGCGCCGATCAGGTCCTCGGTCCCGGACAAAGCCACGTCAGTCTCCCCTGAGTCGGTGACAGGCCAGCGCCAGGCGGTCTGGCGGGAGGCAGCCGGTGCCCCTCAGTACGTGACAGTAGGAGGACAAAGAGAATGAAAAGCGACTGAAATGTGAACAACTAGCAAACTAGTGGTGACAACCCTTCACCTGACCGCCTTGTCCCAGCGCGCGAATAGGTACGCCGCGGCTCTTGCTACCTGGCCCGCGGTGAGGAACGCTGCCCCTGGCGGAACGGGCGGCAGCCCGGCGGCAGCCCGGGCGTCGACGGTCCGGTCGGCCCGCATCCCGGCCTGCTCGACCGGCCTTACCCCGCCTTTGAGCCACAAGTTCTGGCCACCCTGCGGTCCTTGGGAGTACAAGAACTCTTCCCACAACCTGGCCGCCGCCGGGTGCGGAGCATCCTTGTTGATCGCCTGAGCGTAGAAGTAGCCGATACCGGCCCGCGCCGGGATGAAGACCTTCCAGTCCGACGCCGGCCGGCCGACCACGGCCGGGGTGTTCAGGTAGTCCCAGTTGAACACCACGGGCGTCATCCCTGACTTGATCGTCAGCGCCGTGGTGGCAGGCACGGAGACGAAGTTGCCCGCCGCGGCGAGCTTGTGGAAGAAGGTCACTCCCGGGCCGATGTCGTCAGCCGACCCGCCGAGCGCGAGGCTGGCCATCAGCACGCCGTACAGGGCAGCGCTCGCCTGCGTCGGGTTACCGTCAAGCGCGACAGCGTTACGGAACTTCGGCCCGAGCAACTGGTTCAGCGACCTGATCGTCCCGAACCTCGCCGCGTCGTATCCGACCGACATGAAGCCGCCGTAATCTTGCACCCAGGCCCCGTCAGGTGCCTTCTGGCTGGCCGGGATCGCGGCCCAGGTGGCTACCTGGTACGGCGCGAACAGGCTGGCGTCGGCCTGCGCGACCTGCAGGTCCACGTCGAGCACGTCGGCCGCGCTGGCCGATCCGGCCGCGCTCGTGATCTGGCTGATCTCCTGCTCGCTGCCGATTCCGGGTGCCAGTGCCCTGATCGCGATTCCGTACCGCCTGCTGAATGCCTTCTCGATCGCCGCGTAGTTGGCGTAAGTCGGGGGCAACGCGATCACGTTCAGCGTGCCCTCTTTCCGGGCCGCGGCGATCAGGGCGCCCATGCCCCCTCCCGCCGCAGCCGAGGAAGCGACTGCCCAGCTTTGCGGCCGTGCGGCAGGAGAGCGATCCGGCTTCGAAGCGGTCGCCGCCGGCGAGCGTGCCGGAGTCGGCGCGATTGGCTGCGACGACGAGCAGCCAGCCACGGACAGCAGCCCGGACGATAACGCGCAGCCGATCGCGGCCAGCCGCAGGGCGGGCCTCGGGAACGCCGAGCCGATCGCGGCCGCCCGCGGGGCCGGCCTCGATAATGCCGTGCAGGCGGCTGCGTGACGAATTCTGGTCATCTGTCGGCCCCCGCCGGAGTCAGCTACTGGTCTTGACCACGCCGACCGGGCACGCCACTCCCGTGCCGCCCAGGCCGCAGTAACCGTTCGGGTTCTTCGTGGCAGACAGGTACTGCTGGTGGTAGTCCTCGGCGAAATAGAACTCCGAGGCCGGCCGGATCTCGGTGCTGATGGCGCCAAAACCCGCCCCCGTCAGCTGCTGCTGGTAGGCGGCGGCCGAATCCTGCGCGGCGGCCCGCTGCTGCGCGGAATGCCAGAAGATCGCCGACCGGTACTGCGTGCCCATGTCGTTGCCCTGCCGCATGCCCTGAGTCGGGTCGTGCGACTCCCAGAACACCTTCAGCAGGTCACGGTAGGACACCACGGCGGGGTCGAAGACCACCCGGACCGCCTCGGCGTGCCCGGTCGCGCCGCTGCATACTTCCTCGTACGACGGGTTCGGGGTAAAGCCGCCTTCGTAGCCCACGGAGGTGGAGATCACGCCAGGTGTATGCCAGAACTTCCGCTCCGCTCCCCAGAAGCAGCCGAGCGCGAACTCGGCGACCTCGCTGCCGTCCGGGTAGGGCGGCCGTAGCGCGCTGCCGAGCACCTCGTGCGCGGCGGGCACTCGCATCGGTTCAGAGCGCCCCGGCAGTGCCTGATCCGCTGTGATCATCCGCGTCTTGTCCATACCGAAGATTCTCACGCCAGTCTCCTTCCGGCCAGTGCCGTTCTGCGGGCACTCGCGCTTCCGCCCTGTCGAGGGCTCCGGCCTGGCCGCAGCGGCGCCGGGCTGCCGGATCACCTCACAGCGGTAAGCGCCACCAGGACGATCCGCATTCCCGCGGCGCGGATAGCTGCCGCCAGCGCGCGGATCGCCGGCGAGACGATAACCGCCAAGAGGACACAAGCCGGCGCACGATGACCGCCAAGATGACGGAGCCGCACACGTTTTGCTAGCCGGTTAGCCTAAAGTCTTTCCATGCACGTTTTCCGCACCACTTCCGCCCTGGTCATTGCCGCGCTTATGGTCTCCGGCTGGACGGCCATCGAGCCGTCGATCAGGTGGCCTGCCAGTTCGCCGAGCCCCGTCACCTACTACGTGAGCCCGTTCGGTCACGACACCGCCTCAGGAAGGTCGCCGGCAACGGCATGGCGCACCCTCACCCGGGCATCCTCGGCGCGCCTGCTGCCGGGCGAGCGCCTGCTGCTGCGCGGCGGCTACCGGTATGCCGGCAGCATCTTCATCGGCAAGGGAGAGGCGGGAAATCCCGCCAAGCCGGTGCTGATCAGCTCGTATGGCAAGGGCAGTGCCGTCATCCAGTCGGGCGGGTCAGGCATCGTGATCGAGGACACCGCCGGGGTCACGGTCCGTAATCTCGTGATCGTCGGGCAGAACGCCATGAAGGCGACTACGGCCGGCATCCAGGTGTTCAGCAACCTGGTCGGGAAGATGCTCAGCCTCATCTTCATCGACCGCGTCAACGTCACCGGCTTCGGCTACGGCGTGGCGATCGGCGGCCTGCACGACGGTGGCGGCTTCCAGAACGTGTCGGTCACCAGCTCCGTCCTGCACGGGAACCTGGACGCCGGGCTGAGCAGCTATGGCCCGGCCTGGCCCATCTTCCATCCGGCCCTGTTCGGCTACGCGAACGCCAACATCCGCGTCCGCGGTGTCCGCGCTTACGGCAATCTCGGCGACCCGGCGAATGTCTCGCTGAACACCGGCAGCGGCATCGTGCTCGGCAGCGTCAAGGGCGCGGCGATCACCTATTCCCTCGCTTACCACAACGGCGGGGCCGGCGGAGCGCCGCAGCAGGGCCCGGAAGGGATCTGGGCCTACGACGCGACCGGCGTCGTGATCGCCCACAACGTGTCACACGACAACTCCACCAGGACCCCGGTGGATGGCGGCGGTTTCGGCTTCGACGAGGGCACGACCAACTCGGTGATCGAATACAACCGCTCTTACCACAACCACGGCCCTGGCTACATGCTCTTCGGCGTCCCCGGCAATCCAGAGCGGGGCAATGTCGTGCGCTTCAACATCAGCGCCAGTGACGGCTTCGTCCGGCACAACGTCGGCGGCCTGGCCATCGGCGGTTACTCCTCGTACCTGACCGCTTATCAGAACACGGTGGTGATGGCCCGTACCGGCACCCAGATCGCGCTGCGGATCTACGGGTACCCGCACGGCGTCCGGGTGTTCAACAACATCTTCGTCAGCTCGGCGGCCGGCCCGCTGGTGTATTCCGTGTTCGCGGAAACCCCGGCGGCTGCCTTCCTGGCCGGCAACGACTACCACGCGACCGGGCCGTGGATAGTGCGCTGGGGGTCGCGCACATTCCGCTCGATCAAGGCCTGGCGCACCGCGACCCGAGAGGAAATAGTCCGTGGCCGGCGGACCGGTCTGACCGCGGGCCCGCTCTTCGTCGGCCCGGTGTACGGGGTCGCGGGCGACGCGAGCGGCGCCGGGTTCATGCTCCGCCCGCGGTCACCGCTCCGGCGGGCCGGGCTCAACCTGCAGGCTCTGTTCCGGCTGCGGCCAGGTCCAGTGTACTTCTCGGGCACGCCGTACCGCCTCACCAGGCCAGACGTAGGCGCCCAGGCGTAGGCGACCAGTAAGGACGGCGCGGGCGGATCAGCGGCGCGGGCGGATCAGCCCGCGCCGCTGCCGGGTGGCCGAGCGTGCTAGCGCGTGCCGGTCACCGGCCCTGGCGGCCGCGGAACCAGTCCACGGTCCGGTCTACCCCTTCCTCGACCGACACTTCTGGCTTCCAGCCGAGCAGGGCGCTGGCCTTGCCGATGGCCGGACGGCGGCGGGTCGGGTCGTCGGTCGGCAGCGGCCGGAGTTCCACCGCCGACTGCGAGCCGGTAACCCGCAGGACCAGTTCCGCGAAACCGGCGACCGTGAACTCCTCGGGATTCCCGAGGTTGATCGGCCCTGGCTCGGCTGAGTCCAGCATCGCCACGATGCCCCTGACCAGATCGTCGACGTAGCAGAAGCTCCGCGTCTGGCTGCCGTCGCCGTAGACGGTGAGCGGCTTACCCGTCAGGGCCTGGTTGATGAAGTTGGTCACGATCCGCCCGTCGTCGGCGCACATCCGCGGACCGTAGGTGTTGAAGATCCGCACGATACCGGCAGCTACACCGCGCTCCCGGCCGAAGGCCACGGTCAGTGCCTCGGCGAACCGCTTGGACTCGTCGTAGACACTACGCGGGCCGATCGGGTTGACGTTGCCCCAGTACTCCTCGGGCTGCGGGTGGACCGCGGGATCTCCGTAGACCTCGCTGGTCGAGGCGAGGACGAAGCGTGCCTTGTCACGTTCCGCGAGCCGCAGGCAGCTCGCCGTGCCGGCGCTGCCCGCCGCCAGCGTCTCCAGCGGACGGCGCAGGTACTGCGGCGGTGACGCCGGACTGGCCAGGTGCGCCACCGCGTCGAAATGCCCCGGCGGGTCGAGGCCTTCGGTGACGTCCGCGTCGACGAACTCGAACCGCGGCTCGGCAAGCAGATGCTCGATGTTCTCGACCCGGCCAGTCGACAGGTTGTCCACGCATACCGTCGCATCGCCACGGGCGATCAGCGCATCACACAGATGCGAACCGACGAACCCGGCGCCCCCGGTCACCAAGACGCGCATGTCTGTCCTCCTCTAGGTCCCCCACTGAAGCGACGCCGCAGTGCTGCGGCGACTCGCCTGACACTCATTCCAGCGTCAGGCCGGCCACAACGGTTACAGCGGCCCATTCAGCCCCGATGCTGCTGGCCTACGGGTGGACGGTCGGACCCCGATCCCCCGCACCGTCCAGCCCGCGTCCTGCCAGCGGTCCAGCGCGAGCGCGTTCCTTGCATCGATGATCACCGGCGCTCTGACGATCGTACGCAACGCGACCGGATCGATCTGTCGGTACTGCTGCCACTCGGTGAGATGCAAGACGATGTCGGCGTCTTCGCCGGCTTTCTCGATATCGGGCACGTAGTCCGGTCCGGGTACCGCATCGGCCGCATTGTTGTTAGCCCACGGATCGTGGACCCGGACCCTGGCGCCGGCCGCGTGCAGCGCCTCGACCACCGCGAGGGCCGGCGAGTCACGCACGTCGTCGGTCTGCGGCTTGAACGCCGCGCCGAGCACCGCCGCGTTCCGGCCGGCCAGTGACCCGCCCACGAGTTCGGCCGCGATATCCACGATCCGCTGACGGCGCGCGACGTTGAGCGTGTCCACCTCCTCCAGGAAGCGGACCGAGTCGGTGAGTCCGAGCTCGGCCGCCCTGGCAACCAGCGCCCGCAGGTCCTTGGGCAGACAGCCGCCACCGAACCCTAGCCCGGCGGACATGCCCGCCCGGCCGATCCTGGCGTCGTGGCCGAGCACCTCGGCCAGAGTCGCCACGTTCGCGCCGACGGCATCACAGATATCGGCCATCGCGTTGATGAACGAGATCTTCGTGGCAAGGAAGGCATTGGCTGACACCTTCGCCAGCTCGGCGGTGCCGAGGTCGGTGCAGATGAACGGCGTCCCAGCCGCGACGATCGGCGCGTACACGCTGCGGAGTACCGCCTGCGCCCTGGCTGATGTCACCCCCGCCACTAGCCGGTCGGGCCGCATGGTGTCCTGCACGGCATGGCCCTCGCGCAGGAACTCCGGGTTCCAGGCAAGCTCCGCTGCCGAGCCGACTGGGGCGAGTTCGGCGAGCCTGCCCGCCAGCCGGGCAGCGGTCCCGACCGGGACCGTCGACTTGCCCACGACGAGACAGTCCCGGTTCAGGTGCGGTGCCAGGCCGGCGACGACCGCGTCGACGTAGCTCGTATCCGCGGCCAGTGACCCGGGAAGCTGTGGCGTTCCCACGCAGATGAAATGCACGTCACCGAACGCCGCCGCATCGGCCAGGGACGTGCTGAACGAGAGCGTTCCTGCTCGGACCGTCCGGTCCAGCAGTTCAGCCAGCCCTGGTTCGAAGAACGGGGTGCGGCCTTGCGCCAGCAGGTCGACTCGGCAGGCATCGGAGTCGACACCGAGCACGTTGTGGCCGAGGTCGGCCAGGCATGCGGCGTGCACGGCACCGAGGTAGCCGACGCCGATGACGGTGATGTTCACTGGCCGGCCCCCGCCTCGCGCCGCGGATCGGCATAGCCGTCCGGGTTGCGGCGCTCGAAATGCCAGGCGTCACGCAGCATCGACTGCGTGTCGTGGCTGGTCCGCCAGCCCCACTCCTTCGTTACCAGGCCAGGATCGGCGATCAGGCTCGCGACGTCCCCTGGCCGGCGCGCGGTGATGTCGAACGGGACCGTGACACCGCAGGCCTGCTCGAAGGCACGCACCAGCTCGAGCACTGAAAGGCCGGTGCCGGTGCCCAGGTTCAGTACTCGCATCCCCGGCTCGTCGGCCAGGTGCTCCAGGGCGAGCCGGTGCGCCTGCACCAAGTCAAGCACGTGGATGTAGTCCCTGATCGCGCTGCCGTCCGGAGTGTCATAGTCGTCGCCAAATACGTGCAGCCTGGGCAGCTTGCCTGCGGCGACCTTCGCCATGTGCGGTACGACATTGCTGGGAACACCCAGCGGGCTCTCGCCGATCAGGCCGCTGCGATGGGCTCCGGCGGGATTGAAGTAGCGCAGCGAGATGGCCCTGAGGTCGGGGTAGACGCCGCAGCAGGACTCGATCACCTGCTCGCAGATCAGCTTGGAGCGAGCGTACGGATTGACCGGCTCCGCCCGGTCGGCTTCGGTGATCGGCCTGCTGTACTGGTCGCCGTAGATCGAGCACGACGACGAGAACACCAGCCGGTGTACACCGTGCGCGCGCATGACGCGCAGCAGCGTGATCGTCCCGGTCACGTTCACGTCGAAATAGTCCAGCGGGATCCGCGTCGACTCGCCGACGGCCTTCTTGCCCGCGAAGTGGATCACCGCCTCGATGGCGCCGGCCCGGAAGACCTTGTCCAGCGCGCTGGCATCGCGCACGTCCACCTCGTGCACGGCCAGCTCACGCCCGGTAAGCTCCCGTACCGCATCGAGCGCGGCTGGCGAGCTGTTGGAGAAATTGTCGACTACGACGACGTCGTAGTCATGTTCCAGCAACTCCACGCAGGCATGACTGCCGATGAAGCCTGCACCCCCTGTGATCAGGATCGACATCCGATAGGTCCCATCCCCTAGAAGCCCGCCTTACGGACATACTACTCACCGGTCGATAAACGCCTGCTTAACTGACATATAGCTCACCAGCCGAACATCTTGATCGCGTACTCCGGATAGCCGGCCAACGCGGCCAGCGCCACGAGCAGCGCACAGGTAGCCAGCGCTACCGGCGCCCGCGCTGCCCCCCGCAGCGCGGCGACGAACCCCACCCCGGCCGGCCGGGCAATCTCCCTGGCGTGCCTGACGGACACCGCAAGTGCGACCAGGGCATACGTCATCCCGGCGAGAGCGGCAAGGAAGACGTAACCAGCGGCGGTGCTGAACCGCTCGCCTGCGAGTGCGGCAGCCGACGAGGCGCCACTAATTATGACAAACGGAGCAATCAGCCGAACGGGCAGAGGTTCGAGTCCGTGCACTGCCTTCGGCGTCACCTTGAACGAGATTGCTCTCGGCCGGGCGGCCTGCACCAGCGCGGCCAGGACGCCGAACGCGACGAACGGCCAGCGGCTCAGGCTGTACAGCCAGTTCTCCCAGCTCACGATCGGCGCCCGCCGCGGCCGGAGCAAGCCGCGCCGCCGCAGCAGGGCGGTCATCAAGATGAGCCAGACCGAGATGGCCCACCAGTGCGCCAGGAACGCCAGGTAGTTGACGCGCATCCAGGGCAAGTCAGTCAGCACGGCGATCGGCGCGAGAGCAAGGCCGGCCAACGTGGTGGTCACCAGGAGGCAGTAATAGGACAGCGCGTAGCAGAATCTGAAGCGCAACCGCCACGGCAGCCGCCGGATATTACGCGGCACAAGCCTGAGCAGGATCGTCGTCAGGCTGCGGGCCCACTGGAACTCCTGGACCGTCATCGCGGCGAAGGAGTTGGGTCCTTCACCGTGTGCCTCGGCGTCGATGGCGAAAGCACCGTGCCAGCCTGCCGCGTTCAGCAGGAAGGTGGTCGAGAAGTCCTCGGCGAGCTCCGGGCCGATTCCGCCGATTTCACGTAGCGCCTCGGTCCGCACGGCATAGTGCGAGCCGATGCACAGCGGCGCGAATCCGTCACTGTGCCCGAGCTGGAAGACACTATGGAACGTTGCTTCCTTATGCAGCCGCCCGCGAGCCGACCAGGACTTTGCGGCATTGGAGTCGCAGACACTTGGCGCGGCCACGTAACCGATGGCCGGATCGGAGAACGGCCGGACCATCTCGGTGAGATAACCAGGGGCCGGCACGTGGTCACAGTCGAGCTGAGCGACGACATCGTAAGACCGGTAACCCCAGCGGTCGTAGAAGTACGCGAGGTTGCCTTCCTTGCACTTGGTGCGCCGCGGCCAGGTGTCCCGGTGATAGGTCGGCTCCGCCGACCGGGACGAGATGCCGACCCCGCGCCCGATGCACCAGTTGACCATCTCCTTCGTGGGCTGCTCGGAGCAGATCCAGACGTCATACGGCAGCGGGTAGTTCTGCGCGAGCATCGCGTCAAGCGTCGCCCTGACCACCTCCCACGGCTCAGAAGGCGCATGGGTGACCACGAACGCGACACGCGCCATCGGCACGGCGAGCTCCGGGTTCACCTTGCGCATCCGGTTCACGCCGAGCACATAGAAGACCGGGAACCCGGAGACGTAGGCCAGCACGGCCGAGTTGACGACCAGGCCGGCCATGCCCGCCCGGTGAGCAGGCTCCAGCCACCACTGCCAGAAGATGACCAGGCAGCCGAGCCAGGCTCCGGACATGACAGTCAGGGCAGCCTGGTCGCCACGGCTGAGGACATCGGTGAACGTGCTGCGCCTCAGCTTGCGCCGCGAGGCCGTCCGTGCCGCCAGCACCGGGCCGCTGTCACGGACATGCTCGACTGACCCGTCCGATAGCCACTGAAGTTCGAGCCCGAGATATTTCGCGCCATCCTGCACCGTGAGCCCGGTACCGGACCTGTGATGCCGTCCAGGCAGCACAGCCGCAGGCGGTGCCCCTTCCCCAGGCTGTGCCCCTTCCGCAGGCTGTTCGGTCACCTCGACGCCTAGTTCTTCGGGCACAGGGCGAGGGGTTTTCGTTCCGCGCTCGTAGATCAAAGACGTCCCTGCTGGATTACATACCGACCTGTTGTCGCGCCTTCAGGGCGCCGGGGGGTGAACGTTGCGATCAGTCCCCAACCGACCGCAAGCAGTTCAGCACTAAGATACGGTAAAGAAAACCTGGTACGCAGCGCTATAACAAAGAGACCAAGCTGGCGGGATCCAGGTCAGCCGGTGCGCTCCACCACGAAGCCGCACATAGCCTCGAAGGCTACTCTGGCCGGAACGTCGGGCAGCCCGAGTATCGCCTCGCGTGCCGCCTCAGCCCAGCGCCGCAGATCGTCCTTGGCCAGGTCCATTGCCGGATGCGCCCGCAGCAGCGCGAGCGCCTCGGCGTGCCGCCCGGTATCGGCCAGGTCTCCGCTGAGCAGTTCGACGAGCCGGGCGTCCCGCGGGTCCGCCGAGCGCAGCGCATGCAGCACCGGCAGTGTCCGGACGCCCTCGCGCAGGTCGGTCCCTGGCGTCTTGCCCGACTGCGCGGACTCGCTCGCGATGTCCAGGATGTCGTCGGAGAGCTGGAACGCCACCCCGAGCGCCGCGCACGCGGCACTCGTCCTGGCCACCACGTCGTCCGGGGCCTGGGCGAACATCGCCCCGAACTGCCCCGCCGTGGCGAACAGCGAGGCCGTCTTCCCGGTCAGCACGCTCCGGTAGTGCTCGAGAACGTCCTGCCCGGGCCGCGGGCCGACCGTCTCAGCCAGCTGCCCGGCGACCAGGCGGCAGAAGGTCTCGGCCTGGATCCGGACGGCCTCGGTGCCGAGGCTGGCCAGGATGCGGGACGCGCACGCGAACAGGAAGTCGCCGGTGAGGATCGCGACCGAGTTGGTCCACCGCGAGTTGGCACTCGGCGAGCCACGCCTGACATCGGCCTCGTCCATCACGTCGTCGTGGTACAGCGTGGCCAGGTGCGTGAGCTCGATTGCCACGGCGGCCGACACGATCCTCGGATCGCGCGGGTTACCGAACTGAGCCGCCAGCAGCACCAAGGTCGCACGGAACCACTTGCCGCCCGCGTCGATCAGGTGCGCCGATGTCTCGTTGAGCAGGTCATCTTGCGTCCTGGCAGCCTGCCGCAGCTCGCGCTCGACCTGGGCCAGCCCCTCGGCTATGTCGGCGGCAAGGTCAGCGTCAGGCAGCTCCACGGGAACGACGTTGATCACTACAGCCCCTATCGGTTCGCCTGTCACCGCTGACCGGATGCCAGGCCGGTTATCAGGCCATCACCACGATAAACCAGCGGTGTCACCGTACTCGTCACCACAGCGGGCCGTCCGGCCATCGCCACCAGCGCTGTCAACGCACGAACAGCTGCGTGGCAGCGTCGTGGGCCAGTCGCAGCAGTGGTTCAGGCACCACGCCAAGGACCAGGGTCGCCAGCACGCCGATGCCGACGGCGGTCGCGGTGAAGGCACTGGGCCTGACCACGGCCGGGCCGTCCGGTGCCGGTTCGCTGAAGAACATCAGCACGATGACGCGGACGTAGGGAAACGCCAGAATGGCACTGCTCAGCACGCCGATGACCACCAGCGGCAGCGCGCCGCCAGCGATCGCCGCCTGGAAGACCGCGAACTTTCCGGTAAAGCCGCTGGTCAGCGGGATACCTGCGAATGCGATCAGGAAGAAGGCGAACGACCCGGCGACCAGTGGCGAGCGCTTGCCGAGCCCAGCCCAGCTCGACAGGTGCCCGGCCTCGCCGCCCGGGTCGCGGATCAAGGTCACCAGCGCGAACGCGCCGATCGTCGCTACGCCGTAGGCTGCCAGGTAAAACATGCTGCTGGACAGCCCGGCGGTGGTAGCCGCGATCACTCCGGTCAGGATGTACCCGGCCTGCGCGATCGAGGAGTAGGCCAGCAGCCGCTTGACGTCGGTCTGGGTGATCGCGACGATGGACCCGCCCAGCATCGTCAGGATGGCCACGCCCCACATCGCCGGGCGCCAGTCCCAGGTCAGCTGCCCGAACGCCACGTAGAAGACGCGCAGCAGCGCGCCGAACGCGCTGACCAGCGTGCAGGACGCCATCAGCGCCGTGATCGGGGTGGGCGCGCCCTGGTAGACGTCGGGCTTCCAGGCCTGGAACGGCACCGCACCGATCTTGAAGAGCAGGCCGACACCGAGCAGCGCGATACCCGCGTACAGCAGCACGGCGCCGCTGGTGTTGCTGCTTGCCGCCGCCGCGATAGCCGCCAGCCGGACCGATCCGGAGAAGCCATACAGCATTGCCACGCCGAACAGGAAGAATGCCGAGGAGAAGGCACCTAGCAGGAAGTACTTCATCGCGGCTTCCTGGGAGAGCAGCCGCCGCCGCCGGGCAAGGCCGGACAGCAGGTACAGCGGCAGCGACAGCACCTCCAGTGCCACGAACATGGTGAGCAGGTCGTTCGACGCGGGGAAGAGCAGCATCCCGCCGACAGCGAACAGGGTGAGCGGGTACACCTCGGTGTGGGTGATCCCGGCGAGCAGGCCTTCCCGTTCTTCCGCACTGCCCGGCACCGCGGCGGCCTGGGCGGCGAAGGCGCTCACCTCGTGCGAGGACTCCGCGATCAGCAGCACGCTGACGAAGGCGAGCACCAGGATCGTGCCCTGGATGAACAAGGTCGGCTTGTCGACCGCGACCGCGCCGAGCGCCGCGAGGTGACCTGAGTTGCCGCCCCTGAACAGCGTGCCGCTCACCGCGACGGCGATGGTCAGCACGAACGCGCCGGCCAGCCCGCCGAGCGTAATGGCCAGGTGCAGCGTACGGCGCAGCGGACGCGGGGCGAACGCCTCCACCAGGACGCCGGCCACGGCCGCACCGAAGACCAGCAGCATCGGGGAGAGCTGGCCGTACTCGATGTGCGGCGCGGGAATGGACGGCGCGATCGCGCCCGCGAACGCGGTCACGGGTTACTCCCCTTCTTGGTCGCGCCGATGACACTGGCCTTGATGGTGGCCTTCGCGCCGACGGCACCTGCGGGATGCGCGGGAACTGGATCGGTCGAGTGCGCCTGGACCAGGGTCTGGTGTACCGCCGGACTGATGATGTCGATCACCGGCTTGGGGTAGACACCGAGCACGATGATCAGCGCGATCAGCGGACCCACTGCCCATAGTTCACGCGCCCGCAGGTCGGGCATGGCCGCGACCTCCTCGCGCACCGGGCCGGTCATGGTCCGCTGATACATCCACAGGATGTAGATAGCGGCGAGGATGATGCCGACGGTGGCGAGCGCGGCCGGCACCTGGTACCTGGTGAACGTCCCGATCAGCACGAGGAACTCACTGACGAAGGTGGACAGGCCAGGCAGCGCCAGTCCGGCGAGACCGGCGATCAGGAACAGCCCGGCCAGGACCGGCGCGACCTTCTGCACTCCGCCGTAGTCGGCGATCTGCTGGCTGCGCCGCCGGGCGATCATGAAGCCGACGATCAGGAAGAGCGCCCCGGTGGCGAACCCGTGGTTGACCATGTAGAAGGTGGCACCCACCTGGCCCTGGCTGGTCATCGCGAAGATCCCCAGCGTGATCAGGCCGAAGTGGGAGACCGAGGTGTAGGCGATCAGCCGCTTCAGGTCGGCCTGGCCGATGGCAACGATCGCGCCGTACAAGATCCCGATCACCGAGAGCGCGATGACGAGCGGAGTGAAGTAGCGCGACCCTGCCGGGAACAGGTCGAGGCAGTACCTGATCATGCCGAACGTGCCGACCTTGTCGAGCACGCCGACGAGCAGGACCGCCGCGCCTGGCTGTGCCGCCGTAGCCGCGTCCGGCAGCCACGTATGGAACGGCCACAGCGGCGCCTTGATCGCGAACGCGACGAAGAAGCCGAGGAAGAGCCATTTCTGCACGGTCGCGCTGAGCACCAGGTGCGTGAGCGGCAGGAACAGGAACGTGCCAGGCCGGCCGCCCGACGCCGAGTACACGTACAGCGCGATGACCGCGACCAGCATCAGCAGCCCGCCCAGCAGGCTGTAGAGCAGGAACTTCACCGCCGCGTACTGCCGTTGCCCGACCCCGTAGCTGCCGATCATGAAATACATCGGGACGAGCATCGCCTCGAAGAAGACGTAGAACAAGAAGACGTCGGTGGCGGCGAACACCCCGATCATCATGGTCTCGAGCACCAGGAGCAGCGCGCAGTAGGTCTTGACGCTGCGCCGCGGCGGAGCCGCGCCGGCCGGGCTCGCCGAGCCTTCGGCGTCGTGCCATGAGGCGAGGATCACGACCGGCATCAAGATCGCGGTCATCAAGATGAGCACGAGCGCGATGCCGTCGGCGCCGACCGCGTAGTGCACGCCGAACTGCGGTATCCACTGATAGGTCTGGGTGAACTGGAACCTCGGCCCGCCGATCTTGAAGTTCAGCGCCATCACGATCGTGACCGCCAGCGTGACCAGCGTGGCAGCCAGCGTGATCTGCTTGATCAGCAGGTCACGACCGCGCCGGGCATCCTCGCCGCCCGGTGCCGACTGCCCGGGGATCAGGCCGATGGCGAGCGTTCCGGCCAGCGGGATCGCGCCGGCGACGGTCAGCCAGGGAAAGTTGCTCAT
Source organism: Streptosporangiaceae bacterium (assembly GCA_035533915.1). Taxonomy (GTDB): domain Bacteria; phylum Actinomycetota; class Actinomycetes; order Streptosporangiales; family Streptosporangiaceae; genus Chersky-822. Next base: position 24,425 of record DATLSX010000173.1, read on the forward strand.
GAATGATCAGCGCCTCATCGCAGCTAGAGCCGGACCAGCAGCAGGGCGCCCACGAGCAGCACCGCGCCTACGAGCATGGACAGTGCGTACGAGCGGACGAAGCCAGTCTGTAGTTTGCGCATCCGGCCCGAGCTCCCGCCCATGGTGGCCGCGATGGTATTGACCAGCCCGTCCACGCCCCGGTTATCGAAGAAGACGGACAGCCTGGTGAGCCACTGGCCCGGCCGCATGAGCACGGACTCGTTGAGCACGTCACCGTACAGGTCCTTGCGGGCGGCGACCGTGATCGGGTTGCCGCGCGGTGCGGTGACCGGCACCTCACGGCGTCCGTACATTGCCCAGGCACCGGCCGCTCCGACCAGCACGAGGGCGAGCGTGGCCAGGCTCAGCGGGGTGAAGAACGACGCCCAGCCGCCGCCGTCAGCTCGCGGCGGCGTGCCCACTACCGGCTGCAGGAAAGTGATCAGCCGGTTGCTCAGCATCAGGAATCCGCCGCCGAGCAGCGAGCCGGCCGCGAGGATGATCATCGGGGCCGTCATGACGGCCGGCGACTCGTGCGGGTGGGTGCCGTCGTCCCAGCGGCGTTTGCCGGTGAAGGTCATCAGCATCACGCGCGTCATGTAGAAGGCGGTGATGACGGCGCCGATCAGAGCGGCGGTACCGAGAATGGCACCCGAGGTCCCGCCCTTCGCGTACGCGGTCTCGATGATCGGGTCCTTGGTGAAGAATCCGGAGAACGGCGGGATGCCGATGATCGCCAGGTAGCCGAAGCCGAAGGTGACGAAGGTGATCTGCATGGCCGTGCTCAGGCCGCCGTACCTGCGCATGTCGACCTCGTCGTTCATGCCGTGCTTGACCGACCCGGCGCCGAGGAAGAGCCCTGCCTTGAAGAAACCATGCGAGAGCAGGTGGGCGATCGCCAGCGCGTACCCGGCCGGGCCGAGGCCGGCCGCGAGCATCATGTAGCCGATCTGGCTCATGGTCGAGCCGGCCAGCGCCTTCTTGATGTCGTCCTTGGCACATCCGATGATCGCGCCGAACAGCAGCGTGGCCGCGCCGACGATGGCGACCACCAGCCTGGCATCGGCGGACAGGTTGAAGATCGGCGCGGACCTGACGATCAGGTAGACCCCGGCGGTCACCATGGTCGCCGCGTGGATCAGCGCGGACACCGGGGTCGGGCCCTCCATCGCGTCGAGCAGCCAGGACTGGAGCGGCAACTGCGCGGACTTGCCGCAGGCACCGAGCAGCAGCAGCAGGCCGATGGCGGTGATCGTGCCCTGGCCTGCCGAGCCCACCGCGCCGAATACTCCGGTGAAGCTGACCGAGCCGAAGGTGGCGAACATCACCATGATCGCCAGCGACAGCCCGGCGTCACCGACCCGGTTGGCGATGAACGCCTTCTTCGCGGCGACCGCGGCGGCCGGCTTGAACTGCCAGAAGCCGATCAGCAGGTACGAGGCGAGGCCGACGCCTTCCCAGCCGGCGTACAGCGCTACGTAGTTGTCGGCCAGCACCAGCAGCAGCATCGCGGTGATGAAGAGGTTCAGGTAACCGAAGAACCTGCGCCGCTCCGGGTCGTGCGACATGTAGCCGACCGCGTAGATGTGGATCAGCGAGCCGACGCCGGTGATCAGCAGCACGAAGCAGATCGACAGCGGGTCGAGCAGCAGCCCGAGCGGCACGTGGAACCGGCCGATGGCCGGGATCCAGTCGAAGACGGTCAGGTCCCTGCTGCGCTGCGCCGCCGGGTAGGTCAGCAGTTGCGCGAAGACGACGGCGCCGTAGCAGAAGGCCGCGAGCGAGGCGGCCACGCCCAGCCAGTGGCCCCAGGCGTTGGTGCGCTTTCCGCCGAGCAGCAAGATGGCGGCCCCGGCCGCGGGAAACGCGAGCAGCAGCCAGGCCGCGTGCGCGGCACCGGTCGCCGGCAGCGTGGTCATCGCCGTAGCCGGCCTGACCAGCGTGCTCGCAAGTGAGCCCGTCACTGCCTACCCCTCCATGTCTGTCCCGCTGGCGCGGTCTTGCCAGCCGGGCGCTTCCGCCCGGCTGGCTCCAGCGTGCTCAATACTTCAGCAGGCTGGCGTCGTCGACCGACGCCGACCTGCGGGTGCGGAAGATCGCGGTCAGGATCGCGAGGCCGACCACGACTTCGGCGGCCGCGACCACCATGACGAAGAACGCGATCACCTGGCCGTCCAGGCCGCCGTGCAGCCTGGCGAACGCGACGAACGCGAGGTTGACCGCGTTCAGCATCAGCTCGACGCTCATGAACACCACGAGCGCGTTCTTGCGGACGAGTACTCCGACGCCGCCGATCACGAACAGGATCACCGCGAGTGCGACGTAATGCGCTGGGCTGATCACCGGCCCTCCCGATTCTCGCCGGTCAGGTCCTCGCCGGCGTCCGCCGATCCTGGTGCCCGCGGCGGGACGATCTCGCCGCCGATCGGCGGCCGGCCAGCCAGCTCGGTGGCCGCCGCGGCCCGGTTGGCGAGCACGCCGCTGACCGAGAGCCGTGACGGGGTGCCGTCCGGCAGCAGGGCAGGCATGTCCACGGCGTTGTGCCTGGCAAAAGTGCCCGGCCCGGGCAGCGGCGCCGGTCTGCCGCTCGCGATCCGGCGCTGCGACAGCATCCGCTGCGTCGGCTTGGGGCTGGTCCGTTCCCGGTGCGCGAGCACCATGGCGCCGAGCGCCGCTGTGATCAGCAGGGCGCTGGTGACCTCGAAGGGAAAGACATAGGTGGTGAAGATGGACTTGGCGAGGTCGGGCACGTTCAGCGCTCCGTTGCGCGGTCCGGCTGGGGCGGCCGGGCCGATCGCCGCGTGTCCGACCACCAGGACCAGCAGCACGAGCATGGCGATGCTGGCCAGCGCCGCCCCCAGCCGCTGCCCCCTGATCGTCTCGATGACGGAGTCGGCGGCGGTGATGCCGACGATCATCATCACGAACAAGAACAGCATCAGCACCGCACCGGTATAGACGATGACCTGGACGAAGGCGAGGAACGGCGCCCCCTGCATCGCGTACATGGCGGCCAGGATCAGCATGACGATGGCGAGCAGGACGGCGCAGTGGACGGCGCGCCTGGTCACGATCATGCCGAGGGCCGCGGCGACGGCCACGATAGCCAGCACCCAGAAGGTGGCCAGCTCGGTGCTGCTAGCGGCGCTCGCCGCCAGCACAATCGGATGACTCATCGGCTGCCTCCGGCCTCGCCGGCCTGCCCGGTACCGCCAGGCGCCGGGGTGCCCGGCACCGGGCCGCCCGAGGCGAAGGTAGGACCGAGCCGGTAGTAGTCCTCTTCCTCGTCGCCGAGGCGCATCGGGTGCGGCGGCGCTTCCATCCCGTTCTGGAGCGGGGCGAGAAGCTGCTCCTTGGTCCAGATCAGGCTTTCCCTGCTGTCGTCGGCCAGCTCGTAATCGTTGGTCATGGTCAGCGCCCGGGTCGGGCAGGCTTCCACGCACAGGCCGCACAGGATGCAGCGCAGGTAGTTGATCTGGTACACCGCGCCGTACCGCTCGCCGGGGGAGAAGCGCTCTTCCGGCGTATTGCTGGCACCCTCGACGTAGATGGCGTCCGCCGGGCAGGCCCAGGCGCACAGCTCGCAGCCGATGCACTTCTCCAGGCCGTCCGGCCAGCGGTTGAGCTGGTGCCTGCCGTGGAACCGCGGCGCGGTCGGCCGCTTCTCCTCGGGGTACTGGACCGTATCGACCTTCTTGAACATCTGCCGGAAGGTGACGGCGAAACCCTTGACCGGGTCAAGGAAGTCAAGCACCGGTGACCTCCTTTATTCCGGAGCCCGCCGCTGACCGGTCGGCCAGCGGCGGCCCGCCGGTCAGGATGCCGTGGTAGTGCGGCAGGTCCATCGGCGGGACGGGGAACGAACCGCTGTCCTGCTCTGCCGCTTCGGCTTCGGCAGCGGCATGCTGATCCGCCTTGCGCTCGGCGGCAACGTCCCACGCGAAGGCTAGCGCGAGCAGCACCACCAGGATCGCTCCGCCCACTAGATAGACCGGCGTGCTGCCACCCTGGCGACGCCAGACCCGCAGCGTCGCGATCAGCAGCGTCCAGGCGAGCGAGGCCGGAATGAGGATCTTCCAGCCGAGCGCCATCAGCTGGTCGTACCTGATCCTCGGCAGCGAGCCGCGCAGCCAGATGTAGAAGAACAGGAAGGCGAACGTCTTGCCGAGGAACCACAGCACCGGCCACCAGCCGGAGTTGGCGCCCGACCACAACGAGATCGGCCAGACGGCGTGCCAGCCACCGAGGAAGAGCGTGGTCGCCAGCGCCGAGACGGTGACCATGTTGACGTACTCGGCGAGATAGAACAGCGCGAACTTCAGCGAGGAGTACTCGGTGTGAAAGCCGGCCACGATCTCGCCCTCGCCCTCGGGCAGGTCGAAGGGAAGCCGGTTGGTCTCGCCGACCATCGTGATCACGTAGATGATGAACGACGGCAGCAGCAGCACAGCGAACCACGACGGATAATGCAGTACCGCGCCGAACAGGTGGAACGGCGCACCGTGCGCCTGGGCCGCGACGATCTGCGACGTATTGAGCGACCCCGCGTACAGGAAGACCGGCACGAACGAGATTCCCATCGCGATCTCGTAGCTGATCACCTGAGCCGACGAGCGCAGGGCGCCGAGCAGCGGGTACGGCGAGGCCGACGCCCAGCCGGCCAGCACGATTCCGTAGACGCCCATCGAGCTCATCGCCAGCACCAGCAGCACAGCGACCGGCAGGTTCGCGAGCTGCAGCGGGGTGTGGTGCCCGAAGATCGACACCACCGGGCCCCACGGGATGATCGCGAAGCTGATGAAGGCCGGGATCGACGCGATGGCCGGCGCCAGGACGAAGAGCATCTTGTCCACGCCGCGCGGGACGATGTCCTCCGTCAGCGCCAGCTTGATCCCGTCCATCAGGGACTGCAGCAGGCCGAACTTACCCGCCCGGTTCGGTCCGGGCCGCTGCTGCATCCGGCCGATGACCCGGCGCTCGGCCCAGATCATGATCAGCGTCGTCAGCAGCAGGAACAAGAAGACGATCAGTACCTTCAGCCCGGTCAGCCACCACGGGTCGTTGTCGATCAGTGCCGACGTCGCAGCGCTACCGTTCGCCAGCGGTGTCAGCTGGCCCAGGGCACTCATTCCGCGCTCCTCACCGTGACTAGGCTGCCGTGGCCGGCACCGAGCTGACGCCTGACCGCGCAACCTGACGAATTCGACGGCAGCCAGACCACCCGGTCCGGCATCGCCGCGATTTCGACGGGAACCGTGATCGCGCCGCGACTGGTCGCGACCGTCACCTTGGCACCGGCTCCGACGCCAGCTTCGGCCGCGGTCGCCGGCGACATCTTCGCGACCGCCGCGCGCGCCGTGCCCGCCAGGTTCGGCTCGCCGTCTTGCAGCCGACCGGCGTCGAGCAGATTATGCCAGGTCGCGAGAAGCGCCTCGCCAGCGGCCGGAACCCGGTGACTGCCGGGCACCGTCGCGGCCAGGCTAGTCCCTGTGCCGTAGGCGTCGCGGCCGTAAGCCGTGCCCGTCGTGCCCGAGCCGGTCGTGCCCGAGCCGGTGCCGACGCCCAGGGCGGCGAGCTCCCTGCGGGCCGCGGCCGCGTCCGGCAGGCCCAGGTGCACGTCCATGGCGTCCGCGATGCCCGCCAGTACCTGAAGGTCGCTGCGCACGCCGGGCACGCCGATCGCCTCGTCGAAGCTGCCCGGCCTGCCCTCCCAGTTCACGAAGGTCCCTGACTTCTCGGTGATCGCCGCGACCGGGAATACCACGTCGGCACGGTCGGTGACCGTACTCGCACGCAATTCGATGCTGACGACGAATCTGGCCCGCTCGATAGCGGCCAGCGCGGCCCGCGGATCGGGCAGGTCAGCCGGGTCCACCCCGGCCACGACCAGGCCGTCAAGCTGACCGTCGGCGAGACCGGCCAGGATCGCGCCGGTGTCCTTGCCCGGCTCGGCAGGCAACGTCCCGACACCCCAGACCCTCGCCACGTCGCCGCGAGCAGCCGCGTCGGCGACCGGGCGCCCACCGGGCAGCAGCACGGGCAGCGCGCCCGCTTCGATCGCACCGCGCTCACCGGCCCGGCGCGGCACCCATGCCAGCCGGGCTCCGGTGCGATCGGCCAGCCGGACCGCCGCCGACAGCGCTCCAGGCACTTCCGCCAGCCGCTCGCCCGCCAAGATCACGGCACCGGGCTGGCCGAGTGCGGCCGCGGCAGCCAGCCAGTCCGGGCCGGCGCCTGCGGCACCCTGCGAGCCTGCCAGACCGTCCAGCGCGACTGCCTCGCCGCCCGGGGCGATCTGGAGCAGCGTTCCTGACATCCGGCCCAGCCCGGCGCTGGCCAGTGCGGCGAGGGAGTAGATCCTCGTGCGGCCCGACCTAGATGCCTTGCGTAGCCGCAGGAACACGATCGGCGACTCGTCCTCCGGATCGAAGCCGGCCAGCAGCACCGCGGGAGCACGCTCCAGGCTCGCGTAGCTCACGCCGGCGTCACGGCCGGCGACCACGCCGGCCAGGAACCCGGTCTCCTCCGCGCTGTGCGGCCTGGCCCGCAGGTCGATGTCGTTGCTGCCCAGGGCCACCCTGGCGAACTTGGCGTAGGCGTAGGCGTCCTCAAGAGCGAGCCGGCCGCCGGTGAGCACGCCGGTCCGGCCCCGGGCGGCGAGCAGGCCGCTGGCGGCCGCACCGAGCGCTTCCGGCCACGAGGCCGGGCGCAGCACGCCGTCCGCGTCGCGGACCAGCGGGCTGATCAGGCGGTCCGGTTCGGTCGGGTAGGTAAAGGCCCAGCGGCCCTTGTCGCAGTTCCACTCCTCGTTGACCTCGGGGGCACTGCCGGCCAGCCTGCGGGTCACCTTGCCGCGCCGGTGGTCGGTCCGCTGGCGGCAGCCCGCGGCGCAGTGCTCGCAGACGCTGGCGGTGGAGACGGTGTCGAACGGCCTGGCACGGAACCGGTACGAGGCGCCGGTGAGCGCACCTACCGGGCAGATCTGGACGGTGTTGCCGGAGAAGTAGGAGTCGAACGGCACGCCGTCGGCCACCGCGATCTGCTCGGCCGGGCCGCGCTCGACCAGCTCGATCAGCGGGTCGCCGGCGATCTCTTCGGCGAACCTGGTGCACCTGGCGCACTGGATGCAGCGCTCACGGTCGAGCAGGACCTGGGCGGAGAGCGCGACCGGCTTGGCGAACTTCCGCTTCGTCCCGGTGAACCTGGTCTCGCCCGCTCCGGCGGACATGGACTGGTTCTGCAGCGGGCACTCGCCGCCCTTGTCGCACATCGGGCAGTCGAGCGGGTGGTTCACCAGCAGGAACTCCATCACCCCGCGCTGTGCCTTCTCGGCCACCGGGGAGGTCAGCTGCGTGTGCACCACCATGCCGTCGGTACAGGACGTGGTGCACGAGGCGGGCGGCTTCGGCTGGCCCTCCACCTGCACCAGGCACTGGCGGCAGGCACCGAGCGGCGCGAGCAGCGGATGGTCGCAGAACCTGGGGATCTGGATGCCAAGCTGCTCGGCGGCCCGGATGATGAGGGTGCCCTTCGGCACGGTGATCTCGAATCCGTCGATCGTGACGCGCACGCCGTCGGCGGGCCTGGCGACCTCGCCCGCCGCGGCGGGCGGGGCTGGCGCCGCGGCGCTGCCTGGCGTGGTCTGGTTCGGTTGCACGGTCATCGCGCTTGGGTACCTCCGGCTGAACCCCCGAAGAGGGTGGACGCGGCCGGGTCGAACGGACAGCCGCCGCGCTTGGAGTGCTCGATGTACTCGTCCCTGAAGTACTTGATCGACGAGACGATCGGGCTGATCGCGCCGTCGCCGAACGGGCAGAAGGCGCGGCCGAGAATGTTGTCGCACATATCGAGCAGCTTGTCCAGGTCGGCTTCGCCGCCCTCGCCGCGCTCCAGTGAGTCGAGTACCTGGACGGCCCAGTAGGTGCCCTCCCGGCACGGCGTGCACTTACCGCACGACTCGTGCTTGTAGAACTCCATCCACCGCAGCGTCGCGCGGACCACGCAAGTGGTGTCGTCGAAGATCTGCAGTGCCCTGGTACCTAGCATCGACCCGGCCGCGCCGACCGACTCGAAGTCGAGCGGGACGTCCAGGTGCTCGTGGGTGAAGATCGGGGTGGACGACCCGCCAGGGGTCCAGAACTTCAGCCGGTAGCCAGCCCGCACCCCCCCGGCGAAGGAGAGCAGTTCGCGCAGGGTCACGCCGAGCGGCGCCTCGTACTGGCCTGGCGTGGTGACGTGACCGGACAGCGAGAAGATGCCGAATCCCTTGGACTTCTCGGTGCCCAGCGCGGCGAACGCTCCCGCGCCGCGGGAGATGATGTAGGGCACGCTGGCGATCGACTCGACGTTGTTGACAACGGTCGGGCAGGCATACAAGCCCTCGATGGCCGGGAACGGCGGCTTGAGCCTGGGCTGACCGCGGTACCCCTCCAGCGAGTCGAGCAGCGCCGTCTCCTCGCCGCACTCGTACGCGCCGGCTCCCGCGTGTACCACGATGTCGAGGTCGAAACCGGAGCCGAGGACGTTCTTGCCCAGGTAACCGGCCTGGTAGGCCTCGGCGACCGCGTGGTGCAGCCGCCGGACGACGTGCAGCACCTCGCCGCGCACGTAGATAAAGGCGCGCTGTGCCCTGATCGCGTACGCCGCGATGACCGCGCCTTCCACCAGTGCGTGCGGGGTCGCCAGCATGGTGGGGATGTCCTTGCAGGTACCGGGCTCCGACTCGTCGGCGTTGACCACCAGATAGTGCGGCTTGCCGTCTCCTTGCGGGATGAACCCCCACTTCACCCCGGTGGGGAAGCCCGCGCCGCCGCGGCCGCGGAGTCCGGATTCCTTGACGATCGCGATGACGTCGTCGGGCTTCATGGCCAGCGCCTTGGGCAGCGCCTGGTAGCCGCCGGCCCGGCGGTAGCCGGCCAGGGTGAAGGAGTCGGGCTCGTCCCAGTGGGCGGTGAGCTCCGGTGTCAGCACTGACGTCACTGCTGCCCTCCGTGGTCGGCGCCGGCGCCCTGGGCCTGCGGGGACTGGCCCTGGTCCGCCGGCCGCCAGCCGTTCTCTTTGGCGATCCGCAGGCCGGCCAGGGTGGGCTGGCCCGCTGTCTGGCCGCCGGCGGCCTGGTCGTCGGGGAAGCCGGCCAGGATCTTGGCCGCCTCGCGCCAGTTGACCAGCCGCGGCGCTCCCCTGGTCGGCGCCACGTCCGCGCCGGCCCGCAGCCCGTTGACCAGTTCCCTGGCCGACTGCGGGGTCATGTTGTCGAAGAATTCCCAGTTCACCATGACGACTGGCGCGTAGTCGCAGCCCGCGTTGCACTCCAGCCGCTCCAGGCTGACCTTGCCGTCCGGCGTGGCCTCGTCGCCCTCGACGCCCAGGTGGCTGCGCAGTTCGGCGTAGATGGCGTCACCGCCGAGCACGGCACACAGGGTATTGGTGCAGACGCCGACGTGGTACTCGCCGACCGGCCGTCGCTTGTACATGGTGTAGAAGGACACCACCGCGGTGACATCGGCCTGGGACAGGCCAAGCTGGTCGGCGCAGAAGGCAATGCCGTCGGTCGAGACGAAGCCCTCGGCCGACTGGACAAGGTGCAGCAGCGGAAGCAGCGCCGACCGCGACTTCGGGTACCTGGCGATGATTCCCTTCGCCTGCTCCGCGAGGTCGGCCCGCTCCTGTTCGGTGAAGACCATTACCTGTCCACCCCTCCCATCACCGGGTCGATGCTCGCCACGGCGACGATCACGTCGGCGACCATGCCGCCTTCGCACATGGCGGACACCGACTGCAAGTTGGTGAACGACGGATCGCGGAAGTGCACCCGGTAGGGCCGGGTGCCGCCGTCGCTGACCGCATGGCATCCGAGTTCGCCGCGCGGTGACTCCACCGCCGCGTACACCTGCCCGGCGGGCACCCTGAAGCCCTCGGTGACCAGCTTGAAGTGGTGGATCAGCGCTTCCATCGACTGGCTCATGATGTGCGCGATGTGGTCGGCGGAATTGCCCAGGCCGTCCGGGCCGACGGCGAGCTGCGCGGGCCAGCCGATCTTGGCGTTGCCGATCATCACCGGGTCGGTGGCCGGCCGGGTCGCGGACAGCCGGTCGACGCACTGCTCGATGATCCGCAACGACTGGTCGATCTCGTCCATCCTGATCAGGTACCTGCCGTAGGCGTCGCAGGTCTGCCGGGTAGCGACGTCGAAATCGTAGGTCTCGTAGCCGCAGTACGGCTGGCTCTTGCGCAGGTCCCAGGGCAGGCCGGTGGAACGCAGGATCGGCCCGGTGATCCCCAGCGCCATGCACCCGGCCAGGTCCAGGTGCGCGACTTCACGGGTGCGCGCCAGGTAGACGGGGTTGACGTCGAGCAGCTTGCGCAGCTCGTCGAGCTGGCGCGGCATGACCGCGAGGAAGTCGCGCAGCTTCTCCAGGGCACCGGAAGGCAGGTCCTGGGAGACGCCGCCGGGCCGCACGTAGGCGTGGTTCATCCGCAGGCCGCTGATCAGCTCGAACAGGTCGAGCACCTTCTCGCGTTCGCGAAGCCCGTACAGGAAGACGGTGGTCGCGCCGAGTTCCATGCCGAAGGTGCCGACAGCCATCAGATGCGAGGCGATCCGGTTGAGCTCCATCATCAGCACCCGGAGCACGCTCGCCCGCTCGGGGACTTGGTCGGTGATGCCGAGCAGTTTCTCCACCGCCAGGCAGTAAGCGGTCTCGTTGAACAGCGGCGACAGGTAGTCCATCCTGGTGCAGAACGTGACGCCCTGGGTCCAGGTGCGGAACTCCATGTTCTTCTCGATGCCGGTGTGCAGATATCCGATCACCGGCCGGAGCTCGGTGACGGTCTCCCCGTCGAGGCTGAGGATGAGCCGCAGGACGCCGTGCGTGGACGGATGCTGCGGCCCCATGTTGACGATCAGGTGCTCTTCGCGCGAACCGTCCTCTGCCTGGTCGGCCGCGGCCACGATCTCGTCCCAGTCCTGGCCGCCGACCGTGTAGACGCGGCCCTGTGTGCCGGTGGCCGAGCCACCAGGTGCACTCATGCGTACGACCTCCGCTCGTCGGGCGGCGGGACGGTGGCGCCGCGGTATTCCACCGGAATGCCGCCGAGCGGGTAGTCCTTCCGCTGCGGGTGGCCCTTCCAGTCGTCCGGCATCTCGATCCTGGTGAGCGCGGGGTGGCCGTCGAAGACGATGCCGAAGAAGTCCCAGGTCTCCCGCTCGTGCCAGTCACAGGTCGGGTAGACCTCGACCACCGAGGGGATGTGCGGGTCAGCGTCGGGAGCCGATACTTCCACCCTTAGCCGCCTGTTGTGGGTAATAGACAGCAGGTGGTACGCGGCATGCAGTTCGCTGCCCGCGTCCGAGGGGTAGTGCACGCCGGACACGCCGAGGCAGAGCTCGAACGCGAGCGCGGGCTCGTCGCGCAGCTTCCCGCAGACCTGCACCAGGTGCTCACGGCGCACGTGGAAGGTCAGTTCGTCGGCTGCGACGACTACCCGCTCGACCGCCTCGCCGAAGCTGGTGCCTGAGGACTCCAGGGCGCCGCCGAGTGCGTCGGCGACCTCGTCGAAGTACGAGCCGTACGGCCGCTCGCTCGGCACCGGCGGCTGCTGCCTGACCTTCAGCCCGCCGTATCCGGACGTGTCTCCGGTGGTATGGGTGCCGAACATGCCGGTGCGCACGACCGGTTCGGTCAGCCGCTCCCGGCCGGCCAGCGCGGCCTTGTCCTCGTCTTGCGGCCCGGTCACCGGTCCACCTCTGCCCGAAGCTGCGGGATCAGCGGGAGCCTGCTCAGCCTGGCCTGCTCGAGCTCGGTGATCTCGCGCTGCCGGTTGGCACCCAGCTTCATGTTCTGGATCTTGTCGTGCAGCTTGACGATCGCGTCGAGCAGCATCTCCGGCCGGGGCGGGCAGCCGGGCAGGTAGATGTCGACCGGCACGATGTGGTCGACGCCCTGCACGATCGCGTAGTTGTTGAACATGCCGCCGCTGGAGGCGCAGACGCCCATCGAGATCACCCACTTGGGCTCGCTCATCTGGTCGTAGATCTGCCGCAGCACCGGCGCCATCTTCTGGCTGACCCGTCCGGCCACGATCATCAGGTCCGCCTGACGCGGGGTGTTCGACGCCCGCTCCATGCCGAACCTGGCCAGGTCGTGCCGCGGCCCGCCAGTCGCCATCAGTTCCATCGCGCAGCAGGCCAGGCCGAACGTGGCCGGCCAGACCGAGACCTTGCGCGCGTAGCCTGCCAGCTTCTCGACCGAGGTCAGCAGGATGCCACTCGGCAGTTTCTCTTCAAGACCCATCGGCTAATCCCACTCCAGACCGCCGCGCCGCCACACGTAGACGTACGCGACAAGGACGGTGGCGACAAAGGTGACCATCTCGACGAGGCCGAACACTCCCAGACGATCGAAGGCGACCGCCCACGGGTACAGGAAGATGATCTCGATGTCGAAGACGATGAAGAGCATCGCGGTCAGGTAGTACTTGACCGGAAACCTGATCCCGGCGGGCTGGCGGGTCGGCTCGATGCCGCACTCGTACGCCTCGAGTTTAGCCCGGTTCCACCGCTTCGGGCCACTGAGCGAGCCCATGATCAGCGAGAAGATGGCGAAGAACGCGGACAGTGCGCCGAGCACGATGACCGGCACGTAGTAGCTCATCGGCTCCGTCACCCCCTTGTCCAGCCGCGCTGCATCCTTGCCGCGCGGCCCTGCGAATCTGGCATTACTTCGTGTTTGTCAAGCTGCCGGCGTCATCTTAGACAGTGCGTTGATGACCCGGTCGACCGCGTCGCCGCCACGGGGTTCGGTGAGGTTTCCGAGCAGCTTCATGCTCAGCCGCATCACGGCCGGGCGCTTGATCCCGTGCTTCGTCGCGAACTTCATGAAGGACGGCTTCCCGATCAGCTTCACGAACGTCCGGCCGAGAGTGTAGTAGCCGCCCCAGTTCTGTTTCAGCGCGACCGGGTATCCCTGGAGAACGCGCTCGGTCCCGGCCGCGGTAGGCCGCGCCAGCGCCTGGACGATCGTGCGGGCGGCGATCTCACCGGACTCCATCGCATAAGCGATGCCCTCGCCGTTGAACGGGTTCACCATCCCGCCGGCATCGCCGGCCAGAACCAGGCCGCGAGTGTAGTGCGGGGTGCGGTTGAAGCCCATCGGCAAGGCCGCGCCGCGTATCGGCTCGGTCCTGTTTTCCTCGACGAAACCCCATTCGGCGGGCATCGCGGCGAGCCAGCGGCGCAGCAGCGCACGGTAGTCGATGTGCCCGAAGGCGTCGGAGGTGTTCAGCAGGCCGAGCCCGACATTGGAAGTGCCGTCACCCATGCCGAAGATCCACCCGTAGCCGGGCAGCAGGTCCTGGCCGTCCCACAGGTCCAGCCAGGCCTCGAGGTAGTCGTCGTCGTGCCTGCGACTGGTGTAGTAGGTCCGCACCGCCACGCCGAGCGGCCGGTCGGACCGCTTGTGCAGGCCCATCGATACCGACAGCCGTGAGGAGTTACCGTCGGCCGCGACGACCAGGGGCGCGCCGAAGACCCGTTCAGCCCCTTCGGGCCTGCCGGACGCCCGCCCGGTACCTTCCTCGGGCGGGCCAGCCGCCGCACGCGCGGTGACACCGCTGACCCGGCCGGTCTTGTCGCTCACGACCGCCCCGGTCACGGTGACATTCTCCAGCAACCGGACGCCCGCCTTCTGCGCGTGCCTGGCGAGGATCTGGTCGAAGTCCGCTCTCGTCCGTACCGTGCCGTAGCCGGGGAACGCCGACAGGTCTGGCCAGTCGAGCTCGATCCGGCCGCCGCCGCCGACGATCCGCAGGCCCTTGTTCAGCAGCCAGCCGTCGTTCTCGGTGATCGGCACCCCCATGCTGGTGAGTGCCTTGACCGCGCGCGGGGTCAGGCCGTCGCCGCAGACCTTCTCCCTGGGGAAGCTGGTCTTCTCCAGCAGCAGCACGTCAAGGCCGGCGCAGGCAAGATGGTAAGCGGTCGACGAGCCGGCCGGCCCGGCGCCGACGACGATAACGTCGGCCGTATCGGACGACTTGGCCGCGGCTGGCCCGGACCGCAGGGGGCTGGTGCCGCTGGCGCGCGCGCGCCTGCTACGACCTGCGTCTTCGGTGTCCGGGTGGTTAGCCGGGGGGCTCTGATCGCTCACTGACCCGTCCCGCCAATCTTGTGAACGCCTTCACAAGTACAGATGGCCATAGTCTAGCCCGAAGCTGCCCGAACGCAGGACGCGACCCGGCTACGCCGCGTTCTGGCCGCGGCGGCGGGCCACGTGCACCGCGACCACGCCAAGGGTCAAGTTCCGCCAGCTGACCTCCGACCAGCCAGCAGCGCCGATCCGGGCGGCCAGTTCCTGCCGCGCCGGCCAGTTCTTGATCGACTCGGCCAGGTACGAGTACGCGCCGGCGTTCCTGGACAGCCGGCCTGCCACCATCGGCAGCGCCATCGCCAGGTAGCGCTGGTAGGCGGCGTCGAGCAGCCGGACCGGCAGGTGGCTGAACTCGCAGACGACCAGCCGGCCGCCCGGCCTGGTGACCCGCATCATCTCGGCGAGCGCGGCATCGGGGTCGGTGACGTTGCGCAGGCCGAAGGAGACCGTCACGGCGTCGAACGCCCGGTCGGCGAAGGGCAGCGCCAGTGCGTCGCCCGCCACGAAACTCACTCGCTCGGCCGGCTTGGCTGCCCCGACCGCCAGCATGCCGAGCGAGAAGTCGCACGCGACGCACCGGGCACCCGCCGCGGTGAAGGCACGCGACGACGTTCCGGTTCCCGCGGCGATGTCCAGCACGACATCACCCGGCGAGGCGGCCACGAGCCGCGCCACGACCGACCGCCAGCGCCGGTCCTGACCGAAGGACAAGACGTCGTTGAGCAAGTCATAGCGCTCGGCGACCGCGTCGAACATCGCCGAAACGTCAGCGGGCCGCTTGTCGAGGTGAGCGCGAGTCATGAGACACAGCGTGACATACGCGGGCGCCGGCCCGGCAGGCACCCGGGAGCCGCCCCGGAATGCGGTCCGGCTACTAGAGATCGTTTATTACGATCGTCGAAATTATCGGCGAACCGGGCAAGATCCGCTGTCGGCTATATTTCCGGAGCAGAGTTGCCAGTACCATGCGGGACGGTTCAGTAACGACATATAATTATAACCTTCAATTTCTTTGAAGATTTTTGTAAACCATCCCTCTAGCTGCGGCGTCTTGCCATACGTAAACAATTTCACATGCGCCGAAGAACATTCCTATGACTCGGGCCAATAGACGTTCAAAGGTTGCGGAGTGCGCCATCTGGACGGCACCGGCGATCACTGGTTCGACTATTTTCCGATCCGTCAGACCGAATTCTCCGGCCAGTGGAAAGCGAGGAAAGTGCCGATATTGGTGCCAGGGACAAACCCCCAGACGAAAGCCCTGGCCAGCAGCAAGGAGAGATCATGCGCAAGACGATCACGGCGCTGAGCGCCGCCGCGGCTCTGCTCACGCTCGGATCGACCGCGGCACAGGCCGCGGTGCACACCATGACCCCGGACGCCACCCCAGCCTGCGGGATGCAGTGCTTCGAACTGTCCAGCCTCGTGCTTGGCCCGCACGCGATCCAGAACGCCTATATCTTCGGCGACAACGGCACCGGCGGCAGGGTCGGTCAGTACGTGAACCTCAAGTTCGCGAGCAACACCCACCCGAACGAGGACTTCACCGGGGCGCGGGTCGGCATCCTCGGTGACTACTGCGGCGTGCTGATCTCACCGGTCTCCTACGCCTGCCTGAACTACCCGAGCAGTTATCCGGTGTTCGAGTCTGACTGGTCGCCGTTCGGCAACGACAGCGGGCTGTGCGTCGGCATCGGCGTGCCCGGGATCAACAACGAGCCGGTGACCCTGCGGCGCTGCGGGGCCGACCCGACCACCTTGTGGGTCGGCGACCTGAAGAACTCGACGGTGCACCACGGGCACCTGTACACGCCATGGGTGAACGCGTCGGACCCGAACTTCAGCCACCCGCTGGTGCTCACCGTCGACACGGGCTCCACCCGCCCGTGGAATCAGCTCAAGGTCGAGCGGCTGAACCTGCTCACCGGCCACGTCGCACCTGACTCGCAGGAATTCACCCTGCGCTTCGGCCCGGTCGCCTGACCCGGCGCTGAGACCGCGCGAAGCAGGCGCGGGCAGACCCGTTCGACGGGTTCGCCCGCGCCTGCCGCGCGCCCGCACTCCGTGCCCGTCAGGTGGTGAGCCGTCCAAGCAGGGCAGCGCGGTTTGGGCAGGCAGCGGTATCGTGAGGGGCGACGTATCATCGGGAGCCCCGCGGCGTACACCCCGTATCCGCCACCGACACCCGCAGATCGTGCGCAAAGGTACGGCGACACCAATCATGGGAATACAACCCTCGTGACCGCAGCGCATGGAGATCCACCCGAGTATCCGAGGTTGCGGGGAAAGCACGTTCGCGCGGGAACGCTGGCTGGCGTCGATGCCACGGAAGGCCGGCAGGCGAGGCAGGCAGCGGGAATAGCCGCTCTCCTGGCGATAGCCGCACAGGCGTCGCTTGCCATGTCAAAAGCATCCACCGCACAGTTCGCAGCGGTTCGGGCCGATGCTCCGTCTCTGGCAGTTGCCGAGTTCCAGGATCAAAGGGTACGTGACCGTACCACGCCTGAGGTCGAGGCGGCCACCGGTGCCAAGTCTGGGCCGCTGACGAGTTTGCGGGCGCGGCTCAGGGCCGATCACATGGTGCGGAACTCGCTCTACCTGATCTTCAGTTCGGGGGTTCAGTCCGCGCTCGGATTCGCGTTCTGGGTCATCATGGCGCGGCTGTTCAGCACCGATGA
This sequence comes from Streptosporangiaceae bacterium, assembly GCA_035533915.1. Taxonomy (GTDB): domain Bacteria; phylum Actinomycetota; class Actinomycetes; order Streptosporangiales; family Streptosporangiaceae; genus Chersky-822. The sequence continues at coordinate 41,268 of DATLSX010000173.1, forward strand.
CGTGGGACGGGCGAGTTCGCTGATCTCCGCGGTGACCGTCATCGCGTATCTGGCTCTGCTCGGACTCAACACCACCGTCGTCCGTTACCTGCCTACAGCTCCGGACCAGAACACGCTGATCACGGTTGGCACCCTGCTCGTCGCGGGCGGCGGCGCCGCGATCGGCTTCCTTTACGTGCTGGCCACTCCCCTGATCGCACCCCGGCTGTCCTTCATCGAGCACAGCCCCGCGATGGTGGCCGGGTTCGCTTTGCTGGCGGCAGGCGCGGCTGTCAACCTCTTGACCGACTCCGTCTTCATCGCCTCGCGTAAGGCCAACCTGTGCGCGGTGACCGACGGAGGGGTCGGCGGGATCTTCAAGGTTGTCGCGGGAGTCGCCCTCGCAGGTACAGGTACTTACGGGCTGTTCGCTGCTTCGGCGGGCGGGTTCGCCGCATCCGCTGCCGTGAGCCTCGTGCTCATAGTCATCGTACTTAAGCGGCGTCCCTGGCTGAGGGACCCGATTCGGACCCTCAAGCCGCTACTGCGATTCTCGGCGGCCAGTTACCTAGCCAACATCTTGAACCTGCTCCCGGTGCTGGCCGTGCCGCTCATCACCCTCGACCGCCTGGGACCTCGCGCGGCAGCCTATTACTTCGTGGCCTTCCAGATAGCGACGCTGCTGTACTCCGGCGCTTACGCGGTCGGGCAGGCATTTCTGGCTGAAGGATCTCACACTGGCGTCGACCGTCGAGAATTGTTCAGGCGCAGCCGGCGCGTTCTGATCCTGCTCTACCTGCCCGCCTGCCTGCTCACGATGGGCGTGGCGCACTGGGCACTGATCGTGTTCGGAACGCGGTACAGCGAGCATGGCACGGGCAGCCTGATGCTCCTGGCCTCCGCTGCGATCCCGATCGGCGCTTGCACCTGGTCGTGGAACGTGCTCAGGCTCACCGGCCGCCTGCTCCCCCTCGTCGCCAGTTACGGTGTCTACATGTTTGGCATCTGCGGCCTCGCGTGGCTGCTGGCGCCGCATGGCCTGACCGCGCTGAGTGCTGCCTGGCCGATCGGCTCCATGCTCGCCGCCATCGTTGCCACCGCCGCCGTGGTGATCGCGCCGCGCGAAGCACCCCCGCGGCACCGGCGGGCAGCGCCCGGCCGAGTGCCCAGGCTCCGGGCCAGTTCAAGCCATCAGGGCAGGCGCGGTGGCCTCGGTTCCGCGCAGGCTCCGGCAGAGTTCGACGCCCGGCGACTGGCCCGGTGAGACTGCCCTACCGGTTACGCTTGGGCGCAACGCCAGCAACACAACCCTCTAGGACATTCAAACCAGGACAGCCCGGCTCTCCGTCGCTCTGCGTCAGCGTTGACGGGACGTCGGCTGTCTCGTGCGCTCAGAACACCATGCCTTGCAGCTAGCCCGGGAACGCGCTCATGAAGATTCTTTCGGTAATAAGTTCCGGTTACGAACAGGGCGGAGTCGAGACTACGCTCGTTGCCTATCGCGCTGCTTTTAGAGACATGGGCCACGACACGAGAGTCCTGGCGAGCGACATCCGGCCCGATTTGCCACATTATGCGGACTACGAATTTAAGGCCATACCGCCGAGAGGATTCCGTAAGGTAATCAATACAATCTTTAATTTCAGTGCCTACAGGGTTTGCAGGAAAGTGCTACGCGATTTTCGGCCGGACGTCGTAATACTGCACACCATGCATCAGGTTACGCCTGCCGTTCTCCTTCAGCTTCGCAAGTACCCGACTATTCAGTGCGTACATGGACCGGAAGTATTCACTACCTCCCTGCTGCCCTGGTACCTGAGCCTGTCATCGTTTAAGAATCGGGATTATGACCTCGCGCACATAACCCTAGCTGGCCGGATCTGGTACTGGGTTCTGCGGTATCCTTATAGCCTGCTCTACAATCTCGCGCTGAAGAATGTGAATCGATTTCTGGTGTTCAGCACGTACACCAGGCGAATCTTGCGGCAAGACGGCTTCGACCCGCAGCTAATTTCATATGTGCCAAGCGGCGTCAAGCCCATGAACCGCTCCGAGGCAAGCAGGCAAGCAGTCGAGCCGCCAACTATCACCTACGCGGGAAGGCTGGAGAAATATAAGGGCGTTGACAGCTTGATCGCATCGATGACTGAGGTACGAGAGCAATGGCCAAGCGCCAGGCTAGTGATCGCCGGCGAGGGTACGTACGCGGACCAACTCAAGGAGCATGTCCGCACCTTGGGCCTATCCGATTCGGTCAAGTTCATCGGGCATATCGATCAGTCCGGGCTCGGGGACTTCTACGCTAACTCGACAGTCACCGTCATGCCGTCAACCTGGCCGGAAACATTCGGCAAGGTCGGCATAGAAGCGATGAGCGTGGGCACCCCGGTGGTCGCCACTAACGTCGGCGGAATTACAGACTGGCTGCACGACAATGAAAACGGCATTCTGGTACCGCCGTCTCAGCCCGACCAGCTGGCCAAAGCGATCACCCGCATCATCCAAGATCCAGCGCTCCAGGCCGCGCTGAGCTCCAATGCGAGCAAGACTGTCGATATGTTCTCGATGGAACGGTATATCGAGAATTTGCTGCGGAACGTGACAGAGGTCTTGACGCAGGCCAGTTCAGGCCGGCGGGCTAACCTCTCCTAGCGAGTGCCTGGGCATATACTTGCTCAAACTGGGCGCCAACCGCGCTCCATGAATAATGGGCGGCAATGCGACGGGATGCCTCGCTCATCTTGCGGTATTTGTCGGCATCGCTCACCGAGTTCAGTAGTGCGCGACGCAAGGCAGCCGGATCACCAACGGGCACTAGATAGCCATTCTCGCCGTCGACCACCAGCTCGCGACTCCCGGGTATATCTGTCGCCACGATCGGCAAGCCCATCGCTAGCGCTTCTAGCAGCACGAGCGGCATGCCTTCTCGCTCTGACGGCAGTACGAAGACATCCGCGCGCCGATACAGCTCAAGCAAGCCAGTCCCGTTGGCTGGACCATGGAATCGTACGTTCTTCAGCCGCATCTCGGCCACCGCTTGCTTGAGTTCGGCCTCCTGCTCTCCGCCGCCTACGAGAGTTGTATCGAACCTGTCAGATACGCCATCGAGGGCATGCAGAAGCTGTCCGAGGTTCTTCTGGGATGACAGTCTGCCCACGAAGAGCAGGCGCGGCCTGGAGTCAGCGGTGGAGGGGAGGCGCCGATCGCCGGGCCGAAAGAAACTTGTGTCGACGCCGTTTGGTATTACCACGACCTTGCCCGGGTCAAGGCGATACTTCGCGCTAATAGCCGTACGCTGCCCCTCGGTGAATACCACGGTGACCGCTGCTGCCCGAAGGACACGTGCGAGCACCAGCGGCTTGTAAGCCCGAAGCATGAAGCCGGCCCATCCTGACGGGCCGACGTCTAGATGCAGGTGCGCCACATAGGGAAGGCCACGGAGCCGGTGTGCCACATAGACGGCTTCAGGGATGTAGGCCTGAGCAACGTGCAGATGAACGACCGAACTCCGCGGCAACCTCAGCAGTTCGCCGACGAGCCCGGGAATGATCAGAGTGTGCGCTATCTCCCATGACCTGAGTCGCTTCACTGGCTTGTCGGGCTGGACATCATCCGGTCGAACCCGGGCGTCGAGTGAGGTAAGAACATCGACTTCGTAGCCTCGCGTCCGCTGCTGAGCCGCGAGGTGTTCGACGACCTTCGCCATGCCGCCCGGAGAGGGGGGATAGTGTGCGCTCACGTGAGTTATCCGCAGCTCCATAATGCCTCCTGATGGTGCGGTCAACGCCGTCAGCCGAGATTACTGGCCAGGCGGGCGAAGTCACGGGCCTGGCGCTCCCAGGTGTAGAGTTCCCTGGTCCGACGGGCCGCCGTGGCAGCGATCCGATGTCGCTCAGCCGGGCTCGTCACGGCGACGCGGTGCAGCACGCCGGCGAGCGCGCCTGGATTATGCGGCGCGGCCAGGAAGCCGTCCTGTCCTTCGCTGATGAGTGTGGGCAGCGCGCCGATGCGGCTTGCCACGACAGGGACTCCACGCGCCCAAGCCTCGAGCATGACGGTGGGGAACGCATCATTCTCCGTCGTCGGGTACAGCACAAGCGCGGTCGCCCGTTCGAACGCTGCTTCCTTGGCACTGCCGGTCTGCCAGCCGCAGAAGCGGACCGTGCCCGCGAGCCCGAGGCCGTGCGCCGCGGCTTCGAAGTGCCCTCTGTTGTTGCCGTCGCCGAGGACGGTTAGCTCTGCTGAGCTGCCGTACGCCTCCCGGTATCTGACGATGGCCTGCAAGATCAGGTCCAGTCCTTTCCACGCGTGAGTCCGGTCAAGGGAACTGATGAACAGGAAGTTCGTGTCCGTCGGCTGGTCACGTACGCGGATGTCCCTTTCCCAGACGGCGTTCGGCAGCACGATGGTCTTATCGTGAACGCTGGCGGGCAACTGCTCCTGGACATATTCAGACACGGCAAGAATCCGGCTGGCACGGGACAGCGATACTCGCTCGTAAGTGTGGTAGGCGCGCGCTATCCCGTTGAATACCGGCGAGCCAGCCTTGAGCAGCGTTGCCGCGTGGTAAGCAAGAAGGAAGGGCACCCGGCCAGCCGCGAGCGCGACCGCATCCGCCATCGACGGCACCGGCGTATGAGCCAGGATCAGATCTGGCCGTTCTTGTCTAATAATGCTCCGGATCTTGACCGGCCATAGCGGGCCGAGCGGGGTATTGGACAGCTTTCCCCAGGTACCGAGCCGGCAGACCTTCATGCCGTCGACGGAATCCTCGATATCGCTGCGGCCCGCTTCGTTGGACGTGACTACCACGATCTCCCAACCTTCGAGATCGCGAAGCGCAATGCCGAGCTGGCGGGCGTATATCTCGACACCACCGATCCGGGGGTAGTAGTAGGGAGCGGCCATCAGGAGCTTCATGGCCTAACCGCCTCTCTGGCCGGAGCTGATGATGCCGACCGGGTGCGGCCGACCTATTAGCAGCTAGCCACCCTGGCATCGCTCAGGACTCGCCTCGTTCGCCTGCTGGCAACTACACACGGTGGATACTCTGGTGGTCACCTAGAATAGGGCGATCAACCCATAGAGGACGCATGCCCACCTGCCCTGCACAGTTCCCTGACGCTCAAGACCGCGTCCGAAGCCGCAGAAATTTCCGCTACGACAGCGAACGTTGCCGCCTCGGTCCACGCCTTCTCGGGCACGAACGATGACAGGACCGACAGGCTGGCCAGGCGAACCGCGACCAGGCGAACCGCGACCCGACCGCCCGCGACCCGACCGCCCGCGACCCGACTACTACCCGCGACCCGATTACCCGCGACCCGACCGCCAGCGGCCCGACAACCAGCGGCGGCCCGACAACCAGCGGCCCGACTACCAGCGGCCCGACTACCAGCGGCCCGACAACCAGCGGCGGCCCGACTACCCGCGACCCGACTACCCGCGACCCGACTACCCGCGACCCGAGCGCCAGCGGCGGCCTGACTACCACCGTCCAGACACCCAGCGCGCAATGCTGACAGAGTATGGCGAGGCGACTACCGGCCGCCGATGGTGGCCACTGCTCACGGTCGTCGTCGCGCTCGGCATCGCGGCCAGCTTGGTCGTGCCGGCTGGCCGACACCAGTGGGCATTGTCGATCTTCCGGCAGCCAGCGCCCTACACTGCCCTCTCGTTCAGTCACGTACCGGACCTGCCCGTCGCTATCGTGAAACGTCAACGAGTCCGGGTCTCCTTCACAGTGGTCAATCATGAGGGACGCCCCATAGACTATCGCTACCTGGTGATCTCAAACGACGGCGTAATCTCGGATATCCTGACCCAGGCGACGAGAACCATCGCTGCCGGGACCACCTGGAACGTCTCAGTTACAGTGCGGCCAAGCTGTACCCTCTCACCCTGCCGCATCGAAGTCTCGCTACCGGGCCATCGCGAGGCCATAGATTTCCTAGCCACTCTGATACTTAAGTAAGCATGTGTGTTAGCGAGGATTTCGCCATGAGCCGATACAACAGAATTACCGCTAAATTCATTGTCTCGGATACAGCCTCGTGAACTCCTACTCACCAGGTCCGCCTATATCCCCTGAATCACAACCGCCGCGCCCGCCAATTGACTCAGGCAAGGTTTGGCATAGACGGACAGCGCTGCTAAGCATATGCCTAGTCACCGAAATAAATATTCTGGTATTGACAAATTTCCGCCTGCCATTCATCGAACCTGCGCTGGGCTTCTGGTTTCTGATATTGCAGCCCGCGTATCTGTTGTACAGATCCGCACTATGGCCAGCCTCATCCCTTGGCGAGCGCCTCGGCTACAGCCTGACGGCCGTACTGCTCCTCCTCATGGTCGGCGGACTAGCCGCGAACACACTACTGCCGCTCCTAGGTGTGCCACGCCCACTGGCTCCGCTTCCGGTCCTTGTCCTCGGTGACCTGCTGACTGTCGCTGCCTATCTCCTTCGGCGGAGATTCCCGCCGGCACCCTCGCAGCGCACTGCCGCGCACGCACTCCAGCCAGCAGAAGGCCGTCTTCTTTTCGGCTCCGCACTCTGCGTAGTCCTCGCGGTACTCGGAGCTAACCGGCTCAACAACGGCGCAGGCGACCAGATCAGCGTAGCCGCGCTCGGCGTAAGCGTAGTAACTCTTTCGCTCCTCCTTCGCTGGCAGCAAAAGGTCCGTGAGGGACTGACCGGGATCACTATCTATCTCGTCTCACTCGGCCTGCTGCTGATGACGTCCCTGCGTGGCTGGTACGTGACCGGCCACGATATCCAGCGAGAATTCCTTGTTTTCCAGTTTACCGCAGCTCACGGACATTGGAATCCTGCGTACCACGACGCGTATAATGCATGCCTAAGCCTCACGATCCTCCCTACCGAACTCGCACAGGTTATCCATGTCGACAATCCATACATTTACAAGGTCTTCTTCCAGCTAATCTTCGCGGTATGCCCGGTTCTCGTATATACGATCGCGCGCCGCTATTGGTCGGGTCCTATCGCTATAATCGCGGCCATCTATTTCATTAGCTTCCCGACGTTCTTCAACGACATGCCTTTTCTCAACCGGCAGGAGATCGCCTTCCTCTTCGTGTGCGTAGCCGTCCTGTTGCTCACGAATACAGCGTTGCGCCTCCGCCAGCGCCAGGTCGCCTTCCTCGTTGCCTGTCTCGGCGTCGAACTCTCGCACTACGCGAGCATGTACCTCTTGATCGGAACCCTGCTCGCGGCCTGGGCGATTCACCAGGTCGTGAAGCTACGCGACCGCCATCGGCCGCAAGCGCGCGCAGGCCACTCCAACGTGGCACCTTGGGCCGCTACAATGCAGACGATAAGCGTCGCGCCCCTCCTCTGCGCCATCGCAATCATCTTCACCTGGGGTTTCCTGGCCACGCATACGGCCGGCAAGGTACTTACCGACGTTGAATCCGCACTTTCTGGAGTGTTCGGAAATTCCACCGGTGCGCGCTCTAATGACGTAGGCTATAGCCTTCTGTTCTGGCGGACACCGACTCCGCAGCAGCTACTCAACGACTACAGTCATGTCGCGCTGAAGACACGCGCCGCTGCGCCTACTATTTACCTGCCATCTCCCGTTGTGGCCAACTATCCAGTACATGCTGTCAAGACCCCGCAGCTCCCGCTGACTACCGCCGGGCGGCTGCTCACCAAGATCGGCCTTCCAGTCACCGCCGTCAACAGCATCGTACGCCTGGCTGCCGCCGAGGGCGAGCAGATCTTCGCGGGACTCGGGCTGCTGGCAGTCCTGCTGATACCAAGGCTCAGGCAGCAAATCAGCCGCGAGTACTTCTGTCTATGCGCTGGAAGCATCGCGACGCTGGTAGCGGTCACCCTGCTTCCTGGCCTGTCAGTCGACTATGGAGTCCTTCGGGTCTTTCAAGGAGCGCTGATCTTCATCGCGCCTGTCCTTGTGACAGGCTCCATCGTAGCTTTTCAGCGACTAGGCATGACTTGGGCCACCAGAATTGCTATCACGATATGTATCGGGATTTTCATTTCTACGACCGGTCTCTTGCCCCAGGCACTCGGCGGCTACCCCGCCCAGCTTAGCCTGAACAACAGCGGTCAGTACTACAATATCTATTACAAGCACCCACAGGAAGTAGCTGCCTCAGCTTGGCTCGAGAAACAGCAAAATGCGATCACCGCCAGTACTCAGGCATCTTTTGCAGCTACGCGCTTCCTGTTTTCCGATCCGGCATATGTAGCTGAACGGCAGTTTATCGGAGATGCCTTCCCGTTGCTGATACGCCAAGAGGCATATGTGATTATCAGTTATTCGGTCATCCATACCGGTCTGGCGGTAGCGCCCTACAGCGGCACGCTCATCACGTACAAGTATCCTCTTCAATTTCTCTGGGCGAACAAGAACCTCTTGTACAATAATGGCGGGGCCGAGATCTATAAATGAGCAGGACGTCCATTAGTCATCGCCTCACGGCTGAAGCACTCGCTACCGGCCTTGCGTACAGTGCGGGACTGTGCTGGGCGAGCGTCAGCCTCGTCGCCAGTTTCCGGCCTCGCGATCTGAGCCTCCCGTACTGGTCAGGCGTACCGGGCTTGCGAACTGATACCTGCGGCATAATGGCATTTTTCGTGGTCGCCGCCTGCTTCGGTACGGGCGAATATCTCCGGCTACGCCGAAGGCAGTGCGCGTTCGCCCTACCGCCTCCGGCCTCCGGACCGCTCGTACTCCTGGGAGTCGCATTCTCGGAAACCGTAGCGGTTTTGGCGACAGGGCTAGCTGCATATATTTCTGTGAATGCTGTCACCCACCCCGCGACTCTGCAGATTCGGGCGACGCACCTAGCGACCTGGCCCACGGAAGGCACTCTCCGCGTCGTGGCACTTCTTCTGTGCGCATGCTCCGTCGCCGCATTTCGGTTCCTTCGCGCAAGCGTGCCTCAGCCGTCACGAGCAGCTCCTTCGCGTAGCGACGCGGAGCGGCCCACCGGTGGTGACGTCAGCCGCCCGGAGATGACCCGGCCCGGTGCCCACCAGTAAGGACTGCCAACTTCACCCCACATCACGGCTGACAGGCCATGCTTAGTGTATCGTTACCCATATGGTAAGACATTCTTGGAGAGCTTCGGTGATCGTGCCGGTAGCTGTTACCCTTGTGGGTTCCGTGACGGCTTGCGGTTTGGTGGCCGCGCATGCGAGATACCGGCCAGCGGCCCTGACCAGGACTGTTGTTCCTCATGTCCAGCGACGGCATACCGTGATGTTCGGAATGTCCGGTCCCACTTTCCTTAGTAAGACCGCGCGAGTGCAAGCAGCGCAACTGCGCGCGATGAAGGCCATGGGCATTACGTCCATACGACTCGATGCCAACTGGGCTTGGATTCAGCCAAATAGCCCGAGGTCCTTCTTCTGGGCCAAGCTGGACCAGGCTGTCCACTCGGTGCTCTCGGCGAAGATGTCAGTGGACCTGATCATCGAAGGTTGCCCGCAATGGGCGGCGCTGCACCACATTAAGAATACCTTCGCGCAGCCCGCTTCGGCACGCCAGTTCAGCATCTGGGCAGCGGAGGTAGCAAGACGCTACAAGCCGCGGGGCGTAAAGATCTTTGAGATCTGGAACGAGCCGAACGACTCGCTCTTCTTTGAGCCGAAGGCCAATCCCGCCGCCTACACGGCGATGTTGAAAGCTTCTTATCGCGCGATAAAAGCTGTAAATCGTTCAGCGGAAGTCATCTCAGGCGGGCTCGCTCCGGTCGCCCCGGGCCGTCCCCCTGGCAGTATCAGCACTATTAGCTTCCTCAAGGGAATGTACGCACATGGCGCCCATGGCTATTTCGATGCCCTAGGAGACCACCCGTACTGCTTCCCTGCGCTTCCGAACACCTACGAGTCCTGGTCAGCATGGTCTCAGATGTATCAGACTGCGGTTTCTATCCGTGGTCTGATGAAGCGGTACCACGACGCATACAAGAAGATCTGGATCACCGAATTTGGCGCGCCCACAAGCGGACCACGCGGGATCAGCCTGAAGGGTCAGGCAGTCGAACTGACGCAGGGGATTCTAGATTCTAAGAAGATCAGTTGGATCGCAGCCTTCTACATCTACACATGGCAGGACAACGCCCGCAGTAACTACGACTACTGGGGTCTCCTGACCGTCCGTGGCAAGCGGAAGCCAGCTTATGCTGCCGTGATCGCCGCGATCAAGAAGCGCTAAGGCGGACGCGTTTCGTGCCGCCCCGTAGCATTCTTTGCCGGGGCGGCACGAAATGTTTCCCGGCCGGAGCCGACGCGCCACCCGGCGCAATCGTGCTTGGAGCGGTTGCCGCACGAGGCCGGTCTCCGCGGCAGGATTCGAAGCACCGCCGCGGGCTCCGAACTCCAACTCGGTTTACCGCGCCGGGCAGTTAAGGGACCGCACCAGCGATATCGTACGGCTCTCATGACCGACCACCGCCGTGCGGACACCTGCCCGCACCGGACCCCGAGCGAGCCGCTGCGACCGCTGACCAGGCGGAGACGACTGTCCCCGCTAGGCAGAACTGACTGAGCCGACCTCAGTCCGGTAGATGCTCCCGAGTTCTTCGATGTGCTTGTGCCAGCTGAAGTTATCCAGTGCGTACTGTCGTGAATAGCGAGCCATCCGCCTGCGAAGCTCACCATCGGCCGCAAGCACATCAAGAGTTTTGCGCAAGTCCTCCGAAGACGGCTGAACAAACCTCACCAACGACTCATCCAGTCCATACGGCCCATAAGCCGGATCGTCACCCATTATCACCGGCAAACCGCTCGCCATGGCCTCTTGCACTGTAACCGGAAAGCCCTCGCCCTGCGATGGCAGAACGAATACGTCGCAGAGACGAAAAACATCAGCAATCGCATCGCGCCTGACTGGCCCGAGAAAGTGATGGTCCGCTCGCGCGTGGCCACTCGGCGAGAGCCCCCCAGCGAAGATCAGTTCCAGGTTCTCAAGAGTCTCGACCTCCAGCAACTTAGCAAGACCCTTCTTAGGAACGAACCGTCCCACGAAAAGAGCCAAGATCTTATCCCTAGGCAGGCCGTATTCCTGGCGCAGCGCATCCTTCTGCTGCCCGATAGGCGGCCTGAAGATCGCGGTGTCGACACCGTTGGGCAGGAAGGTAATTCGTGCCGCATTAACTCCCCGGTCAACCAGAAACGTTCGAACCCTTGAATTCAGCACTATGATCCGACGGCTGCTGCACAATATAAAGCGGCCAGTCGTCGCATAGACTGCCTGCTGCGCAAGGCTGACAAAGCGCCGGGGGTGCGGGATCAGATCCACGTGCTGCGTCAACACCAACGGCTTGCGCAGGAACCGCGCCCAGAACGCAGCTACAAGCGACGTCAGATAGAAAGCGTCATGCACGTGAACTATGTCTGCCGCCTTAACCTCCCGGTACCCATGTACAAGAAGCGAAGGCGCAAAGATCGGGAATACTACTCCCATCCGCTTCTCCAGATAGTTCCATGCCGGAACTCGCCGGATGCGGTAACCCTGATACTGCCTAAGGCCGGCTTGAGCGTCGCACGCACTGGTCACGACGCTCACCTCGTAACCCCCGGAAGCCAGGCTCTTGACCTGGTTCTCTGCCACGACCTCGATACCGCCGACGTGCGGAGGCAGATAACTGACGAAGATCGCAACCTTCAGCCGTCTTTCACGGCCGACTTCGCCGTCGACCGCGCTTGACCCAGTGGTGACTTTCATGAGATCAGTTCGCCGCAGTGGCGCTCACTTCGGGAGTGTCCTCAGTGACCACCAGCACTGGCGCATGCGCCAGTCTGTCTATCTGCTGGGGGGCTGCGACGATAGCAGGCCAAAGCCGCTGCACAGGCGGAGCCGCGACGGGCGCCACGGGAGTTCCTCTCGCCAGCCGTACTCGCATGAGAATCCACAGGCAGGTAACCGCGTCACGCCAGTTGATTTTTTTGCCATCGGCGTGAGACCGGCTGTAATAACTAACCGGAACTTCAAATGGCCGCACGCCCTGGCGGAGCAGCACCGCGGTAAGTTCGGTATCTAGGCCGAAGCCCATCGCCTTAAGCCTCAGGCTTTTGAACACCGCAAGCGGGATCAGCTTCAGGCAGGTGTGGAGATCACTGATATACGCGTCGAACAGGATATTTGTAATTCGCGTCAGCATTCGATTACCGACAGCATAGCGATAGGATTGGTAAACGGTATTATAGCCAAAGAGCCGGACACCGTAGACGATCTCGCAGCGTCCGCTGAGTACAGGCGCGAGCAGTCTCGGTATATCCTCCGGGGAGTACTCCAAGTCCGCATCGAACGGCAATATGTACCTGCCAGTAGCGAACTCTGCCGCAGACCGGAGTGCCGCACCTTTGCCGAGATTAGCGTCATGGCGATGCACCACCAGGCGGCTATCGTTAATCTGCCCGAGCAGCGCCCACGTCGCATCCGTGCTGCCGTCGTCCACGACGATGACCTGAACTTCGCAGGGATAACGGGCGTTCAGAAGCTCCTGCACCGCCTGCATGATCGTGCGCTCTTCGTTATACGCGCACATGAGGATCGAGAGCGTTATCGACATGTCTCCCCGCAAGGCTGATGCTGAGCCTGGCTAGCACGGATGCGAACCTGTACGAGAAGACAGGATATAACCGACCTTACGGCCATCCCACTGAGATGCCCACAGTCACCGTCTGCGATGACAGCAGAACGATGGGGATGCAACCCAGGTCCGCCTGCTTCAGGCAAGACAGCCGCCTCTCCCTATATAACCGATAGGCATTAGTAGAGGACGGTGTTGCCTTGCGGGACCGCACGGAACCCGCAGCGGCGGTCGGTACCGGGACGCCAGGTTACCGAACACTCTATAACCCTCATAATCGTTATTTATATTACCTAAAGCAGCTAAAGCAGGCAAGGTTCAACTCTGCGGTATCGGGGTCCGGAGGCGTAGCAGGGACTGGCCTGCTGCGCCGTTTCTCCATATAGACGCATAGGCGAGCTTGCGGGTTTACGACGCTACCACGGAATCATGAGTCACACGATCAAGATGAGCGGGCCTGGGGTGAATCATGACAACAGTAGCGGAACACCGTGTCCCGCGTGCTCGGCGGGGGCTGCGAGGGTATCCGGGAACCCCACTCCTGCTCCTGCCGCTCCTGCGTGTGCTGGTCAGCGGAAGGTATGCCGCGCCTTCGCCGGCGAGCCACGGCAGCGAAGGCGGTCAGAGCAGCGCCGGGCTCTGCCACTTCTCCCCGAGCACGTGCTCGGCCAGGAATGCGAACACGGTCTCGTACCAGACCTTGGCGTCACCAGGCTTGAGGATCCAGTGGCTCTCGTCGGGGAAGTACAGGAACCTGGCTTCCTTACCCAGAACGGCCAGGTCCGAGTACATCCGCAGGGCTTCGCCGATCGGCACCCGGTAGTCCTTGTCGCCGTGGATGATCAGCAGCGGCGTGACGATGTCGGCCGCGTGCAGGTGCGGCGAGCTGGCACCGTAGCGCCGCGGGTCGGTCGTCGACCAGCCGAACGCGCGGCGCCAGTAATACGGGCCGTCCGTGGTGCCGAACATCTGGTCAAGCGCCCAGAGCCCGGCGTGACTGACGATGGCCGCGAACCTGTCAGTGTGACCCGCTATCCAGTTCGCCATGTAGCCGCCGAAGGAGCCGCCCATTATCGCGGTCCGGCCCTCGTCGATCTCCGGCAGCGCGAGGACCGCATCGGTGATAGCCATCAGGTCGGTATACGGCTTGCCGCCCCAGTCGCCATGACCACGTGCGATGAAGTCCTGGCCGTAGCCGGTGGACAGCGCCGGGTCCGGGAGCAGCACCGCGTAGCCGCGAGCCGCCATCAGCCAGGGGTTCCACCGCCAGGACCAGGTAGTCCAGCTCATGACCGGACCACCGTGCACCCAGAGCAGCAGCGGGACTCTCGACTGCACGGACGTGCCGTCGGGAAGCACCAGCCAGCCGCGGACTGTAGTCCCGTCCTCGGCGGTGGCCGCCACGTCACGGACCTGTCCGGGCACCTGCACCGTTCCGCACGGGTTCGCCAATCTGACCGGTGCGGCGGCCGGATCAGCGACGTCGATGCGCACCGGCGCGGCCGGCTCGCTAATCGCCGCGCGCAGCGCGTACAGTGCCCGGCCGTCCGGAGCCGGGCAGAGACAGTCGTAGGCCGCGTCATCCGCGGTGACCTGCCGCACCTGCCCGGTCGCCACGTCGACAACGAAGACCGGGCACCGGCCGTTGTCCTCGGCTGTGAAGTAGACCGACTGGCTGTCCGCGCTCCACTGCGCTGTCAGCGGCCGACGGTCGAAACCGGGCAGCAGATCGCGCGCACTGCCCGCTGGCGCGTCGTCCAGCGGCGCGACCACCAGAGTCACGTCGCCAGGGCGGTCGTAACTGTCGTGCTCGGTCCGGAACGCGACCAGCAGCTTGCCGTCCGGTGCGACCGCAGGGTCAGAGAAGTCGTGGCCGCTGTCCCGCAGCAACGTGCGGCGCTGCGCCGTCCGCACGTCGATGACGGCCACCTCGATCCGCAGGCTGCCCGGCGTATCGGTCACCCGCCAGCCGCTGACCGCCAGCGATCCGTCCGGTGACATGCCGAAAGTCTGATCGTCGAGCGCCCGGCCCGCATCGGGCGTCAGGTCACGGGTCGCACCGCCCTCGGTGTCCGCGCCCTCGGTGTCCGGGGCCCCGGCAGCTATGCTCTCCTCCGCGATGGCGCCAGCGTGCAGCCGCAGGCAATCCGGGCCCAGGTCGTGGTCCCAGTGCCTGACGACTTCCGTCTCATGCAAGATCGCGTTCACCCCGGCGTCAGCACGGGCCTTACGCCGGGCAGCATCCTCGTCGGCATCTTTGGACCCGGCAAACATTCCGGTGCTGAGCATGAATGCCTGTGCCCGCCGCGCGACGGCCACCCCGCTGACGCCGCCAGGCGGCGCCGTGACCCGGCTGGCCTCACCGCCGCCGGCCGGCAGCAGCCACAGCGCGGGTTTGTCACCCTCGCCGCTGCCGCTATCCCCGGCCGAGCCTGCTGACCGCGCCGAGACGAAGAGCAGCGAGCCGTCCGGCAGGAACTCAGGATTGCTCTCGCCCGCCGCCGAGCGGGTGAGTCGGGTCGCCGACCCGCCACCGGTGTCGACGCGCCAGATGCTGCTTGTGAACTTCTTGCGATCCTGGCTCAGCGTCTGGACAGCGGCAGCCAGCCAGGTGCCGTCCGGTGCGAGCCGGATCGAAGTAAGCCGGGGAATCGCAAGGTACTCGTCAAGCTCGCTGAACCGGCTCACTTCGACTCCTGTCGCCGCACCATCCGCACCGCATCGTCGCGGTACGATCTGCCGAAACCAGCGTAGACCGCCCTACGCTAACGGACGCAAGGCAAATAGTCGTCCGGCGATGCGATGGTTGTACGGCCAGCCCGGGCCAACGGTCAACTGGCGTCAGTGATCATCGCGGCGCCGACGGTAGCGCTGGTCGCCTCGTCGATCAGGATGAGGCCGCCGGTCACCCGGTTCCGCCCGTACGGATCACAGAAGATCGGCTGAGTCAGCCGCAGCCCCACCCGGCCGATCTCGTTCAGGCCGAGCCGCTGCGCCGAGTCGTCCCGGTGCAGGGTATTGACATCCAGCCGGTAGGAGATGTCGCGCACCAGCGCCTTCACGGTCCTCGTCGTGTGCTTGACCACGAGCCTGCTCCGCGGCGTGAGCGCGGGCGCGTCAGCCATCCAGCACACCATCGCCTGCACGTCCTGGCTGACCTGCGGCTGGTTTTGCGGCCGGCAGATCAGGTCGCCACGGGAGATGTCCAGGTCGTCGTCGAGCAGCAGCGTCACCGACATGGGCGGGTACGCCGCGTCGACGGGGCCCGACGCGGCGTCGATCCGCTTGATCGTGGTGGTCAGTCCGGATGGCAGGTGCATCACTTCGTCGCCTGGCTTGAGCACGCCGCCGGCGACCTGGCCGGCATAGCCCCGGTAGTCGTGCAACTCCGGATCGGTGGCCTGATGCGGCCTGATCACGTACTGCACAGGGAACCGCACGTCGATCAGGTTCCGGTCGGAAGCGATATGCAGGTGCTCCAGGTGGTGCAGCAGCGAGGGTCCGTTGTACCAGGTCATGTTGGCCGACCGCTCGACCACGTTGTCGCCGTGCAGCGCGGAGATCGGGACGAACGCCAGGTCTCCGATGGAAAGCTTGGTGGCGAACGCCGTGAACTCCTCCACGATCTGGTCGAACGCCCCGGAGTCATAGCCGACCAGGTCCATCTTGTTCACGGCGAGCACCAGGTGCGGGACCCGCAGGAGCGTTGTCAGGAACGCGTGCCTGCGGCTCTGCTCAGTCAGGCCGTTGCGCGCGTCGACCAGCACGATCGCCAGGTCGGCGGTGGATGCGCCGGTCACCATGTTCCTGGTGTACTGGACGTGGCCAGGAGTGTCGGCGATGATGAACTTCCGCCGCGGCGTCGCGAAGTAACGGTAGGCCACGTCGATCGTGATGCCCTGCTCCCGCTCGGCGCGCAGGCCGTCGGTCAGCAGGGCGAGGTTCGTGTAGGCCTCACCGCGTTCCTTGCTGGTCCGCTCCACCGAGGCGAACTGGTCCTCGAAGATCGCCTTGGAGTCATAGAGCAACCGCCCGATCAGGGTCGACTTACCGTCGTCCACCGAGCCGGCCGTTGCCAGCCGCAGGATGTCCATGGGACGGTCCGGCCGCGGCGGGTTCACCCCGGTGCCGCCGATCTCGCTGCCCTGCTGTGCAGACATCAGAAGTAACCCTCCCGCTTGCGGTCCTCCATCGCGGCCTCGCTAGCCCGGTCGTCGGCGCGGGTCTGCCCCCGCTCGGTGATCCTGGTCGCAGCGATCTCGGTGATCACCTCGGCCAGCGTCGCCGCCGTCGACTCGACCGCGCCAGTGCAGGTGATGTCGCCGACCGTCCGGTACCTGACCATCGTCTCGAACGCCGCCTCGGCATCGGACCGGCTCACGAACGGGTGGTCGGCAAGCAAGATGCCGTCCCGCTCGAACACCGACCTGCGGTGGGCGAAATAGATAGACGGGATCTCAAGCCGCTCCCTGGCGATGTAGTGCCAGACGTCAAGCTCGGTCCAGTTGGACAACGGGAATACCCGGATGTGCTCGTCCCTGCTGATCCGGGTGTTGTACAGGCTCCACAGTTCCGGCCGCTGGTTCTTCGGGTCCCACTGACCGAATTCGTCGCGGAAGGAAAACACCCGCTCCTTGGCCCTGGCCTTCTCCTCGTCCCGCCGGGCGCCGCCGAAGACGGCGTCGAACCGGTTATCGGCGATCGCGTCAAGCAGGGTGGTGGTCTGCAGCCGGTTCCTGCTCGCCCACTTGCCGGTCTCCTCGCTCACCCGGCCGGAATCGATCGACTCCTGCACCGAGGCGACGATCAGCCGGACGCCGAGCTCGGCGACATGCCGGTCCCGGAACTCGAGCACCTCGTCGAAATTGTGCCCGGTGTCCACGTGCATCACCGGGAACGGAATCTTCGCTGGCCAGAACGCCCGTTGTGCCAGTGCCAGCATCACGATCGAGTCCTTGCCGCCGGAGAAAAGCAGCACCGGACGTTCGAACTCGGCCGCTACCTCACGCATGACGTGAATCGACTCGGCCTCGAGAACGTCGAGCTGGGAGAGCTGATAATCAGAGCGTGGCACTGTCATCTGGCGACTCCTGACTACTCGCGGGAGGACCAGGCGCCGGCCAGGTCCTCGGCCCTACTCGTCATGCCGCACCGCCGTGCCGATCGCGTCGAGCAGCAGGCTGGCCAGCGGTGCGGGACAGATCAGGATATCCGGCAGCCATGGCTGCTCGGAGTTGTAACCAAGCGGCGAGCCGTCAATTCTCGAGGTGTGCAAGCCTGCCGCCCTGGCAACGGCAACGGGCGCGGCCGAGTCCCATTCGTACTGGCCGCCGCCATGGATGTACGCGTCGACGTCCCCGGTGATGACGGCGGCCGCTTTGGCGCCCGCGGAGCCAAGTGGCACGAGCTCCGCGCCGATCCGGCCAGCCAGCCGCTGCACGAACTCCGGCGGCCGCGACCGGCTGACTACCAGCCGCAGCGGCCTGCCCGGCGGCACCGGAGCCGGGCCAGCCGGCGGCTCGGCAGTACAGAGCACCTTGCCCTGTGCCGGCAGCGCGACCGCTCCGGCGCTCAGCTCGCCAGCCTCCCACAACGCGACGTGCACTGCCCAGTCCGTCCGCCCTGCCTCTCCGAACTCCCTGGTCCCGTCGAGCGGGTCGACGATCCACACCCGGTCGGCCGACAGCCTGCGCGGGTCGTCCGCCGCCTCTTCGGACAGGACCGCGTCGTCCGGGCGCAGCCTGGCCAGTTCCCCGGCGAGGAAGTCCTGCGAGCCAAGGTCGCCGGCCCGCCGCAGCTCGTCTGGTCCCGACCCGGCACCGCGAATGGCGAGCAACCGCTCACCCGCGGCGGCGGCAAGATCACGGGCCAGGAGGTCATCGGCAGGAAAGGCCACGCTCGTCACCATACATTGCCCTCACCGCGAACCGGTCTGCCGCCCAAGTCCCCAGCCCGCCCCGCACTCCGCGACCCTGCGACCCTGCGGCTCATGCCGGAGCAGAGTGGAACTCGTTCTGTGCCGCCGCAAGACCGCGGGCAAGCAGTGCTTCCACGGCATCGGCGGCCCGCTCGACCAGCAGCGGCAGTTCCTTACGCTCGGCCGCGCTGAAGTCAGTCAGGACGAAATCGGCGGGATCCTGCCGGCCAGCAGGCCGGCCAACGCCGACTCGCACCCTGAAATAGTCTCGCGTACCCAATGATGCGGTGACCGAGCGAAGCCCGTTGTGCCCGTTGTCTCCGCCGCCTAGCTTGAGCCTGATCGCCGCGAACGGGATATCGAGCTCGTCGTGAATGACGACCGTCCGGTCCGGCGGGATCTTGTAGAAGCCGCTCGCCGAAGCGAGCGGTCCGCCGGAGAGATTCATGAAAGACATCGGCTTGGCCAGGATGACCGGCACGCCAGCCAGGTTGCCGGTCGCGGCCTGCACCCGCGACCGGTCCCGCTTGAAGCCGGAGCCGATCCGGGCGGCGAGCACATCGGCCACCATGAAGCCCACGTTGTGCCTGGTATTGGCGTATCGCGGGCCTGGATTGCCCAGGCCCGCGATAAGCCACCGTCCGGCGCCGGATAGCCGCGGGCCTGGGTTACCGAAGCCAGCGGTCAGCCATCGCCTATCGGCCATTCACATCGTCCAGCAGGGAAAGGCCCGGATTGACCGGACGTACCGGCTTACTCAGCGGCTGTCCGCTGCTCGGCCGCGGTCTCAGCCCCCGCGGCAACCTCAGCGGGCACCTCGGCGACGGGCGCCTCGGCGGCGACGCCGAGATCGGCATCGATCTGGGCGGCGGTCGGTGCCGCGATCACGTGCAGCACGAGTACGTCCGGCTCGACCGCGAGAGTGACGCCGCGCGGCAGCTTCAGGTCGCCGGCGGTCACCGAGACCCCCACTGCCATGTCCTCGACGTCGACCTCGATACCCGGCGGGATGTGCGTCGCCTCTGCCTCGACGGAGATCTGGACGAGCTGCTGGTCGAGCAGGCCGTCCGGCGCGACCTCACCGGTCACGGTCACCGGCACGTCGACGGTCACCTTCTCGCCGCTGCGGACCAGGATGAGGTCGACATGCTCGACCGTGCCCTTGATCGGGTTACGCTGCACGGCCTTGGGCAGGGCGAGCTCGCTCCCGTCGGCCAGCCCGTCGAGCCTGATCAGGACGTTGGCAGTGCGCAGCGCGAGCAGCACGTCATGGCCAGGCAGGCTGACATGCCGCGGTGCCATGCCGTGGCCGTAGAGCACCGCAGGAACCCGGCCAGCCCGGCGCTCCCGCCGTGCGGCACCCTTGCCGAACTCGGTCCGCGACGTGGCGGCAATATGTACTTCAGGCACGGTGGTACTCCTGTAGCTGACATCGGAAAGTGCGCAAGTCCGGACCGATTCTAGCCGACGATCATTACCGCCCTAGCTCTGACCGTCGAACAGGCTGGTTACCGAACCTTGCGAGAACACTTCGGTGATCGCGCGCGCGATCAGCGGCGCGATCGACAGCACGGTGAGCTTGTCGAATTCCTTCTCTGGCGGGATCGGCAGCGTATTGGTGACGATCACCTCGCTGATCGCCGAGTTCTTGAGCAGATCGACAGCCGGGCCGGACAGGATGCCGTGGGTGGCGGTCACGATCACCTTGGCCGCCCCCTGGGCGAACAGGATCTCCGCCGCGTTGGCGATCGTGGCACCGGTGTCGATCATGTCGTCGACCAGGATGCACGTCCTGCCCGCCACCTCGCCGACGACTTCGAGCACCTTCACCTGGTTCGCCACGTCGGGGTCGCGGCGCTTGTGGATGATCGCCAGCGGGCAGCCGAGCCGGTCGGTCCACCGCTCGCAGACCCTGACCCGGCCGGCATCCGGCGCGACCACGGTGACCTCCGACAGGTCCAGCTTGCCTTCGAGATAGGAAGCCAGGATCGGGAGCGCGAAAAGATGGTCAACCGGCCCGTCGAAGAAGCCCTGGATCTGCGCTGTGTGCAGGTCGACTGCCATCAGGCGGTCGGCGCCCGCGGTGAGGAACAGGTCGGCCATCAGCCGGGCCGAGATCGGCTCGCGGCCCCGGCTCTTCTTGTCCTGCCGCGCATACCCGAAGAACGGCGCCACCACCGTGATCCGCTTCGCCGAGGCGCGCTTCAGCGCGTCCACCATGATCAGTTGTTCCATGATCCACTGGTTGATCGGCGAGGTATGACTCTGCAGGACGAAGGCGTCGCTGCCACGGACAGACTCAAGGAAGCGCACGAAAATTTCGCCGTTGGCGAAATCGAACAAGGTGGTCGGGGTCGGCTGGATTCCGAGGTACTCGCCGATCTCCCTGCCGAGCTCGGGGTAGGCCCGGCCGGAAAACAGCATCATCTTCTTCTCGCTAGCAGCGATGCCGCGCGTCACTGAACCTGCTCTCCCCGCACTGGTTGGCTGGCCACGGTTCCTGGTGCCAGGTATGCGAACGGACCGACCCGCACCCCGTCATCGATGACCGCCGATTCGCAGACGGACGAGATGACAGTGGCTCGCTGGCCGACCACGGTGTCGCGTAGCAGGCAGCCTGGGCCGACCGTTGCTCCCGCACCCACGGTAGTGGCTCCCTCGAGCTGCGTGCTCGGCCGGATGAAGCAGCCGGGAGCCAGCGTGACGCCCACGTCGACCCAGGTGCTCGCCGGATCGGCGATCCGCACGCCGGATCGCATCGCCGATTCGAGCAGCCGGGCGGTTAGCACCCGGCCGACGTGAGCGAGCTGCACCAGGTCGTTGACGCCCTGAATCTCCTCGAAGTCCGGGCAGGTAACGGTGCTGACCGGATAACCATCCTGGCGGAGCACCGACACCACGTCGGTGAGATATTCCTCACCCTGAGCGTTGTCGGTCCGCACCCGCTTCACCGCGTCGGCGAGCAGGTCCCCGTCGAAGGCGTACATCCCCGAGTTGATCTCGTCGATCACCTGCTGCTCCGCCGTGGCGTCGGCGTGCTCAACGATGCAGGCGAAGTCGCCGTTCGTATCGCGCACGATCCGGCCGTAGCCCGCCGGATTGGCCGCCCGCGCGGTCAGGACAGCCGCCGCCGCGGCCGGGCCGGCTCGTGCGGCAACCAATTCGGCCAGCGTCGCACCGCGCAGCAACGGCGTATCGGCATAGGTCACCACCACGGTGCCGTGAAGCGTGCCGATGGCCTCAAGGACCACCCGCACCGCGTGCCCGGTGCCGCCCAGGTAGTCCTGCACCACGATGACGGCGTCCGGCGCGTGCTGCCTGGCATCAGCCGCGACCTGCTCAGCGCCGTGCCCGACGACCACGATCAGCCGGTCAGGACAGAGCTCGGCGGCGGCGGACAAGCTGTGGCCGAGCATCGTCCGCCCGCAGACCTTGTGCAGCGTCTTCGGGATCGCCGACTTCATCCGCGTGCCCTCGCCCGCGGCGAGCACGATGACAGCGGCTGGACCTGCTGCGCTCACTCGGCTCCGCTCCTTGACATCGCTCCAGCTCATCGGCGAGGCGCTGGCCCGTCCCGCAGGCTCTTCGACCGGAGCAGGATATCGCCAAGCTCACGGCTCTAGCGCCGGCAACCCCGGCGGCGACCACTCTGCTTGCGCGCGGAGTAAGACTGGACTGTGGCTTCTTGGGTCCTGCATGTCGACCTCGACCAGTTCATCGCCGCGGTCGAGATGCTGCGCAGGCCGGAACTACGCGACCGCCCGGTGGTGGTCGGCGGCGACGGCGACCCAGGCAAGCGGGGTGTGGTGAGCACGGCGTCCTACGCGGCGCGGGAATACGGCGTGCACTCCGGCCTGCCGCTGCGTACCGCCCTGCGGCGCTGCCCGGGCGCGGTGTTCCTGCCGGTCGACCGGGTGGCCTATGACGCAGCCTCCGCGGTCGTGATGGCGACACTGCGGCAGCTTGACGCCGTCGTCGAGGTGACAGGCTGGGACGAGGCGTTCCTGGCAGTCCAGACCGGCGACCCCGAAGCGTTCGCCGGTCAGATTCAGGACCGGGTGCGGGAGGCGACCAGCCTTGAATGCACGGTCGGCATCGGCAAGAACAAGCTCCAGGCGAAGATCGCCACCGGCTTCGGGAAGCCAGCGGGGATCTTCCGCCTGACGCACGAGAACTGGCCGGAGGTGCTCGGCGGCCTGCCGACAGACGCACTCTGGGGCGTCGGCGCGAAGACCGCGCGCAAGCTGGCCGGGCCGCCGTCGCGGATCACGACCGTGGCCGGACTGGCAGCCGCGGACCCGCGCGAGCTTGCCGCGCGGTTCGGCCCGACCATCGGACCGTGGCTGGTACAGCTCGCACGCGGCATCGATCTGTCACCGGTAACCGCCGAACCGTACCTGCCGCGCTCGGCCAGCCGCGAGGTGACCTTCCAGGTCGACATCGAGGACTGGGAGCAGGTGCGGGTCGAAGTGAGCCGGATCGCCGGGCTGGTCGCAGCGGATGTCGCAGCCGACGGCAGGCCGACAGCGCGGGTAGTAGTCAAAGTACGGTACGCCCCGTTTTCCACCAGAACGCACGGTCATCCGCTCGCCCAGCCGACCCGCGATCCGCGCCTGATCGAATCGGCCGCGTTCGCGGCCCTGGATGGCTTCACCCGGCACGACCCGGTCCGCTTGCTCGGCGTCCGCGCCGAGTTCGCCGGCTGACGGCCGGGGCAGCAGGCAGGCCTGGGCGGAAGACACCCATATCCCGGCTCCCGGGCGAGGATTCGAACCTCGGTTAAGGGCACCAAAAACCCCTGTCCTGCCTAGCTAGACGACCCGGGAAGGCGACAGGAACACACTGTACTGGGTTACTCGCCTGGCGTGCGGCGCACTCGCCCTGCCTATAGCTCGGGTGGGTTTGGCCGGCGGATGTCCCACGATACGTCCCTATGGGCGCGGATACTCGGCTCACCTGCCACCGCGAACAGCCGCGTTGCGTGAACGCCACAGGTCCGGGCGCGGAAATCTGTCGGATCTCGCTCTATGGGCCACACCTAACCTACGCTACCGTAAGCTACGGTTACGTAAGCGTATTCGCTCGGCCCATGACCTCGGTTATGCGGATCGCTCCTCCGAACCGGTCCACCGAGCCATCAAGGAACCGTGATGACCGCTACCGCCGACGTCGCAGCCGACGGAATCACCACCGCAGACACAGCCACGCCGCTAGATGCCCGCGGCCAGAGCCCGCTTCCCGAGATCAATCCAGAACCCAGGGGCAACGGCGCCAGGGTCCTCATCGCCCTCTTTACCGGCGTCCCGATGCTGGCGCTGATCGCAGCGATCCCCGTGGCCTGGATCTGGGGCCTCCTCGACTGGCAGGCAGTCGTGATCGGCATCGTCTTCTACCTGGTCTCCGGCCTGGGCATCGCGATGGGTTTTCACCGCTACTTCACGCACGGATCGTTCCGGGCGAAGCGCGCCTTCAAGATCGCGCTCGGCGTGGCGGGCTCGCTGGCCGTCGAAGGCCCGGTCCTCGACTGGGTCTCCGACCACCGCAGGCATCACAAGTACAGCGACAAGGAGGGCGACCCGCATTCGCCCTGGCGGTTCGGCGACGACTGGAAGGCGCTCACCAAGGGCGTGCTGTGGGCGCACATGGGCTGGCTGTTCGACCGGAACGTCTCCTCGCATCAGAAGTTCTCCCCGGACTGGCTGGCCGACGATGACATCGTCGCGATTCACCGGCTCTTCCCGGCGTTCGTCGCCTTCACCCTGATTGCCCCTGCGGTAATCGGCGGGCTGTGGACGATGTCCTGGCAGGGCGCGGTGATCGCCTTCTTCTGGGCGAGCCTGGTGCGAGTCTCGTTCCTGCACCACGTCACCTGGTCGATCAACTCGATCTGCCACACCTTCGGCAAGCGGGAGTTCGACGCTCGGGACAAGTCGATGAACGTGGCCTGGCTGGCTGTCCTGTCCTTCGGCGAGTCCTGGCACAACCTGCACCACGCCGACCCGACCTGCGCCAGGCACGGCGTGTTCAAGGGTCAGATCGATATCGCCGCGCGCGGCATCTGGCTAGCCGAGAAGTTCGGCTGGGTCGCCGCCGTCCGCTGGCCGGACGCAAGCCGCCTGAATGG
Organism: Streptosporangiaceae bacterium; assembly: GCA_035533915.1. GTDB lineage: Bacteria > Actinomycetota > Actinomycetes > Streptosporangiales > Streptosporangiaceae > Chersky-822. The sequence continues at coordinate 65,873 of DATLSX010000173.1, forward strand.
GAAGAAAGTGGGTGTCTCCCGCGAACTCGGCTCGATGACCAAGCGCCCTGCCGCTGCCCCGATTAACCCCTAACGGCACTCTGCCTGCATTATGGGGCAGTGACCAGCGAGTCTCCGACACCCGGAAGAAAGAGAATGACCGGCAAAGAGCGGCGCGAGCAGCTCCTTGATATCGGTCGCCGCCTCTTCGCGGAACGCGGCCTGGACGGCACCTCCATCGAGGAGATCGCCGCCCAGGCCGGCGTATCCAAGCCGGTGGTCTACGAGCACTTCGGCGGCAAGGAAGGCCTGTACGCGGTCGTGGTGGACCGCGAGGTCGAGCGGTTCCTGCGGATGGCGACGGACTTGCTCCAGGGTGAGGACACCATGGAGAAGTTCGAGATCGCCGCCATCACGCTGCTGCGCTATATCGAGGACAACTCCGACGGCTTCCGAATCCTGGTGCGGGACTCGCCGCCTGCCTCTGGCTCCGGCACCTTCGGCAGCCTGATCAGCGACATCGCCAGCCAGGTGGAGTACATCCTGGCCGACGTGCTGAAGTCCCGCGGTTACGACCCTAAGCTCGCTCCGATGTACTCCCAGATGCTGGTGGGGATGGTCGTATTCGCCGGGCAGTGGTGGCTCGACGTGCGCAAGCCGAAGCTGGAGGAGATGGCCGCGCACCTGGTGAACCTGGCGTGGAACGGGTTGTCCCAGCTCGACCCGAAGCCGAAGATCTCCCCGGAGACGCTGCGCCAGCTCCGCGACCGCGGCTAGCGGCGGCTAGCGGCGGTGCGCGACGACGAAGACGCGGCGGAAGGGCAGCACGGTCCCGTACGGTGCCTGCGGATAGGCATCCCTGAGCAAGGCACCGTACTGCGCCATGAATTCGGCTCGGTGGTCGGGATCGAGCCCCGCGATAATCGGCCGCAGGCCGGCCCCCTGGTGCCATTTCAATACCGGTTCCGCACCCGTCAGCACGTGCGGGTACGTGGTCTCCCAGGCATCTACCACGCAGCCCTCTCGCGCCAGCAGGTCCAGCCGGGCGGAGCCGATCATCTCGGGTGAGCTGTCCACGCCGAGCACTTCCGCTTCCGGCCAGTGACGGCACAATGCGGCGGTCAGCTCACCGGGACCGCAGCCGAGGTCCGCCACGAACGCCGGATCGGCCAGGTCGATCCGGTTGACCAGGTCGTCGGCAGCTTTCTATCGTGAGTAACTCTCGATGTCAAGAGATACGCTGGATGGATGGAACAGCGACGGATCCGCCCTGAGTCGCGCGACGAGGTCGACGATCTCGTCGCGGGCTGGCGGGCGGAGCGTCCTGACTTCGATCTCGAGCCGATGCACGTGCTCAGCCGGGTCTCGCGGCTGGCCCGGCATCTCGACCGCGCCCGCAGAGCGGCATTCGCGGCGCACGGCCTCGAGCCGTGGGAGTTCGACGTACTGTCCGCGCTCCGCCGGCAGGGACCGCCGTATCAGCTCAGCCCGGGCTCGCTGCTCCGGGCAACGCTGGTCACCTCGGGGACCATGACCAACCGGATCGACCGGCTCGCCGAAGCGGGACTAGTGACCCGGCATCCCGACCCGCTGGACAAACGGGGCGTGCTCGTGCAGCTCACCGAGCAAGGGCAAACGGCGGCGGACGCCGCCCTCGCTGACCTGCTTGAGTACGAACGGCGCCTGCTCGGCGGGCTGGCCGCCGACCAGCGCGATCAGCTATCCGCGCTGCTCCGCGTGCTGCTCAGCCCGCTCGACAGCGACGAGCGCACCTGACTGCACGTATGCTCGCATCGATGCGAGTCCCCCCGTTCCTCGCACTGGTCACCGCGGTGCTTGCACTGGCGGGCTGCACCTCGTCGTCTCAGCCAGGCGCGGATCACGTCGCCCTCGGCCCCGGCAGCTCCGGGCTGGCCGCGCTGCGGGCGGCCCTGCGCCAGCCGGATAGTGCCCCCGCTTACTACCTGTCGCTCGGCGACTCACTCGCTCAGGGCATCCAGCCGCGGCTCACCGGCGGCGACGCGCCGACCTCGCAGGGCTACCCGGATCAGCTCGCCGCCATGCTGCAGGCCGGCTTGCCGAATATCCAGCTTGTCAAGCTCGGCTGCTCGGGCGAGACCACCTCGACGATGATCCGCGGCGGCATCTGCCGCTACCCTGCGCACAGTCAGCTAGCCCAAGCGACCAGGTTCCTGCGATCGCACCGGGGCAGAGTCGCACTGGTCACGCTCGATATCGGTGCCAACGACCCGAACTCCTGCATTCTTCGCGCTCACCCGCCGACCATGCTGGCCTGCCTGGCAAAGCGGGTGGCCAGGACCGAGAATAACCTCAGCAAGATCCTCAGGGCGCTCAGAGCGGCCGCGGGGCGCCGGGTCCTCATCGTCGGGATGACGTACTACGTCCCGGAACTTGGCCTGTGGCGTACCGGCCGGATCGGCAGGGAAATCGCCGTCGTCACCGACGACTTCGCCGCCGGAGTCAACCGCCTGCTGAGCGTACGCTACCGGCTGTTCGGCGCCCGGGTGGCCGACGTGTTCGGCGCCTTCCACAGCGCTGACTTCTCCGGCGTCGGCGGCCAGCGAGGCCAGCTCTACCGGCCCACGGTCACGCCGCCGAACGTGGCCGCGATCTGTGCGCTCACCTGGATGTGCGCCCGGCCGCCGCAAGGCCCCAACGAGCATGCCAACGCCGCGGGCTACCGCCGCATCGCGCTCTCGTTCCTGCAGGCCATCACCGGCTGACCGAGCCCCGCTCTGCCCTTCGATGCGGGCTAGCCAGAGGTCTCTTCGGCTAGCTCGAGCCAGCGGTCTTCCAGGCTGGCCTTCTCGGCCTGCACCGTCCGCAATTCCGCGCCGAGCTCGAGCAACCGCGGGTAGTCGGACGCGGCCGCGGCGAGCGCTTCGTGCAGTTCCGCCTCCCGCCCGGACAGCCGCGTCAGGTGCCGGTCAAGCCTGGTCAGTTCCTTCTTCGCCTCGCGCAACCGAGCCGCCGACTGGCCCGCTCCAGCCTGACCGGCCCGGTCAGGCTGGCCGGCCGCGCCCAGGCGGCCACCGGGTAGGCCGGCTTCGCCAGCGTCACGCAGAGCCAGGTACTCGTCCACACCGCCCGGCAGAAAAGCGAGCTTCCCGCCGACGAGTGCCAGCACATGGTCGGTCACCCGCTCCAGGAAGTACCGGTCGTGGCTGACCACCACGATCGAGCCGGGAAACCCGTCGAGCAGGTCCTCCAATTCGGTCAGCGTGTCGATGTCCAGGTCGTTGGTCGGCTCGTCCAGCAGCAGCACGTTCGGCTCGGCCATCAGCAGCGTCTGGAACTGGAGCCGGCGCCGTTCACCGCCGGACAGCTCGGCCACGGGCGCCCACTGCCGGTCACCGCGCAGCCCGAGCCGTTCCAGCAACTGGCCGGCGGAGAGCTCTCGTTTGCCGATCTGGACCGCACCGCGGACCTGCTGGGCGGCTTCGAGGACACGCAGGCCCGGGTCGACCGGGCCGGGCTCCTGGGTGAGGTACCCGAGCCGGACGGTCTTGCCCGTGGTCACCTCGCCGGCCCGTGCGATGGCCGCCCCGGCCAGGCCCGCGCCGCCAGTCTCGAACACGCCCGCCAGGACGTTGAGCAGCGTGGTCTTGCCGCTGCCGTTGACCCCGACCACGCCGACCCGGTCGCCAGGCCCGAGTTGCCAGGTGACGTGATCGAGCAAGGTCCGGCCGCCGACGCTGACGGTCACGTCCGTCAGGTCGATCACGGTCTTGCCGAGCCGGGCGGCTGCCAGGCTCGACAGCTCGACCGTGTCCCTGGGGGCAGGCTCGTCCGCGATCAGCGCCGTGGCGGCGTCGATACGGAACTGCGGCTTGCTCGTCCTGGCCGGCGGTCCGCGCCGCAGCCAGGCGAGCTCCTTGCGCAGCAGGTTGCGCCTGCGCTGATCCGCAGCCGCGGCCTGCCTGGCCCGCTCGGCCCTGGCAAGCACGTAGGCGGAGTAACCGCCGTCGTAGGAATGCACGTGACCGTCGGCGACCTCCCAGGTCCGGTCGGTCACCTCGTCCAGGAACCACCGGTCGTGGGTGACGACCACGAACGTCTTGACGTAGGAGTTCAGGTAACCGGCCAGCCACCTGATCGCCTTGATGTCCAGGTGGTTGGTCGGCTCGTCGAGCAACAGCAGGTCGTGCGTCCCGCGCAGCAGCGCGGCCAGCGCGACGCGGCGGCGTTCCCCGCCGGACAGCCGTTCCGCCTGCGCGTCCAGGTCGATATCGGCCAGCAGCGCGGCGAGCAGTCCGCGCCCCCGCGCGTCAGCCGCCCACTCGTGCTCGGGCAGCGCCCCGAACACGAGTCCCCTGACCGACCCGGTCAGCTGCTCGGACTGCGCCAGGTAGCCGATCCGCGCGTCGCGCGCCCTGGTGGACCGGCCCGAGTTCAGGTCGGCCTGGCCGGCCAGGGCGGCAAGCAGCGTGGTCTTTCCTGAGCCGTTACGGCCGACCACGCCGACCCGCATCCCGGCCGTGATGCCGAGTGATACCTGGTCGAGCAGCACTCTGGTGCCGTAGGCCTTGACCGCGGCCTCAAGGTTGACCAGGTTCACACCGGTAATCCTGCCTGCACGAGACAGGCACCGGGGGCTGGTCCCGTGACGTGCACGACGGCACGGCAGACCCCGGCTCCGGTGATGGCCACCGCCAGGTCCCTGGCCGTGTCAGCGTCGGCGGCCAGGAAGGCACAGGTCGGCCCGGACCCCGAGACGATTCCGCCGAGTGCCCCGTGCTCGTTGCCCGCCGCGAGCGCGCGCCGCAGCAGTGGCTGCAATGAGAGCGCGGCGGGCTGGAGGTCGTTGGTCAGCAACGGCCCGACCATGGCCGGGTCGCCGGACCGAAGCGCGGCCATCAGCCCGGTGGACAGTTGCGGCTCTGGCACCGGCTCCGCGGCGGGGTCCTGGGCACTGCGAGCGGCCCTCAGCCGGTCGCACGCCGTATAGACATCCGGCGTGGACAGCCCGGTCGCGCCGAAGGCCAGCACCCAGTGATAGCTGCCGGTGACCAGCGCGCGAGTCAGCCGCTCGCCCCGGCCGAGCCCGACCGCCGTCTCCCCGGCCAGGGCGAACGGCACGTCACTGCCGATCTGGGCGCCGATCCCGCGCAGTTCCTTGGTGGTCAGGCCCGTTCGCCACAACTCGTTGCAGGCCACCAGTGCTGCCGCGGCGTCAGCGCTGCCGCCCGCCAGGCCGGCCGCGACCGGGATGCGCTTGCGGATCTCGATCCGCACCCCGCCAGAACCGCGACTCCGCCGGCCGGTCGCCCGCGCCAGCGCGACCGCGGCCCGGACGGCAAGGTTCGCCGGGCCGAGCGGGACCGCGGGCCCGCCCTCGCCGCTGACGACGACGCTGGTGCGGTCGGCCTCGCTCACCGTTACCTCGTCGAACAGCGAGACCGCATGGAAGACGGTGACCAGGTCGTGATATCCGTCGGCACGCAGCGGACCGACCGAGAGCTGCAAGTTCACCTTCGCCGGCACCCGGGCGGTGACCGCGCTGGCCGGCCTGTCGATGGATGTCACGGGTGCCACGATTCGATGATGTTACGCGTCCGGCCGGCCGCTTCGGCAATCCGGATGTACTGCGCCACGCCGAGCGCCTCGCCACGCAGCGCCGGGTCCACTCCAGCCTCGCGCAGCAACCGCTCCGCGGCATCGGCGGACCCCGCCCAGCCGGCCAGCGCCGCCCGGAGCGTCTTGCGCCGCTGGGCGAAGGCGGCGTCGACGATCGCGAACACCAGCGCCCGATCAGGAGCGCCGTCGCGGCCGGGCCCCCTGGTGAACGCGACCAGCGCGGAGTCGACGTTCGGCACCGGCCAGAACACCGTCCTGGACACCGTGCCCGCTCGCCGGGCTGTGCCGTACCAGGCGAGCTTGACCGAAGGAACGCCGTAGATCCTGCTGCCGGGCCGCGCGCACATCCGGTCGGCCACCTCGGACTGCACCATCACCAGGGCACGGCTGACCGAGGGCATGACCTCGATCAAGTGCAGCAGCACCGGAACGGCGACGTTGTAAGGCAAGTTGGCCACCAGAACAGTCGGTGGCGTACCCGGCAGGTCAGTCACCGTCAGCGCGTCAGCCCGCACCACGTCGAGCCGGGTCGCGGCGGTCGGCGCCCGCTCGGCCACGGTCACCGGCAGCTCGGCGGCCAGCAACGGGTCGACCTCGACAGCGACGACCCGGCTGGCGACTTCGAGCAAGCCGAGGGTCAGGGAGCCGAGCCCAGGTCCGACCTCAAGGACCACGTCAGCCGGCCGCAGTTCAGCCTGGGCCACGATGCGCCTGATCGTTCCCTGGTCGATCACGAAATTCTGACCGAGCCGCTTGGCCGGCCTGATCCCGATCCTGGTCGCTAGCCGCCTGATGTCCGCTGGGCCGAGCAGCCGCACCGCGGCGTGACCCGGCCGCTCAGCACCGTCGGCCGGGTGACCAGCTGTGCCGCCACTTCTAGTCACGCCACGGACCGAAGACGCGCTCGCCGGTGGCCGAGATGGCGGCGCACAGCTCGGCTACGTCCAGCTGCTTTACCTCGGCGATCGCCCGCAGCGTGTGCGCTACCTGGGCGGGCGCGTTCTGCTTTCCCCGGTTGGGCACCGGGGTCAGGAACGGCGCGTCGGTCTCGACCAGGATCAAGCCGACCGGCGCCACGGCCGCCGCCTGGCGCAGCGCGACCGCGCTGGGGAACGTCACGTTGCCAGCGAAACTCATCACGTAGCCAGCCTCGGCGCACCGCCTGGCCATGTCCGCGTCGCCGGAGAAGCAATGAAAGATGACACTGGCGGGCGGGCCTTGTTGCTCCAAAATGGCGAGTACGTCCTCGTGCGCGTCACGATCGTGGATCATCAGCGCCTTGCCGGCTGTCTTGGCGATGTCGATGTGGGCGCGGAACCAGTCGCGCTGGAGTTGCGGCGGCGCGCTGTCCCGGTAGTAGTCCAGGCCGGTCTCGCCGACCGCCCGGACCTGCGGCAGGGCCGCAAGCTCCGCGATCCCGGCGAGCACCGCGTCCCGGCCGGCCGCATCCGCGCAGGCGGTCTCGTTCGGGTGAACGGCCACGGCAGCGTAGACGTCGGCGTGCGCGGCGGCGCAGTCCGCTGCCCAGCGGGACGACTCCAGGTCACAGCCGATCGTGACCACCCGGCTGACCCCGGCCCTGCGGGCCTGGTCCAGGACGGCCGGGACCGGCTCGGTGAGCAGGTCCAGGTGCGTATGCGAGTCGAAAACCGCCGCCGGGAGCGGATCGGGCGCTGGCGCCACCGGCGCCTTCATGATCGCGGACATTAGTCAGCAACAGCGACTGAGAAACGACCACGATCATGGGCGGCGCCGCATCGGCCGTTCATTTGCCGGCCAGCCGGGCTACTTCCTCGTCGGCGACCGAGGGGTCCAGCTTCGTGAACAGCGGGCTCGGCGGCGCCAGCGGCGTGCCCGGCGTGATCGGCCTTGATCCCCACTCCGCCTGGCCCGTGTAGTCCCCGGTGATCACCGGATAGGGCTGGCCGCCTTCCTCGTCGACCTCCTCGATCCGCGGCAGGTCCGCCCAGTGGCCCTGGCCGCCGAGCATCTCGAAGACCCGCTGGCTGGACCGCGGCAAGAACGGGGTGAGCAGCGTCTTGCCGTCGTCGACCAGTTGCAGCGCGACGTGCAGGATCGTCTTCATCCGCTCCGGGTCGGACTCGCGCAGCTTCCACGGCGCCTGGTCGGACAGGTACTTGTTCGCCTCGCCCAGCGTCCGCATCGTCTCGGTGATCGCCGACTTGAACCTGGACCGGGACAGCGGCTCGCCGACCGCGGCGAAGGCGTTCCGCGAGTTCTCCAGAATGGTCCGGTCCGCCTCGGTCAGCTCGCCAGGCGCTGGAACCGAGCCGATGTTGCGCGCGGCGAACGAGATGCTGCGGTTCACCAGGTTGCCCCAGTTGGCCACGAGCTCGTCGTTGTTGCGGCGGATGAACTCACTCCAGGTGAAGTCGGTGTCCTGGTTCTCCGGCCCGGCCACCGCCATGTAGTAGCGCAGCGCGTCCACGTCGTAGCGTGCCAGGAAGTCCCGCACGTAGATGACGACGGCGCGAGACGAGGAGAACTTGCGGCCCTCCATGGTGAGGAACTCGCTGGACACGACCTCGGTCGGCAGGTTCAGCTCGCCGAGCGAGCCTGGCTCTCCGCCACGGTCGCCCTTGCCGCTGTAACCGAGCAGCATCGCCGGCCAGATCTCGGAGTGGAAGACGATGTTGTCCTTGCCCATGAAGTAGTAGGACTCGGCGTCCGGCGACTGCCACCAGGCTCGCCAGGCGTCCGGATCGCCGGACCGGCGAGCCCACTCGATCGACGCGGACAGGTACCCGACCACCGCGTCGAACCAGACATAGATCCGCTTGTCGTGCCGGTCACGCCAGCCATCGAGCGGTATCGGAACGCCCCAGTCGAAGTCCCTGGTGTACGCGCGCGGCTTGAGGTCATCCAGCAGGTTAAGCGAGAACTTCAGCACGTTCGGCCGCCACTGGCCGCTCTTGCTCTGCAGCCAGCTGCCCAGCGTGTCGGCGAAGGCTGGCAGGTCGAAGAAGAAGTGCTCGGTCTCCACGAACAGCGGGGTCTCGCCGTTGACCTTCGAGCGCGGGTTGATCAGGTCGACCGGGTCCAGCTGGTTACCGCAGTGGTCGCATTGGTCACCACGGGCCGACTCGTAGCCGCAGATCGGGCAGGTGCCCTCGACGTAGCGATCGGGCAGGGTGCGGCCGGTCGACGGCGAGATCGCGCCGAGCGAGGTCTTGGCGAAGATATAGCCGTTGTTGTAGAGCCCGGTGAAGATCTCCTGGGTGACGGCGTAGTGGTTCAGGGTGGTGGTCCTGGTGAACAGGTCATATGACATGCCCAGTCCGGTCAGGTCCTGGGCGATCACCCGGTTGTAGCGGTCGGCCAGCTCGCGTGCGGTCACGCCTTCGGCGTCGGCCTGGACCTGGATTGGCGTGCCGTGTTCGTCAGTGCCGCTGACCATGAGCACCTTGTCGCCGACCATCCTGTGGTACCTGCTGAACATGTCGCAAGGCAGCCCGAAACCGGAGACGTGCCCGATGTGACGCGGCCCGTTGGCGTACGGCCAGGCCGGCGCGGCCAGGATGTGACGGCTTGTGGATGGCGACATGGTCTCTAGGGTAGGGCCATCAGCGCCCGTGCTTCGCCCGCACTACTGCGTCATAGACCTCCCTGCGCGGCAATCCCAGCCGCGCCGCCACCGCGGCGATCGCCTCCTTGCGGGTGTTTCCTGCCCGTTCCGCCGCCGCCACCTCTGCGGCGGGATCCGCGGCTGCCGCCGCGGCCGCTGCTCCGGCTGCGGTCCCTGCTCCGGCTGCGGCCCCTGCTCCGGCTGCCGCGGACCCGGCAGCACCCGCCGACGCCTTCGAGGCCCGCGCGCCACCGACAACCAGCGTGATCTCTCCGAGAACTCCGCCGCTCGCCCACTGCAGGAGATCACCCAGCGTGCCGCGCTTGATCTCCTCGTGCGTCTTGGTCAGCTCCCGGCACACCGCGGCCCGCCGGTTCGCGCCGAAGGCGTCCGCCAGGTCGGCTAGCGTGCTGGCCAGCCGGCGCGGTGATTCGAAGAACACCAGGGTCCGGGGCTCGGTCGCGAGCTCGGCGAACCGCCGCGCACGCTCGCCGGCGCGGCGCGGCGCGAAGCCCTCGAAACAGAACCGGTCCGTCGGCAAGCCGGAAACAGCCACCGCGGCGGTTACCGCTGAGGGACCTGGCAGCACGGTGACCCGGATTCCGGCGTCGATCGCCTCGGTCACCAGGCGGTAGCCGGGATCACTGATGCCCGGCATCCCGGCATCGGTGACCAGCAGCACATCCTGGCCGTCGGCCAGCGCCGCCAGCAGCACCGGGCCGCGGGCGGCCTCGACGTCCTCGTAGTAGGAGACCACCCGGCCGCCGAGCACGACGTCAAGGGCGCTGGCCAGCCGGCGCAGCCTGCGGGTGTCTTCGGCCGCGATAACCTCGGCCCGCTCCAGGGCGGCCGCGAGTGCGACCGACGCGTCCTGCGCACGGCCGATCGGCGCGGCCGCCAGGATGAGCGTGCCGGCCCGGCCCGCACCGTCCCCGCCGCCCGTACCGTCCCCGCCGCCCGCACCGCCCCTGGCAGGCTGGTCAGCCGGGGTAGGCGGGGTAGCCGGGCCGTTGCCGTCGGCTCGGCCAGTGGCCCATGAAGTGCTCTGTTCGCGGTTTCCGGCTGTCATCGCGGCCAACGCTAATGCCTCGCCGCCCACACTCATGCCGCGCAGCCCTACTATGACTGCGATGACTGCTTTCGGGTACGCGCCGCCGCACACCTACCCGGCGGACACACGAAGCCACGAGCCGAGCGAATCGCTGCGTGACCGGCTCGTGCCACCGATGCCGCCTGCGTCGTGGTGGGGCTGGATCGGCCCGTTGCTTGTGACGCTCTTCGGCGGTTTCCTGCGGTTCTACCGGCTCAGCACGCCACACGCGGTGGTCTTCGACGAGACGTATTACGTCCCCGATGCCTACGGGATTCTGCGGCACGGTGTCGAGATGAACGCCGTGAACAGCAGCGCGAGCAGGGACACGGTCGACCGGCTGCTCGCACACGGCAGCACGCACATTCTCGGCAGCACCGGCGAATACGTCGTCCATCCGCCGCTGGGCAAAATATTGATCGCGAGCGGCGAATGGCTATTCGGCCTCACCCCGTTCGGCTGGCGGTTCGCCGTGGCGTTGATCGGAACCTTGTCGATCCTGCTGACCGCTCGGATCATGCGGCGGATGACCAGGTCGACGCTGCTCGGCTGCGTCGCCGGGCTGCTGATGGCGCTTGACGGGCTGGAACTGGTACTCAGCCGGACCGCCATTCTCGACATCTTCGTGATGTTCTGGGTGCTGGCGGCGTTCGGCATGCTGGTGCTCGACCGGGACGAGTCGCGAGCGCGGCTCGCCGCGATCGCCACCGCTCCTGGTGCCGTCCGCTCGGGCGGCGGGCCGGCCCTGGGCATCCGGTGGCGGCGAGTGCTCGCCGGGGTGTTCCTCGGCTGCGCGGTCGCGTCGAAGTGGAACGGCATCTGGTTCCTGCCCGCGTTCGGCGGCATGGCGATCGCCTGGGACCTGGGCGCCCGCCGGGCCGTTGGCTACCGGGACAGGCTCGCGGGCGTCTGGCGCAGCGACCTCAAGTGGCTGCCAGTGTCGTTCGGCCTCGTACCGCTCGCCACCTACATGGCGTCGTGGAGCGGCTGGTTCGCGAGCAGCGTGGGCTACGACAGGAACTGGGCCGCGCTGAACGGCAACCACACGCCGATCTGGTCCACTCTGGATTCCTGGTATCAGTACCAGAAGTCCATGCTTGGATTCGGGCTCGGCCTGACGGATCACTCGGGATACGTATCTGCCCCGTGGAGCTGGCTGATACTCGGCAGGCCGGTCTCCTTCTTCTACGACGAACCGCATACCTGCGGTGTGGGCAGGTGCTCCAGGGAGGTGCTGGCGCTGGGCACGCCGGCCATCTGGTGGGGTTCGGTCCTTGCGCTGCTGTTCTGCCTCGGCTGGTGGATCACCCGCAGGGACTGGCGGCCCGGCTCGGTGCTGCTCGGCGTGGCAGCCGGATGGCTGCCCTGGTTCTGGTTCGCCTGGCACAACCACCGGACCGAGTATTTCTTCTATGCCGTCATCTTCCTGCCCTACCTGGTCATGGCGATCACGCTCTGCCTGGGCCTGATCATCGGCCCGGTCGCGGCGCCACCTGGTCGCCGGGCGACGGGTGCGATCGTCGCGGGCGTCTACCTGCTACTGGTAGTGGCCAGTTTCGCCTACTTCTATCCGGTATTCGCCGCCGAGACGCTGCCCTACAACCTCTGGCACCAGCGAATCTGGTTCGCCAGCTGGCTATGACACGGCGCTGACCTGCGGCTTTTGGGTAGATCGATACGCGACCGTGATATGTTCGTTGCGTATAACCAGGCGTCTCACACTGGTCGGACGCAGCAAGGAAGCGAAGAACCTGATGACCACCGCACCGCAGCCGGCAGCCAGCCATGCCGACTTCGAGCAGCAGGTACGCCCCTACCTCAGCCAGCTCTATCCGGCTGCCCTGCGGATGACCCGCAACCCCAGTGACGCCGAGGACCTCGTCCAAGAGACCCTCGCCAAGGCCTACACCGCGTTCGGCCAGTTCACCCCTGGCACGAATCTCAAGGCCTGGCTGAACAGGATCCTCGCCAACACGTTCATCAACAGCTATCGCAAGAAGCGCCGCGAGCCGGCCCTGGCGTCCGGTCCCGAACTGCACGAGGACTGGCAGCCGGGGACAGCCGCCTTCGGACCCATGGCGCGCTCGGCCGAGGCGGAGGCACTCGACCGGCTTGGCGATTCCGACGTGCTCAGCGCCCTGCGCGACCTGCCCGCGGACTTCCGGACCGCGGTCTACCTCGCCGACATCGAGGGTTACCCCTACCGCGAGGTCGCGGCCATGATGGGGACTCCGATCGGGACCGTGATGTCCCGCCTGCACCGTGGCAGGGAGCGGCTCCGGCGGGCTCTGGCGAGCTACGGCCCGCAGGGCCGCTCCGCGACCGCGACCGCGACCGCGACCGCCTAGGCCATCAGGCTTCCTTCGGACCAGGCGGCCAGGCCAGCCGGCGGCTGCCAGATCACTAACAGGCCGCTAGACGAAGACGGCCTTCTGGTATGAATGCCCGCTTTCATCCCGCCTGAGGACACCGATGCTGCCGGGTACCGCCTCGGTCGAGTGGCAGGACACGGAGACGTCTCCATCACCATGTGTAATCGATGTGTAACCCAGATCACGAGTCGGACCGCCCACTGGAACGTCTTACTGAGTGACCGACCACGAGGGAGCGACCGGACATGACCTCCGCCACCCCCGCCACCGCGACCACGACGGCCCCCACCGCCCCGGCACCCGCCACCTAGCTCCCGCACCAGCCCCCCCGCCGGCACCCCCCGCCGGCGCCGCGCGCCCCCGCCACACCCCCCAGCGCGCACCCCCGCCGCCGGCCACACCCCCACCCCGGCCAGCACGGGCCGATGCCCCGCCGCCAACCACCACCGCGGCGGGGCATCACCAACTCCACACCACCCCGCCCAACTCCAGCACTGCCAGCAGCAGGCGCGGTCGCGCAGCTTGGCAGTCGATGGGCCGTTCCGGCTCTCGGCCGCCTGACGCGGCAAGCCTGAGCCAGCCACTCCTAGCCCGCAGCCGGTGTCACGACTCAGTTAGCGGGGAGCCGCTCCATGATCGCGGTGACTTCACCGTGCTATCTGACGGCAACTCACCACGATCATCGAACTGACCTTGATCTGAATCGGTGCCAGACCGGGCTGAACCATGATCACGGTGAGTTGACCGCGCTATCCGCCGAAAAGTCACCACGTTCATCGCGCCGGCGCGGAGCAGCGACAAGCACCCGCGCGAACACCCGACGGCAGCACCCCGGAGGCAAGCAGCCCCAGCAGACAGCCTGCGGAATCACGTCTGCCTGACGGCGTACAAGCTCACGGTCACCGACCCGACCCGCCACCTGCCGATCAGGCGCAACTGGGTGAGGAGCCTGGTGAGGTCAGCCGGAGCGGCACTGTCCGGAGTCAACGGATCAGCCCACCGCACGGTCCAAAGCCTGCGCACAGTCCTGATCCTGGCCGCGATCACTCGCGGGCTGACAGGTAGTCCGCGCAACGTGGCCGAGGCGGTCGGCGATTCGCCGAAACCAATGTTGCGCAGGCTGGCGAACGGAGCCGGGTAAGCCACGCCGATCAGATCGGTCTTCCACGGCAGGTACAAGATCGCGTCGCCTGGTAGCTCATTTCCGGCGACGACAGCGGCTACGGCACGCAGGTTGTCGGCCCTCGCATCGGCCTGCCGCACGGCGTGTTGCGGGCCGACGAGCACGGACACGAGCAGCAGGGTCAGGACAGCCGACGGCACGAGCGGGAACGCTTTCGCCTGCCAGCCAGCCAGTCCGCGCCGGACTGCGAATGGCCGGCTGAGCTCAGTCAGCCAGACCAGGCCTGCCGCTGCGAGCAGCGACAAGGCGGGCAGGCAGAACAGGACATAGCGCTCGACATAGATCGGGTCGACGAGTGAAATGGTCAACAGCACAGCGGGCGGCAGCACGAGCCAGGGCAGCGCCACGACGACGAGCGTCAGTCCGCCGCCCCGCCGGGCGCCACGACCCGCGACGCAGCCGAGCCAGCCGAGCAGGACGACCACAGGAAGGCCCAGCGCGGCTCCGGAGAAATCCGAGCCGAGCTTCGCCAGTGCCGACAGACCCGGCCTGGTGACCCAATTCAGCTGTGCCGACTGCCGCATGCTCAGATAGGCAAGCGGGGCAAGCAGCACCGCGGCCGCGACGCAGGCGACGAGCCACCGCCGGACCGTGCCGTCGGCAACCTCGGCGCTGGCGGCAACGTCCCGCCCGGCCCCAACCTCGGCGCTGGCGGCGCCCTCCCCGCCGACTCCAGCGGAGGAATCCTCTGGCCGCGACTTCGGCCACCGTCTCGCCACGAGGAGACTCACGCCGTGCGCCGCGGCCAGCAGCACTGCGAACAGGTTCAGCATGCCGGTCAGCACCAGCGCGGCAGCGTAGAGCACCCACCACCACCGGCGCGTACCAGCACTCGCCCGAACCAGCAGGTAGGTGGCGAGCACGGCGAACATCGTCGCCATGGCGTAGGGTCTGGCCTCTTGGGCATACCTGGTGGTCAGCGGGACAGCGGTCAGCGCCAGCCCGGCTAGCAGACCGGTCAGCCCTGGCGCCGGCAACCCGCTGGCCCCGGCGAGTCTCCTGGCGAGCAACGCGGTGACCGCAACGGCGATGCACATCGCGAACAGCGATGGCAGCCGCAGCGCCGTGGCCGATATGCCGCCGACCGCGATGACCTGGTGCATGAGCAGGTAGTAGGGCCCGTGCACGGCGTCCTCGTTCTGCACCATGGCCAGGATCGCGCCTATCGGACGCTGGGAACCGGAAATCGTCGCTGCTTCGTCCCGCCATAGTGACGGTCCCGCGATCCGGTATCCGCCGACGACGATCTCTGCGGCTGCGGGAACGAGTGCGACTAGCCAGCCCGGAATCCGGTCCCGGACAGCCGACCCGCCGGTCGCCTGGCGGGCAGGCGGCATGGCCAGCGCCGGCTCGGTGACCGAGTCGGCCTGAAGGTCACGCATGTTGTTACCTCTCCGTGTCCCCGACCTGCGGCTGGCCCGCCGACACGCCCTGTCCAGGCACTGCTAGCCGCCGAAGATCCGGTCGCACGCACGTGCCGATGCCTTGCCGTCATCGAGCGGGCAAAACCGGGCAGCGAACGTGTCGCGTGCGGTCGCGTACCGTGCCGCCACCGACTCGAGCTCCGCGAGCGCCCGGACGACCTCCTCCGACGTAGTCAGCAGCGGCCCCGGCGCGTCCGACTCGAAGTCGAAGTAGAAGCCGCGCAGGTGATCACGGTACTGCGCTAGGTCATAGGTGAAGAACAGCATAGGCCGACCGGTCGGGGCGAAGTCGAACATGACGGACGAGTAGTCCGTGATCAGCACGTCTGCCACGAGAAGCAGGTGGTTGATGTCCGGGTAGCCAGTCACGTCGACGACAAACCCCGGCTTCGCCGCGCCCGGAATTCCGCCCGCCATCAGGTGGTGTCCCCTGATCAGCAGGGTGAAGTCGGCTTCCAGCTCGCTCCGGGCGGCATCCAGATCGAGCTGGAAGTCAAGGCTGTACCGGCCGGCGGCGTCGTGCTTGTTGTCCCGCCAGGTCGGAACGTAGAGCGCCAGCCGCTTCCCGGCCGGCAGGCCAAGCAGCTTCCTGACATCCTCCGCTTGAACTGGCTCGGTCCCGGCAGCCCGAGCGCTGACCACGAGGGCATCGTTACGCGGGTAACCGGTCTCGGCGATCTCCCCGGGGAACCCGAATGCCGCGCGCATGATCGGCGTGCTGAACGGGTTGGGCGAGATCAACAGGTCCCACTGAGCGACATCGGCTGCCATGAAGTCGAAGTACCGGGCGCCGCTGGCTGATCTCGGCGTGCCGATGTCATAGCCGATCCGCTTGAGCGGTGTCCCGTGCCAGGTCTGCACGTACCGCTGGCCAGCTCTCTTCCGGAACGGCAGTGGCATGTGATCGTTGGCCACCAGGTACCTGGAGCGGGCCAGCGCGTCGAAGTAAGCGGCGGTGCCGATGAGTACTGCCCGGCCGCCCGGCGGAATGGCCGTTGACCAGTCGCTGACGGCCCAGACATGTGCCCTGGCATCGCCACGACGGTGCAGTTCGTCAGCGATCGCGCGCGGGTTGTCCGCGCATGACTTGCCGCTGAAGCTGACGAACAGCACGTCGTCTCGCACCGGCCGCAGTCGCTGGAGCGGGTAGTAGACGGCGCGGAGCAGCTTCCTGCGGACCCGGCCGCGCTCGGGCATCCTGAGCGCCGGTCCGACCAAGAGCAACATGCGCGCGGAGTCCGCGGCAGATTCGATCTCTGCTGCGGCCGGGGCGGCAGCGCAACGATAGACCTTGCGGCCGACGGTTGTCGGCCTGCCGTCCGTCACGACCAGTTCGTAGCCGGGCGGTACGCCCGCGGCACCGGCCTCGGCCGGACACATCCTGACTTCCCACCGGCCGTCACGCAGCGGCAATCGCCCCGCGAACCCTGCCACCGCTCCGACCGGCAAGGCGGCACTGACGATGTCGCCCGCCCTCGTGACGGGGAACACGTACTGCTCCCATCCGTCGAGGTGCCGGAGAACGACTTGGCAGGCCACGTCCTGCCAGGTACCACCGCGCAGCAGCAGCTGGCCGTCGGGACTCCAGGTCTGGCGGATCACCTGCTGGGGTCCAGGGTGCTTGGCGGGACTGGCCTGCGGCACGACGGGACTGGCCTGCGGCACGACGGGACTGGACCGGCTCAGCGTCACCTGCAAGCGGCGACCTGCCCACCGGGGACCGAAGCTCAGGCCAGGCGCGATCCGGACCTGCTCGGGGTGTTCCGCGTCAGGACCGGGCGTGTGCAGCCTGGCAGGCCGCCAGACGAGCCGTCCGCGCACGAGCACGAAACAGTCCCACTGACCGGTGAGCCAGCGCCGTCCGGCGCCGAACCACCGCGGGCTCACGGCGCACCGGAAGCCGGACCACTCGTAGCTGTAGCGGTCCTGCCCGGAGGCGACGGTCACGTCCGGACGCCGGACCGAGCGCGCGCGCAGCAGTACCGGCGGCCGGCGCCTGCTGTGCGGGACGAGGAGTACCAGCTTGGTCGTGTTCCTGCGACGGGCGATGTCGACCGACGGCACATATGCGGAGCCCTCGATGACGATCGACTTCCGGTGCCAGGAGAGCTTGTCGACCTGGACCGCAGGGTCGAGTTCGCGCCAGTGCGGCCGGAACACCCGCGCAGGGACGGCGCGGTCACCGGCCCGGCGAATCGGAAGATCCGCACGTAGCCTGCCGAACTTGCGGACCATGGGCGGGGTGCGCCCAGGGTGCTCGGCCAGCCAGGAAGCGAACTCGGCGAGCTCTGCCTGCCTGCCCTGCCCGATCAGGTAATAAGCAAGCTTGTGCGCGGACGGCAGGTCGTCGACCACGCGCTGGTCGACCTGGCGCAGATACCGGCTGGCCAGCTCGACGAACTCGTGCTGGTACTCCTGGCTCGTCCTGGACAGGTCACGCACGTACAGCCAAAGGTCATTGACCAGCGCCTTGTGCTGGTGCCGCCGGAGCATGGCGGCGCTTGCCCGGCTGCGCAGGAAGTCATCGATCATGCCCAGCGCGGTGATCCGGTCACGGAAATTGGCGATATCGGTCCGGGACTGGGTGATCGACGGTGCGCCCTTGTCCCTGTCCCGCCAGTAGTAGATCGGCTCCGCGAGCACATCGACCGACCTGGCGAGCACATGCGCCTTCGTCATGGCCACCAGGTCCTCCCAGAGCATGCCCTCGGGGAGCCGCAGCCCGTTCTCCTCCCAGAAGGAGCGCAGGAACAGCTTGTTCCACACCGAGATGTCGTAGAACAACTCGGGCGTGGCGCTGATGTGGGTAGCCAGCCTGGTGGTCTTGACCGCCCGGTCGTGCAGGCCAGACTCGCTCAGGCCAGCCGCGGTGAGGCGTCGCACCGCACCGGAGACGAAATCCGACCCCGACCTGTCGAGTACGGCGAGCAACGTCGCGTAGGCGTCCGGCGGCAGCAGGTCGTCGGCGTCTACGAACGCGAGGTACTTTCCGGTCGCGGCCGCGACGCCGTGGTTGCGCGCCGCCCCGGGGCCGCCGTTGGGCACGCTGAGCAGCGTGAACCTCGGATCGGCCGCGGCCTGGGCGCGCGCGACCTTCGCGCTGCCGTCGGTCGATCCGTCATCGACCATGACGACCTGGAGATCGACATGAGTCTGCGCGGCGATCGACGCGAGGCAGTCGCCTAGCAGGTCGGCGTTGTTGTAGAACGGCACGATCACGCTGATCAGCTGATCAGTCATCGTGCCCTCCTATGGCCGCGCGCGGACCGGACGGCCGCGGCGGAGCCGGCGGCCGCGTCGCACTAGGCGACCGCGACAAATTAGGCGACCGCGACAGACTAGGCGACCGCGACGGCCAGTGCGCCGCGCGGCCCGTTACTCGCCGCGCCAGACCGGCGTGCGCTTCTCGGCGAACGCGGCCGCCCCCTCCATCGCGTCCTTGGAGACGAAGACCGGACTGATGATCTCGGCCTGCTTGGCGAAAGCCTCGTCAGCAGCCCAGTCGGCCGATTCGACGATCACTCGCTTAGACGCCGCGAGCGCAAGCGGCGCATTGCGCGCGACCTTCGCTGCCAGTTCCGTCGCCGCCGACAGCGCCTGCCCGGCCGGGACGAGCCTGTTCACCAAACCGGCCTCAGCAAGCCTGGCCGCACTGAAGTGCTCGCCGGTCAGCGCGATCTCCATCGCCAGGTGATAGGGGATCCGGCTCGGCAGCCTGAGCAGGCCGCCCGCGCCGGCCACCAGCCCGCGCCTGACCTCTGGCAGGCCGAACTTGGCTTCCTCGCTCGCGACCACCAGGTCACAGGCCAGCACCAACTCGAAGCCGCCGGCCAGCGCGTATCCCTCGACGGCGGCGATCACCGGCTTGGCAGGCGGCCGCTCCGCCATGCCGCCGAAGCCTCGCCCGGGAATCGTCGGCGCGTCGCCAGCCAGGAACCCCTTGAGGTCCATTCCCGCGCAGAACGTGCCGCCGCCGCCAGTGAGCACCAGGACGCTGATGTCGGCGCGGCTGTCGAACTCCTCGATGGCAGCGGCCATTCCGCGCGCGACATCGCCGTTCACAGCGTTACGCGCCTGCGGTCGGTTGATCGTGATGACGGCGATGCCAGCGGTTACCTCGGTGCGAATCGCATCCGACATGCGGGGCCTCCCGGCTACTTCGGCTGGAACCTGATACCGCCGTCGAACCTGATGACGTCGGCGTTCATGTAGTCGTTCTCGATCAGCGACCGGGCGAGCTGCGCGAACTCGGCAGCCGAGCCCATCCGCTTCGGGAACACGACCGGGGCGATCAGCTTGGCCTTGAAGTCGTCGCTGGCCGGGCCGGCGCCATAGATCGGAGTGTCGATGATGCCCGGGCAGATGGTATTGACCCGGACGCCGATCGCGGACAGGTCGCGCGCGGCGGGGAGCGTCATCCCGATGATGCCGCCCTTCGACGCCGAGTAAGCGATCTGACCAGTCTGGCCCTCGAGCCCGGCGATCGAAGCTGTGTTGATGATCACACCGCGCTGGCCATCGGCGTCGACCGGCTCGGTCTTCGCGATCGCCGCGGCGGCGATCCGCATCACGTTGAAAGTGCCGATCAGGTTCACGTCGATGACCTTGCGGTAGGAGCCGAGGTCATGCGGTGTCCCGTCCCGGCCCACCGTGCGGGAGGCCCAGCCGATGCCCGCGCAGCTCACTGCCACCCGGAGCGGGACGCCGAGCGCCTCCGCCGCCAGGACAGCCTCCGCTACCGAGCTCTCGTCGGCGACGTCGGTCCGCGCGAAGACACCGCCTACCTCTTCGGCGATCGCCTTGCCGCGCGCCTCGTTCAGGTCCGCGACGACGACCTTGCAGCCGGCCGCGGCGAGATCACGTACCGTCGCCTCGCCGAGGCCACTGGCCCCGCCCGAGACGATCGCAGCAGTTCCGTTCAGGTTCATGGCCGGAGCATACCGACCCCGCCGGCACCGGCTGGAACAGGGCCGCGACCTGACCACGGTCAGCACGATGTCACTAGCTGGGCCTACCATCGAAGCTAGTGGTTCGAAGCTGGACGCCAAGGCCTGGAGTGGCGCAATCAGGACCAGCCCACCGCTACCGTGCGCCATCAAGGCGCTTATGAGTGCCATGGGGCGGCACCCGAGAGAGGCTGACAAACGTGAGTAAGTACCGCGGCAGACCTTGGATCGTCTTGATCGTCGTCTCGCTCGGTTTCTTCATGACGCTGCTCGACCTGACGATCGTCAACATCGCGATCCCCAACATGATCACGAAGCTGCACGCATCGCTCGACGGGGTCTTGTGGGTCATCAATGCCTACGCGCTGGTGCTCGCTGTCCTGCTCATCACGGCCGGCCGACTCGGTGATCTTCGCGGTCAGCGCAGATTGTTCATTCTCGGCGTCGCCTTGTTCACCGTCGCGTCCGCGGCTTGCGGGTTCTCGCCGACTGTTGGCTGGCTCGTAATCTTCCGCGCGGTCCAAGGGGCGGGTGCGGCGCTGCTGATGCCGCAGACGCTAGCGATCTTGACCATGGTGTTCCCGCCGGAACGCCGCGGCGCGGCGTTCGGGATCTGGGGCGCGGTGGCAGGCGTCGCCACGATCGCCGGACCTACTCTCGGCGGCCTGCTGGTCACCGCTTTCGACTGGCGGTACATCTTCTTCATCAACGTGCCGATCGGCATCGCGGTCATCGCCCTGAGTGTCGTCCTGATCCCCGACCTGCGCACCGGCAGGGAGCACAGGCTCGACATCCCCGGTGTCCTGCTCGCCAGCCTCGCGTTGCTGGCCATCTGTTATGGCCTGGTCGAAGGCCAGAAGTACAACTGGGGCCATATTGTGTCGTTTATCACTATTCCTTTGGTGATCGCCGTTGGCGTTGCCCTGCTGGCCATTTTCCTTATTGTCCAGGCACGGAGCCAAGACCGGGAGCCACTCGTCCCGTTCACCTTGTTCCGTGACCGGAACTTCAGCCTGATGAACTGGGTCTCCGGCGCGGTGTCCATCGGCATGATGGGCATCTTCCTGCCGTTTACCATCTACCTCCAGTCGGCGCTTGGCTTTTCTGCGCTGAAGGCGGGCCTGACGATGGCACCGGCTTCGCTGGTCTCGATGTTCGTCGCGCCCGTGGCAGGACGGATGACGGACCGGGTCGGCGGCAAGTACATCCTCATGACCGGATTGCTGTTCTTCGCGGGTGGCATGGGCTGGACGGCGGCAGTCGCCACATCGCACTCGACCTGGCAGGACTTCCTGCCCAGCCTGGCGCTGGCTGGTATCGGCATGGGCTGCACCTTTGCCCCGATGACGACCACTGCGATGCGCAGCGTCGAGCCGCGCATGGCCGGCGCGGCGTCCGGGATGCTCAACACCGTCAGGCAGGTCGGCGCCGTGATCGGAACCGCGGCCGTCGGCGCGCTGCTCCAGAACCGGCTCGCCATGACTTTGCCCGCCGCGGCCAAGACTCGCGCGGCGGCGCTGCCTCCGCAGGCACGCGGACAGTTCGTGGCGGGCTTCGGCAAGGTCGCGCAGAGCGGCGCGGCGGTCGGTTCTGGCGGGCACAGCATCGATCTGCCGCCTGGCACTCCGACGTCCTTGATCGCGGAGCTCGAACGGCTTGCTCGCGAGGCATTTTCGGCCGGCTACGTCACGGCGATGCACTCGACCATGATCATGCCGATCGCCGTACTCGGGCTGGCTGCGCTCAGTTGCCTGGGCATCAAGCAGGTCACTACTCCGGCCAGCCCGGCACTAGCCGAGGTCGTTCCGCAGCCGGAGGCCTCGCAGGCACCAGCGTGAGCGATACCGGTCTCCCTTCCGGCCAGCCCGCGCGGGCTGGCGAAAGCGCGATCACCCGCCCGCAGGTGATCGCAGTCGATGCGATGGGTGGAGACAACGCGCCTGACGCGATCGTGGCGGGCGCGGTCTCGGCGTTCCGCCAGTGGGGCACCCGGATCGTTCTCATCGGCCGCCCCGGCCAGGTACGACCGCTGCTGGCCAAGCACGGGGTCCTTGGCCAGATCCGGCTCGTGACGGCCGAGGACACCGTGGCCATGGCCGAGGGTGCGCTGGCTAGCTGGCGTCGCCCGCGGTCGAGCATCGCGGTGGCATGCCAGCTTGTGCACCTGGGCCACGCGACCGGGGTCATGTCAGCCGGATCGACCGGCGCCATCGTCGCGATCGCCCGGCTCCGGCTGCGCAACCTGCCCGGCGTGCTGCGACCGGCTCTTGCGGTCGTGCTGCCGACTCACCCAAACCCGACGGTTCTGATCGACGCCGGTGCCATCGCCGACCCCAAGCCGGAAATGCTCGCGCAGTTCGCGCAGTTCGGCTCGGCATATGCGGAGGTGGCACTGGGAGCGGTCCAGCCTAAGGTCGGCTTGCTCTCCATCGGCGCCGAACCAGGCAAAGGCAACAAACTGGCCAGACGGACGTATGAGCTGCTGAGTTCCGAGCAGGCGCACGGCGCGATGCCGATCAATTTCGCAGGCAACGTGGAAGGCGGCGATCTGCTGGCGGGCAAGGTGGACGTGATCGTCGCGGAGGGTTTCACCGGGAATGTGGCGCTGAAGACCATGGAGGGCACCGCCGCATTCACCGCCAGGCAGTTCCGGTCGGCACTGAGCAGCTCACGACAGGCCCGGCTCGGCGGGCTGCTGGCTCGCAGCGAACTTCGCCAGACGCTCAGCCGCTTCGACCCGGAAACTTACGGCGGGGCGGCGTTGCTCGGACTGGAGGGCACGGTGGTGATCGCGCACGGCGCGGTGTCCGAACTCGGCGCGGCATCGGCATGCCGGGTAGCCAGCCAGATGGCCAGCGGCCAGATCGCCGACCGGATCAAGGAACGGCTCGGACCGCAGCGGCCCGGGTACTTCCTGCGCAGGACCTGACCGGCCCCGGTTCCGTCCGGCAGCGAGGTCAAGCCGCGGCGGGCAGCCGCGGCGACGGTGTGCCAAATTGGATTGCCAGGCATCGATAGGCTGGGATCATGGCTGACCTGCAAGCCGCGCTCGCGGCACATGTGAGCACGGCTCTCGCCACAGAGTTCGGACCCGGGTACGCCGACGCCGACCCGGTAATCCGGCCATCCAGCTTCGCCGACTTCCAGGCTAACGTCGCGCTGGCGCTGGGCAGGCGGCTGGGCCTGCCGCCGCGGGATGTAGCCAACCGCCTGGCCGGCCACCTGACCGCCTCGCCCATGTGCGAGCAGGCCGAGGTCAGCGGCCCCGGATTCATCAACATCACCCTCGCCAACGACTGGATCAGCGCCGCGGCGACCGAACAGCTCGCCGATCCGCGGCTGGGGATCGCGGTGACCGACGACCCGCGGCGTGTCGTGGTCGACTACTCCGCTCCGAACACGGCCAAGGAGATGCATGTCGGCCATCTGAGGACCACCATCGTCGGCGACGCCCTGGTGCGCGTGCTCGAGTACCTCGGCCACGCGGTGATCCGCGCGAACCACATCGGCGACTGGGGCACCAATTTCGGGATGCTGCTTGAGCACCTGATCGACATCGGCGAGGACGCCGCCTACGAGCTGCTGGCCGCCGGCGAGATCAACGCGTTCTACCAGGCCGCGAAGGTGAAGTTCGACACCGCCCCCGGATTTGCCGACCGGTCGCGGCGCAGAGTCGTGGCGCTGCAGGCAGGCGAACCGGGGACGCTGCGGCTCTGGCAGATGCTGATCAACGACTCCAAGCTGTACTACAACGCGATCTACGCCAGGCTCGGCGTGACGCTCACCGACGCTGACCTGGCCCCGGAGAGCTTCTACAACCCGATGCTCGACGATGTCTGCTCCGACCTGGAAAAAGCAGGCATCGCCACGGTAAGCGAGGGGGCGCTGTGCGCGTTCCCGCCTGGCTTCACCGGCCGGGACGGGAACCCGTTGCCGCTGATCCTGCGCAAGCGGGACGGCGGCTACGGCTACGGAACCACCGACATGGCCGCGATCAGGTACCGGGTCACCGAGTTGCACGCCGACCGGATCACCTACGTGGTCGGCTCAGAGCAGGCGCAGCACTTCGCGATGGTCTTCGCGGTCGCCCGGCAGGCCGGCTGGCTGCCTGATTCGGTGCGTGCCGAGCACGCGGCGATCGGCATGGTGACCGGAGCCGACAGGAAGCGGTTCAGGTCACGGACCGGCGAGTCGGTCAAGCTGATCGATCTCATCGACGAGGCGGTCGCCAGAGCCGAAGAGGTCATCAAGGACCGGTATGACGAACCGGAGTTGCGAGCCCAGATCGCCGAGGCCGTCGGCATCGGCGCGCTGAAGTACGCCGACCTGTCGGTCGCGAGGGACTCAAGCTACGCGCTCGACTTCGACCGGATGCTCGCCCTGACCGGAAATACCGGCCCCTATCTGCAGTACGCGACGGCGCGGATCAGGTCCATCTTCCTGCGCGCGGCGCTGAACCCCGACGACTCGACCGGTCCGATCTCGCTCGCCGAGCCCGCCGAGCGCACCCTGGCCATCCGGTTGCTCGGTCTGGACGCCGCCGTGACGGAGACGGTCCAGACGGCCGAGCCGCACAAGCTGGCATCGTTCGTGTTCGACGTGGCCAGCGACTTCACGACCTTCTACGAGCAGTGCCCGGTACTCAAGGCCGGCGATCCGGCGATCCGGCAGTCCAGGCTGGCCCTGGCGGCCCTCACGCTGAAGGTGCTGCTGCGAGGCCTGGATCTGCTGGGGATTCCGGTGCCAGAGCGGATGTAGCCTGGCGCTGGCCCGCTGCGAGCCGGCTGGTTCCCAGCGAAATCTCAGGATTTCCCGGCCCGTGTCCCAGCGCGGGCTGGCAATCTGCCGGTATGGATAACATGCAGCCCACGAAGATCCTGCGTCGTCGACGCGGTTATGCCTCCCGCATCCGCTGGGCGGCCGGCCTGGCGGTCGCCGCGCTGCTGATCGGCGGGGGCTCGGTTCTCGGTGCACAGCTAGCCGGCGGCAGGCCGGCGAACTCGGCAACGGCCCTGCTGACGGCTAACGCGCCGGCTGCCGCGAGCGGGCAGCTCGACCTGGCCGCTGTGCTGGGCGGCCAGTCGTCCAGTGCGGCGCTCAGCGCGGTCGCCCTGGCCAACGGCCAGGCTAGCCGCGCGCTGGCCAGCCGCGGCGGCCAGCGGCGCTGCCTGGCGGAGGCCAGGCGTTTGCGCGCGACTGGCCACCGCGCCGCGGCGCGGGCCAAGTTGCGCTCTTGCATCCGGGGTTTCCGCCGGTTGCGGCTACTGCCGCACGGGATTCACGGCCAGCTCACGATCAAGACCAAGAGCGGATTCCGGACGTTCGCCTTCGAGCGCGGAGTGATCAGCAGCGTCTCCGGGTCGTCGGTGGTGGTCAAGGCGGCCGACGGCACGACCTGGACCTGGCACTTCTTCGCCAAGACGATCGTGGTCCGGGCCAGGCACCGCGTCGGCACCGCCGCCCTGGCGGCCGGTGAGCAGGTGTTCGTCATCGGCCCGGTCGTGAACGGGGCAGATGACGCCAGGCTGATCGTCATCCGCCGGTAGCGGCGGGCTTCGCCCAACGACGCTTCTGTCTCGACGCGGGCGGGCCCGGATACCCGGGACCGCCCGCGTTCTCGTGCTCGCGGCTCCGATCCCGTACGCTCCCTATCTGGACGACTCCGATAATCGGGACAGCAGCGATCATCGGCACGTCCCGCCCTTTTTCCGATCCGGCAAACAAGTGAGCCAAGCGCAAGTCATGACCGGCACCGAACGGATCCCGCACGTGCTCGTCGTGGACGACGAGCCGAATATTCGCGAGCTAGTCCAGGTCGCGCTGAAGTTTCACGGCTGCTCCGTGACCACGGCAGCCAACGGCGCCCAGGCTCTCCGTCAGGCCGAGACCGCCAAGCCTGATCTGATCGTCCTGGATGTCATGCTGCCCGACATAGACGGTTTCGAGGTCTGCCGCAGGCTCAGGTCGGCTGGCAACGAGGTTCCGGTCATCTTCCTGACCGCCCGCGACACCTCGTCGGATACCGTCACCGGACTAGCGATCGGGGGCGACGACTATGTCACCAAGCCGTTCTCCGTCGAGGCGCTGGTCGCCCGGGTGCGCGCGGTACTTCGCCGGGCAGCCAGGTCAGGGCAACCGGAACAGCCCGGCAGCGGCGAGGAGACGCTGCGGGTCGGCGACCTCGAGCTCGACGAGGCCAGGTGGACGGTCCACCGGGCAGGTGCCGCAGTGGTGCTCTCACCGACAGAGTTCCGGCTGCTCGCGTACCTGATGCGGCACCAGGGCCGGGTGCTCACCCGCGCGCAGTTGCTCGAGAACGTCTGGGGCTGGGATTACGCCGGGGAATCCCAGATCGTGGAAACCTACGTGAGCTACCTGCGCCGAAAACTCGACCCCCTCGGCCCGCCGCTGATTCACACCCAGCGCGGTGTCGGCTACAGCCTGCGCCTGCCAGAACAAGCGGCCGCTCACCACGAACATCAGGCTCGGCAGACCTGGCGGTCGGAGCCTGGCGGCTGATGAGCAGCGCAGGCGGCCAGTCACTGCGCAACCGGCTCCTCGTGCTGCAGATCGCGGTGACGGCACTTTTCCTGCTGATCCTGGGAATCGTCAGCACCGCGCTCTTCGCCCATAACCTCACCAGTCAGTTCAACAACGTGATCCTGGCCGAAAGCACTCGTGCGCCAGCCGATATCGCGGCGCGGCCGACCGCCGGCATGAGCGCCGTGCAGGTCACCTTCAGCCCGTACGCCGTCCAGCCGCTGACCACGGGCACTCCTGCGCTCACCCGAGCGCTGGCCGGCGCGATCAGGCAGATGAGCCCGGCCACCGTGCTGCGCCTCGGCAGCAACGATCGGCTGTTCGCGGTGCCTCCGGCCGGCCAGGTCGACTTCGAGCTACGCGCGGCCGCCCGGCTCATCCCCGCGACCGAGAACTTCCCGCACCACGTCAGCGTCCTGATCGTCGCCGAGCGGGTCAGCGCACTGCGCAGGCAGCTCGCCGGGCTGGTTGTCGCCGAGATGCTGACCGGGAGCGGTCTCGTCGCGCTGCTCGCCATCGGCGGCCGGTGGCTGATCGGCCGCGGTCTCGAGCCGCTGGACCGGATGGCGAGCACGGCTCACGCGATCACGGCCGGGGGCGACCTCACCGAGCGGATGTCCCAGGCGGACGAGCAGACCGAGGTTGGCAGGCTCGGTATGGCGATCAACACCATGCTGGACCGGATCCAGCAGGCGTTCGGCGCCCGGCTGAGCTCGGAACGCAAGGTGCGGGAGTTCGCGGCCGACGCCTCGCACGAGCTGCGCACGCCGCTGACGACCATCCGAGGCTACGCCGAGCTGTACCGGCAAGGTGCGCTCGGACCCGACCAGCTCCCGGGCGCGATGCGGCGGATCGAGCAGGAAGCGCAGCGGATGTCCACGCTGGTCGCCGAACTACTCGAACTGGCCAGGCTGAACCGCACCTCGTCGCTGGACCTGACCGAGACCGACCTGGCGACCGTCGTCCGCGACGCGGTCGCCGACGCGATGGCCGTGGAGCCGGACCGGCCGATCAGCGCGCAGGCCCCGCCGAGACTGATCGCCGTGGTCGACGAGCGCAGGATCAGGCAAGTGCTCGCCAACTTGCTCGCTAACGTCCGGGCGCACACGCTGCCGTCCGCATCGGTCGCCGTGCGGCTCGGTCAGGTGCAGGGCGGCGTTCTCATCGAGGTGGCCGACACCGGGCCGGGGATGTCGACGGAGGATGCGGCGCGTGCGTTCGACCGGTTCCACCGGGCCGCCGAGCGGAACGAGGACGCGATCGCCGACTTTTCCGCAGGTGGCGGGAGCGGCCTTGGGCTGTCCATCGTGCAGGCGATCACCGCGGCGCACGGTGGCCAGGCGACGCTGGAGTCCTGGGCCGGTCATGGCACCAGGGTCCGGATCTGGCTGCCGGACCGGGCGACGCCGCCAGCGCAGTAACACGGACGCCGCGTGCCCTCGGCCGCCGTCGGAGAGCGCCGCGGCTCGCCGGTCACTCCGAAGTGCCCGGCGCGGCTGTATCCGTCCGGGCGACCGACCGGACCAGCAACTGGGCCACGTCCACGACCTCCAAAGACTCCTTGGCCTCGCCGGAACTCTTCTTGGCACTGACCGCGTCGCCGAGCATCACCAGGCAGAACGGGCAGCCGGTGGAGATCGTGTCGGGATCGGTGTGCAGCGCCTCGTCGATCCGCTCGGTGTTGATCCGCTTGCCGATCCGCTCCTCCATCCACATCCTGGCCCCGCCGGCGCCGCAGCAGAATCCGCGCTCCTTGCACCGGTGCATCTCCTGCGCCTGGACGCCGGGCACCTGCGCCATGATCTCGCGCGGCGGCGTGTACACCTTGTTGTGCCGGCCGAGGAAACACGGGTCGTGGTAGGTGATCTTCTCCTCGATCGGGGTGACCGGCGTCAGCTTGCCCTCTTCGACCAGCCTGGCCAGGAGCTGGGTGTGGTGGATCACCTCGTAGTTGCCGCCAAGCTGCGGGTACTCGTTCGCGATGGTGTTGAAGCAGTGCGGGCAACTCGCGATGATCTTGCGCACGCCGGCTTCGTTCAGAGTCTCGATATTCTGCTGGGCCAGCATGGAGAAGACGAACTCGTTGCCCATCCGGCGCGCCGGATCGCCCGTGCACGCCTCGGCCGGGCCGAGCACCGCGAACGACACGCCAGCGGTGTGCAGCAGTTGCGCGACTGCCTTGGTCGTCTTCTTGGCCCGGTCCTCAAGCGCCCCAGCGCAGCCCACCCAGAACAGGTACTCCACGTCCTCGCCGATCGGACCGGCTACGACCGGCACCTCGAAGTCGAGTTCGGTCATCCAGTCGGAGCGCTTCGACTCGCCCATGCCCCACGGATCGCCCTTGTTCTCCAGGTTCTTCAGCATGCCCGAGGCTTCTGCGGGGAACTCGGACTCGATCAGGACCTGGTGCCTGCGCATCGAGGTGATGTGGTCGATGTGCTCGATGTCGACCGGGCACTCGTTCACGCACGCACCGCAGTTGGTGCAGGACCACAGCACGTCAGGATCGATGACGCCGTTCACGTCCGCACCGCCGACCAGCGGCCGCTGCGCCTCCAGCTTGACGGCGTCGGATAGCTCTTCCCTGGCCTCGTCCGATCCGGCTAGCAGGTAAGGCGCTTTGGCGAACGCGTGGTCGCGCAGGTCGAGTATGAGCATCTTCGGCGACAGCGGCTTGCCCGTCACCCAGGCCGGGCACTGCGACTGGCAACGCCCGCACTCGGTGCAGGTCGCCAGGTCCAGCAGGCCCTTCCAGCTCAGGTCCTCCACCTTGCCTACGCCGAAGACGTCGTTGTCCGGGTCGGCCTCCTCGAAGTCGAGCACCTTGCCGTCCGACCGCATCGGCTGCAGGTCGCGCAGCCCGTCCGGCCGCCGGGAGAAGAGCACGTTCAGCGGCGCGATGAAGATGTGCAGGTGCTTGGAGTAGGTCACGAAGATCAGGAAGCCCAGGATGACGGCGATCTGGGCCAGGATGAACGCGGTCTCGATCGCCATGTTCGCGCTCTTGCCGAGCGGCGCCAGCCAGTGCCCGACTAGCTGGGAGGCGAACGCGCCGTGCGGGTAAGGGAAGTCGCCGGTGTTGATCTGCGCGCCCCGGTAGACCAGCAGCGTCGCGATTACCAGGAAGATCATCGCCAGCACGAGCCAGGCGGCGCCGGTGTGCGAGCCGGAGAACCGGGATTTGCGGCCCTCGCGCTTCGGATCGCTGCGCAGCCTGATCACGGCGAAGGTCGCCAGGCCGACCAGGACCGCGACCGCGAACAAGTCCTCGACGAAACCGATGACCGCCCAGTGCCCGATCAGCGGGATGGCGAAGGTCTTGCTGAACAGGGCGCCGTAGGCCTCGATGATCGTCAGGAGCAAGATGATGAAGCCCCAGAACGTCAGGAAGTGCGCGACGCCAGGCACCGTCCACTGCAGCAGCTTGCGCTGGCCGAACACCTCGGTGACCTGAGTCTGCGCACCCCGGCCCGGATGCTTCCTGAGCGCCTCGATCCGCTCCGGGGCGGGCTGCCCGGTCATGGCCAGCCGGTATAGCCACCACAGCCGGTGGCCCGCGATCGCGAACGCGATCACGGTCAGGGCAAGTCCGACAACGATCCGCAGCGCCAAGTCGACCTCCGGGGACGGCGTTGGGTGCCAGCGTACGCCGGTCGCTGGCCGAAGTCGCGACCGGCGGTCTGGCCAGCGCGCACGATATTACCGACTAGTAACTTACCGCCGGCGCGTACCCTGCGTCAGCGTTTCTGCTGAACCGGCTGCCGACACCCGGGCGCCGACGAGTTTCCGGCTACGCTTTGGCAACGTCACGTCCAGGAAGGCAGATGAACTCCGCGTACAGCTTGAGAAACCTAACCCGCCTGCCGGCGGCGCTGGTCTCCCCGGACCGCTCCGCATCCGCTACCTGGCTCCGCGGGTGGCTCTCACCCGCGGACCTGGCCGCGCTTGGCGTCTGGCTATTGTCGCGCTGCGGCGTGCTAGCTCTCACCTGGCCGGCCGCGTTCGTGTTCCGGGGCAGCGCCAAGTCGCCTCAGGGCTGGCTCTCGCTGTGGCAGAACTGGGACGCCGTGCGGCTACAGGCGATCGCCCAATACGGCTATTTCGGCGTACACGAACGCCTGCTACCGGATCAAGTGGCCTTCTTCCCTGGTTTCCCCATCGCACTCGTCGTGGTGCATGCCGTGGTACGCCAGTGGATCCTGTCCGGGCTCGTCGTCTCGTTCGTGGCCGGCAGCGTCGCGGTAGTGGCCCTGCACCGGATCGCCGAACGTTACTACCAACCGGGGACCGGCACCCGCGCCGTGCTGTTCATGGTGGTC
Organism: Streptosporangiaceae bacterium; assembly: GCA_035533915.1. Classification (GTDB taxonomy): domain Bacteria; phylum Actinomycetota; class Actinomycetes; order Streptosporangiales; family Streptosporangiaceae; genus Chersky-822. Next base: position 96,910 of record DATLSX010000173.1, read on the forward strand.
TCGCCGGCCGCCATCTTCCTGGCGGCCGGCTATACCGAGTCGTTGTTCCTCGCCTTCGCGCTGACCAGCTGGCTGGCCGTGCGGAACGGCCGGTGGGCTCTGGCAGCGATGCTCGCCGGCGCGGCGAGCATCGTCCGGATCAACGGATTGTTCCTGTGCGTCGCCGTCGCGGTCGAGATACTCCGCCACGCCGACGGGCGGCGGCTGCGGGCGATGGCCGCGTTCGTCCCTGCGCTTGTCCCGCTTGCCTGTTACGAGCTTTACCTGCGAGCCCGGACCGGGGACTGGCTGGCGTGGTCGCATGCCGAGCAACGGGGCTGGCAGCGTCAGCTCACCAACCCGATCGACACGTTCAAGACCGCGTGGACAGCCGGGTTCGGCCACGAGTTCTCAGCGCCCATCAACTTCGTTTTCCAGCTCGAGATCGTGGCGGTGGCGATCGGGCTGGTCGCGACGCTCGCCCTGCTGTGGTACCGGCGCTGGCCAGAAGCCAGCTACACCGGGCTGACGATCGGCGCTCTGGCCACCTCCATCTGGTACGAGTCGGTACCTCGGGCGCTGCTGCTGCTCTGGCCGCTCTGGTGCGGACTCGCGGTTCTCGCTGCACGACGTCCGTGGACGGGCAAGCTGTACGTGGCGGTTTCCGCTCCGATCAGCGTGGCGATCGGGTTGCTGTTCTTGTCGGGCAACTGGGCCGGCTAGGGCGGCCGCTAGCGCAACCGCCAGGCAAGTACGCGGCCAGCCCGGACCGCAGGGCTGCCGAAGAGCCGGATCAGGTACTGCCCGAGTGCGGAACTCGATGATGTGACAGCGACCACGGCAGCCGGCCGCCAGGCCTTGAGGTCCGCCCGGACCTCGGCAGGGGCAGGTGCGGTCGTCGGCGGCTGCGAGCCAGTCGAGGCGGCGACCGCTGCCGCCAGCGAACCTGGCCGCAATCCGTAGACCCACAACTGGTCCAGGTACCCGGAGGTGGCCGTGAGGCCGTTGCCGTCGACGTAGGCCAGGCCATTCCAGGCAGGCCCGATGAAGTAGCCGCCGATCACCGAGTACTGCCGCCGCGTGTCGGCTGCCCATCGCATCGGGCCGGTGAGGTGCACCTCGGGCACGGGCACGACCAGCACCCGGGCACCTCGCGGGAGGTGCAGGGCAGCGAAGGCAGCCCGCCACCCGGCAGGCAGCGGCGGCGCGGTGGCGGCGGCCAGTGGCCGCGGCAGCAACGGCAGGCAGGCAAGGATCGCGACCGCGCTCACCGCTGCCGTCCAGCCTGAACGGAGCCGAGCGCGGGCGAGGTCGAGCGCCAGCGCCAGGAGCACGGCGACCAACCCGTCCGTCAGGATCGACAATCGGTCCGGCAGCACCGACCCGGCCAGGGGGAGACCTTCGACCCAATGCCAGGGCAGCGTCACGCTGGAATTCGTCGTCCCGCCCGCCAGCGGGTGACCGCCCAGCGAGAGGCAGCCAAGGACGGCCGCGGTGAACGCCAGCGCCCGGATGACGGGACGGCGCCAGAAGACGAGCACCGCCAGCGCGAGCACGATGATCAGTGGCCAGCCGAGGTAGCCAAGGTACTCCGGTGCCTGGCCTTGATACTTCGCCGCGGCAGCGGCGCTCGCCGTCGTATGGAACAGCAAGTACGCGGACGGCGTCACGAAGCCAGTGAGGTCGTTCACGTAGAAGTCATGCAGGAACGGGCTGCCGCTCTGAGTGAGCGGGCCGAAGAACTGAATCCACAGTGCCCACCCGGCCAGGGCCACCGTGACGCACGCGGCGACCGCCAGGCCGGCCAGAGCCGTCCAGATCCGCCGCGCGGCCGCCCTGGGGAAGCTAACGGCCAGCCCGGCGGCAAGCAGCAACCCAGCCAGGGCGGTGGTCAGTGCCAGTTCTTCGCTGACGAACAACTGGGCGGCAACGAGCAGGCCGAGCCAGATTCCGTACCGCACCGGCGGCGGCACGCTGGACGGCCGACGGCCCGGCCGCACTCGCAGACCGGTCGGGTAGGGGGGAGCCAGCCCGTCCACCGCGGGCGCCCCGCCGATCACCAGGCGCAGGAAGGCATCGATGATCAGCGGCGGAAGGATGGCGAGCTGAAGGTTGTAGTGGCCAATCGCGGACTGGAGTATCGCCGGCGAGAAGCCGTAGACGGCTCCGGCCAGCGCCGCCGCGCAGACGCTAATTCGCCAGCGCCGCAGCACCCAGAACATGGCCGCGGCCGATCCGGCGAAGCCAGCTGTCGTCAAGATCGTCAGGCTCACCTGCGGCCCGGCGAGCAGGGTTACGGGCGCCAGCACGATGCACGGCAGGAGCAGCGAGGAGTTCCACATCAGGTTGATGCCCTGCGGGGCGTTCAGCGCGCTAGTCGCCAGGGCCGGCAGGTGCCCGTGTGCCACGGCGGTAGCCGCGTAGCGCATGTACCAGGCGAACAGGTCAGCGTCGTCCGGGTTTCCCGCTACGGTGCGCGACGCCGGATCGGCCCAGAGCCGCCACGTCACGAGCAGCGCCGCAGCCAGGTAACCAGCGACGACCAGGAATCCGAGAGCCGTTGCATTGCCTACGGTGACCACGCTGTCGCCAGAATCCCGGCGCGCATCAGCCGATGCCCGGCTCGATGAACGCGGCACCCGGACTCGCTGAGTCCAATGTCCCGGCCGGACCGCGGCGGCCCAACGACCACGATCGGTCATGGTCGTGATACTAGAGTGCGATTCTCCCTCCCCTGCCGCGGCTGACCGACGGAGGCGTCCGGCTCGGAGCATGTCAGCGGCCAGCGAACGGTCATCCGATCCGCCCACTCAAAGTTGAGCGTCCTCGACTCAACTCATTTGACTTGAGCGGACCCGGCTGGCAAACTTGCGTCGACTAGACTCAAGCTTCAGGCACCAGGCTCCAACCGAGCCGACGACTATCAAGGACTGACACATGGCACGAGCGGTAGGCATTGACCTCGGGACGACCAACTCCGTCGTCGCCGTTCTCGAGGGCGGCGAGCCCACGGTCATCGCGAACGCGGAAGGCCAGCGGACCACGCCGTCCGTTGTCGCGTTCGCCAAGAACGGCGAGGTGCTCGTCGGCGAGGTCGCCAAGCGCCAGGCGGTGACGAACATCGACCGGACCATCCGATCGGTCAAGCGCCAGATGGGCACCGACTGGACCATCAAGATCGACGACAAGAAGTTCACCCCGCAGCAGATCAGCGCGTTCATCTTGCAGAAGCTGAAGCGGGATGCCGAGGCATACCTGGGCGAGACGGTGACCGACGCGGTCATCACCGTCCCTGCCTACTTCAACGACGCCCAGCGGCAGGCAACCAAGGAAGCCGGCCAGATCGCCGGGCTTAACGTGCTGCGCATCATCAACGAGCCCACGTCGGCAGCTCTCGCCTACCACCTGGACAAGGCGAGCGAGGCCACGATCTTGGTCTTCGACCTGGGCGGCGGCACCTTCGACGTCTCGCTGCTCGAGGTCGGCGAAGGCGTCGTCGAGGTGAAGGCGACCAGCGGTGACAACCACCTCGGCGGCGACGACTGGGACCAGCGGGTCGTGGACTGGCTGGTCAAGAACTTCAAGAACAGCTACGGCATCGACCTGGCCGCGGACAAGATGGCGCTCCAGCGGCTCCGCGAGACCGCGGAGAAGACCAAGATCGAGCTGTCGAGCTCGACCGAGTCACAGATCAACCTGCCCTACATCACGCACTCCGAGCAGGGTCCGCTGCACCTGGACACGAAGCTGTCGCGTGCCGAGTTCCAGAAGATGACCTCCGACCTGCTCGACCGGTGCAAGAGCCCGTTCCAGCAGGTGATCAAGGACGCGGGGATCAAGCTGAGCGACATCCACCACGTGGTGCTTGTCGGCGGATCTACCCGGATGCCGGCCGTCGTCGACCTGGTCAAGGACCTGACTGGCGGCAAGGAGCCGAACAAGGGCGTCAACCCGGACGAGGTCGTCGCGGTCGGTGCCTGCCTCCAGGCTGGCGTGCTCAAGGGCGAGGTCAAGGACGTCCTGCTGCTCGACGTGACGCCGCTGTCGCTCGGCATCGAGACTAAGGGCGGCATCTTCACCAAGCTGATCGAGCGGAACACGACGATCCCGACCAAGCGCTCGGAGATCTTCACGACGGCCGACGACAACCAGCCGTCCGTGCAGATCCAGGTCTACCAGGGCGAGCGCGAGATCGCCGCGTACAACAAAAAGCTCGGCATGTTCGAACTGGCCGGGATCGCTCCCGCGCCGCGCGGCATGCCGCAGATCGAGGTCACCTTCGACATCGACGCCAACGGCATCGTGAACGTCTCCGCCAAGGACCTCGGTACCGGCAAGCAGCAGTCGGTGACCATCTCCGGCGGCTCGGCGCTCGGCAAGGACGACATCGAGCGGATGATGGCCGACGCGGAGAAGTACGCCGACGAGGACCGCAAGCGCCGTGAGGAGGCCGAGGTTAGGAACCGCGCCGAGACCTTGACCTACACCACGGAGAAGTTCCTGTCCGAGAACGCCGACAAACTGCCGGACGAGGTCAAGGCCGAGGTCAACTCGTCGATCGCTGACCTGAAGAAGGCGCTGGAGGGTACCGACAGCGACGCCATCGCGGCGGCGGCCGAGCGGGCCGCCCAGGCGAGCCAGAAGATGGGCACGGCTATTTATTCGCAGAGCCAGCCAGAGGGCGGCGCGGCCGACGCCGGCGGTCAGCCCGGCCAGGCAGCCGAGGACGAGGTTGTCGAGGCCGAGATCGTCGACGAGGACAAGCCGGGCTCGGGAGGTGACGGAGCCTGATGTCGGCTTCGGAAGAGCAGGGTCAGGGACCGGTGATCAGGGACCGAAGGCGTATCGACCCGGTGACCGGCCAGCCGCGGGAGTCCGCGCAACCGGAAGGCTCCGCGCAACCGGAAGGCTCGGCGCAGGCTGGTGCGGGCGGCCAGGCCGGCCGCGGTTCCGGCCGCCCGGGCAAGCACGCTGTGTCCAAGCCCGGCAGCCTCCGCACGGAGGCTGCCGGGGACGGGCAGCCGACCGGACCGCCGGCGGCAAACGCGGCTCAGGCCGGGTCAGCCGAGCAGCCAGACAGCGCGGTGGCTGCCGCTAAGCAGTCCGGCGGGTCCGACGCGGCCGTGATGCTGGCCGAGCGCACCGCTGACGTACAGCGGATCCAGGCTGAATACGCAAACTATCGCAAGCGCGTAGAGCGAGACCGGATCGCGGTCCGCGAGCACGCACTCGCCAACGTGGTATCCGAGCTGCTGCCGGTGCTCGACGACATCGGCCGGGCACGCGAGCACGGCGAGCTGACTGGCGGGTTCAAGGCGGTGTCTGAGTCGCTGGAGGCCGCAGCGGCCAAGCTTGGGCTGACCGTGTTCGGGGAGGCAGGCGAGGCATTCGACCCGAACGTGCACGAGGCGCTCATGCATTCCTACTCGCCAGATGTCACCGAGCCGACCTGCGTTCAGGTCCTGCAGCCCGGCTACAAGGTGGGGGAGCGGATCTTGCGCCCGGCGAGGGTGGCCGTGGCCGAGCCGACCGATCCGTCCGGCGCCAGGACCGCGACCGAGCCCGCGTCTGACGAAAGCCAGGCAGGCAGCGGACCGGACGGCACTCGGCCGGACGGTAGCGACAGCCAGGACAGCAGTCAGGACACTGCCGGTCGCCAGGCCGACGGACAGGACGGTGGCGCAGATGACACACCGACCGCGCAAGACAGCGACTAGGCAGCGGATGACGCGGGCCATACCTGCGCCGCGGCGGCCTAACCCCCGATCAGGAGAAACCCGTTGAGTACGAAGGACTTCCTTGAGAAGGACTATTACAAGGCTCTCGGTGTTTCGAAGGGTGCGTCCGCCGACGAGATCAAGAAGTCCTACCGCAAGCTCGCGCGCAAGTATCACCCTGATGCCAACAAGGGCGACGCCTCGTCGGAGGAGCGGTTCAAGGAGATCTCGGAGGCCTACAACGTTTTGTCCGACGCCAAGCGGCGTGCCGAGTACGACGAGGCACGATCCCTGTTCGGGACGGGCGGCGTCCGGATGCCCGGCGGCGCGGGCGCAGGCGGGCAGTACGGCAGCTTCGACCTCGGCGACCTGTTCGGCTCGACTGGCTCAGGCGGCCGCCTCGGCGACCTGCTCGGCGGGATGTTCGGCGGCCGTGGCGGTCAGCAGCAGGCCAGGCCACGCCGGGGTGCGGACGTGGAGACCGAGGCGTCGCTGTCGTTCAGCGATGCCGTCGACGGCTCGACGGTGACGCTGCGGCTGACCGACGAAGCCGCATGCAAGGTCTGCCATGGCACGGGCGCCAAGGCGGGAACCGTCCCGAAGGTCTGTCCGACCTGTCAGGGCACCGGCCAGTCGAGCCGCGACCTGGGCAGCTTCGCGTTCTCCGAGCCGTGCACCACCTGCCGCGGCCGCGGGCTGGTCGTGGACGACCCATGCACCACGTGCGCCGGCAGCGGGCGGGCGATGAGCTCGCGTACCCTCCAGGCCCGCATACCGGCGGGCGTGGCCGACGGTCAGCGGATCAAGCTCAAGGGCAAGGGCGCTCCTGGCGAGCGCGGCGGGCCACCCGGCGACTTGTATGTCCGGGTCCATGTCGCGGGTCACCTGGTCTTTGGCCGGAGCGGTCACAACCTGACCGTCACGGTCCCGGTGACCTTCGCCGAGGCGGCGCTCGGCGCGGACATCAAGGTGCCCGCGCACCGCGGGATGCCGGTGAGCGTCCGGATCCCGCCAGGCACGCCGAACGGCCGTACCTTCCGGGTCCGCGGCAAGGGCGTACGCCGGTCCGACGGAACCCAGGGCGACCTGCTGGTCAAGGTGGACGTCCAGGTGCCGGCGACGCTCACCTCGACCGCGCGGGAGGCGCTGGAGAAGTTCAAGGAAGCCACGGCCGGCGAGGACCCGCGCGACGAACTGCTGCGTAAGGGCCGGACCTAGCGGTGGACACGGGGCGCGGAGAGGAGATGACATGCCGGACGATTTCGAGCTGACAGACAATACGCCCGTGTACGTCATCTCCGTGGCCGCACAGCTGTCTGGGCTGCACCCGCAGACGTTGCGGGCGTATGACCGGCTCGGTCTGGTCTCGCCGGGCCGGGCAGCGGGCCGGGGCAGGCGCTACTCGCTCCGCGACATCCTCATCCTGCGCGAGGTCCAGCGGTTGTCGCAGGAGGACGGCGTCAACCTGTCCGGCATCAAGCGAATACTCGAGCTGGAAAGCGAGTGGCAGCGCAGTCGGCTGATGCTGACCGAGATGCAGGCCGAGATCAGCCAGCTCCGCGCCGAGCTCGAGTCCACCAGGGCGGTCGCGGCCAGGCTGGCCGCGTTGCTGCGGAGCAAGACCGAGGGCGGGGCACTCGTGCCCGTACGGTCGGCAGGCGGCAGGACGGGAGCCGACCAGCCGAGCAGCGTTCCAGCCGGTCAGCCGACCGACGGCCCGCCAAGCAGCGTTCCAGCCGCTCAGCCGACCGACGGCCCGCCGAGCGGCCCGGTCGCCGCCGACGCGACGGGGACCTAGGCCGCACCGGGCAATGACAAGCAGGAGCCAGCCGCTACCGGGCAGCGTGATGTCGGCGGCTGGGCAGAATCGGGAGGCAGGACGTGGACGACAAGCTCACTCGTAAGAGCCAGGAGGCACTCAGCGACGCGCTGCGGCGGGCCTCGGCGGCGGGGAACCCAAATGTCGACGGCCTGCACCTGCTCGCCGCGCTCGTCGAGCAGGACGGCGGGATCGCCGTCCCGCTGCTGCGCGCGGCCGGCGCCGACCCGGCGGTGGTGGCGGGCCGGACCGCCGACCTGCTGGCACGACTGCCCAGGGTGTCCGGCAGCACCGTCGGCGCGCCAGAGACCTCGCGCCCGCTGCTCGCGGCGCTCGCCGTAGCGGCGAAGCGTGCCAAGGAAATGTCGGACGAGTACGTGTCCGCCGAGCACCTGCTGGTCGGCCTGGCTGCCGAGGGCGGCCAGGCGGCTACGGTGCTACGCGAGACGGGAACGAGCGCCGACAAGCTGCTTGCCGCGTTCCGGCAGGTGCGCGGTGCGTCCAGGGTCACTTCGCCGGACCCCGAAGGGACCTACCAGGCGCTGGAGAAGTACGGCATCGACCTCACCCGCAGTGCCCGGGAGGGCAAGCTCGACCCGGTCATCGGCCGCGACGCGGAGATCCGGCGGGTGATCCAGGTGCTGTCCCGCCGGACCAAGAACAATCCCGTGCTGATCGGCGACCCTGGTGTCGGCAAGACTGCCGTAGTGGAAGGACTGGCCCAGCGCATCGTCGCAGGCGACGTTCCCGAGTCGCTGCGAGGCAAGCGGCTCGTCGCGCTCGACCTCGGCGCGATGGTGGCAGGCGCCAAGTACCGAGGCGAGTTCGAGGAGCGCCTCAAGGCCGTGCTCAGCGAGATCAGGCAGAGCGAGGGCCAGATCATCACCTTTATCGACGAACTGCACACCGTGGTCGGCGCGGGCGCGGCCGAGGGCGCGATGGACGCGGGCAACATGCTCAAGCCCATGCTGGCCAGGGGCGAACTGCGGATGGTCGGGGCGACCACGCTGGATGAGTTCCGCGGACGGATCGAGAAAGATCCGGCGCTCGAACGGCGGTTCCAGCAGGTCTTTGTCGGTGAGCCATCGGTCGAAGACACCATCGCGATCCTGCGCGGCCTCAAGGGCCGCTACGAAGCTCACCATCAGGTGCAGATCTCGGACGCGGCGCTGGTGGCGGCGGCGACGCTGTCGGACCGGTACATCACCGCGAGGTTCCTGCCCGACAAGGCGATCGACCTAGTCGACGAGGCCGCGTCGCGGCTCAGGATGGAGATCGACTCCAGGCCTGTCGAGATCGACGAGCTGCAGCGTGCGGTAGACCGGATGAAGATGGAAGAGCTCGCCCTGGCCAGAGAAGCCGACTCGGCGAGCAAGGAGCGGCTTGAGCGGCTCCGCGCGGACCTGGCCGACAGGCAGGAACAGCTCACCGGGCTGGTCGCGCGCTGGGAGCGGGAGAAGTCCAGCCTGAATAAGGTCGGCGAGCTCAAGAAGCAGCTCGACGACCTGAGAACGCAGGCCGAACGAGCGCAGCGGGATGCCGACTTCGAGACGGCCTCGCGGCTGATGTACGGCGAGATCCCGGCCTTGGAGCAGCAGCTCGCCCACGCAGCCGCGGCCGCGGGCGAGGACGGCGCCAGCCAGCGGTCCGGATCCGCCGGGACCGCGAGCACGGGACCGGCGGGCAGCGCGGCGGCCGGCGGCGCGGTGGCCGGCCGCGAAGTGAACAGCCAGCCCATGGTCAAAGAGGAGGTCGGTCCTGACGACGTCGCCGATGTCGTCTCGGCCTGGACCGGCATCCCGGCCGGTCGCCTGCTTGAGGGCGAGACAGGAAAGCTGCTCAGGATGGAAGAGGAGCTCGGGCAGCGGATCGTGGGCCAGGAACGAGCTGTCGAGGCGGTATCTGACGCCGTCCGGCGTTCCAGGGCGGGCATCTCCGACCCGGACCGCCCCTCGGGCTCGTTCCTCTTCCTTGGACCGACCGGAGTCGGGAAGACCGAACTTGCCAAGGCCCTGGCTGAGTTCTTGTTCGATGACGAACGGGCTATGGTCCGGACCGACATGAGTGAGTACTCCGAGCGCCATTCCGTCGCCCGGCTGGTCGGCGCCCCGCCCGGCTACGTCGGCTACGAGGAAGGCGGCCAGCTGACCGAGACCGTACGCCGCAGACCGTACTGCGTCGTGCTGCTCGACGAGGTCGAGAAGGCCCACCCTGAAGTGTTCGACGTACTCCTCCAGGTCCTTGACGACGGTCGGCTGACCGACGGCCAGGGTCGTACAGTCGATTTCAGGAACACGATTCTCATCCTGACGTCGAACCTCGGTTCGACATTCATCGCCGACCCTGCGCTCGATGAGACGGCGAAGAAGGACGCGGTGATGTCAGTCGTCCGGTCGACGTTCAAGCCAGAGTTCCTGAACCGGCTCGACGACGTCATCTTGTTCGACTCGCTCTCCACGCAAGAGCTCACCCAGATCGTGGACCTGCAGATCGCCAGGCTGGCGCGGCGGCTTGCTGACCGCCGCCTCACGCTCGCGGTGACGCCTGCTGCGAAGGAATGGCTCGCGGTCACCGGATTCGACCCGGTCTACGGTGCCCGGCCGTTGCGGCGGCTGATCCAGTCGGCAATCGGGGACCAGCTTGCCCGCAAGCTGCTCGCGGGCGAGATCAGCGACGGCGAGCAGGTCCTTGTCGATGTGGACAGCGGGTCGGACTCGCTGACCGTGAACGCGCACCGCAGCCCAGCGGACGCACGATAGAGCGCGGGCCGACCTGAGCGCAGGCCGGTTGAGCGCAGGCCCGCACCGCACTTAACGCCCTGCCGCGCCTCGTGGGAGCCTACGCAAGTCAGCTGCCGAGCATCCGGTCGTACTCGTCTTCCGGAAGGCGAAGATCGTTTCGTATTCGGTACCGGAGACGGAGCAGATCCGCCAACCCGGTGTAGGTCACCTTCAGATCCCGCGCTGGCCCTGACGGCGCTGCGGAACCCTGGAGAATCAGCTCCACCCCGGCTGTCGCCCACTCTAGCGCGCCCGGCAGGTCCGACTGCTCGATCAGCAGCTCCGTGAGCATGTCGCAGGCGCGCGGATCCGTCCGGCCCTCTGACTCAAGCTCGGCGATCAGCGCATACGCCTCGTCGGAGTTGCCGAGCTGGAAGAGTGCCCGGCACAGCGGTATCCGAGGATCTATGTCCACGGGACCGCCGTCTGCTATCGCCATCCTGAAGCGGTAAGCGGCCGCGTCCGGGTCGTCGGCAAGGAGCCACTGCTCACCTGCCCTGATGAAAGCCTCAGCCCGTGGCATCGACTCTGTCTGGACGCCCGTCCGCGCCAGTTCGCTCATCCGCTCGGCAGCCGACTGATGGTCACCGGTACAGGCCGCGTTAAATTCGATGGCGTCAAATTCCTCGCGATTCAGGACTGCCACGTCACCAACGTACCCATCAGTTAGCCCGTTCCAACACCGCGACAGTCATCGGTGCGCCGCTATCGCCGTGCGCTTTCCAGCGCATCCCAGAAACCGCGCCGCAGCGAATGGCGAACCTCGTCGTGCAGCAGCGAGTCGATGGGGAGCACCGAACCCTGGAGTAGCCTCGCCTCAAGATCCGATGGCATCCGCGGCTTGCGTGCTAGCACGGCCTCCAGCCACAAGCCAGGCGCGTCGCGGCCGACTGACTCACCGAAGCTGAAGCCCTCGGCGTGCGCGGCCTTGACCGCTTCGGGCAATGGAATCGCGACCGCTTGCGGACGAACCGCCGGGACCTGCGCGGGCGGCGGCTGTGCATAGGGCGACTGCGACGGCTGTGCATACGGCGACTGTGACTGGTAGGCCGCCGAAGCTGGAGGCCCCGAGTTCGGGCCGAACGGACCGCCTGATCCCGCGCTCGTAGCCTGTCCTGGCAGGAACTGCAGGTCGTTGCCGCCGTACGACTGCTGGCCTAGCTGGCCAGCCGTCGGCGCGGCCTCGAAGCTGGTCCCCGGAACTGGCATGCCAGAGCCGTAGGGGTCGCGCAGTTGCCCACCGGGTTGCTGCCCGGCACCATGCGGCTGTCCGGCACCGTGCTGCCCAACTCCTAGTGGTCCGCCCGACTGCGATCCGCCCGACTGCGGACCACCCAACTGCAGGCCACCTGCCTGAAACGCGGCCGGCATCGCGGTACCTGGCAGTCCGCCCAGAGCGCCACCGTTCTGGGCAATCCCGTTCTGGCCAGGTCCTACCGGGCTGGCGCCATTCGAGCCGTTCTGGCTGCCGACAGCGTGCGCGGCTCCATTGCCGTTCTGGTACCCACCGAGGGCCGCGTTGTGGCTTGAGCCATTCTGGCCGGTCCCGTTCTGGCTCGCACCGTTCTGGTAGCTACCGGCAGCCCCGCCGTTCTGAGCCGACCCATTCCGCAGGTGGCCATTCTGATAGCCGCCGCCAGCGAGGCCGTTCGGGCCAAGAAGATTCTGATAGGCATCTGGGGCACCATTGTGACTCGCGCCGTTCTGGCCTCCGCCGTTCTGGCCCGCGCCGTTCTGGTATCCGCCGGGCGCTGCGCCGTTGTGCGCGACTCCGTTGTGCGGCGAGCCGTTGTGCACAGCTCCGTGCGGGTTATGCACAGCCCCGTTGGGCATGGCCCCATTGGATGCGGAGCCGTTAGGCGCAGAGCCGTTGTACTCCGAGCCACTCTGGTAGCTGCCCGCCTGGTCAGCCGAACGGTTCTGCAAACCGCTCAGCTGGGCCAGCCCGTTCTGGTAGCCGGCTTGCGAGTCGGCCGGCTGGCGACCGCCGCCGTTCGCCGAGTTCGCGGGATAAGCGGGTACGCCAGCCGGATCTGCGGGATGCAGGCGCGGCGATCCGGCCGCCGACTCGTGTCCGGGCTGGCCATGGCTGGCGGACGATGACCCGTTGAGCACCGACCCGTTGAGCGCCGTAGCGCCCGAGATCGTTCCCTGCGGCGCCTGCGCTGGTTGGCCGCTGGACTGCGCGGCTGGCTGACCAATCGGATGTCCCGCGGTACCAGGCTGGCCCGTGCCCACACCGCCGTATGCCGAACCACTCTGACGGTAGTCACCGCCGTCCTGCCCTGGGTAGGAGGCACTGGCCGCAGGCAGGGCGGCAGGAAGTCCCTGATGGCTCACCGCATTGGCCAGAGCGCCTCCGGCATCTGCCTGGCTACGAACGCCATGTCCGGCAACCGCGTATTTGTCGTCCGCATACTGGTCGTCGGGACTGACAGGTTCGGCGCCGCGGATCAGTTCGACGAAGGACCGGAGGTGAACGCCGGAGATCTCGACGATGTCGTCACATTCCTGGCGGAGCGGCTGTGGAATGGTCCAGCCAGCGTCGGAAGCGATATGCAAGACGACGACTCGTAGTCCCAGATCCTGCACCTCAGCCACGATCTCGGCTAGGTGCTCGTCCGCGCTGGCGATGAACGCATCACTGATGGCGCCGCTCTTAGCCAGGGTCACCAGGTCGCGCCGGAGCTGGCTCTCTATTCCCTCCCTGCGGCCTGGCCGGGTGTTGACCAGGCGCAGCTTCAGCCCAGGCATCTCCGCGAGGGCATCGTGCTCGGCGGTCCGGCGCCCCTCGACCGCCGTCTCGTACCAGTAGCAGCGAAGGACCGGCAGTCCCGTCCGATCGCGCGCCAAGCCAGCGAGCAGCTTGAGCAGCCCGGCGTGGTCCCAGGAGACGGAGTCCCTGCGGCGCGTACCATGAACAGCCATGGCGCCGTCGGCGAGGGCATAGCCCGCATCAATGAATAGCGCGCAGCGATCCACCCTGACACCATCCTTTCCCCTGACGCGAGACGTTACCAGCGCCTAGCGGCCTTCGTGACCTATAGCGCAGATCACAGGCCTACCTCTCGCCTGGCTAACAGCACTCGTTCTGGTCTTACCACGATTCCTCGGATCCAGCCGCATCCGCTCATCTTCCGGGAAGCTGGGGTCGTGAGCGGCCGGAGTTCGAGGTCAGATGGATCTTGCCTTGAATGCGTTATATGCGAAAGTACCAGGATCGTTGGCATCCGTCTCCCTGTGTGCACCGGCACTGGACGCACGCATCCAAGCGGCTGCGGTCGGGCATGGTCGCCGGCGGGTCGACGGCGACCCGCCGGGCGGCTGTAGGCTCACTGGCTGTGACTGAACGGGCCGATTTGCTCGCCGAGATCAAGGCGAAGGCAGTAATACACGGGGCTGTGACGCTGACCTCTGGGCAGCAGGCCGACTGGTACATCGACCTGCGCCGCCTGCTGCTCAACGGGCGCGCCGCACGGCTGGCGGGGCGGGTGATGCTCGATCTCACCTCCGATCTGCGGTACGCGGCGGTGGGCGGCCTGACTCTCGGCGCGGACCCGGTCGCGACCGCGATGATGCACGCGGCGACCGAGCAGGGCAGAGAACTCAACGCCTTCATCGTCCGCAAGTCGGAGAAGACACACGGACTGCAGCGCAGGATCGAAGGGCCCGATGTCACGGGGTTGCCGGTGCTGGCCGTCGAGGACACTTCTACCACCGGCAAGTCGGTGCTGACCGCGGTCGACGTGCTGACCGAGGCAGGAGCAAAGGTGGTGGGGGTCGCGGTCGTCGTGGACAGGGGCGCGCGGGCGGAGGTCGAGCGGCGCGGGCTGCCGTACCTGGCCGCGTTCGACTTGGCCGAGCTCGTCCTGGCCTGAGCCTGTTCCTGAACTAAGGCAGACCTAATCCAGGGAACCAGGGCAGGCAGCCAGCAGGCGCGGCCTGGGCATGACCCGACCGGCGGAAGAGGAGGAGGCGGGCCGCCTCCCCGCGACTGGAACGTGCCGAGAGATACTTAGGTGCGGCACGCCTGACCAGAGGGAGCGACCTTCATGCCTATCGCGACGCCAGAGATTTACGCGCAGATGCTTGACCGCGCGAAGGAACACGGCTTCGCTTATCCGGCGATCAACGTGACTTCGAGCCAGACGCTCAACGCCGCTCTGCGCGGTTTCGCGGACGCGGGCAGTGACGGCATCATCCAGGTGTCGACAGGCGGCGCCGAGTACCTGTCCGGCTCGGCAGTCAAGGACATGGTCACCGGCGCCGCCGCGCTGGCCGAGTTTGCCAGGACCGTCGCGGCCAAGTACCCGATCTACGTGGCCCTGCACACAGACCACTGCCCCAAGGACAAGCTGGACGGCCTGATGCGTCCGCTGCTGGCTATTTCAGGTGAACGGGTCGCGCGAGGCGAAGAACCGCTCTTCCAGTCCCACATGTGGGACGGTTCGGCGGTGCCGCTTGCCGAGAACCTGCAGATCGCCGCCGAGCTGCTCGAGCAGAGCGCCGCCGCCAGGACGGTCATGGAACTCGAGATCGGCGTGGTCGGCGGCGAGGAGGACGGCGTCGTCGGCGAGATCAACGAGAAGCTCTACAGCACTCCGGATGACGCTCTGGCGACCGCGGCGGCCCTAGGACTCGGCGAGCGCGGGCGGTACATCCTGGCCGCGACCTTCGGCAACGTGCACGGAGTCTACAAGCCAGGGCACGTCAAGCTACGGCCGACCGTCCTGAAGGAGATCCAGGAAGCGGTCGGCGCGAAGTATGGCAAGTCCAGCCCCTTCGACCTCGTGTTCCACGGCGGCTCAGGGTCCGCGCTGGAAGAGATCCGCGAGGCGATCTCCTATGGCGTGATCAAGATGAACGTGGACACCGACACCCAGTACGCGTTCACCCGGCCGGTGGCCGGTCACATGTTCGCCAACTACGACGGCGTCCTGAAGATCGACGGCGACGTGGGTAACAAGAAGGCCTACGATCCTCGCGCTTGGGGCAAGGCTGCGGAGGCCTCGATGGCGGCCCGGGTCGCGCACGCCTGCGAGGATCTGCTTTCCGCTGGCAAGCACATCAGCTAACCAGGTCGGCAGCCGCCGGGCATGGTCGTTGTGCGCTAAGCCAACGCGGTCACCTGCCCCGCGGTCACCTGCCCTGCACTGCGGAGCGCGATGCTACGCCGGAACGCCGCCCTGATCGACTCGATTACCTGGCCCGGAGTCGCAGTGAGTTCACGCCAGGAGAAGTGGACTACCTCGAAACCCGCTTCGCGCAGCGCGGCATCCCTGCGCAGTTGCATGCGAGCTCGGTCGGGGTCGGCGTACTTGATCGCCCCATCGGCTTCCGCCACTGTCGCGTACTGCCGCCAGAGAAAATCGACGCGGCCGACGATTCTGTCATCCGCACCGACCCAGACCTGGAGGTCGGGCGGCGGAAGCCCTCCGTCACGAAAAGCGATGCGGGAGATCGATTCGAATGGTGACTCGGACCGGGCGTCGCTGAACTCGACGACTTGCCTCGCCCGCTCGATCCCCGGCCAGCGCGGACATGCCTCAAGCACGGCATCGAGCTCAGCCTTGGTGGTCTTCCCGCGATACAGCGCGGAGTCCGCCACGACCACGCCAGATCTGAACTGCGAGCTGCGGGCTAAGTCGACCACGGTTCTCGCGACCGAGGTGACCATTACCCCGTTCCTGGCAGTCACCTGAGCAGGAGGGAGCGCGGCCGCACGGATACGAACGACGGGCGTAGCGATCCGGCGGCAATCCCGGCCGATCGGCCGGGTGACAGTGACCAGGTCTCCGGGCGGACGCTGCAGCAGATCGAGTCCGTGGACTAGCGCGGCATCCTCATGACTGCCGGCCGCGCCGGGCCCAATCACTGCCAGCGCCGCGGCTAACCGGAGCAGGTGCTCGCGCCGCCCAGCCGGACCCGCGATCCCGGCGACAACGGCCGCCTGCGCGTAGGCACCGCGCCGGACCGGAACGAGGCTGCCGTGCCGGACCAGGACCCTGATGGCAGCCTTGCCGATCCCACATCCGGCCAGCTCAGAAGTAGTGACAATCCCACCTGGCCGTCCCGAGTCAGGCAATCGCTCCAATCCCACGCCGCCCAGAATCCCACCCCCCACCGACACTCCCCTCGCCCCGCGACCCAAACTCCCCCCGCACGCACTCACTCCCCGGCCCCGCAACCCTCCCCCGAGCCATCACCTCCACAAACGACGTAAAACCTCCTAAATATTGACTCCCACAGCGAACGCTTCGCACTTACCCCCTGTTGGAACCACTCTCGCACCCCGATTTGCCGGGTATCGGGTGAACTAATTCGAGTGAAGTCAGGACGCCAAGGGCGACACTGGCCGCCGATGACCGCCGCAGGCCAGCGCGGCCGCCGCGAGCCCCGCAGGCCGCGGTCGAGGCTGGGCGGTCTGGGCTGGGGTCTGGGCTGGGCGGTCTGGGCTGGGGTCTGGGCCAGCCGGGCCAGCTAGCGGAGCGCGGAGATCGCGTCGAACTGGTCGTCGGTGAGCTCGACCTCCGAAGCCGCGACGTTCTCCTCGAGGTGTGCCACCGAACTCGTGCCAGGTATCGGCAATATCACTGGCGACCTGCGCAGGAGCCAGGCCAGGGCGAGCTTTACCGTAGTCACTCCGGTCTGGCCAGCGAGGCGGGCCAGCGGCCCGCCTGGCTTCGCCAGTTCTCCGGTCGCGACCGGGAACCACGGGATGAAACCGATTCCTTCCCGTTCGCAGTAGTCCACTACCTCTTCGGACTGACGGTTGACGACGTTATAGAGGTTCTGCACGGACGCGATCGGCGCGACCAGGCGCGCCTGAGCCACTTCACCCACCGAAACTTCCGAGAGGCCGATCAGCGCGATCTTGCCCTCGCGGCGCAGGTCATCGAGCACCCCGACCTGGTCGGCCAACGGAACTCGCGGGTCGATCCGGTGCAGCTGATAGAGCGCGATCGTGTCGACACCGAGCCGGCGCAGGCTCATCTCCACGCACTGCCTGAGGTACTCCGGCCGACCTACCGGGTGCCACTGCCCGGGACCTGTCCTGACCAAGCCGCCTTTGGTCGCGATCGTCACCGACTCGTAGGGGTGCAATGCTCGCCTGATCAGGTCCTCGCTGACAAAAGGGCCGTAGGAATCAGCCGTGTCGATGAAGTCGACGCCGAGCTCCACAGCACGGCGCAGCACGGCAATCGCCGCATCCGGGTCGCTCGGTTCGCCCCAGATGCCCGGCCCAGTGAGCCGCATTGCCCCGAAACCGAGCCTGGTCACCGGAAAGCGACCGCCGAGGGTGAAGATGCCGCTTCCTGCCGCCACCGTGTTGCCATCTGCCATGGACGCGAACATATCGGAACCTCGGCTCCCGCCAATCCCCGCCCAGCCGACTCAGCCGCGAAACGCCGGCGGCAGGATAGGGGCCATGACACATCAGAATCTGCTAGCTGGCCCGACGCCGCCAGCTACTTACCTGCCGGAGAACACAGCAGCCGCCCAAGCCCTGCGCGACGGCGCGGACGCCAGATCCGTAGCGGCCCGGTTTCCCTCCTGCTGCGCCGCCTGGGCCGATCTCGCCGAGCAGTCGCTGAGCCAAGATCCGGTCGCCGCTTACGCGTATGCCAGGACCGGATATCACCGCGGTCTTGACCAGCTTCGCCGTGCAGGCTGGCGCGGCCACGGGCCTATCCCGTGGGAGCACGAGCCCAACCAGGGCTTTCTGCGTTCTCTGTACCTGCTCGGAGCCGCCGCGGCAGCCATCGGGGAAGCGGACGAGGCCAGCCGCACGAGCGAGTTCCTGGCGGACTCGAGCCCGGCTGCCGCCGCCGCATTGTCCTCGGCTCCCTAGCCGACGGGTTCCCAAGCCGCCGCGCAACCGACCCGCCGGGACCCGAAGCCCGCACCTCGGCGTCTTTCCGGCACGCCCCTCGCTGGTGGGTCACTGCCGCCCGCTAACCTTGGTTCCATGCCCGCCCTGGTGATCGTCGGCGCCCAATGGGGCGATGAGGGCAAGGGTAAAGCGACTGACCTGCTCGGCGACCACGTCGACTACGTAGTCAGGTATCAGGGCGGTAACAACGCCGGACACACTGTGGTCATCGGCGAGGAGAGCTACGCCTTGCACCTGCTGCCCTCCGGTGTTCTCTCCGCGCACGCGGTGCCGGTCATCGGGAACGGCGTGGTCGTCGACCCGGCCGTGCTCATCGCCGAGATCGACGACATCGAGGCGAGGGGAGTCTCCTGCGGCCGGCTGCTCGTTTCCGCCAACGCGCACCTGATCATGCCCCACCATGTCGCACTGGACAAGGTTACCGAGCGGTACCTGGGCAAGGCCAGGATCGGCACCACTGGCCGCGGTATCGGACCGACCTACAGCGACAAGGCGGCCCGGATGGGCATCCGGGTGCAGGACCTGTTCGACCACGCTATCTTGCGGCAGAAGCTGGACCTTGTGCTGCGGGAGAAAAACCAGATACTCACCAAGCTCTACAACCGGCGCGGTATCGACGCGGCCGCGGTAGCCGACGAGTACATCGCCTATGGCGAGCGGCTCGCGCGCTATGTCGCCGATACCGGGCTGGTGCTGAACCAGGCGCTCGACGCGGGCAAGGTCGTGCTGCTCGAGGGCGCCCAGGCCACGCTGCTCGACGTGGATCACGGCACGTACCCGTTCGTGACCTCTTCGTCGCCCACGGCAGGCGGCGCCTGCGTCGGCTCGGGGCTAGGTCCCACCAGGATCACCAAGGTACTCGGCATCCTGAAGGCCTACACGACCAGAGTCGGAGCCGGGCCGTTCCCCACCGAACTGACCGACGCGCAAGGCGAGTGGCTGCGCAAGACCGGCGGTGAATACGGGGTGACCACGGGCCGGGAGCGCCGGACCGGCTGGTTCGACGCTGTCATCGCCCGCTACGCCACCAGGGTCAACGGGATCACCGACTACTTCATCACCAAGCTCGATGTCCTGTCCGGGCTGGAGAAAGTGCCCGTGTGCGTGGCCTACGAGATCGACGGGGTGCTGCACAGCGAGATCCCGATGACTCAGACGGACTTCCACCACGCCAAGCCGGTCTACGAGTACCTCGACGGCTGGTGGGAGAACATCTCCGACGCCAAGGAACTCTCCGACCTGCCAGCCAACGCCCGCGCCTACCTGATGGCCTTGCAGGACATGATCGGAGCTCCCGTCGCCGCGGTCGGCGTGGGCCCGCGGCGCGACCAGACGCTGCGAGTCCGGCCGCTGATCTGACCCGCCGGGTACGCGGCCGGCCCGCTGGCCGGTTAGGCTCGCCCAGTGCGCGTTCTGCTACTTGGCTCGGGCGGCCGCGAGCACGCGCTGGCCCGCGCCCTGCGAATCGACAACGACGTATCCGAACTGCACGCCGCGCCCGGAAACCCCGGGATCGGCCGGCTCGCCGAACTGCACGACGTCACGGCTACGGACCCGGTGGCTGTCACCGCTCTCGCGGGCCGCGTGCGGGCCGACCTGGTCGTCGTAGGTCCTGAAGCGCCGCTCATAGCCGGGGTCGCCGACGCCGTCCGCGACGCGGGCTTCCGGTGTTTCGGCCCGGACCGGGCCGCTGCGATGATCGAGGGCTCCAAGTCCTTCGCCAAGGAGATCATGCTCAGCGCCGGTATCCCCACCGCGGCGGCCCGGACGTGCGGTAACGAATCGCAAGTGAGCGAGGCGCTCGACGAGCTCGGACCGCCCTTCGTGGTGAAGGCGGACGGTCTGGCCGCTGGAAAGGGCGTGGTCGTCACGAGCGACCGCCGCGAGGCGGCCGAGCATGCCAGAAGCTGCGGCCAGGTGGTGATCGAGGAGTTCCTGTCCGGCCCTGAGGTCTCGGTATTCGCGCTCGCCGACGGGACCCGCGCGGTGGCGATGCTGCCAGCCCAGGATTACAAGCGGGTCGGCGACGGCGACACCGGCCCGAATACCGGCGGCATGGGCGCCTACGCGCCGTTGCCGTGGGCGTCGGCCGACCTGGCGGCCCGGACTCTCACCGAGGTGATCGAACCCGCCGTCGCCGAGCTGAGCCGCCGCGGCACGCCGTACCGCGGCCTGCTCTACGCCGGCCTGGCGCTGACCCAGGACGGGATCAAGGTGATCGAGTTCAACGCCAGGTTCGGTGATCCGGAGACTCAGGTGGTGCTGGACCGGCTGGCCACACCGCTTGCCGGGCTTCTTTCCGCCGCAGCCGACGGCGACCTGCGCAGCGCCGCCGGGCTGCGCTGGTCACCCGGTGCCGCGGTTACCGTCGTGATCGCCGCCAAGCGGTACCCGGGCACGCCGGTGACCGGCGATCCGATCGACGGAATCGGCGAAGCGGAACAAATTCCCGGGGCGTACATCTTGCACGCGGGGACGACGATGCGCGGGGGGACACTCGTGTCCGCTGGCGGGCGGGTACTCAATGTCGTCGGAACCGGCGCCGGACTCGCGGAAGCCCGGGCGAGCGCCTATGCGGCAGCCAACCGGATCAGGCTGCGCGGCAGCCAGTACCGCACCGACATCGCCGGCCAGCCTGGCCAGTTCGCACCGCCGGTCAGATAAGCGCACGGCCCAGGTGAGCGAGCAGTCTGGCCAGCCTGCCGTCAGCGACGAGACCAGCGCAGGCACACAGCACAGCGCAGGCAGGAGCGCTGGTGGTGATCGATGCACAGCTTGGCCCGCTCACCGCCGGGCTGGTGGCCTGCTGTGCATCGAGCGGTACTCGGAGCGACCAGCCAGGCCCGGTACCAATGCCACTGCCGGCCCTGCGGAAGAATAGACGCTGTGATCGAGCGCTATACCTTGCCGCAGATGGGCCGAGTCTGGAGCGAGGCGCACAAGTACGAGCTCTGGTGCCTGGTCGAGTCCAAGGTGCTCGAAGCGAACGCGACAGCCGGGATCGTCCCCGCCGACTGCGTCGCGCCGGTGCGCGCCGCGCCCGCGCCTACGCCGGAGGCGGTGGCCGCGATCGAGGCGGTGACCAATCACGACGTGATCGCCTTCCTCACCGCCTGGGCGGATAACACCAGCCCGCGAGAGGCCGCCGCCTACGTCCATTTCGGCATGACCTCCTCTGACCTGCTCGACACCGCGCTGGCGATCCAGCTCACCGAGGCCACCGACCTGCTGATCGCTCGGACCACGGCGCTGACCGCCGCGCTGCGTGAGCACGCGCTCGCGCACCGGGGGACGCTGCGGCCCGGCCGCACGCATGGCATTCACGCCGAGCCCGACGTCTGGGGTCACCGGGTAGCCGACTTCGCCTTCGCGATGGCGCGCTGCGACCAGCGGCTGCGCCGGGCAAGAGAGGCCGTGGCTGTCGGCAAGCTGTCCGGGCCGGTCGGGACTTATTCGAGCATCGATCCGGCCATCGAGGCGAGCGTGATGGCTGGCCTGCGGCTGCGGCCCGCCGATGTCGCGAGCCAGGTAGTGCTGCGGGACGGCATCGCCGAGTGGGTCAGCGTTCTCGCGATCATCGCTTCCGTCTGCGAGGCGGTCGCGCTTGAAGTCAGGCACGGGCAGCGGACAGAGGTCAGGGAACTCGCCGAGGCGTTCACGGCGGGCCAGAAAGGCTCCTCGGCGATGCCGCACAAGAAGAACCCGGTCCGTTCCGAGCGGATCTGCGGGCTGGCCAGGATCGTCAGGGCCCAGATCGTCCCGGTGCTCGAGGGAATCCCGCTGTGGCACGAGCGCGATATCTCGCATTCCTCGGCCGAGCGGATAGCGCTGCCCGATGCCGCGATCGCGACGGACTACCTGCTGGAGCAGACCACGGGCCTGGTCGAGCACCTAGTGGTAGACGCGGCCAGAATGCGGGCCAACCTGAACGCGACCGGCGGCCTGATCTATTCGTCAGCCGTGCTGCTCGATCTGGTCGAGGCGGGAATGTCACGGGAGGATGCCTACTCTCTGGTCCAGGAGGCGGCGATGCGAACCTGGGAGACCGGCCGGCCGTTCCGCGAGACCCTGGCCGAGCAAGCCGCCAAACGCGGGCAGCGCCTTGACGAGGCGCGGCTTGACCAGGTCTGCCGCCCGGAGCGGTACGTCACCAGGCTCGGCGGGGTCTTCGACCGGCTGGAAAAACTCGTACCGTCCGCCGCGGACACCGGCAGCGCTGGACCCGGCAAGCTCGGGGAGGCGTGATGCTGACGCACCTGTACTCCGGAAAGGTACGCGAGCTGTATCAGGCCGACGGCGGGATCGTGCTGATGGTCGCCACCGACCGGATGTCCGCGTTCGACTACGTGCTCGATACGCCAATACCCGGCAAGGGCAAGATCTTGACCCAACTTTCGCTGTGGTGGTTCGACAAGCTCTCCGACCTCGTGCCGAATCACCTGGTCGATGCTCCCATCCCGGCCGAGTTCGAAGGACGCGCAATGGCGTGCATGCCGTTGCGGATGGTTCCGACCGAGTGCGTGGCCCGCGGCTACCTGGCCGGATCTGGCCTGGCCGAGTACCGTGCGGCCGGCCAGGTGTGCGGCGTCAGCCTGCCGGCCGGGCTACAGGACGGCTCGCGCCTGCCCGAGCCGGTCTTCACGCCGGCCACCAAGGCACCAGCGGGCGAGCATGACGAGAACATCAGCTTCGACCAGCTGGCCGGCTCGCTCGGCGCTGACCTGGCGGCCGAGCTGCGCCGGATGACGCTTGCCGTGTACGAGCGGGGTGCGCGGATCGCCGCCGAGCACGGGATCATCGTGGCTGACACTAAACTAGAGTTCGGATTCGATGCTGACGGTGTGCTGCGGCTCGGCGACGAGGTGCTGACTCCGGATTCCTCGAGGTTCTGGTCGGCTGACCAATGGCAGCCCGGTCGGAGCCAGCCCCCGTTCGACAAGCAGTACGTGCGTGACTGGCTGCTCTCACCGGAAGCGGGCTGGGATCGCGCCAGCGGGCAGCCGCCACCGCCGTTGCCCAGTGAGGTAATAGCCAAAACTTCAGAGACCTACGTCCAGGCCTACCAGCGGATAACTGGTTTGACCTGGGACGATGCTGGCTGATCAGGTCTAATCGCGCACGGCCAGGCCCCGAGATTACGGTCGGAGTTTGAGCGGCTACGTTTATGTATCGGCGTCGTCATAGTCCGGGGGGTCGACCAGCAGTGGAATACTTGGTTACGCGTGAGGCGGCAGGAACCCGGACATCGGATCTGGTGCGGATCTCGCCAGAGTCGGCAGGCATACAGATGACGGGCCGGGATAATGATGTCCCAACCCCCAGGGACAGGAGTTCTAGCGTTATGAGCAGCGGTCACCAGACTGGCTACCGCGTCCAGGGCGGTAGCCCCCTGCAGGGAACCGTCTTCGTGCAAGGCGCCAAGAACGCGGCACTGAAGATGATCGCCGCCTCGCTGCTCGCCAGCAAGGGCCGTACCGTGCTGCGCAACGTCCCGGTCATCGAGGACGTCCGGCGGGCGGTCGAACTGGCTCAGGCAGTGGGCGCGTCCGTCAAGTTCCACGAGGTGGAACGGACTCTGGTGGTCGATGCCTCAGAATTGACCAGCCCGGTGCTGCCCGCCGAAATCAGCCGGCGGTTCCGCGCGTCGGTGCTGTTCGTGCCGGCCTTGCTGCACCGGCTCGGCGAAGCGGTGCTCGAAGGCGGCGTGGGCGGCTGCAACCTCGGCAGCCGCTTGCTCGATTTCCATTACCGAGGCTTTGCCAGACTCGGCGCCACGGTAGACGAAGGCGAGCACGAGATCCGGGTCAAGGCCGATGGCCTGCGCGGCGCGCACCTGTACCTGGACACCCCGTCGCACACCGGTACCGAGAACCTCATCATGGCGGCCTCGCTCGCTCCTGGCCTCACCGTGATCGACAACACGGCGCAAGAGCCCGAGGTTCAGGATGTGATCGCGTTCCTCAGCAAGATGGGCGCGCGGATCAGCGGCGGCGGTACCGGATTCATTACCGTCGAGGGCGTCAGGGAACTGAGCGCCGTCGAGCACACGATCATGCCGGACCGGGTCGACGCCGCGGTCTTCGCCATGGCCGCCGCGATCACCGGCGGCGAGATCAGCCTCGTCGGCGCGTCGCTCGACCACCTCGGAGTAGTGCGCTGGAAGCTCGAGCAGATGGGCGTCGAGTTCGCCACCCAGGGCGCGGTCTTGCAGGTGCGCAGGGATAAGCAACTGCGTCCGATCAACGTCGTCACCAGTCCGTTCCCTGGCTTCGCCACCGACCTGCAATCGCCGATCATGGCGGTAAGCTGCCTGGCCGACGGGACCAGCTACATCAGGGAGACCATCTTCGACGGCCGCTACATGCTGGCAGGCGAGCTGAACAAGATGGGCGCGAAGGTGGAAGTCGCAGACACCGTCGCGCTGGTACACGGGCCCACGCCGCTGCACGGCACCGAGGTCACCGCGCACGACCTGCGCACCGGGATCGCTCTGGTGCTGGCCGGCCTGGCCGCGGACGGGGAGACCATCGTGTCGCCGGGCTACCAGGTCGACCGCGGCCACGCGTCGGTCGCGGCCCGCCTGACCGCGCTGGGCGCCAACATCACCGAGGAAGAAGTCGGCTGAGCCGGCTGACCGGCTTGTGTCGGCTGTGTCGGCTCTGCCAAGCGGCGCCGCGGGCGCGTTACTTCCGGCCCAGGAATGCGCTAGCCACTTCGAGGAACAGGTCATTGGCCGCCTCTTCCCCGATCGAGATCCTGGCGCCCTCGCCGGCGAACGGGCGGATGCTCAGCCCTGCCTTGTCACACGCTTCGGCGAAGTCCGTCGTTTCCGCACCGAGCCTGAGCCAGACGAAGTTAGCGTCAGTCTTCGGCACAGCCCAGCCCATGCCAAGCAGCTCGGCACGGACCCGGTCACGCTCGGCGACTACGAGATCGACCCGGTCGAGCAACTCCGCTTCGGCTGCCAGCGACGCGATGGCGGCGGCCTGGGCTACCGCGTTCACCGAGAAGGTCAGCATGGTCTTCCGTGCGGCCGCCGCGACGGGCTCGTGCCCGATCAGGAAGCCAACCCGCAAGCCGGCCAGCCCGTAGGCCTTGGAGAAGGTCCGGAGCATAGTGACATTCGGCCGGTCGCGGTAGATGTCGATCCCGTTGGGCGCGTCCGGGTCACGAACATACTCCGCGTAAGCCTCGTCGAGCACGACCAGGCAGTCGCCGGGGACCTGATCGATAAAGCGCTCGAGTTCCCCGGCCGCGACGATCGTGCCCGTCGGGTTATTGGGGGTGCAGACGAAGATCAGCCTGGTGGCTGGGGTAATCGCGACCGCCATGGCGTCGAGATCATGCGTCTCGCCGGTCAGCGGCACCCGCACCGAGGTCGCTCCGGCCAGGTCAGCCAGGTAAGGGTAGGCCTCGAACGAACGCCAAGCGTAAAGTACTTCGGCCCCAGGATCTACGACCGCCTCAAGCAGTTGCTGCACCAGACCGACCGATCCGCAGCCGACCGCGACGTGTGCCGCGGGCACGCCGTACCGGCTGGCGATGGCTTCGGTCAGTTCGACCGCCCCGTTGTCGGGATACCTGTGTACATCGCCGGCCGCTTCGGCGATGACCTTGGCGACCGACGGCAGCGGGCCGAACGGCGACTCGTTCGAGGAGAGCTTGTAGGACTTCCCCGCTACTTCCGTCGGACGCTTTCCTGGCTTATAGGGTGCGAACCGCTCAAGTACCGTACGAAAACGCGGCGTCTGCGGCGTCTGCGTGGACATCATCGTCCTCCAGGGCTGACGGGCACCGAGTTTCCTGGCGGTCAGGTCGCCACCTGTCGCGGTCACCGGGCACCCTCTCGGCTAACCGGAATATACCTTTCTGAAACCTCATCCGACCACCCGCGCCGCTGATCAGAGGCCTGCTCGGGTCGGCCTTGCGCTGCTTGCCGCCGCGGGTCGGCGGCAAGCAGCGGCCGTGGCCTGAGCATCGGGGGGTGCAGCAGTTCCGCGTCACCGCGCCGGTAAAGTTGCGCCGGCCTGCCGCCCGACGAGCTCGCCGACCCGGTATCCACCAGGAATCGCTCGGCACCGGTGACCTTGCGGTGGAAGTTCCGCGGGTCGAGCGGGGTACCCCAGACGATCTCGTACACGCGGCGCAGTTCCGCGACCGTGAACTCGCTGGCGCAGAACGCCGCCCCGAGGGAGGTGTACTCAAGTTTCGCCCTGGCCCGCTCGATGCCGTCCTGGAGGATGCGAAGATGGTCGAAGGCCAGCTCGGACAGGCAATCGGTCGGCTGCCAGCTCATCTTCGGCTGTTCCGGGGCAGGCAGGTCCGGGGCCAGGCCGAGGTAGGCAACCGAGACCACGCGCTGGCGCGGGTCGCGGTCCGGGTATCCGTAGGTCTGCAACTGCTCAAGGTGGACCGGCGCGTCCGGCAGCCCGGCTCGCTCGGCGAGCACCCGGGCCGCGGTGGCAGGCAGGTCCTCGTCGAGCCGGATAAATCCGCCGGGAAGCGCCCAGCGACCCTGGTGCGGCTGCGCGTCACGCCGCCAGACGAGCACGGATAGCTGGCTGGCACGCACCGTGAGGATCACCAGATCGACACTGACCGCGACCCGTGGCACGTCCATGCTTGCACGGTAGCGCGGACCGGCCGAGATAGCTAAGCGGGCGGGCCGCCGGGCGGGCCGGCTGCCAGGAGGACACATTGTCTCGTATCGTGAATGCATGAACCGTCTTGGAGAGCTTGAGCGAGCCATCATGGAGATCCTGTGGGAATCGCCTGACCCGATGACCGTCAGGCAGGTAGGCGATTGCCTGACTGACCGGGATCTGGCACATACAACTGTGATGACGGTACTCGACCGGCTCGCCAAGAAGGGTTTCGTCCGCCGGCAGCGCGCTGGCCGCGCCTGGCGGTACCGCCCCGCCGAGAGCAGGGAAGCCTACGTGGCTGAACTGATGCTGACCGCCCTTGACCAGACGGGCGACCGGCAGGCAGCGCTGACCAGGTTCGCGCGGAGTGTCTCCGGCCAGGAGGCGGCGGCTCTTCGCGCTGCGCTCGAGGCCCTCAGCGGGGGCGACGGGGCCTGATCGCTGGTGTCCCTCTCGGTTCTGCTACTTGCGGCAGTCGCGATCGGCTGCGTCGTCGCCGCGCGCCTGCTCGTCGATGCTCAGTGGCCGCGCAGGTCTCCGGCTGTCGCGATCGCCCTGTGGCAGGCCATCGGCCTGGGCTGGGGGGTAGCCACGGTGGGAGCCCTCGCTGGTTTCGGCACGTCTGGCCTGACGAGCGCGGGATCAGCCCGCCTGGCCAGCACCCGGGCGCACCTGGACAGGATGAGACTCCTCTGGGCGCCGTCGCCGCACGGCGGGCGCCCGGCGCCACGGCTACCTGGGACGGCCACGGCCGGGCGGCACGTGGCCAGTGTGGCGTCACCCGCGCAGCACCTGTCTAGCGTGGCGACGTCCGCCGCGCGGGTGACGCGCCAGTTGCTCGGTACTGGCGGCACGATCATCCACCCGTGGACCGTGCGCACCGGGCTGCAGCTCCTGTCGCTGGCCGCGAGCGCTGTGCTGTTCGGCGTGCTCTGCTGGATACTCATCGCCGCGATCTCAGCAGTGCTGCGAGCCAGGCACCGCCAGCGGGCGCTGCTCGGCCTGCTGGCACACCGCGACCCGAAGGTTCCCGGGGCACTGGTGGTCGATCACCCGGCCGCTGCCGCGTACTGCGTTCCCGGCCTGCGGTCGGCGATCGTGATCAGCGCCGGCACGCTTGACCTGCTCGACCAGGCCGAACTCGCGGCGGTCCTGGCGCACGAGCGAGCCCACCTGAGGGCACGCCACGATCTGGTCCTGCTGCCCTTCACCGCACTGCTGAGGGCATTCCGCTGGTCGGCGGTAGCCAGGGACGCGAACAGCGCGGTTGCCCTGCTCGTCGAGATGCTCGCCGACGACCGGGCCCGCAGGCTGCGTCCGGCCAAGGAACTCGCAACAGCGCTGCTGCGCGTCGGCGCGTCAGGAGGCGGCCAGGTGCCCGCTGGCGCGCTGGCGGCGGCAGGGACGGTCAGCGGCGAACTCGCGGCGAGAGTATCCCGGCTGCTGCGACCGCCGCCCGGGCTAGCCGCTCCCGCCGTCGTCGCGGTAGCCACCGCCGCGGCACTGCTGGTCGTCGCGCCTGCGATCGCGGTCCTGCTTCCGCTGTGATGAGACGCCGGAAACCTGACCGGCCCCAGGCAGCTAGTCCGCGATGCGAATGCGGAGCCTGCGGAATCCCTTGCCCTTGTTCTCGACCTTGACGACCTCGATCCGGCCGATCCGCGCGGTAGACGCCACGTGCGTGCCCCCGTCGGCCTGCTGATCCAGGCCGACTATGTCGACAATCCTGACGTCCTTAACCTCCGGCGGGACCAGGTTGGTCGCCGTACGGATGATGTCAGGGATGGCGAACGCGTCGTCTCGCGGCAGGACCCGCACGTCGATGCGACGGCCAGCGGCGATCTCCGCGTTACAGCCGTCTTCGACGGCTGCCTTGAAGCCTTCCGGCAATTCGGGCAGATCGAAATCCATGCGGGCGAGATAAGGCTCCATGTTGCCGCCGGTGACCAGCGAACCGTAGTCCCGGTAGACGACACCGCAGAGCACGTGCAGGCCCGAGTGCGTCCGCATCAGGGCGGTTCGCCGGTCATCCTCGACAGCGCCACGTACCGCCGTTCCCGGCGGCGGCAGCGGATCGCCGTCGGCCGGGATCAGGTAGAGGTCGTCCGCCTTGCGCGCGCCTGCGATCCGGGTCTGCACGCCGCCCCAGAGCAAGACCCCGTGGTCGGGCGGCTGGCCGCCGCCACCGGGGTAGAACGCCGACTTGTCGAGCACGATCCCGTCCTGGCCGGACGCCAGCACGGTGGCATCCCACTCGCGCAAGCTCTGGTCGTCCAGCTCGAGCCGGTGCGTTCGCCAGCTGGTCTCAGTCATCGGTACTCGCCCGCGTTACCACGGACCGTACGGACCCTGCCGGGACGAACCGCCGCGCCCGCCGATCCCGCGAACCTTCGGCCGGACGTCGGTCAGGTAGATGGCCGCCGCGATGAACGCGGCGACCGGCAGGATGCTGATCAGCGACAGGCCGTAAGCCACGCCGGCCAGTCCGATGACCAGGCTGACGCCGAGGATGATCAGCCATAGCGGCTTGGTCTGCTTGCCTGCCGCGACATAGGCGCCGGCAGGCCGGCGCACCGCGTCGAGGAACGCCCAGCCCTCGACCAGGAACGCGGCCACGGCCAGCGCGAAGAACAGCCACTGCAGCGGCGCGTACGCACTAAAGGAAAACACGTTGTCAACCTACCTGGTCATAGCAGCGATCAGTCACTGCGCGGCTGAATCTGCGCCCGCGGCCGAGTCAGGCTCGTCGTCGGCATCGGTCTCCGCGGCCGGGTCAGGCTCGTCGTCCGCATCGGCGGCCCTGGCTTGCGAGTCCGCCCTGACCTCCCTGCGGAACGACTGGTAAATGTCGATGAGCATCTGCTTCTGGCGCTCAGTAATGTCGGTATCGGCCATGATGGCGTCAGTGACCGTATTCTCGCCCGGCCGGTCGTCGAGTATCCCTGCCTGCACGTAGAGCGCCTCGGCGGAGATCCGCAGGCCCTTGGCGATCTGCTGCAAGATGTCGGCGCTCGGCTTGCGCAGGCCCCGCTCGACCTGGCTGAGGTACGGGCTGGAGACACCCGCCGCCTGGGCGAGCTGGCGGATCGAGATCTTCGCCTGGTCGCGTTGCTCGCGGATGTACGAACCGATGGAGCTCACATTGACCGGACTCATATCTTGCAGTCTCGTCACCGATGCTTGCAGTTGCAAATCACGCCCGCACACGTGTCGTTGCGAACCGGAGCCACGGGGTAAGCCACTGGTCAGCCACTGGTCAGCCACTGGCAAACGCGCCGCTCGCCGACGGGCCTTCGTCAGCCGGCCAGCGTCGCGATCGCCCTGATCTCGCCGACCGGTTCGCCGCCACCGGTCACGACCGGGCCGGCCAGCCGGTCGAGCGCTCCGAGATCCACGCCCGGAGTGCCGGGAGTCGCCGAACTTCCAAGCACGCCGCGCGCCGCCCGCGCGTCCCCTGCCAGCAGAGCGCGCAGCACGGTGGCCATCACCACGGGAACAGCTCGCTGGCCGCCGTCGTCCATCTTGATCGCGGCCGCGCGGCCGTCCGCGAGCGCGAACGCGCATACTCCCTCGGCACCGGATTTCAGCAGCAACCCCGGCACAGCGGCCATCAGGGCAGCTTCGGCGCGGGTCGTCCCCGAGGTCCACACCGGGTGCGCACGCATGGCGTCGGCGAGGCGCCGCTCGGACGAGCCGGGCTCCGACCGGACGATCGCGCTGAAGGCCCTGGCCAGCCCGGCGACGGAGATGGCCAGCAGCGGCGCACCGCAGCCGTCTACGCCGATGGCGGTCACCGGCTCGTCAGCCAGCCGCTCGACCGTCTTGACGATCTGGACCTGGAGCGGATGCCCGGGATCGCGGTAGCTTGACGTCGGCCAGCCGGCCGCGACGCAGGTCGCCAGCATGGCGGCGTGCTTGCCCGAGCAGTTCATGTGTACCCGGCCGGCCGAGCCGCCCGCGCGCAGCAGCGCGTTCCGTGCCGCCTCGTCCAGCGGCAGGTCCCGCGGGCACTGCAGCTCGGCCTCGGTCAGTCCGGCACCGTGCAAGATCTCGCGGACGCCGGCGACATGGGTTTCTTCGCCGGAATGACTGGCCGCGGCGAGCGCGAGCAGCCTGCCGTCGAGGTCCAGACCGCACCGCAGCATCGCCACGGCCTGCATCGGCTTGTTCGACGACCTGGGAAACATCGGGACGTCGGTGCTGCCCGCCGAGATCAGCGCGGACCCGTCGGAGTCGAGAAGCACGAACGAACCACGGTGCCTGGACTCGACGAAGCCGGACCTGACCACCTCAGCGAGTACCGGGTTCGCCAGCCCGGCGCCGGCCGGCGGTTCCGCGTCTGGTGCTGTCGCGGCACCGGGCGCCCGCTCAGTGCCGATCGGGAACTCCGAGCATCACCCTGGCCGCCTCCGGCGTCATCGCCGGGCGCTGAGCCAGGCTGGCCAGAGTAGCGGCACGTTCGACAAGCTCGGCGTTGCGGGCCACCGGCCGACCGCGGGAGAAGGTGATCGTGTCTTCCATGCCGACCCGCAACTGGCCGCCGGCGGCCAGCGCCGCGAACATCACCGGCACCGCGGTGCGCCCGACTCCGGTAGCCGACCAGGTCGATCCTTGCGGCAGCGCCGCCACCGCCTGCACCAAGGTAGCGGCGTCCCCGGCCATGCCGCCGGGTACTCCCATTACCAGGTCGCAGTGCACGTGACCGCCGAACGGCGCGCCGTACTTGTCCAGCAGCCGGTGCAGCGCCGCCACATGCCCCAGGTCGAACAGCTCGAATTCCGGCACGACGCCGAGCTCCTGCGTCCTGGCGTACAGCTCGCACATGAACGGCCAGGGGTTCATGAAGACGTCGTCGCCGAAGTTCACTGTCCCGCAGGTCAGCGAGCAGCCATCGGGCGCCGCATCCAGTACCGCAAGACGCCGCTCGTAGCTGTCGGTGACCGCGCCGCCGGTAGAAAGCTGCACGATCAGGTCGGTGGCCTCGCGCAGCGCCTGCACCGTCTCGGTCAGCCTGCCCAGGTCAAGCGTGGGGCGCGCATTGCCATCCCGGATGTGGACGTGGATCATCGCAGCGCCCGCCTCGCGGCACTCCTTAGCGGTGATCACCAGCTCTTCCAGCGTGACAGGCAGCGCCGGTACCGCGGATTTCTCGAGCTCGGCCCCGGTGGGCGCGACGGTGATCATCGTGGCCGAGCTTGCCGAGGGTACGGCGGGTCGATTGCTGCTTTCAACGGTCATCGGGGAAGAATGCCTTCTCGTGCGAGCTGTTGTCCAACGTGCCAGCGAGGCGAGCGTCACGGTCGCCGGAACCGTGGTCGGTAAGCTGACCGGCCCGGGCCTCGTCGTATTCGTCGGCGTGACGCACGACGACACCGAGCGGACGGCCGCGACCCTCGCACACAAGGTCTACCACCTCAGAATCTTGGCCGGCGAGAGATCGTGCGCGGACACGGGGGCACCGTTGCTCGTGGTGAGCCAGTTCACGCTGTACGCGCAGACCGCTAAGGGCAGGCGGCCGACCTGGCAGCAGGCGGCGCCACGCGGGATCGCGGAACCGCTGGTGACCGCCTTCGCCGATGCGCTGCGCGCACTCGGCGCCAGCGTCCAGACGGGGGTCTTCGGCGCGGATATGGCGGTAGCGCTGGTGAACGACGGACCGGTGACTCTCATTCTGCAAACCTGACCGTCAGTCTGCCGACCTGAAGGTGCTCGCCGCGCCGAGGTGCTTCCTGGCGAAGGCCAGCGACTCGGCCAGGTCCGCCAGCCGCTCCTGCGGGGTCAGGGCGCGGCGGGTGCTGATCTCGACCACGACCATTCCGGTGTAACCGAGCCCGGGCAGCGATTCGAGCAGCTGTCCGCACGGCTGCGATCCCCGGCCGGGGACAAGATGCTCGTCCGGCAGCCCTGGCTTGGTGCCGTCGGCCAGATGCACGTGGGCGAGCCGGCTTCCGAGCTTGACGGCCATCTCCATCGCATCGGAGTTGGAGACGGCCGTGTGCGACAGGTCGAGGGTGACGGCGGCGCAGTCGAGCTCGACCGGATTCCAGTGCGGTGCGTAGGCCGTCACCTCAGCCCCCCGTGCCCGCAGCGGGTAGAGGTTCTCCACGGCGAACGTGACGTCGCTGTCGGCCGCCAGCCTGGCGAGGCCGGCCTCGAATTCCCTGACGTAGTCACGCTGCCACCGGAACGGCGGATGCACGACTACGACCTTCGCGCCCAGCTTGCCCGCGAGCTCCGCCGCCTTGGACAGCTTGGCCCACGGCTCCCTGCCCCAGACGCGCTGGGTGATCAGCAAGCACGGAGCGTGGACCGCCAGGACGGGCACGCCGTGATAATCGGCCAGGCGGCTCAGCACGTCCGCGTCCTGGCTGACCGGGTCCGCGGTCACCATGACCTCGATCCCGTCGTAGCCGAGCCTTGCTGCCAGCTCGAAAGCGTCAGGCGTACGCTCGGGAAAGACGGACGCGGTCGAGAGCGCGACCGGTATCGCTGCCGCCGGGGCTGTCCCGGCTGGCTCCGTACCTGGTGACGCTTTTGCAGAAGACACGCTGCCAGCTTATTCGTCCTGCCAGGCTGGACTGTCGGTGCGCGCCGATACGGTGCGTGGCATGGCGAGGTCTTCCGCGGGAAGCATGTATCAGTGCGGCGAATGTGGCTGGCAGAGCCCGAAGTGGGCGGGCCGCTGCGCCGAATGCCAGGCCTGGGGAAGCCTCAGCGAGATCGCAGCCCCCGCCGTTACCGTTACCGCGCGGTCGGGCCGTGCCCTGCTGCGCGGGCTGCCCACGGTCCGGCCCGGCGCGGCGGCCGTCCCGATCTGCGAGGTGGATGCGGCAGGCGCGGCCGCGAAGCCGACCGGCATGGACGAGCTCGACCGGGTACTCGGCGGCGGCCTGGTACCCGGCACGGTCGCCCTGCTGGCCGGCGAGCCGGGGGTCGGCAAGTCCACGCTGCTCCTTGAGGCAGGCGCACTTGCCGCCGGGCAGCACGTGGTGCTGTACGTCACCGGCGAGGAATCCACCGCCCAGGTACGGCAGCGCGCCGACCGGATCGGGGCGGTCAGCCCGAGGCTTTTCCTGGCTGCCGAGACCGATCTGGCGGCGCTGCTCGCGCACGTCGAGGCGGTGAACCCGGCGCTGCTGATCGTCGACTCGGTCCAGACCTTCACCGCCGCCGGAGTCGAGGGCGTCCCTGGCGGGGTGACCCAGGTACGCGAGATCACCTCGGCACTGGTAAGCCTCGCCAAGCAGCGCACCCTGACCACCGTGCTCGTCGGGCATGTGACCAAGGACGGGTCCATCGCCGGCCCGCGTTCGCTTGAGCACCTCGTCGACGTGGTGCTGCACTTCGAAGGCGACAGCCGGGGCAGGCTGCGCATGATCCGCGCGGTGAAAAATCGGTTCGGCCCGACCGACGAGATCGGCTGTTTCGACCTTGGCGAGTTCGGCCTGATCGGGTTGCCTGACCCGAGCGGCCTGTTCCTTTCCAGGCAGCACGAACCGGTGCCAGGGACCTGCGTGACGGTCACGCTTGAGGGCCGCAGGCCGCTCGTCGCGGAGGTGCAGACTCTGGTCTGCCCGGTCGAGGGCAGCGAGCCGTCCCGCAGGATCACCTCTGGCCTGGACTATGCGCGGGTCGGGATGGCCGTCGCCGTGCTCCAGCGCCGGGCACGAGTCAGCCTTGGCAAGTGCGACATCTATGCGGCCACGGTGGGCGGGGTCCGGCTGACCGAACCTGCCGTAGACCTCGCGATCGCGCTTGCGCTGGCAGGCGGCCGGGCGGACCTGAGCCTGCCGCCCGACCTCGTCGCCTTCGGGGAAGTCGGCCTGGCCGGCGAGATCCGCAGCGTCGCCGGACTCGGCAGGCGGCTAGCCGAGGCCGCCAGGATGGGGTTCCGGCGGGCGATCGTTCCGGTCGGCGGCGACACTGTCCCGGCCGACTCCGCCCTGGAAGTCCGGCAGGTGGCCGACCTGACCAGCGCGATCATCGCTGGATTCGGCGCCCGATCGTGACCGGGCCGCAGTTCAGCCATGACCGTGGTCGATAGTCGCTTATGGGGCGCCGAAGACCGGCCACGATCATGGCCAAGAACTTCATACCCGGGTTCGGCTGCCCGTCGTGACGAGCGGCCGCCAGTCAGGAGACGGGATCGAACTCCCCGTCCTTGACACCCGCGATGAAGGCGTTCCATTCCGCTGTGGTGAAGGCGAGCGCCGGGCCGCTGCGGTCCTTGGAGTCTCGCAAGAGATACAGCAGGTCCTCGCCGGACTTGTGCGGTGCGAGCACGGTCTCATGCGTCGCGCAGACCTCGACGCACCCGCCGCCGTTCCCACCGCTATAGCTGGCTTTATGCCATACACCGACTTCGACGCAATTTCCGCCGCCTTCGTCGCTGTAGCTCGCCTTTCGCCACCTCACGCGTGTGAGGTCCATATCTTTGCTGCTTCCTCTAGTAGGGCTATGGAGGCCTTCCTTGGTAGTGCCTCCGTGCCCAAGGTAGCCCATTTGGCTAGCAGCGAGGCGACATGTTCAGAGTCTTGTATGATCTGACCCTGCACCGCGGTTTC
Organism: Streptosporangiaceae bacterium; assembly: GCA_035533915.1. Lineage (GTDB taxonomy): Bacteria > Actinomycetota > Actinomycetes > Streptosporangiales > Streptosporangiaceae > Chersky-822. Next base: position 132,308 of record DATLSX010000173.1, read on the forward strand.
TTGATAGGCGATACTCGGCGCGTCCTTGAAGTCGGCGATAGCAAAGCCGCCACCATAAAGGCCTTCGTGCGCCCCGGTTTCGGCTGGAATAACCTCCAGCACGATGCTCGGCCGCTGGGCCGCCTCGATCAGCCTGCCTACTTGCTCCAGCATTACGTGCCTCCCGCCTACCTGTCTGCGCAGGACCCATTCGTCCAGGATGACCCACAGCGTCGGCGGATAGTCCTGCTCGAGCACGGCCTGGCGCTTCAGGCGAGCCGCGACCCGAGCGTCGATCTCGTCTTCGGTCACGCCGATAGGCGTTCCGAACAGGGCGCGGGCGTACATGTCGCTCTGCAGCAGGCCAGGCACCAGCAAGGGCTCGTACCAGCGCAGAACCGTCGCGGCGGCCTCTTTCTGCGGCCAGTCCTGGAACCAGTCCGGGTAGGCCGGGTAAGCCTGATAATTCATGCCGTCCTCGAACTGCGCCCACAGTTCGGTGAGCACGCCACTCGTATTCATCTGCGGCACGGCGTCGATGTCGGCAGTCGTCGGACGAGTCGGCACGCGCCAGCCGTTCTCGTAGGCGCTGATCAGCTTTCCCGACACGTGTGCCAGCGAGCCGAGCTGATCCTGGGTAAGGCCAGCCCTATTCCGGTAGTGACGCAGGATCGCACCGAATACCGCACGCGGAGTCCCTTTCGGAGGGTTCGCTTCTTCTGGGAGCATTTGCGAATCCGTTCTACGGTGACTCTACAAATCGCGCCGCTGAATCTACCGCGGGCGACCTGACGCTACATCGGGGTTGTGCATCGACGTTCCCTTCCTAACGTAATCGCACCAAGCCAGAGTGTTAAGCGATATGGCTACCCTCGCAACGATGAAGACGGAGAAGAGATAGGAATGATAACCTCCGCGGGGAACGTCCGCGACGTAACGCTATTCCGATATTTTTGCTGTATTTCCGGCCAATGACCGCCAGACAGGGCTCGCCGTCGACCCGCCAGTCGCCCGCCGCGATGACGCTTGCGCCGAGCCGTGTAGCGCAGTACGGCGGCACGGCGACGATCACCAGTAGCTCGGCGAGCCGCACCACCGCCGCGACTTGCGGCACTTGCGAAAGTTGCGACCCTTGCGGGACTATGCCGCTAGCCGTCGCCGTCCGGACTTTCGCCGGCCTCCCTGGCCAGGTGGCGCGGGCGCGCCGCTGGCTGAAGGTGCTGCTCCGCGACTTCTCCGCCGCTGACGATGCCCTGCTCGTCCTCACCGAGCTCGCCGCCAACGCTGTCCTGCACAGCAACTCCGGCCTGCCCAGGGGGCTTTTCACGGTCCGGGTGACGATTACCCCCGGCATCGTGCGGCTGGAGGTAGCCGATCAGGGCGGTCCCTGGCGCGCGCATCCGGTCAGGCAGGACGGAGACCCGAACTGCGGCCGCGGGCTGACCATCATCGCCGCCCTGGCCAGCTCCTGGGGCCTAGCAGGCGGTCAGGCCGGACGTACTGCCTGGTGCGAGATCAGCGGCGGGCCACCGGACTCGGTCAGTTCAGCCGCAGTGTCACCGGCGCGCTGACCAGCTCACCGTCTACCGCGTAGGCCGTGTAGCTCCCGGCGGGCACCCGCTGTGCTCGTGCGCCGCAGCCCGGTGCCGAAGTCTGCCGGTTCCAGGTGATCGCCAGCACCGTCGGGATGCCCCGCCTGAGCGCGGTGACAAGCTGGCCCGCGCCCTGGGCGCAGTCAGCAGAACTCCAGATCCGAACCGGACCTTCCTTGATCACCAGTGCGAGATGGCTCGAGCCCACGTTGAACGAGCACTGCGCCCGCTGGGTCGAGACCACGTTCACGCTGAAGCTCGGGGACACCCCCCGGCCGGACTGCGGCTGGCTGGTGAACAGGCTCAGGACGATGTCCCGCCGGCCGCAGAAGGCCGGCTCGATGGTAGCCGAACGGGACTGCGATCGGCCATGGCCGGCTGACGTGCGCCGTGCCTGGGCGACGTTCTGTGCAGTGCCCGGCCCAGCCGGTGAACCTGAGACCAGCCGCGGGACACCGCTCGCGACGCCGGGCACGGCACCGTCGTGCCCGGACGTCCCGAGCCCGGTGGCTCGGTGCCCGGTCACCCCGAGCCCGGTCCTGCCGTGCTCCGGGCCGGCCGGGCGGCCAGAGCCCTGGCGGACACCGATCGCGCTGGACAGGCCCCACGCCGCGAGTCCGAGGATGGCCAGGCCGACGATCAGGACCGTGAACCGCCGCCGCCAGTAGCCGCCGGCCTCTCCCCCCGGAAAATAGCCGAACATGTTCTCCCCCATGCGGCCCAAGTATGCAAGAGCCCGGGCTGGGCTCGCTGCTGCCCCGCCGACCCGCTCAGCGCGTGTCGTCGCAGGCAGGGGGCTTGAACGGGCTTGCCCGTGTTCGTTGTACCGTGCCAGCGCCGGCGGCCATGGCAGGATCGGTCCCGTCATGACTCTTGAGTTCGAACGGCCCGTCGTCGCCTGGTTCACTGCCCACGGCAGGGACCTGCCGTGGCGCCAGCCCGGAGTCAGCTCCTGGGCGGTACTTGTCAGCGAGTTCATGCTCCAGCAGACGCCGGTCGGCCGGGTGCTGCCCGCCTACCAGGCCTGGCTGGACCGCTGGCCGGCGGCAGCCTCGCTCGCCTGCGCCACTCCTGCCGACGCGGTGCGCCAGTGGGACAGGCTCGGGTACCCGCGGCGTGCGCTGCGGTTGCACGATTCGGCACGAGTCATCGCCAGCCGCCACGGCGGCGAGGTGCCGCGATCTGTCCCTGAGCTTCTTGAACTGCCCGGAGTCGGGTCCTACACGGCCGCGGCGGTGGCTAGCTTCGCCTTCGGCCAGCGGCATGCCGTACTGGACACGAACGTGCGCCGGGTGCTTGCCCGCCTGGTGTCAGGCCGGCAGTTCCCGGCCAGTTCGGTCAGCGTGGCCGAGACGGCCCTGGCACAGTCCTTGCTGCCGCCGGCGGCCGACCGGCGGGCGGCCAGGTGGTCCGTCGCGCTGATGGAGCTTGGCGCGCTTGTCTGCACGGCCACCCGGCCTGCCTGCGAGGCCTGCCCGGTAGCCGACGGCTGCGCCTGGCGGCGCGGCGGCAGCCCGCCCAGCCTGCCGCCGCGCCGCTCCAAGCCGTATAGCGGAAGCGACCGGCAGTGCCGCGGACGACTGCTCGCGGCCTTGCGGCAGGCCGACGCGCCGGTACTCGCCGGGGTGATCGCACCTGACTGGCCGGACGTGCGGCAGCGCGAGCGCATGCTGACCGCCCTGGTCGCCGACGGGCTGGCGGTAAGGTTCGGCGGCGACCTGCTCGGCCTGCCGGGCGACCGCCCGCCGGGCGACCCGGACACGACCGGCTCAGCCTGGCCAGCCTGACGCCTTAGCCGGGCATGCCACCGGGTTCGCCGGGCATGCCACCGGGCCGAGACCTGGATCGCTGCGGTCTCGGCCCGGTGGTCCGCGCGTGTCAGGCGACGCGGGCCATGGCCGTCAGGACTCGGCCCGGCGGTCCGTAGCCTCGCCCCTGGTGCCAGCGGCCTCGGCCAGCTCGGCCGGCGGCGCGTCGGGCACTTCCTCGGGCTTGGGCACGCCCTTGAAGCTGAACTTCGCTTCCTTGCCGGTGCCCTCGGTGTCGACCATGATGATCTGCCCGGCCTTCACCTCGCCGAAAAGGATCTTTTCCGACAGGTTGTCCTCGATCTCGCGCTGGATCGTCCGGCGCAGCGGCCGCGCGCCGAGCACCGGGTCGTAACCGCGCTCGGAGAGCAGCTTCTTCGCCGTCGGCGTGAGCTCGATGCCCATGTCGCGGTCCCTGAGCCGATCCTCCACCTTGGCGATCATCAGGTCGACGATCTGGAAGATCTCGTCCTGGGTGAGCTGGTGGAAGACGATGATGTCGTCGACCCGGTTCAGGAACTCCGGCCGGAAGTGCTGCTTCAGCTCGTCCTGCACGCGGTTCGTCATCCGCTCGTACGAGCCGGTCGACTCACCTGCCGACGCGAAGCCGACCGAGACGCCCTTGGAGATGTCCTTCGTACCGAGGTTGGTCGTCATGATGATGACCGTGTTCTTGAAGTCCACGACCCGGCCCTGAGCGTCGGTCAGGCGACCATCTTCGAGTATCTGCAACAGCGAGTTGAAGATGTCCTGGTGTGCCTTCTCGATCTCGTCGAACAGGACCACAGAGAACGGCCGGCGGCGGACCTTCTCGGTCAGCTGCCCGCCCTCTTCGTAGCCGACGTAGCCGGGCGGGGAGCCGAACAGCCGTGAGACCGTATGCTTCTCCATGTACTCGCTCATGTCCAGCTGGATCAGCGAGTCCTCGTCACCGAACAGGAACGCGGCGAGCGTCCTGGACAGCTCCGTCTTCCCGACGCCGGACGGCCCGGCGAAGATGAACGAACCGCCGGGGCGCTTGGGGTCCTTCAGCCCAGCCCGGGTACGGCGGATCGCCTGGGACAGTGCCTTGATCGCGTCGTTCTGGCCGATGACCCGCTTGTGCAGCTCGTCTTCCATCCGCAGCAGGCGAGCCGACTCGGCCTCGGTCAGCTTGAAGACCGGGATGCCGGTCGCTGTCGCCAGGACCTCGGCGATCAGCTCCTCGTTGACCTCGGCGACGGCGTCCATGTCGCCGGCCTTCCACTCCTTCTCCCGCGCGTCCTTCTTCTCGATGAGCTGCTTCTCCTTGTCACGGAGCGCCGCGGCCTTCTCGAAGTCCTGCGAGTCGATGGCCGATTCCTTGTCCCTGCGGACATCGGCGATCTTCTCGTCGAACTCGCGCAGATCCGGCGGGGCGGTCATCCTGCGGATGCGCATCCGCGAGCCGGCCTCGTCGATCAGGTCGATGGCCTTGTCCGGCAGGAACCGGTCGCTGATGTAGCGGTCGGCCATCTGCGCGGCTGCCACCAGCGCGTCGTCGGTGATGGACACCCGGTGGTGCGCCTCGTACCTGTCGCGCAGGCCCTTGAGGATCTCGATCGTGTGCGAGATCGTCGGCTCGGCCACCTGGATCGGCTGGAACCGGCGCTCGAGCGCGGCATCCTTCTCCAGGTGCTTGCGGTACTCGTCAAGCGTGGTAGCGCCGATCGTCTGCAGTTCGCCGCGGGCCAGCATCGGCTTGAGTATCGACGCCGCGTCGATCGCGCCCTCGGCGGCTCCGGCACCGACCAGCGTGTGGATCTCGTCGATGAACAAGATGATGTCGCCCCTGGTCCGGATCTCCTTGAGCACCTTCTTCAGGCGCTCTTCGAAGTCACCGCGGTACCGGGAGCCGGCCACCAGCGCGCCGAGATCGAGCGTGTAGAGCTGCTTGTCCTTCAGCGTCTCGGGCACCTCGCCCTTGACGATCCGCTGCGCCAGGCCTTCCACCACCGCGGTCTTGCCGACGCCGGGCTCGCCGACCAGCACAGGGTTGTTCTTGGTGCGCCGCGACAGCACCTGCATGACCCGCTCGACTTCCTTCTCCCGGCCGATGACCGGGTCAAGCTTGCCCTCGCGAGCGGCAGCGGTCAGATTCCTGCCGAACTGGTCGAGCACCAGCGAAGTAGACGGGGCGCTCTCGGACGAGGCTCCGGCCGCGGCCGGCTCCTTGCCCTGGTAGCCGTGGAGCAACTGGATCACCTGCTGGCGCACCCGGTTCAGGTCGGCGCCGAGGCGGACGAGGACCTGGGCGGCCACGCCCTCACCCTCGCGGATCAGGCCGAGCAGGATGTGCTCAGTGCCGATGTAGTTGTGACCGAGTTGCAGCGCCTCGCGAAGCGAAAGCTCGAGCACCTTCTTCGCGCGCGGCGTAAACGGGATGTGGCCAGACGGGGCCTGCTGGCCCTGGCCGATGATCTCTTCGACTTGCTGGCGCACGGCCTCGAGGCTGATGCCAAGCGACTCCAGTGCCTTGGCAGCGACGCCCTCGCCCTCGTGGATGAGGCCGAGCAGGATGTGCTCGGTACCGATGTAGTTGTGGTTCAGCATCCTGGCTTCTTCCTGAGCCAGGACCACAACCCGCCGCGCCCGGTCGGTAAACCTCTCGAACATTCGTCGCTCCCTCACCAATAGCGGTTGGGGACGGCGACCACGATGGCCCGTCCCTGCCGCGCACTAGCCCGAGTGCCGGGCAAGGCCTGGGCTGCGGTGCCTCGCTACACAGGCGACCCACCGCGCTCCCAAAGAACCTTCCCCGCCGGACGGGCGTTCACCCACATCCAACCTATGGTGAAGTAACAGTGTTCCCGGGTACGCCGCCAGCGAACGCAAGACGGCTGACGACATACCGCAAATCCGCTCTTATGGTATGCCGTCAGCCGCTTCAGTTGACGATCAAGACGATCCAGCCGTCGGCTAGATCCAATCAACCCGGCCAGTCCCCTGAACTCAGCCCGCTGCGCCGCTGGCTAGCAGGCTGAGCCGGGAACCCCGGTCCGGTCGTCCTAGTGAACGGACTCGTATTCCGCGATGATGGTGGCGGGAATCCGGCCGCGCTCACTGACTTTGTGCCCGTGCTGCCGCGCCCAGTCCCGAATTTCAGCACTACGCTCCCTGCCCGGGCCGCTGCGCGACTTACGCCGACGACCACCCGGGGTCGCCCTGCGAGCGTGGTCAGCGAATGCGCCCATCTTCTCGCGCAGTTCCTTGCTGTGCGGTCCGCACAGGTCGATCTCGTACCCCACGCCGTCAAAGGCGAACGAAACAGACTCCGATCCTTCAACCTCGCCGTCGTGCGGAAGGTCGCAGACCACAGTCACGACTGTCTTCTGAGCCATGAGAGTTAGCCTTTCTGTTACCACTGCATTTAAGTAGCTTAACCTATACCAGCAAGTCGCCCGCTGACAATTCACCGGGCCGGGAATCGCCGGGGAGTTCCGCCAGTAACCGTCACCCGGGCAGCCGAATACGGCCAGTAACCTTGCGTAATCGCTCGGTGTCAGTTAGCCGGGGTAGAACCGCTATCACCGTCGTGCCCGACACGGCTTCGCCCATCAACACGGTCTTGTTCGCCGTCAGCCTGGTTCTTCCTGTGACGCATCTCATACCGGAGGAAAGCTCCGACGGCGGCCAAGAAGGCGGCGCAGACCAAAATAGGTGGCGCCAATGCTGCCAGGTCACTTAGCACCGCTCACCTCCAGGGCATGTTCTTCGCGGCTGAGTTACTCCGACGCGCATACCTCGGCGGGCCAGTCGTCAGCCGCTGGCACCGGCCGCCCCTGCTCAGTGCCGCACTACAGCGCAGCCGCACTACAGCGCAGCCGCACCACCGCGCAGCCGCACCACAGCGCATCGGGGATCCGCGGGACTCTACCGCCGGGTAATGCTGCCCCCGCCCTAGCCGCATCGGATACTCAAAGAGTACGTCACGCCGGCTTCACACTTCGCCGCCGGTCCGGACGGACAAGATCGGCCGAGGCACCACCCAAATTCCGCCTGACCGCCTTGGGCGGGCCTAATGTCTGCCGCCACCTCCCGAATGTCAGGTCTGCGGCGGCCGAGGTCACCCGGATCCGGCACGCAAAAGCTGAAAGCACGGCACCGGGTCATAGCTGCCGCCCCGGACGCATTCCCCATCCGAATCCGGCCGGCGACGGCGGTCGGCCCCTCTAGTCGGGCGGAAACTAACTGCCGCGTTCGCAGCGATCGGAGCCTCGCCGACAACCGGTTCACTCGTCCTGAAGGCGAGCATGCCAGCACATCGTCAATCCGGCGAGTCAACAGCAGGACGGCAGCTTTCGGGCGTTCCGGCCGCGTCAAGAATGCGGCACGCAATGAAACGTATGGCACTGCCGAACAATGAGCGCCGCGGCCTTACGCGCTTTACGGTCTACCCGAACACAGAATTAGCCGGCCGCGGAGGCGGCCCGGAGCGCTCGCACCACCGCGGGCCGGTCAGGCAGTCCGTGCCGCGCGGCCAGGCCGGCCGGCCAGCAATTCCGGCGCTAAAGACGCCGCGCACCTTGTGCGACGGAAAGTAGTCATGCGGTCACGCTAAGACCCCTGCTGCGGCTCGGGTCAGGCGGAGCTGCATCCCGGCCCGCTGATGAGCGGCGGCCAGGAGCTCAGACACGCGGCCTGACCTGCGAAGACGCGATCAATACCGAAGATGGGAAGCCGACGGAGCAGCATGGACAGCAGGAGCCAGGAAGCGGGATATGGCGAAAGCCACTCCTCACCTCGTGGTGTCCTGCTGGGAACTTTTCTCATCAGCGGTGCACGTGGCTGTTCCGTCGGTTAATGTCCATCGCTGTTACCTCGTTCCCGTTGGCGGCTCCAGGTCTGCCCGGAGCTGCCGGCTTAGGAAAGGAGCGCGAACGTGGAGCGCTCGCCGGATGGTAGGCACTCCAGGCGCCGAGCCGGAGCAAGCGGGGCCAGGGCTGCCCGGGGCAAAGCCCGGTCACGCGAGGCCGTCGGCCGGGTGATCGCTGCGATCAGCATCACGACGGCGGTCGGCCTGGCCCTTCCTAGTTCCGCGGCGGGCGCTGCCGGGACCAGCCCGACCCCGAGCCTGAAGTCGCTGCTCGCCAAGGCTGCGCGGCTGTCGAACCAGATCGACGTGCTGAGCCAGCAGTACGACGCACTCCAGATCCAGTACTCCCAGGCGCGAGCACAGGTACGGATCGCCAGGGAGACCGTGCGTGCGGACCAGCGGCTGCTTGCCGGTGACCAGACCTCGATCGCGCAGGTGGCCGCGGCCGGCTACATGACGGGTGGCATCAACCCCACGCTGCAACTGCTGCAGTCCACAAATCCGCAGGCCATGCTGGACCGCGCCTCGATCCTGACAGAGCTGCAGCAGCAGAACGGCGACAAGATCAGCCTGGTCACCGCCGCGAGGACAGCGGCGCAGCGCGCAAGCCTGCTCGCCGTCCAGGAAGAACGCCAGGCGAACAAGCTGGCCGCCGCCATGCGGCGCGAGGTCGCGGTGATCCAGGCGAAGGAGAACGTCTTCAACAGCCAGGCGTTCGCCCAGGCGCTGGCGCAGTACGAGAAGACGGGCACTTACCCCAACATCAACCCGCCCGGTGACTCGGTCGGCGTGCAGGCACTGCGGTGGGCGCTGACCAAGCAGGGAGACCCGTATGTCTGGGGCGCGGCGGGACCGAACGCATTCGACTGCTCCGGACTTGTCGTGTGGGCGTATGCCCAGATCGGGATCAGCTTGCCGCACTTCACCGGTGACCTGTGGAACTCGGGCATGCACGTATCACGCTCGGAACTCGAACCTGGTGACCTGGTCTTCTTCTTCGCCGACCTGGGCCATGTCGGCATCTACATCGGCAACGGCCTTATGATCGACGCACCGACCTTCGGCATCCCGGTCGGGATCCACCAGGTCTTCTGGAACGCCTACATGGGCGCGGTCAGGATCGCCTGAACCAGCAGCGGTCAGGATCGCCTGAACCAGCGCCTGGCCGATCACCGCTCGGCCGGCCGTACGATCGGGAACAAGATGGTCTCCCTGATCGACGCGCCGGTCAGCATAATCAGGATCCGGTCCAGGCCCACGCCCATGCCGCCGCTCGGCGGCATGCCGTATTCGAGCGCGCGCAGGAAGTCCTCGTCGAGCTGCATGGCCTCGGCATCACCGCCTGCCGCGAGCAGCGACTGAGCGGTCAGCCTGGCGCGCTGCTCCAGGGGGTCGACCAGTTCGGAGTACCCGGTGCCGATCTCGGCGCCGAACGCGACCAGGTCCCATCTCTCGGCCAGCCCGGGATCGGTCCGGTGCGCCCTGGTCAGCGGCGACACCTCGACCGGGAAGTCCCGGTAGAAGGTCGGCAGCACCGTCCGTGCCTCGACCAGGTGCTCGTACAGCTCGAGCAGTACCTGCCCGGCGTTCCAGGACGGCTCGACGGCGATGTCCGCCTGGGCGGCCAGCTTGCGCAGCTCGTCACCAGTCGTACCGGCGGTGACTTCCTCGCCCAGCGCACGTGAGATCGCCTCGTGCACGCTGATCCACGGCCACTCGCCGCCGATGTCGTGCTCGACGCCGCCGGGACGCTGAATCACGGTACCGCCGACGCCAGCATGTGCGGCGCGCAGGATGAGGCTACGGGTCAGCTCGGCGATGGTGTGGTAGTCGCCGTATGCCTCGTATGCCTCGAGCATCGTGAACTCGGGGTTGTGCGTGGCGTCGGCGCCCTCGTTCCTGAAGTTCCTGCCGATCTCGTAGACCTTCTCCAGGCCGCCCACTACCAGCCGCTTGAGGTACAGCTCGAGTGCGATCCGCAGGTACAGCCGCATGTCGTAAGCGTTGATGTGCGTGACGAACGGCCGGGCGTTGGCACCGCCGTGCAGGGTCTGCAGCATCGGCGTCTCTGCCTCAAGAAAGCCCTGGGCGTGCAGTTCCTCCCGGATTGCCCTGGTGACGGCGGCCCGCATTTCGGCCATCTGCCTGGCCGCGGGGTTGACGATCAGGTCGACATAACGCATCCGCACTCGCGACTGCGGGTCGGTCAGGCCAGCGTGCTTGTCCGGCAGCGGCCGCAGCGACTTGCCGGTGATCGCGAACGAGTCGGCGAGCACCGAGAGTTCGCCGCTGCGGGAGGTGATGACCTCGCCGGTGACCCCGATGTGGTCACCGAGATCGACGTCCGACTTCCAGGCAGCGAGGCCCGCTTCCCCGGTACGGTCGCGCGAGATCATCACCTGGAGGTCGCCTGAGCCGTCCCTGATGGTAGCGAAGCAGAGCTTGCCGCCGGTCCGGTAGAGCATGACCCGCCCGGTGACGCCTACGCGCTCTCCGGTGGCGGTGTCAGCAGGCAGGTCCGCGTGCCGCTCGCGTACCCCGGCGATGGTGTCGGTGCGCGGGTACCCCACTGGATAGGGCTGGATGCCAGCCGCCCTGAGCCGCTCGGCCTTGGCGAGCCTGACCCGCATCTGCTCCGATACATCGGCGGCCTGCCTCGGATCGGGACGTACCCGGTCGTGCGCGCCGACCGCCGCGGTCTCTTCGTCGCTCATCTGCCCGAGGTTACCGGTGCCGCCGGGTAGCGGGCGACCGGGATTCGGCTCGTCCGGAGCGGCTCAGCCGGCCAGGTTGCGCTCGTAGACCAAGCGCAGGCCGATCAGGGTCAGCCAGGGTTCGTACGCGTCGATGATCTTGACCTCGTCGATCACCAGGGGTGCCAGTCCGCCGGTGGCAATGACTTTGACCGCGCCCGGGTCCGACGGCGACAGCTCAGCCGCCATCCGGCTGGCGATGCCCTCGACCTGCCCGGCGACCCCGAAGATGATTCCGGACTGCAACGCCGCGACGGTGTTCTTCCCGATGACCCGGCTCGGCCTGGTCAGCTCGACTTTGAGCAGTTGCGCCGCCCGCCTGGACAGCGCGTCTACCGATATCTCGATCCCTGGAGCGAGTGCGCCGCCGACGAACTCGCCCTTCTCGCTGACCGCGTCGAAGTTGGTCGAGGTACCGAAGTCGACGACGATGGCAGGCCCGCCGTACAGGTGCACCGCGGCGACAGTGTTCATGATGCGGTCGGTGCCGATCTCCTTCGGATTGTCGTACCGTACGGAGACGCCGGTCTTGACGCCCGCCTCCACGATCAGCGTGGGAATGTGCTGGTAATAGCGCCCGAGCATTTCCCGCATCTCGTGCAGCACCGAGGGGACCGTGGAGCACAGCGCGATGCCCTCCAGGCTCGACCTGGCCAGCAGGGCGCTCTGCGAGAGCAGTCCGCGCAAGGTGACAGCTAGTTCGTCCGCAGTCCTGACCGGATCGGTGGCGATCCGCCAGTGCTCGACTACTTCCTCGCCGTCGAAGACACACAGCACCGTGTTGGTGTTGCCTACGTCAATGGTGAGCAGCATCGCCAGCGCTTACCTATCCGGCCCGGACCAGATCCAGGCCTATGTCCAGGACCGGCGCCGAGTGCGTCAGCGCCCCGACTGCGAGGAAGTCCACCCCGGTCGCCGCTACCTCGGCCGCCGCGGTCAGCGTCAGCCCCCCGCTGGCTTCCAGCCTGGCCCGCCCGGCCGTCACCGCGACGGCCCGCGCGAGCGCAGGCACGGTGAAGTTGTCCAGCAAGATCAGGTCGGCTCCCGCGGCGACTGCTTCCTCGACCTGATCGAGCGTGTCGCACTCCACCTCGACCGGCAAGTCAGGCGAGAGCTTCGTCACGGCGTCGAAGGCCATGGTCACCGAGCCGGCCGCCGCGACGTGGTTGTCTTTGATCAGCGCCGCGTCCGACAGCGACATCCGGTGGTTGACGCCGCCGCCGCAGCGGACCGCGTACTTCTCCAGCGCCCGCAGGCCAGGCAGCGTCTTGCGGGTATCCCTGATCCGGGCCCGCGTCCCGGCTACCGCATCCACCCACTTGCCGGTGAGCGTCGCGATACCGGACAGATGACACACCAGGTTCAGCGCCGTCCGCTCCGCCGTCAAAATCGCCCGCAGCGGACCCTCCACGGTCATCAAGACCTGGCCTGGACTGACCCGGTCCCCGTCGGCTACCCGGTAGCTGACGGTCAGGTCAAGGTCAGGACCTTGCCCCGCACCGACCATCATGAAGACCAACCCGGCCACCGGAAGACCGGCGACGACGCCGGCGTCCCTGGCCGCAAGATCCGCTACGCCGCGTTCTGCTGCCGGAATGGTGGCAACCGTAGTGACGTCAGCTCCGCCGCTGAGGTCCTCGGCGAGCGCGGTTCTGACCACCCTAGCCACGCTGGCCGGTTCGAGTCCCGCAGCGGCCAGGCGCGCGCTCAGCTCCGCGGGCGGCCCGGCCGCGAACAGGCCGCCGGGCAGCTCCGCGGACGGCTCAGCAGGTTGCTCAGTCATGCCGCTCTCCTGACGGGTCGTGTGCCGCTTGCCGCTGCGGCCGCGGGTCCGGCACGTACCTGACGGTCAGCCCGTCCACGTTCAGCGTCGGCCGGGTGCGCGCGGTCCTTTCGGCACCCCCCTGCTCGACAGTCACGATCAGGTGTCCGAGCCAGTCGTCGGAGGAATCCGGGTAGTCCTCGCGCCAGTGACTGCCGCGAGTCTCGGTCCGGATGGCGGCGGACGCCACGAGTGCGGTAGCCAGCAGATGCAGGTTCGTCGCCTCCCAGGCCGCCACACCCGGCGTGCCGGATTGCCGCGCGCCGATCTCGCGCAGCCCCTGCGCCGCGGCGGCCAGGCCCGGACCGGACCGGAGCACGCCAGCCCGCTCGGTCATCAGTTGCTGAATCTGATCCAGCGCGGCCGGCTCGAGCAGGCCAGGCTCCCGGTCGTCCGGAGCCGGACCGGCCAGCGGCGGGAGCCCGGCGGCCAGGTCCGCGCCGATCCGCTCGGCGAAGACGAGTCCTTCGAGCAGCGAATTGGACGCCAGCCGGTTGGCGCCGTGCACTCCGGTACAGGCAGTTTCGCCGCAGGCGTACAGGCCGGGCACCGTAGTACGGCCCCACAGGTCGGTCTTGACCCCGCCGCTGGCGTAATGCGCGGCCGGGACGACCGGGATCGGTTGCCTGACCGGGTCGATGCCGTGTTCCAGGCAACTTGCCCTGATGGTCGGGAAACGCTTCTCCCAGGTTGCCTCGCCCAGCTCGCGGCCGTCGAGGTAGACGTGGTCGGCGCCGGTCCGCGCCATCACGTTCATGATCGCCTTGGCGACGATGTCGCGCGGAGCGAGATCGGCCAGCGGGTGCCTGCCGGTCATGAACCGCCGGCCCGCGGCGTCGATCAGGAACGCGCCTTCGCCGCGCACGGCTTCGGAGATCAGTGGCTGCCGGCCCCTGGCACCAGCGCCGAGCCACAGCACGGTGGGATGGAACTGCACGAACTCCAGGTCGGCGGCCTGCGCGCCGGCCCGCATGGCCAGGGCCACGCCGTCGCCGGTGGAGACCTGCGGGTTGGTGGTAGCCGAGTAGACCTGACCCATGCCGCCGGTGGCCAGCACGACGGCCGGAGCGTGCACGGCACCGACGCCGTCTTGCTGACCCTCGCCTATGACGTGCAGGGTGAGGCCGGCCACCCGGCCATCCGAGGTCAGCAGCAGATCCAGTGACATCGCGTGCTCGATGACGTCGATCCCGACGCCCTCCTCCGCTCCCGCGCCCGCCTCGGCCAGCGCGAGCAGCAGCGCGCGGGATATTTCCGCACCGGTAGCGTCGCCGCCCGCGTGCGCGATCCTGCGCCGCAGGTGGCCGCCCTCCCTGGTGAGCGCGAGCACCCCGCCTGGCTCGGCGTCGAACCTGGCTCCGAGCGTGATCAGGCGGCGCACCGCGTCCGGGCCCTCGGTCACCAGAGTCCGCACCGCCTCGACGTCGCAGACGCCAGCTCCGGCGGTCAGCGTGTCACGCAGATGCTGCTCCGGCGTGTCGCCGGGACCGAGCGCCGCCGCGATGCCGCCCTGTGCCCAGCGCGTCGAGCCCTCGTCGAGCAACGACTTGGTCACCAGCAGCACGTTCTTGCCCGGCAGGGCAAGGTGCGCGTTCAGTACCGCCGTCACCCCCGCGATACCGGACCCGACCACCACGACATCCGCCGTCCTGGTCCAGCCCGGCGCCGGCGCGAGCAGCCTGCGGGCGATCACGGCGCGGACCCGAAGGTCAGCCTGGTGTTGTCGATCAGCCTCGTCGTGCCCACTGTGGCGGCGACCAGCATCAGCGCTTCCCCCGTGTAGTCGGGGCCGACCTCGGCGAAGGTGACCGGCTCGGCCAGGGTCAGGTAGTCAGCCCGCAGCGGCGGGGTCGCGGCCGCGGCCGCGACCAGTACCGATCGCGCGGCACGAAGCACCGCCCGCGGGCCCTCACCGGCCGCCGCCGTGCCAGCCCGCAGCGCCTGGTAGATGGCGAGCGCGCTGCCCCGTTCGGCAGCCGAAAGGTAGCGGTTCCTGCTCGACGCCGCAAGGCCGTCCGGCTCGCGCACGGTGGCTGCCGTGGCGATCTCGACGGCAAGGTTCACGTCGGCCACCATCCTGCGCACCAGGGCAAGCTGCTGTGCGTCCTTCTCTCCGAACACCGCCGCGTCCGGCCTGACCAGATTGAACAGCTTCAGCACCACAGTGAGCACGCCGTCGAAGAATCCCGGCCGGAACGCCCCTTCGAGCAGTTGCCCCAGCGAGCCGGAGCTTACCGTGATCATCTGCTCGACCGGGTACATCTGGTCCCGGCCTGGCGCGAATACCAGGGCAACGCCCTCCTGCGAGCACAGCGCCAGGTCGTCGGCCAGCGTGCGCGGGTACCGGTCCAAGTCCTCGCCAGCCCCGAACTGGAGCGGGTTGACGAACACCGAGACCACCAGCGAGCCGTCTGGCCCCGCGATCTCGCGTGCCCGCCGCAGCGGTGCACGGTGGCCGTCGTGCAACGCACCCATCGTCGGCACCAGCACCACCGGTGACTTCAGGGTCGCCCGCACCGCGGCCAGTCCGGTCACGGTCCTGGCCAGGATCGGGTTCACGCCGTGCGCCCGCTGAGCACTTCGAGCAGCCGTTGCGCGTCAGCTGAGGTCAGGCTGCCCGCCGAGAGCGCACGGCCGGCGGTGAGCCTGGCCAGCGCCAGGTAAGCGGGCAGCGCCTCCGAAGCCGATGCCTCGATCGCCTGGAGGTGGGCTGCCACGGTTCGCGCGTCGCCGCGCGCGACCGGGCCGGTCAGCGCGTGATCTCCGAGTGCCAGCACGTTCTCCAGCGCCGCGCCGAGCAGCGGTCCGAGCATCCGCGCCGGGTCGGCGACGCCAGCATCCCGCAGCAGGTCCATCGACACGGCGACCAGCGTCACCAGGTAGTTCGCCGAACTGGCCAGCGCCGCGTGGTAGATGCCCCGCTTGTCCTCGGCGATGAAGACCGGTTCGCCGCCCATCTCAAGCACCAGCGCCTCGGCTACCGGGCGCAAGGCCTGCGGTGCGGTGACTCCGAACGAGACGCCGGTCATCTTCGCCGCGTCATCTACGCTGCCGGTGAACGTCATCACCGGATGCAGCGCGAGTGGCAGGGCACCGTGCCGCGTCGCTGGCTCCAGCACGGCCAGGCCGTGCCGGCCGCTCGCATGCACGAGCAGACGGCCGTTCACCGGCACTCCGGTCGCGGCGAGGCCCGCCACCAGCCCGGGCAGCACGTCGTCAGGGACAGTGAGCAAGACCAGGTCGGCCTGGCTGACCACCTGCTCGGGCAGGACTACGGGCACGCCAGGAAGACTGCGTGCGATCCGCCGCAGCGAGGCTTGGGAGACCGCCGAGGCTGCCACGACGCTGTGGCCGGCCCGCTGGAGCGCGACTGCCATGGCCGTTCCTGCCCGCCCGGCACCGACGACGCCGACCGCGAGCCGCGCCGGATGCGGCAACTCGGCAGGAGCGGGCGCCGCTGCCCGCTGGTCGTCATCTCGCATTCTTCGATCCAGTCCTCGCACGGTACCGGTCGGCCATCATGAGCATAGTCAGGGCACCCGGCCGGTTCAGGACCGACGTCCCCGCTGGCCGCCAGCCGCCGGCTGGTCGGCGTCGTCCGGGGGCTCTGGCGTACGGCACGAACGCTCCAGGTAGAGCGCAGCGGCGACGAGTGCGATCGCGGCCAGCGCCGTCGAAGCGGCCGCCAGCGCATCATGCCTGGGCACCGGCTTATCCAGGGTCGGCAGCACGTAGATCGCGAAACCCGCCGCGAGGCCGCCGAAGGCCGCCGCAGCCACCGAACTCGCCTTGGCCAGCGCGACCACTCTGGGGACCGCCAGCGGCGCGACTGGCTTGGTACCCGGCTTACGGCGCAGCCTGGCGCGCAGGTTCCTGCCGGTGACGACTTCGCCGACCGCCAGCAGCGCCAGCGCTGGCACCGCGGTCCACGGGAGCGGCGGCAGGTTCGCGAAGCTCACCAGCGCGGCCACCCACGCCAGCGCTGCGCTGACCGCGGCGACGACCAGCAACGACCACCATTTCGTCGGCTGCATCCGATGCGTTCACCCCTGCGTTCGCCTGATATCGAGCTTAAGGTCGGGTAGCCGCCGCACGCCGCTGGTATCGACGTGGGCGAGCAGGTCGGCGACGGGACCCGACCCGGGAAGCTGAGCGTGCCGGTCCACGTCGTACCAGGGGGCAAGAACGAAGGCCCGCTCACTGGCGCGCGGATGGGGCAGCGTGAGCCGCGGATCGTCGCTGATCTCGGTGCCGCAGGCGATCACGTCAACGTCGAGCGTGCGCGGCCCCCACACCACCGTGCGCACCCGGCCGAGAGCCTGTTCGGCCGCGTGGCACAGGTCGAGTATGGTGCGCGCCGGCAGCGCGCTGGACGCGAGCAGCACGGCATTGAGGTAGTCCGGCTGATCCGGCCCGCCGACCGGGCTGGTCTGAAAGACAGCGGAAACCGCGGTGCAGGACAGGCCTGGCGCCGCGGCAAGGTGGTCGATGCCGGCCTGCAGGTTGGCCAGCCGGTCGCCCAGGTTGCTGCCGAGCGACAGCACCACCGCCCGGCCGGGTCCGGTCATGTCCGTCCGGCTCCGGCGGATCGTGACCGTGACATCGCCGAAAGGCAGCCCCACCGGCGCGTTCGGCTTGTGCACGGTAACCTCGGCCGCGCTGACCAGGTCCGGCGCGAGGCAGGCCGCCACGAGCCGATGGGCGAGCGTCTCGATCAGGTTGACCGGCTCGCCGCCGACGATCTCCGCGAGGCGGGCGGCCAGGACGCCGTAGTCGGCGGTCAGGGACACCTCGTCGGCTGCTGCGGCCGCCGTCGTGTCGAGCCAGAGCACCGCGTCTACGACGAATTCCTGGCCGTCGGCACGCTCTTGCGGCAGGACTCCGTGGCGGCCGAAGGCGCGCAGCCCGATCAGGCTGATCCGGTCCTGCTGGCTCACGGGACAGGCTCCTGCCGCCATCGTGCGGCGATCCGCACCGCGTCGGCGTTGGCTGGCACCCGGTGCACCCGCACGCCCCAGGCTCCGCCAGCAGCGGCCAGCGCCGTCAACGCGACGGTAGCGTCGTCGCACTCCGCGAATGGCCTGGGCGAGTCCGCGTCGGCGGCCAGCAGCCGGCCGATGAAGCGCTTACGTGACGCGCCGACAAGGACAGGGAACGGCGCCGCCGGATGGTCGAGGCAGGAGAGCTCGCGCAGCCGGGCCAGCAGCGCCCAGTTGTGCGCGGGCAGCTTCGCGAAACCGAGACCGGGATCGATGATGAGCTGGCCGGGATCGACCCCGGCCCGGGTGAGCACCATCACCCGGTCGGTCAGCTCGGCAGTCACCTCCTTGACCACGTCGGCATAGGTCGCTCTGCTCTGCATGTCCGCGCTCTGACCGCGCCAGTGCATCACTACGTACGGGACCCCGGAGGCGGCGATGAGGGCGATCATCGCCGGGTCGGCGAGCCCGCCGCTGACGTCGTTGACCATCCGGGCGCCGGATTCGAGCGCGAGCTCGGCCACGGCTGCGCGCATCGTGTCGATGCTGACCACAGCGCCGGCTCTCGCCAGTGCCGTGACGACCGGCCCGACCCTGCGCAGCTCTTCTTCCTCGCTGATCCGCAGCGCTCCTGGCCGGGTCGATTCCCCGCCCACGTCGATGATGTCGGCCCCGGCAGCGGCCAGTTCCAGCCCGTGCGCGATCGCATCCTGGGCGCTGAACCACTGACCGCCGTCGGAGAAGGAGTCCGGGGTGACATTGACCACGCCCATCACCAGGCACCTGGCCGCGTCGGGCAGACCCCGCAGCGGCGCTCGTCGAGGTGTCATGGCCGTCAATCTACAATCCCGGCCGACCTCTAGTCCGCCGCGCCGGGCTTGCGCGCGGGCCTGGCCACGGCCCGCCACAGCGCCGCCCGCGCCTTCCGCGCTATCCTGCGCAGTTCGATAGTGGGCCAGACCAAGAAGGCTTCCGCCTCCAGGGCGGCCAGGCCGATCCTGATCGCGTCCCGGGTACCGGGAAAGACCATGAAACGCGGCACCCACTGCGGCGCGAACTTGGCGTTGAACTTGTACAGCGACTCGATCTGGAACCACCGGGACATGAACACCAGGAATCGCCGCCAGACCCGCAGGATCGGTCCTGCGCCGATCCGCTCGCCCCGCTCCAGAGCGGCACGGAACACCGCGAAATTCAGCGAGATGTGCTTGACTCCGAGGTCCTGTGCCGCCTTGATGGTCTCGACGATCATGAAATCGTTCAGGCCGGGCTGGGCCGACCGGTCGCGCCGCATCAGGTCGAGCGAGAGCCCGTCGTCGCCCCACGGCACGAAGTGCAGCAGCGCGCGCAGCACGCCGTCTTGCATGGCCGTGGCGAGCACGCAATTCTCGTCACCGGCTCCGCCGATCCGGCCGAGCGCCATCGAGAAACCGCGCTCGGTCGGGCTGCCGCGCCAGGAGTCGGCCTGGCGGACGAGCCGGGTGATCTCCTCGGCGGGCACGTCGCCCACCCGGCGTACCTGCGCGACATAGCCGGCCCGGCACACCCTGGTGACCATCTGCCTCACATTGCGCATCGCGCGGCCCTGCAGCGAGAAGTCGGCGACTTCTACGATCGCCTCGTCTCCGAGTTCCAGCGCGGTCAGGTCACCCTCACGGCACCACACCTCCGCGCCGCGCTCGCTGCAGCCGACCACCGCGGGCACCCAGGCATGCCTGGCGGCCTCGGCCAGGAACGCCTGGATCGCGCCTGGCCAGGCCTCCGAGTCACCGAGCGGGTCACCGCTGGCAAGCATCACGCCAGACAGGACCCGGTACCCGATACAGGACTTACCGGTCGCCGACCAGATCACGCTCTTGTCGTCGCGCAGCGCGAAGTAGCCGAGCGAATCCGCATCGCCGTGCCGGTCGAGCAGTTCCCTGACCCGCGCGGCGTCGGGAGGATTGAGCCGACCCGGCGGTTCGGCCGGGCGAAGGAAAAGGTAAGCCGTGACGAGCACGGTGATGAATCCCAGCCCGCCGGTCACCAATCCGAAAATGTCGTTCTTGCCCTCCTGCACGAAGTGCAGCGGTGCGGGCGGCGACACCCCGACCAGGCCGTAAAGCACAGCCTGGACGCGTTGCGGGACGGTGTACGGGCCGGAGAGCCCGCGCAGCGCGATGTAGGAAAGGCCGATGACCATGTCGGCGGCAAGCAGGCCGACCAGCGCTCCCAGTGCCCGCCAGCGGGTGCGCGGATCACCCACGGCGTAGAACTCGCCGCGGTAACAGAAACCGCCGATCACGAGCCCGGCGAGGAGCCCCAGCGCGACTCCCGCGCCGATGATCATGACGTCATGGCGGACTAGCGCAACCACATGCGCGGTGCTGACCGCCACGCTGATGATCAGCAGGGCCATGGCCTCTTGCCAGGCGCGATGCTTGCGGCGCCGCAACCCGTGCGACAGCATCAGCAGCAACAGGCCGATAATGACGTCGACCAGCCTGGTCAGGCCAGCCACCGTACCTGGCACCACATGGGCTATCCGGGTCAGCCTGATATGGATATGGCTGGTCAGCGGCGTGACGCCCTCGATTATGTCGGCAACTCCGACCAGGAACACCAGCCAGCCAGCGGCTACCGGAACCCAGCGCCGCTGCTGGCGGCGGTCGGGCATCTTCGCCGTGCCATTCCGGTCCGCGGGCAGGCCTTTAACGGCAGACCTCTCCGGCTGCTCCGCTCCGGTTTGAGGCTCTGCCGGTCCTGGCCCGATAGCGTCCGTCATCTCCGACACGTAGGTGTGGCCCCGGCTCACAGGGCATAAGCGTAGTCAAAACACCGGCGACTGCGCGGGCGAATGCCGCTCGGTCGTCTAGGCGCGAGCCATCAGCAAACTCATGGCCTCTGCTCTCGTTCCATCCGAGCTGCGGAAGCAGCCGCGGACCGCTGAGGTGACGGTCTTCGCTCCCGGCTTACGCACGCCGCGCATAGCCATGCACAGGTGCTCAGCTTCCACCACAACGATAACCCCTCGGGGCTGAAGTACCTCCATCAGCGAGTCGGCGATCTGGCTGGTCATCCGCTCTTGCACCTGCGGGCGCCGCGCGTAGACGTCCACCAGCCTGGCCAGCTTGGACAGGCCGGTGATCTGGCCTCGCTCGTTTGGGATATACCCCACGTGCGCATGGCCGAAGAATGGCGTCAGGTGATGCTCGCAGGTGGAGAACATCTCGATGTCCCTTACCAGGACCATTTCGTCATGATCGGCGTCGAATACCGTGGTCAGCACATCCACCGGGCGCTGCCGGAGCCCGGCGAACTGCTCGGCGAGAGCCCTGGCCACCCGGCGCGGCGTTTCCTTGATTCCGTCCCGGTCCGGATCCTCGCCGATCGCCAGCAGGATCTCCAGGACCGCGCGCTCGATCCGGTCGAGGTCCACTGGCTGGTCCCGGACGTCGGCTGACCAACTCAACGAGCAGCGCCGTACGGGCCATCGTCGCCGCGGTAGCCCCCCGCGCTCAGGCCAGGTGCCTGGCCGTTTCCGATCGGCGGCAGTTCCTTGGCGTCCGATGCGGCGGTCAGTGCCAGCTCCTTAGGCGTCAGCACCGGCGGCCGGTCCGACGGCATCCGCTTGCCGTAACCGGTGTAGGAGCCACGCGACGGCCGCTCCTGCACCGGGGAGAAGATGTCGAGTACCTGCACCCGGGACAGCGTCTCGTGCTCCATGAGCTGGAGTACCAGATTGTCGAGCACGTCACGGTACTGGACGAGGACGTCCCACGCCTCGTCGTGCGCCGACTCGATCAGGCGCCGCACCTCGTCGTCGATCGCCGAGGCGATCTCCTCGGAATAGTCCCTGGAATGCGACATCTCCCGGCCCAGGAAGGGTTCGGAGTCCCCGGTGCCGAACTTGCGCGCACCGAGCCGTTCGCTCATGCCGTATTCGGTCACCATGCCGCGGGCGAGTGAGGTCGCCTTGTCGATGTCGTCGGCGGCGCCCGTGGTCGGCTCGTGGAAGATCAGTTCCTCGGCCGCGCGGCCGCCCAGCAGCATCGCCAGCCTGTCCATCATCTCCGCCCGGCTGACCAGGAACTTGTC
Organism: Streptosporangiaceae bacterium; assembly: GCA_035533915.1. Taxonomy (GTDB): domain Bacteria; phylum Actinomycetota; class Actinomycetes; order Streptosporangiales; family Streptosporangiaceae; genus Chersky-822. The sequence goes on from DATLSX010000173.1 coordinate 154,152, forward strand.
TTCCGCCGGCGCGGCAGCGGTGTAGCCGAGCGCCCGGCCGCGCGGGATGATCGTGATCTTGTGCACCGGATCGGCGTTCGGCATCGCGTGGCCGACCAGTGCGTGCCCGCCCTCGTGGTAGGCGATGAGCTTGCGCTCCTTTTCTGAGAGCAGCACGCTCTTGCGCTTCGGTCCGGCGGTCACCCGGTCGATCGCCTCTTCGAGTGAGTACATCGTGATCTGGGTCTCGTTGCCGCGTGCGGTCAGCAGGGCGCCCTCGTTGATCACGTTGGCCAGGTCGGCGCCGGTGAAGCCGGGCGTCCGGCGGGCGATCACGTCGAGGTCCACGTCCGCGGCGAACGGCTTGCCGCGCGCGTGCACGCGCAGGATGCCCTTGCGGCCAGCCAGGTCCGGCTGGGCGACGACGATCTGCCGGTCGAACCGTCCGGGCCGCAGCAGCGCCGGGTCGAGAATGTCAGGCCGGTTGGTCGCCGCGATGACGATCACGCCGCCCTTGGTGTCGAAGCCGTCGAGCTCGACGAGGAGCTGATTCAGGGTCTGCTCGCGCTCGTCGTGGCCACCGCCGAAGCCGGCACCGCGATGCCGGCCGACCGCGTCGATCTCGTCGACGAAGACGATCGCCGGCGCGTTGGCCTTGGCCTGCTCGAAGAGATCGCGCACCCGGGAGGCGCCGACTCCGACGAACATCTCCACGAAGTCAGAACCAGAGATCGAGTAGAACGGGACGCCCGCCTCCCCGGCCACGGCACGTGCGAGCAGCGTCTTGCCGGTTCCCGGCGGGCCGTAGAGCAGCACGCCCTTGGGAATCTTCGCGCCGATCGCCTGGAACTTCGCGGGAGTCTGCAGGAACTCCTTGATCTCCTCGAGTTCCTCGATCGCCTCGTCGGCGCCGGCCACGTCGGCGAAGGTCGTCTTCGGGGTGTCCTTCGTGATCAGCTTGGCGCGGGACTTGCCGAAGTTCATCACCCGCGAGCCGCCGCCTTGCATCTGGTTCATGAAGACGAAGAAAAGCAAGAAGATGACGATGAACGGCAGCCAGCCCAGCAGCACGCTGATCAGCGAGTTGCCCTGCGGGTCGAGCACGTTGTAACCACCGGGCAGGTGCCCGCTGTTGTACTGCGCTTGCAACGCGGTGGTGATCTGGTTCTGCTGGTTACCAGCCCAGGTCGCCTCCACCTGCCTGCCGCTCTTGGTGGTGATCTGGACGACCTGAGTCGGGACGTTGAGTACGGCCGACTTGACCTGGCCAGAAGTCACGTACCGCATGACCTGGGCCGTGGACTGCTTGGCGTACTGGCTCGATCCAGTGAACTTGAGTACGACGACAAGCAGCACGAAGACGAGCAGGATAGCGAGCATCCAGCCGCGGAAAATACGCTTCAGATCCATCGATTAACGACCCCGCCAAGCTGGGCCGGTACCTCCTGCCGAGCCTCGTGTCCCGCCGCCTTCCGGCAGGAGCGCTGTACGTCCGAGCTATCCGTGCGCGGTATTCCTGCTCTCTCTCCCGCGCACGACGAGAGAACTACCGACGGTACACCGCACCGGCTTGCACCGGCACGTAGGCGGCAGTTCAGGAAGCCGCGTGCCCTATGCTCCGCCTCTACCCCATCTAAACGCGATTCAACTTCGGATGTGTTCCCGTACCGCCGTTCAGGTGGCGTAAGCATGCGGAGCCAGCGTGCCGATGAACGGCAGGTTCCGGTAGCGCTCTGCGTAGTCGAGACCGTACCCAATGACGAACTCGTCCGCGATCTCGAATCCCGTATACGCCACATCGACCGTCATCCGCACCGCGGCTCGCTTCCTGAGCAGCACGCAGACCTGCACCGACGCCGGGTCCCGCGACTGCAGGTTATGCACCAGGTAGGACAGCGTCAGGCCGGAGTCGACGATGTCCTCGACCACCAGGACGTGCTTGCCGCTGATGTCGGTATCGAGGTCCTTCTGTATCCGCACGACGCCGGAAGACGTGGTCGCCGATCCGTAAGACGAGATAGCCATCCAGTCCATGCTCACCGGCAGGTGCATGGCGCGGGCCAGGTCGGCCATCACCATCACAGCGCCTTTGAGCACGCCGACGAGCAGCAGTTCGCGCCCGGCGTAATCGGCGTCGATCCGCGCCGCCAGTTCCGCGACCCGCGCCTGCAACTGTTCCGGCGTAATCAGTACTTCGAGCAGGTCCCCGCCCACGTCCGTGGCGTCCACGGCGGCCTCCGTTCACGATCTGGTGGTGAAGTGCAGCCTGCCATACCGCCGCTGGCACCTGACGCCGCCCGGCAGATCCGTCCACCGCTGGCCGCGCCAGGCGGTCACCAGCGCGTCGAGTTCGACGACGTGGGCGGCACTCAGCGAGCCTGGCGGCACGCCCGCGGTGACCGCGGCCAGCTTCAGCACTCGCGTCCTGACCGCCGGCGGCAGCGCCGCGAGGTCGGCAGCGGCCAGCGTCTGGCCGCCCTCCCGCGGCGGCTGATCCCAGTCCCGCATCAGTTCCCGTGCGGCGGTCGCGGTGAGGTCGTCGAGCACGTCGGCGTCTGCCCTGAGCCGGTCGGCCGTGCGGGCAAGTGCCTGGGTGACTCCAGGGCCGAGCAGTTCTTCCATGAGCGGCAAGATCTGCTCCCTGACCCGGACCCTGGCGAACGCGGGATCGGCGTTGTGCGGGTCATCCCAGACGTGCAGATCCAGCGCGGCGCAGGCGGCCCTGGTCTGTTCGCGGCGCAGTCCGAGCAGCGGGCGGCGGTAGCGCCCGGCGCTGCGAGCCATGCCGGCCAGGGACCTGGCACCCGAGCCTCGCGCCAGGCCGAGCAGCACGGTCTCGGCCTGATCGTCCATGGTGTGCCCGAGCAGGATCGCGGCCGCGCCGCACGCGCGGGCCGCCGATTCGAGCGCCGCGTACCTCGCCTGGCGCGCGGCCGCCTCAGGACCGGGATAACCGGCCACGGTACCGCGCCGCGAGACGTCGACCCGGACGCTGCTCACCGGGTGCAGGCCCAGCCCGCACAGGACCGTCACCACCTGGGCGGCCCGGTCGGCCGAGCCTGACTGGAGCCCGTGGTCTACGGTGACGGCTGCCACCCCGATACCCAGCCTGGGGGCCTCGAAGGCCGCCGCCGCCGCCAGCGCGAGGGAATCGGCACCGCCTGAGCATCCGACCAGGACGACAGCCTGCGGACCGAGGTCGGCCAGGCTGCGCCGGACCGCCAGCCGCACTGCGGCGACCGCCGGATGCGGTCCCATCCTCTGGTCAGCTCGCGGCCTGCGAGGTCCCGTCCACCCGCTCCAGCCAGCGGAGCGGATGAGCGAACTCGTCCTTGGTCGGCAATGTCTCCGGCGAGGTCCACACGCGGTTGAACGCGTCCATTCCGGCCTCGTCCACGACGGCGCGCACGAACGCCGAGCCCTGCTGGTACTGCCGCATCTTCAGGTCGATTCCGAGGATCCGGCGGATCGCCTGCTCGCCCCGGTTGGCCGAGGTCCGCCGGGCATTGAACCTGGCCCTGATCTCCGCCACGGTCGGCACGACCGAGGGACCGACCGCGTCCATCACGTAGTCGCCGTGGCCTTCCACCAGCGTCATGACGGCGGTCAGCCGGTCGAGTATCTCCCGCTGGCGCGGATTCTGCATCGCCTCGATCAGGCTCTCGCCATTACCGCCGCGCACCGCGCCAGAGACCGCGTCCGCCGCGGCGCGCAGCCTGTTCAGTATCGATGCCGGATCCAGGTCAGAGGCGAGCAGGAATTCGGTCATCTGCTGCTGTACGTACGGGCGCAGCCAGGGAACCGAGGTGAACTGAGTACGGTGCGTCTCTTCGTGCAGGCAAACCCAGCGCCTGAAATCGGTCGGATCGACGTCGAGTTCACGTTCGACCATGACGATGTTGGGTGCGACCAGGGTCAGCCGTCCGGGCGGAGCGCCAGCGGCTGGCAGGTCGGGGTCGGGCGGCAGAAACAGCTCGTACTGCCCGAGCACCCGGCTCGCGAGGTAGGCGAGGATCAGGCCGGCCTGCATGCCGGTGACCCGGGAGCCGACCGCTGTCAGCACCGATCCGGGTGACGGCGCCACGCCGATCTCCTGCATATGCTCCACCAGCGGGTCGAGCACCACCTGGAAGCCGGTGATGTTGGCCCTGATCCAGCCGGGCCGGTCGACTACTGCCACCTTGCCGCCGTCGCTGCCCCCCGGCAGCCCGGTCACCTCGCGCACCGGTGCCGCGACGGCAGCGGCCTGCTCACGAAGCTCGGCCACGACGCCGCGCGCCTCAGCCATGGTGACCTGCGGGCCCGGCCTGACCCAACGGGTCGCGGTCGAGGCGGCAACGGTCCAGTCGATCATCTGCGAGCTGCTCACCCCTCCACCGTACGTGGCTTACGGCGGTAATGGTCAGCGGCAGCCGCATCCGGCGAGCACGGAGGCGAGCTGGCTGAGCATGTACTCGGGCCGTAGCCCCAGCTTCTTGGAGATGTCGTTGCCCATAAACGCGAAGGCCAGCAGCTCGCCGTCGCGAGCGTAGGCGATGCCTGCCATCGTGGCGACGGCGGTGAGGTTGCCGGTCTTGGCACGCACGGTGCCGAGCGCGGCGCGGCCGAACGGCCCGAAGACGCTGCCGGGTCCGAGGGTGCCAGAGAAGCCGGCCACCGGGAACCCGGTGATCACCGCCCGCAGGCCGGGCAGCCGGTCGGCTGCGGCGAGCCTGACCAGCCTGACCAGCGCGTGCGGCGAGATCAGGTCGTACTGCGACAGCCCGCTGCCGTCATAGAGCGCGATACCGGTCACCCCGAGCCTGGCGTCGACCGCCATGACCGCGCTCGCGGCGCCGCTGAAGGTGGCGGGCCGGCCGGTGGCGATCGCCACCTGCCTGGCCAGCGTCTCCGCGATCACGTTGTTGCTCTCCGCCAGCATCTGCTGGATTATCTGCGGCAGCGGCGGTGACTGCACCGTCGCCAGGATCACGCCGTGCGCCGACGTCCGTCGGTGCGGCCGGGCCGGAGCTGGCGGCCGGCGGACCGTGATCCCGTCCTTGCGCAAGAAAGCCTCGAACGCGCGCGCGGCGTCCAGGCCAGGCGTCAGCGACCTCGGCAGGAAGTTGCCCGGATCGTCGGAATCTTCCGGACGGCCGCGCGAGGTGAGCCTGCCCTGGTCTACTTCGAGCCCGACTATCGGAGCTACGTTGCCGGTGGAGACGTAGTTGTCCGGCGTTCCGAAGGCGGGCCAGCCGACCGCGAGTTCCGGGCCGGAAAACCGCGAGCCGTCGTAGGTCAGCCGCACCGCGCCGATGCCCCTGGCCCGCAGCGCCCGGGCAGTCGCGGCGGCCAGCGAGGACAAGGTGGCAGGCTGCGGGTAGTCGGCTGCCGGGAAGGGGCCGGCGGCCAGCGTGGGGTCACCGCCACCGGCCAGGACAATGCTCTGGATACCGCCGGACGCGCTGGTACCGGAAGCCGCCCCGAGCAGCACCGACGTGCTGAACCTGGCGGCCGGCCCCAGTGTCTGCAGCGCGGCGACGGCTGTCGCGATCTTCGTCGTGGAAGCCGGGGTGAGGCCGGTGTCGGCGTTGACCGAGTAGAGCACCTTGCCGGTGGACAGGTCGGTGACCAGAGCACCGACCCGGGAGCCCAGGTCGCCTGAGCCGATCAGCGGGGCGAGGGCGGCGCTGACACCGGCGGCTGTCGCCGGGCCAGCGGTCCGGCCCGCGCGCACCTGGCCGGTGACGCCAGCCGGGATGCGGACCGCCACGGCGCGGCTGGCACCCGCGATCCGCGGCAGGTCGAACAGCGCGAGCCTGGGCGGCAGCAAGCGCGCGATCGCGGCGCCGGCCCCGATCGTGAACAGGCAGAGCAAGGCCAGCGTGGCCACCACCATCCGCGCCAGCCGGTTCACCGCCCTGTCCTTTCTCCGCTCCGCCCCGCTCCGCCCCACTTCGACAGGCGGTTGACACCGAGGGTATACATCACAACTGGGGTAGACACCAAGGCAACGACGTAATCATCTACCGGGTAGGGAGAGCAGAGCGTGGAGTTCGATGTAATCATCGAGATCCCGAAGGGCCAGCGGAACAAGTACGAGATGGACCACGAGAGCGGGCGAATCCGGCTCGACCGGATGCTCTTCACCTCCACCCGGTATCCCGCCGACTACGGCTTCATCGAGCACACCCTGGCTGGCGACGGCGACCCGCTGGACGCGCTGGTCCTGCTGGACGAGCCGACCTTTCCTGGCTGCCTGATCCGCTGCCGTGCGATCGGGATGTTCCGGATGCGGGATGAGAAGGGTGCCGACGACAAGGTTCTGTGCGTCGCGGCGACCGACCCGCGGATGGCGCACCTGACCGACATTTCGGACGTCCCGGAGTTCGATCGGCTGGAAATCCAGCACTTCTTCGAGGTGTACAAAGCCCTGGAGCCCGGCAAGGAGGTCGAAGCGGCGACCTGGGTCGACCGGCAAGCGGCCGACGACGAGATCGAAGCCAGCCGTAAGCGGCTTGAACAGGCCGAAGGCGGGCACGACGGTTCCCATGCCAGGTAGCGGTCCGCCGCGCCGGTCCGCACCGGGGCCGAAGCGAGGAGGCACAGGTGACAGACCGTGACGGTGCCCTAGAGCCACCGCATGATCTCCAGGAATTCACCGACGACGACGCCAGGGCACTGCTGCGGGCACCGTTGCTGAGCGAGCTCAGCGACGATGACGCGGCGGTGATCCGGCCGCACACGCACGTCGTGCTCGCCAGGCGCGGAGACCGGCTGTTCGAGGAGGGTGATCTGGGCGACCGGCTCTACCTGGTCATCGAAGGCAAGGTCAAGCTCATCAGGACCGCTCCGGATGGCAGGGAGAGCCTGGTCAGCGTGCACGGACCCGGTGACATGTTCGGCGAGCTGGCCATGTTCGACCCGACGTACCGTTCCTCTGCCGCGGTCGCGGTGACCGACGCGCGGCTCGCCGTCATGGCGCACGGCGACCTGCGGGCGGTCCTGGCCACCCGCCCGCCAGTGGCGCTGCTGCTGCTGAAGTCGCTGGCGCAGCGGCTGCGCCGGATTACCGAGGCCAACACCAACCTGATCTTCACCGACGTGCCTGGCCGGGTCGCCAGGGCATTGCTCGAACTGGCCGGAAAGTTCGGGGTGGAGCGTGATGACGGCATCCAGGTCGATCACGACCTCACTCAGGAGGAACTGGCCCAGTTCGTCGGCGCGTCGAGGGAGACCGTCAACAAGGCACTCGCTGATTTCGCCACCAGGGGGTGGATCCAGCTCGCGGCTAAGTCGGTGCTGATCATCGACGCGGGCAGGCTCCGCCGCAGGGCCCGGTTAGCCGCCGACCTCGGCCGGCCGCTCCGTGCCGGGCGGAAGTTCGCCGCGATCAGCGAGGTAGCCGAGCTGAGCCCGGACGGACCAGCGGGCGAACGGCCACAGCGCGGGATCAACGTCGGCGTAGACCCTGGCCACGATCTCGGTCTCGGTACGGTCGCCGGCTGCCAGAGCGGCCCTGATCTCGGCGAGCCGCTCGGCGCGGTGCGTTCGGTAGTAGTCAAGGGTCGCTAGCGGGTCGGTGAGCAGCGGGCCGTGGCCCGGCAGCAGCGCGCGCAGTTCGGCCGCGTCGGCGAGCGCACGCAGGCGTTCCAGCGAGCCCAGGTAATCGCCGAGGTGGCCGTCGTGGGCGATCACCGTCGTGCCGCGGCCAAGCACGGTGTCCCCGGTCAGGACCGCCCGGTCAGCGCGCAGGTACAAGCTCACCGAGTCGGCGGTGTGGCCGGGAGTAGCGATCACCTCGATCTCGCAGCCGCCGTCGACGATGACCGCGCCTGGTGGCAGCCCTTCACTGCCCAGCCGGTGCGCCCTGTCCACCGCGCGGACCGCCGCACCGGTCAGCTCGGAGAGCCGTCCGGCTCCAGCCGAGTGATCGTGGTGACCGTGCGTCAAGACGATGGCGGCGATCCGCTGACCGGCCTGCTCGGCGAGCGAGCAGACCCGGCGCAGGTGAGCATCGTCGTCCGGGCCCGGGTCGATGACCACGGCGGCCGCCGAGCCCGGCTCGGCGACCAGCCAGGTATTGGTGCCTTCCAGCGTCATCATGGACGGATTGGGCGCCAGCACGCAGCGTGCCCTGCGGGTGCCCGACCCGTCGATCTGGTGACCTGGTTCGCCGGCCGGGGTGGTCACAGCGGGTACTCCCGGTCGCCGGGCACCGACAGCCAGGTCGCGCCGTCGGCGACGAACAGTTCCGGCAGCAGCGGTGCCACTTCCCGTTCCGCGGCAAGGACCGCCGGGGCGTCGGCATGCTCCGCCAGTTCGGCCAGCGTCATCGCGGTCGGCAGCCACAGCTCGATCTCCCTGGCCCGCCCGGCGGCGAGCGCCGCGGCAGGGGAGATCCACTGGACCGCGGCGGCCTCCCCGCCTACGTCCCTGGTCCGCTGTCCGGGCGGCAGCGCGGCGGCGAAGAACCTGGTGTCGAACCTGCGCGGTTCCGGGGCGGGCGTGATCCACCTGGACCACGGCCGCAGCAAGTCGCTGCGCAGGATGAGGTCCCGCCTGGCCAGCATCTCGGCGAGCGAAAGCGAGCGGTCGAGCAGCGCGTGCCGGTCGGCCTCCCAATCCGCTGCCGTGGTGTCCGCGACGACGGTATCGGCCGACGGGCCGGCCAGCAGGACACCGGACTCCTCGAACGTCTCCCTGACCGCGGCGCAGACCAGTGCCCTGGCCAGTTCCGGCGGGGCGTCGAACACCCGGCCCCAGTGGTTCACGTCGGGTCCGGCCCAGGCGACTTCTTCGTCGGCGTCGCGCAGGTCCACCGAGCCGCCGGGAAATACATAGGCACCCGGGGCGAACACCATCGACGGCTTGCGGCGCAGCATGTACACCTCGAAGCCACGCCCGGCCGCTGACCCCGCGGCTGCCGCGTCCGGTACCGAACGCAGCAGCATGACAGTGGCCGCGTCCCTCGGGGTGGCCGGCTGCGCCTGGCCCTCGATGACGGCGCGTGCCGCCTGTGCGATGTGCTCGGGAAGTCTTACCTGGCCCAACTGCTCACGCCCACTCAAATTCTGGCTTCGGCGCCCGCCGCCTCCGCACTCATCTCAGCGATCAACAACTTCTGCGACCAGTTCGATCTCGACCGGCGCGTCGAGCGGCAGCACGGCCATCCCCACGGCGCTGCGCGCATGCCTGCCCGCCTCCCCGAATACCTCAAGCAGTAGTTCGCTCGCCCCGTTGACTACCTGGGCCTGGCCGGTGAAGTCGGCCGCGCTCGCCACGAAGCCGGTCACCTTGACTATCCGCCTGATGCCGGACAGGCCTCCGGTGACCGAGGCAGCCGCGGCCAGCGCGTTGAGTGCGCAGGTTCGCGCGAGCACGGCAGCCTCGTGCGCGCCTATCTTCGCTCCGACCTTGCCGGTCGCCAGCAACTGGCCGTCGACGACGGGAAGCTGGCCGGCGGTGTAGACGAAACCGCCGGATTTGACCGCGGGCACGTAAGCGGCCAGCGGCGGAGTCACCGCTGGCAGCGTCAGGCCGAGCGCGGCCAGCCGTTGCTCGGGCGAGTGGCGGCTGCCGGCGTCCGTCATGGCCTGGGCCGCTTCAGGTAGGCGACGAGCTGTTCGGCGTTGGGTCCCGGCACGACGGCAACCAGTTCCCAGCCGTCGTCACCCCAGTTGTCGAGTATCTGCTTCGTCGCGTGCACCAGCAACGGCACCGTTGCGTACTCCCACTTCTGCATGGCCGTAACCTTAGCCGCCACCGGGCGGCCCCGGCCACAGCCGCCCGGTGACCCGGCACAGCCGCCCGCCAACCTGGCCGCCTGACGCGGCGCCGTGGCGCTCGCGCCCCGGCCCGGTCAGGCGACGAACGGCACGCCATCGCGCTGACGCGCCGGTCGCGATGCGACCGCTGGCCGGGCGCGGATAGCCTCGTCATCGTGAGCGTGCGCGACACCGACTGGGACGGCGTGCGGCTGCACGTGGTCACCGGCAAAGGCGGCACCGGCAAGACCACTGTCGCCGCCGCCCTCGCGCTTGCCCTCGCGTCCAACGGCAAGCCGGTGCTGCTGATGGAGGTGGAAGGCCGGCAGGGCATCGCGCAGCTCTTCGACGTCCCGCCACTGCCGTACGAGGAACGCCGCGTGGCAGTCGCCCCGGCTGATGACGGCAGACCTGGCGGCGACGTCTTCGCCCTGGCGGTAGACCCGCAGTCGGCTCTGATCGAGTACCTGGAAATGTTCTACAACCTGCGCCAGGCGGGCCGGGCGCTGACCAAGCTCGGCGTGCTCGACTTCGCGACCACGATCGCCCCTGGCCTGAGCGATGTCCTGCTGACCGGCAAGGCCGCCGAGGCGGTCCGCCGCAAGTCGGGCGGGAGCCCGGTCTACGGGGCCGTCGTCATGGACGCGCCGCCGACCGGGCGGATCAGCCGGTTCCTCAACGTGACGTCCGAAGTGTCCGGGCTGGCCAAGGTGGGGCCGATCCGTGGCCACGCCGACACCGTGCAGAGCGTGATCAGGTCCCCGCAGACTGTCGTGCACTTCGTGACGCTGCTGGAGGAGATGCCGGTCCAGGAGACGCTCGACGGCATCGCCGAGCTGTCGGATGTCGGCCGCGGCGGCATCGCCGCGGGCGGGATCATGGTCAACATGATGCGCAGCCTGTGGCCACCCGAGCACCGCAGGGCTAGCGGCGCGAAGCCGGGCCGCAGGTCCGTGCGCAGCGCGTCCGGCGGCGAGGAGCGCACGCCAGGGACAGCCCACGACACCCAGGTGCTCGAGGTCGCGCTGAAGGCCGCCGGCCTTGGTGAAGACCATCAGCTCGCCGCCGACCTAGCTGCGGAACTCGCCGCCGAGGCGCGGGCGGCGGCCATGCAGCGCGCCCAGCGGCGCAGGCTCGACGCGGCCGGCCAGCCATGCTACGAGCTGCCGTTCATCTCCGACGGCATCGACCTGGCAGCGCTGTACCGGCTCGCAGCGACGCTGCGCGAGCAGGGCGCCGCGTGACCGCCAAGCCGACGCCGCTCGTCATCGACCGGCTCATCGACGACCGGCGCACCAGGGTCATCGTGTGCTGCGGTTCCGGCGGAGTCGGCAAGACGACGATCGCAGCGGCCGTCGGGCTGCGCGCGGCCGAGCGCGGCCGGCATGTCGTCGTGCTGACGGTCGACCCGGCCAGGCGGCTGGCGCAGTCCATGGGCTTGACTTCCCTCGACAACACGCCGCGGCCGGTGCGCGGCGTCCGGACCGGCCGGGCGGGCGACGGGGGCAGCATGCACGCCATGATGCTCGATATGAAGCGGACCTTCGACGAGATCGTCGAGGCTCATGCCGACCCGGATCGTGCTACCCAGATCCTGGCCAACCCGTTCTACCAGTCGCTGTCGTCCAGCTTCGCCGGAACCCAGGAGTACATGGCGATGGAGAAGCTGGGCCAGCTGCGCCGCGCCGACGAGTGGGACCTGATCGTGGTCGATACGCCGCCCAGCCGGTCAGCCCTGGACTTCCTGGACGCTCCGGCCCGCCTCGGCAGGTTCCTGGACGGCAGGCTGCTGCGTCTGCTCCTGGCGCCGGCCAAGCTTGGCGGCAGGACCGGCCTCAAGGTGCTGAATATCGGCTTCGGCATGATAACCGGCGTAGTTACCAAGATCATCGGAAGTCAGCTGCTCCGGGACGTTCAGACGTTCGTGTCCGCGATGGACACCATGTTCGGCGGGTTCCGGGAGCGGGCCGAGTACACCTACCAGTTGCTGCGCGCGCCGGGCACGTCCTTTCTCGTGATCGCGGGACCAGAGCACGACGCGCTGCGCGAGGCCTCCTATTTCGTGGAGCGGCTAGAACGCGACGGTATGCCGCTGGCGGGCCTGATCCTGAACCGGGTACACCGCTCGCCCGCAGCCAGGCTCTCGGCCGCCCGCAGCCTGGCTGCCGCGGAGACCCTGCAGGGGCTCGCGGACAGCGAATCGTCCGCGCTGGCAATCACCGCGCTCCGGCTGCATGCCGAACGGATGCGCCAGGTCGCATCGGAACAGCGGCTCGCCGAGCGATTTACCGCCGCTCACCCGCTCGTGCCGGTCGCGCAGATTCCCGCGCAGCCAGACGATGTGCATGACATCGACGGGCTTCGGGTAATCGGCACCGCATTCGAGTAATCGGCACCGCCAGCCTGACTACTCGTTTCGCTGACGGGTCAGCTAGCGGCAGGTCAGCTAATGACGGATCAGCTAGCGACGAGCTCGTTGGACACGCTCTCGTACTTGTCCCTCGCGCTCTCCAGCAGCTCTCGCCAGGAGACTACGTCGGACCGGCGACGGAGCAGTGCCCGCCGCTCTCGCTCGGTCATGCCACCCCAGACGCCGAACTCGATCCGATTGTCAAGGGCGTCGGCTAGGCATTCGGTGCGGACGGGGCAGCCCCGGCAGATCAGCTTGGCCCGGTTCTGCGCCGCACCCTGTACGAAGAGCTCGTCAGGGTCTGTTCCCTTGCACGCGGCGCGGGCGGTCCAATCCGTGATCCACATGTGGCCCAACTCCTCCTGATCGTCACGCCCGTGCGAGCGGGTCGTCACGCCGGGTGGCGCTTCGCTGAGATTCCCAGGGCTCGGCCCGTATGCCGACGCCCATGTGATGGTCGCGAAAGAGTAACTTACGGAACTCCGGCTCCCAGCGCTAGTCCCCGGCGGACCCATTTCCCATATAGCCCTCATGGACTATACACGATGCGCTGAGTAGTCATCCGGTAACAGGATGCTGCCATCTTGGGAAGAAGGCGGCAATTGACAGCGAGGATGTCCCGTTTCGGCGTCCTCTTATGACTAGTCCGCCGGGCAGCGTAACCTGATTCAGTGCAAAGACCAGTCCGCCGCGCCGGCGTCAAACCCCTGAGCGTGCTTGCCATCCTTTCCCTCGGGGCAGGCTTGCTGACCGCCGCGGCCGCCCTGCCGGTGATCGGCGTGACCGGAGTCGTGGCCCGCGATGCGGCCAGGACCTTTAACGACATGCCGGTCGCCGGGCTTGGCGAAGTCCCGTCGCGATCCGAGCTGCTCGACTCCTCCGGGCACCTGCTCGCTTACTACTACCCGGGTTTCCCGCATCCGGTCTACCGGGTCCCGGTGTCGCTCGACCAGATCGCTCCGGTCATGCGCCAGGCCATCGTGGCCATCGAGGACTCCAGGTTCTGGTCGCACGGCGCGTTCGACCTGCGCGGCACTCTTCGCGCGCTGACCTACACGCTCTCCGGGCAGGCGGTCCAGGGTGGGTCCGACCTGGCTCAGCAGTACGTCAAGAACGCCTGCATCCTGACCGCCAAGACGATGGCCGACCAGCAGCAGTGCACCGCCGAGACGCCCATTCGCAAGCTGCGTGAACTGCGGATCGCGGCCGACATCGCGCGCCAGCTGACCAGGCGGCAATTGCTCGATGCCTATCTGAACGTGGCCTATTTCGAGAACCAGTCCTATGGCGTGGAAGTGGCAGCGCAGTTCTACTTTTCCACGTCGGCAGCACACCTCACGCTCACGCAGGCGGCCATGCTTGCCGGACTGGTCGAGAACCCGGCTGCCTACGATCCGGTCACCAGCCCGGCCGCCGCACTTGCCCGGCGCAATACGGTGCTACAGCAGATGGTGAAGTCCGGCGACATCTCGCAGGCCACGGCCAACCTGGCCGGCCGGCAGCCGCTCGGGTTGCACATCTCGCCGGTACCGCTGCAGACCGGATGCACCAGCCCGCAGGTCAAGTGGGCGGCGTTCTTCTGCGACTACGTGCTCGCCGTCATGCAGCACGACAGCGCTTACCACCAGGCCTACAGCGAGCTGACCACCACCGGCGGCCTCAAGATCTACACCACGGTGAGCGCGAAGGACCAGCACGCGGCCCAGGCGGCTGTCAACTACGTGCTGCCTTACAACAACTACGTCAACCCGAACCATGACGTGGACACCGAAGTGATGATCGAGCCTGGGACCGGTTACGTGCGGGCCATCGCCGTGGACCGGCCGTATGGCTTCGGGCCGGGCCAGGACAGTATCGACTACGCCGTGGACGCCGCCTACAACGGCGGCGCGGGCGTGCAGACCGGCTCGTCGTCGAAGATCTTCACCCTGGTCACGGCCTTGCGGCAGGGCCTGCCGTTCAGCTTCCACCTGAAGGTCAAGAACGGCATGTACGTCGGCGGCATGACGAGCTGCTCTGGCCTGGCCGTCAACCCGTTCCAGGTCTTCAATGCCGACGGCAGCGGCGAGAACGGCAACATCCCGCTCTACTACGGCACCGCCCAGTCCATCAACGCGTTCTACGTGTCGCTTGAGGCACACGTCGGGCTGTGCAATGTGGTCAAGACGGCCATCGCGATGGGCCTGCACCGGGCGGACGGCAAGTCGTTGCTGTCCTGGGTCGGCAAGCCGTGGGGACCGAATTCTCAGCCGCCCGCGGACTACCTCTCGTCGTTCACCCTGGGCTCGGTCAATGTGTCCCCGATGTCGATGGCCGCCGCTTATGCCACTGTCGCGTCCGGCGGCATCTACTGTCATCCGATCGCGATCCGCCGGATCACCGACCTGGCCGGCCGGCCGCTGCCGGTCGAGTCGGCTGGCTGCCACCGTGTCGTCTCCCAGGACGTCGCCAACGCGGCCAACTACGTGCTACAGGGCGTGCTGACGAGCGGTACCGCGGCCGGGCGCGGCATCGGCCGGCCGGCCGCGGCCAAGACTGGTACGGCCAACGACGGCTACTACGCCGCCTTCGCCGGCTATACGCCGACGCTGGTCGGCTACGTCTCGGTGTTCAACCCGACTAATCCGACCGGCGCCGGCAAGATGCTCGGCTGTCCGCAGGCGACCTACCGGCCATTCCCTGGTGGCTACGTGACCTGCAGCGGCCAGATGTACGGCGACATGGCCCCTGGGTCCACCTGGCAGTACAGCTTCCTGCACGCCGCACTAGGCCCGGCACTGAACTTCGGCTACCCGCCGGCCTACTTCCAGCCGGGAGCAGGCCAGGCACCCGCGGCTCCGCCACAGAAGCCGAAGAAGAAGGTCGGCGGCCACCACTAGCTCGCTTGACCCGCGCTGGCCCGCGCAGGCCAGCGGGACCGCGCCCGCCCGGCGATCAGCTTCCGGCTAGCTGGCGGCGAACCTCGGCGGCGACCCTGGCGCCCTCGGCTCGCCCGGCCACCTGCGGGGTGACGAGCTTCATCACCTGTCCCATGGCCGGCATCCCGGCGGCTCCTGACTCGGCGATCGCGCTGGCCACGAGCGCGGTCAGCTCGGCGTCGTCAAGCTGGGCAGGCAGGTACTCGGCGAGCACCTCGCCTTCGGCAAGCTCCGCCGTGGCCTGATCGGACCGTCCAGCGTCCTGGAATGCCTGAGCGGCCTCACGGCGCCGCTTGGCTTCACGGGCCAGCACCCGCTCGATCTCGGCGTCGTCAAGCGCTCGCGCGACCGCGCCGGAGACCTCCTCTTTGGAAATCTCGGCCAGCACCATTCGCAGCGTCCGGGTTCGCAGCTCGTCGCGGTCCTTCATCGACGCGGTCAGGTCGGCCCGGAGTCGTTCCTTCAGCTCAGCCATGGAGCTAATCCTGCCCGCTTTGCCGCCGTCCTGTCCTTCCGGGCCGGGTAACCGCACCTGACGTGGCACCATATGTGGATGCGTCCACATGCCCTACTCGGGACAGCCACCGTGGCAGGCACCGCCGTGCTCGGCTACGCGGCGGTCGTCGAGCGCAACTGGTTCGCCGTCCGCAGGTACGAGGTCCCCGTCCTGCCAGCCGGCTCGAGACCACTGCGGATCCTGCACATCTCCGACGCGCATCTCACCCCTGGCCGGCACCGGCTGCTCTCGTTCCTGCGGACGCTGGACGCACTCCAGCCCGATCTCGTCGTCAACACCGGGGACTCGATCGCCCACAAGCACGCCGTCGCGCCGTTCCTGGACGCGCTCGGGCCGTTGCTCGACCGGCCGGGAGCGTTCGTGTTCGGCTCGAACGATCTTTACTCGCCGGTTCCGAAGAATCCGGCGCGTTACCTCTGGCGCACCAGCGCGCAGGAGCACCGGCGCCATGTCCCTGACCTGCCCTGGGCCGAGCTCGGCGCGGGCATGGAGACCGCTGGCTGGATGGACGCGAACAACCGGCGCGGCAGGATCAAAGTCGGGGACTTCGACATCGAGATCGCTGGCGTGCACGATTCGCATATCGGACGGGATAGGTACGACGAAGTCGCCGGGCCCGCGGACCGTGCAGCGGACGTGCGGCTCGGCGTGCTGCATTCGCCGGAGCCGGCGGTCATGGACAGGTTCGTCGCCGACGGCTTCGACCTGCTGCTCGCCGGCCACACCCACGGCGGCCAGATCTGCCTGCCCGGCGCCGGAAGCTTGGTGACCAACTGCGGGATCGACACCGCTCGTGCCCGTGGCCTGCATCAGCATCCCAGCGGACCTGGCCAGCGGGATCGCGCTTTCCTGCACGTGTCGGCTGGTCTTGGCACCTCACCGTACGCGCCGGTCCGGTTCAGTTGCCGTCCGGAGGTCACCATGCTGACGCTGGTGCCGAGGTTCGGCTAGCGGCCAATCCGCCAGCGGCTAATCCGAGAGATACCGATGCGCGCCGACTCCGACCTCAGTTCCGCTCTGCGCGCCGCCGTTGCCGGGATCACCCGGCTGGTACTGCGGGCCAGTGGCCGCGGGCGCGGACCCGAAGTCCGGGCTACCCGTAAGGACCTCCCGCCTGTCACCGCCGGCACCGCCCGCGGCAGCCGGCTCGCTGGTGGCCAGCCCGCTGGTGGCCAGCCCGCTGGTGGCGGGGACCGCCCAGGCCCGCGGGCCGCGGGACGGCGGCCCAGACTCCCGCACGGCATTGACCGCCTCGGTCAGCTTCGCTTTCAGCAACGGAGCGAGTGGCCGCTCGATCAACCGGTAGATGAGCCAGGAGCACACGAGCATCAGGCCGTAGGTAGCCGCCGCGAGCTCAGGCGCCGGAACATAGGCGCGGAAGTATGAGAAGACGATGTAACCAAGGTCGTGGTGGATGAGGTACAGCGGGTAGGTCATCGAACCGACCACCATGAGCCAGCGGCCTTTGATCCAGTCCAGGTTGTGCGTCGCGATCAGCGTGAAGATGACGAAGAACGCGGTCACGAGCACCATGACGGGCCAGGGCGAGTTCGAGCTCGGGGTCTGGATCGCGATCAGGTACGAGTAGCAGACGATCGCCCAGAGCAGGAAGTTCCCGCCGAAACGATAGATCAGGTAGAACGCGATGCCCGCGATGAAGTAGGCGGCGTGGTTCGGAATCAGCACGAGCACGAGCAGCGGGAATCTCGATCCGGCCGCCACGAACGACCCGACGGACCAGAGCACGCAGAAAGTGACCATCCGCCGGTACGTGACCCCGCCGATGGCGACCAGTCCGAACAGCAGGTAGAACGTCAGCTCGACGAGCAGGGTCCAGAACGCGGGCTCCAGGTTATGCACGCCGTAGTTGGTATGGACCATCGACAGGTTCGCCAGCACCGCGCTGATCCGGACGCCGTCCGTCAGCCGCGGAAGAGCGATCAGGACGACAGCCGTCAAGCCGATCGCGGCCCAGTACGCGGGCACCAGCCGGACTACCCGGGAGATGAAAAAGTCGGCGGGCCGACGTCCCCAGCCGCTCATGCAGATCACGAAGCCGCTGATCATGAAGAAGAGCTCGACTCCGGTTCCGCCGAACATCGCCATTTGGTGCACGAGCGGCGGGAACTCGGCCTTAGCCGGCGCCCCCCACCCCGATACGACGGTCTTGCCCTGGTGCCCGATGCGAGCGAAACTCACCCCCGCATAGTGGTAGAACACGACCATCGAGGCAGCGACGAAGCGCAGTCCGTCAAGCACCGCCACACGGCCAGCAGGCTTGCGTCGCCGTGTCGACCGGCGCGGCGTAACGGCGGCTTCTGGCTGAGACATGGTAGGGATTGTATACGAATACATGATTTCTTAATTTGATTGTCCGAAAACTGTACGATCCGTTGTAGATCATCTTCAGGCTGTATGACCAGGTCAGAGCCGTACTTCGGGGGCATTCTCGGGTAGCGGGGAGTTGGTCCATGGCACTTGCCTGGCCACCGCGCGCAGATAGGAGCCGGCGTCCCGCAGCGGTTACAGATCAAACTCGATCAGTCGCTGAACGTCTGTCCGATCCCGCGGGCTCTGCGTGCCGCCGCGCGCCTCGGCGTATGCCCGCCCCCGCATTCGACGAGGATGTCGTCATCCTCGGAAAAGCGCTTGAGCGGGCGCGCCCGGGCCCGGCTGCCGTCACTGGTCCTGGTGGGCTCAGCCCTGGATGTGGTTCCGCCAGGAGTGCTCCGGCTCAAAGCCGAGGACCTGCCGGGCGCGGTCGATGGCGAGCAGCGTGCCGAACGTGCCGACGTCACGCGTGAGTGCCAGGCCGGGGAAGACCTCGGCGAGCAGATCAGCGGAGGGACGGTTCATCACCGTGTCGGCCGCCGCGATGATAAACGAAGACTGCGGTCCCACCGCGTCAGCGTCGGCTTCCAGCGCGAGCCGGCAGGACAGCGCCACGTCCCGCTCGTCGATGTAGCCCCACAGGTTCCATTTGCGCAGCAGCGGATCGTCCCAGAAGGACGGGAACTCCTCATAAAACTTCGGCTCCCAGATGTTAGAGAAGCGCAGCGCCACGAACGGGATACCGGACCACTGTGCGATCTGCGCGGCGACCGTCTCGCTGGCCACCTTCGACAGCGCGTAGGTTGAGGTAGGCACCGGATAGTGGTCCTCGTCCACGGGGGCATAACGCGGTGGTACGTCGAACGGCAGGCCCAGCGTCGTCTCGCTGGAGGCCCACACCACGCGGCTTAGCTTCAGGTTCGCCGCCGCGTGGAAGATGTTGAAGTTCATCGTCATGTTCGCGTTGAACGTGACTGCGGGGGTGGCCAAGCCAGGCGCCGGGATGTTCGCCATGTGTACGACGGCATCCGCACCAGTGAGCGCCTCGACCGCCTGGCCGTAGTCGGTCAGGTCCGCGCGAAGCACGTCGTCCTCGCCGAACCGCGCCACGATATCGGTCGCCATCACGTCATATCCGTGCTCGAGCAGGTCCCGCACCACGGCCCGGCCCGCCAGTCCGTTCGCACCCGTCACACAGATCCGCTGCGTCATCAGCTTCCCTTCGCCTGACCCTCAATCCGGACGATAGCGGATCGTTCCCTCGCCGGTCGCCCATAGCGATCGCCAGCCATGCGGGCTCCCGTAGGCGGCCATAGCCGGAGCGCGGGCCGACGGTACGCGCCGAAACGCGCCGTGAATACCTTACCGTTGTCCGACAAGATCACACAGACAATAGCGAACCGCCAGGAACGCCAGAAAGCCTGGCAACCAGCCCGGAGTGCCGCCCACCTACCGGAACTACCGTCAGCCAGCTCCCGGAACCGCGTCCGCAACCTGCCGCCCGAGAACCATAACCAAGGTGTCAAGCATCTACAGGGATCGCGCAGGCTCACTGCGCTCCCAACTTGCTCTCAGATTTGGACATGCTGCGCGCACAAGGAGAGTCATGAAGCAGGCACAGATCTCTGACCTGGTACTACGTGGTCGGGGTAGCCGGATTTGAACCGGCGGCATCTTCGTCCCGAAGCGTCACCGAGCCTGCCTAGCTAGTTCATCGGGCATCCTGCGAGCGCGCCTCGGTGATGTTCAACGACGCTGCTGTCACGGCTGCTGCGCCCGACGAGAATGGGACCTGTGATCGATCCCTCGACCGACGCTTTCGGAGCTGCTTTGCTGGACTACCTGGACGGCAAGGAGGTACCGGAGCTGGTACTTGAGGCAAAAGGTGGTCGGACCGGACCTGCCATGCATCCCGAATGGTTCTTCCGGGGCTTCGAGCGGTGGGAGTGGTGGGATCGGGAACTCCTGCCGCGCATCGAACGCGGCCCCGTCCTCGATCTCGGAGCTGGAGCTGGCCGGGCAGGCTTGTACTTGCAAGAGCGCGGGCTAGCGGTGACCGCGGTGGAGGCCTCGCCCGGTGCGGCTGATGTGTGCCGCCGCCGGGGCCTGGCCGATGTGCGCCTCGGTGATGTGAATGACCCGCCAGCCGATCAAGCGTGGGCAGCCCTGCTACTGCTGTGCGGCAACCTCGGCTTGGGCGGTTCGTGGGACGGTAACCGGCAGTTGCTGGGGCGCCTGGCTGAGCTGGCCGCACCCGGCGCCGTCCTGATAGGTGATTCGGTGACCCCGGAAGACTCGCCTCGGGTGGTTCTGCGCATCCACTACCGGGATCTGGTCACCCCCTGGTGGCATCAATACAACATCCCGTCCGGCCAGATGGCCGCGCTAGTCGATGGCACCGGCTGGCGGATCGACGCCCACCTGGAGGACGGCGAAGATCATGCCGTCCTATTGCGACGGATGTAGTTACCGCCTTGCGGAGAAGCGGGGGACAAGGCTAGAGATCACGGGCAGGCAATTGTCGAGGCATTCCAGATGTAAATGGACAACCTGGGCTCAAGTGATTGTCGCAACGCCTGACTGATCAGGAGGGTGCTGTGGCTGGGCGGGGCGCGGGAAGCGCCGCCGCGCACGGTGGCGCCGTCACCCAGGCTGTCAATGACTGGCTCCGCTACGAGCTCAGTGGCCGCGACTCCGCGACTGTCGAGAAGCGCACGATCCCGGCGAACACGCATGTGACCCCAGCACTCGGCGCGCGGGAAGCTCCGAGAGCTTTCGGCGGATGACGTCGATCGGTGGCCTGGCAGACAAGGCCCATGGCAGGCTGACAGGCTTGTTACAAGGCCTGTGAACTGGTCGGGGTGGCCGGATTTGAACCGGCGGCCTCTTCGTCCCGAAGCAAAGCCAGTGCCTCGGTCTTGGTCTGCGTGAGTCGAACGGGGAGCCTCTCACCTGCGCAAACGCGCTGAGCGGGTCGCGGTGAGTCCGATGCGGCCGGAGCACGTTGGCTCCCCGGATTGGCTCCCCGTGGCCCCCTTATCGAGAGGGGCTCACCATGGCAATCACGATCAACGACGACCAGATGACACTTGAGATTGACGGCACTGTCCTGGCAGTAGCGAAGCGACGGCCAGGCGGCTGGTGGGAGGTCACCGGCTGGCCGAGGTTCTTTGACCGCGATCAGGCGATCACCGCGCTGACGGTCAGCGAGCTGCTTCAGATGGGTCACGACAGCGATGATCCGCTCGTGTCGGCATTGCGGGAGGAACTGCGATGACCGATAAGCTGATCAGGATCACGACGGCCCTGGCCGTCGCGACCGTCGCGGCGGTGGCTGCGGTCATCTCGTACCGGCATGCCTACGAACTGGTGGCCGCGCACGGCGAGGCTGGCCTGACCGCGCGCCTGGTGCCGTTCACGGTGGACGGCCTAATCGTCGCGGCGAGCATGCTGATACTGGACGCGAACCGGCGTGGCCGGCCTGTACCAGCGCTGGCGCACTGGTGCCTCGGTGCTGGCATCGTGGCCACCATCTGCGCCAATCTGGCGCACGGGCTGGGGCACGGTCCGATCGGTGCCCTGGTCAGCGCGTGGCCGGCGCTGGCGCTGGCCGGCTCATTCGAACTACTCATGCTCCTTGTCAGGAACAGCCACCAGGCCGGTAGCGAGCAGGCTCCTGACACGTCTGAGATGCCCGCCGTACCAGCGTTGGCGCCGCGCACGCCATCTGCGCCAACGCTGGAACAAACCGTGAGGGCCTGGTACGAGGCTGGCCAGAGTCAGCGAGCGATAGCACGAGAACTCAGCATCGACCGTCGCAAGGTCAAGCAGATCATCGACCACGCAGCCTGAGCGAAGACCGCCGGCCACCAGGCTGAATCTCCTGGCGGCAGCGGTCTCACCACTAGCTGGTCGTCAAGCCGCGCCCCGTAACTCCAACGCGCGTCTAGGTCTTGGACCTGACCCACCTCGTGGGGGGAGGTAGGGCCAAGTTGTACGAAGCGATCGCCCAAGGCACGACTGGCTGACCGGTCATCGTCAGCGACACTGTCGTATAACGCGCGTCGGGCGCGCCGAGTTCTCAACAACCGCGTGGGCCTGTAACCTACTATTCGGCTTTGTCCCTCTCTTGGGGGCTTCCATTTCTAGGGAGGATCTGGTGAACGAGGACTATCAATCAGAAGAGGATGTCAAAGTCAAGTTTCTCCTGCCGTACTTGGCAGAGCGTGGCTACGAGCTTGAGTGTTGTGATTTCGAAAAGACGATTGAAGTGCAGGAGGGTACCCGCCGCAAGAGTATCTTCGCAGATGTAGTTGTCTACTCGACACCGCAGAAGACAACGCCGCTGCTCTGTTGTGAAACTAAAGGGCCGGATGAGGTGCTGGATCGTATCGCGAGAGAGCAGGCTATCTCATACGCGAGGCTGCTTCCCAAGATAGCGCCATTGGCGCTACTTACCAACGGACATCAAGTCCAAGTCTTCCACGCGCTCGACAAGATGCGTATAGAGACATTGCCACATCGCGACTCGCTCGCCGATGACTTTCTGACCGCCGTCCTTAGTGCGCAGGTTCGTGAAGAACTACGCACGGAAGCAAAGCATGAGCTATTTATTGTTGATGATGTTCAGACTTTCAAGCGTCTATTGAAATCGTGCCACGACGAGATCCGGAACAACGAGGGCTACGATCCTGCGGAGGCATTCGACGAGCTATCAAAGGTGCTTTTCTGTAAGATGTACGAAGAAAAACATGGGGGGACCAACAGGTTTAAACTACTTGTTTTTGACCAGACACTCGAAAGCCTCGGCATGAATATCGTGCAGCAGATCTTTAAGGAGACTTGCGAGGATTTCCGATACCAAGGCCTCTTTGTGCCAGGCCAGAAGATCAACCTACAAGACCGGACTATCCGCAAGATCGTCCAACTGTTTGAATCAACCGATCTTTCGCTTACTGCCTTCGACGTGAAGGGCGAAGCATTTGAGTACTTCTTGGGGGATACTTTCACTGGTGGGCTTGGCCAGTACTTCACGCCGCGAAATGTCGTCCAGTTCATAACGGACGCCGTGGATCTCAAGATCGGCGAAAAAATCGTTGATCCTTTTTGCGGAACGGGCGGGTTTCTCATTCACGCATTCGAGGTCGTCAGCGAGAAGATCCGTTTCCAGGATTTCGCTGAATCCGAGAAAGAGAAATGGCGTCTCGCACTTTCGAATGAGACCTTGTACGGAACGGACTGGGCGCAGAGGACGTCGCAGACCTGCAAGATGAACATGGTAGTCCACGGCGACGGCAGTGCAGGGATCATTAAGCACCATGGCCTGACTGATGTGCCAAATATCATTAAGGAGGGCTCCTTCAAGGTATGCCTGACTAATCCCCCATTTGGATCTCTTGAGAACGATCCTGAAATTCTCAAGAAATACGAACTTGGTAAGGGAAGAAAGTCGCAAGATCGAGTCATTCTCGCAGTTGAGCGGGCTCTTCGGCTGGTCGAGCCGGGTGGGCGCATAGGCATGGTCGTTATTGATGGCATTCTGAACAATGCGTCCATGAAGTACGTGCGGGACTACATCCGTCGGCACGCTTGGATTCGCGGGGTTGTCAGCCTTTCCCCTGAAACCTTTGAGGGGTATGGCGGTAGGTCTGCGACCAGCGTCCTGTTGCTAGAGAGAAAGGCGAAGCCAAAGGACGAAAGTCAAAGCAGCATCTTCATGGCCATTGCCCGCAACACGGGATATGCCCCGAACGGTGATCCCATGCCGGGTAATGAACTGCCGGATATTTTGCTCGACTATCTGGCCCATAAGAACGGTAAGCCTCTTAGCGGCCTGTCGCACTCATGGATTGCCGACCTGAATGAAAGGCTCGATGCTGCCTACTATGAGCCCCACGATTCTGCGCCGGACATCGATGGCGCGACCTCACATGCCATCCAGACTGTAGCGGAATTTGAAGAAGCGCTAGCAACAGCGCTTCAAGTGCGCGAGGCCATACCGAATCTGCTGTCAGATATTGAGTTCGATTCGATTCGCCTAGGGAATATTCTTATCGAAGTTAGCGAACGGGCAACCGTAGAAAACAGCGAGATCTACAGAATGCTCGGTGTCCGGTGGCACGGCGAAGGTACATTCATACGCGAAGAGAGGCTTGGTCAAGAGATTAAGGATCAGTCGCTACGTAAAGTTGCCAGAGATCGCCTCGTCTATAATCGCCTCTTTGCCTTCAAAGGGTCCTTCGCCATGGTGGCCGAAGCGCACCATGGCGCATGCGCGTCGAACGAGTTCCCAATGTTTATCGCTAAGTCTGATCCAGGCGAACCGGGTCAAATACTTCTGCGGTACCTCGTTCACTTTATGAACAGCCCGAGGTCGCTGCTAATCGTTGATGCCGCCTCTAGCGGCTCCACGAAGACAAGCAGGAATAGGTTCATGCAGGCTATGTTCCTTAGGATGACCGTGGATGTGCCCAAGGTCGGTGCGGATATGGCGCGGATCGTCAACGTGATGGATGCAGCACTAGATGCCAGTAAGAGGGCGCGGGCAGTGGCCGAGGACGCCAGGAGGCTTCATGAGTACGTTGGATCGCTACTCCCAGTCGTTCAGCGGTAAGTGGGCCAGGTAGGCCGCAGCTTGATCGATGTCTTACGGGACGAACGATGCGGGGCATAGCGGCACGACAACTCCTGTTCGACTGGATCTCCGGAGAGTCGCAAGGACTGTAGGTTCGGTGGCTTTTCATCCCCACCTAAAGCGATCCGCACTGTCGTGGGACCGCTGGGACCGGTGCATCATCCCGGCCAGGTCGTTCGCGTCTGCCGCGTGTAACACCGTCCCGGCAGAGACGTCGAAGCATGGAAACGCCCAGAATTCACGCGAGTACGGACCCCAGATCACCAGCCAGTGCGGGAACACGGCCATGAGTCGGTCAGCCGTCGCACGCATCGGGCCGTCCCTCATGAGCCGTTCCTGTCGCTCGTTAGCTTGGCCGCGACCGCCTTAGGATCATCGACCGGGTATTGCCCACCGCTGGCTAGCGAGTACACCGCGCCGTCTGTCGTCGCGACCTCGGTGCCGCCGTCGGTGAAGATGTGCAGGTGCGGATCGAGGGGACCGGACGGCCCGCACAGGCCGGCCTCGTATCGCAATACCAGCCGGTGCTTGCGCGAGAGCACGCACCGCACCCCCAATGCCGTGAACGCGGCGTGCAGTTCGGCCAGGAGCAGGACCCGCCGGCTCACCTCGGCTTCCGCGAGAATCTGTCCCGGCTTGCTTAGCCGGGGCGGCACCCGTTCTCCCTGCCGCCGGGCTACCGCCGCTCTCAGCCTGGCGGCTCCCTGCCCAGCGAGTTCCGGCTGCTCTGCCGGATTGACGCCAATTGCCATGCGTGATTTCCAGTTCACAGCCCTTTTCCGATTCTCGCGCCCGCCTGGTATCTGTCCCGTTCGCGCTTGAGGCTGACCGTCGCGTCTATCCGGTCGATGACCTCTTCCACATGAGTGCGCTCATGAGTCCACAAGAAGCCCGAGTCACGTACCCTCGCCGCTGCCTGGCGCAAGTCAGTCAGCCGTTGATAGCTCCAGTCGGCATGCGCGACCGACGCGTCCTGCCGAATCCGGGGTAGCGGCTCGTGAGTCCGTCTCGTCATGGCCTGGCCCGCCACCCGCGTGGAGGGTCGGTACGCCGCAGGTCGGCCCGGCCGGTGTCGTCTGGTCGCATGTGCCCAACGATCGGTGGGCCAGGGCGGTGATCCAATTCCAAGCTGGCTTACCACCGTGGTATAGCGCGATACTCTTGGTTTCTGGTGGTGTGGCAGCACCACCAATGCGATCTCGGCAACTCAGGGCAGGCGGCAATTGCGGAACAGCGCATTCGGCCCACCGGATCTCCCGCGTGGTTTTTGGATGCGGCCAGATGTCCGTACTGCCTTGGAGTGCCGTGACATCGGTGCATTGTTCCGGATTGTGAATAAAGTCGGCAAGATAAGTCAGATTCGCATTGGCACGGCTACGGCTATGTCGCAGAATCGTGTGAGCCTGATCTCCCGTGACATCCAGACCGTCAAGTTCCAGTCCGTGCTCACCCGGATCGCTGACGGGCTGGGCATGCCGGATCATGCCCGGGCATGGCTGGGCCTTGAGCCGGCACCGCAGGACGGTGAGCCGCAGCGTCGTGCCGCCAAACCTGCGTTGCCGGATCAGGCCGCCGAGTTGCTCCGGCATATCACCAGCGCCCGCTACCTCGATGAACCGGTGATCGATCTGCTGCAACAGGAGACGGACGCGATCCGGCTGCTTGACCGCAGGCTCGGTGCTCCGGCTGTGACGGCCAAGCTCGGCGCGCATGTCAGCCAGATTCAGGAAGGCTTGCGTTACTCACTCAGCCCGGCCCGCCGTGAGCGCCTCGCCCTGGTCCTGACCGACGCGGCAGCGCTCGCCGGATGGCAGGCGATCGACATGGGCAACCTGCCGGCGGCCTGGCGCAGCTATGAGCTGGCTGCCGCCGCCGCACGGGAGGCCGGCGACGCATCCGGCCTTGCGCATGCCGCCGGGGAGCAGGCTTACGTGCTGCTCGACCTCGGCGAGCCGGCCCAGGCACTGGAGAAGGTCCGGATGGCCCGCGAGAGCGCTGGGAGCAGCATTCCAGCCAGGCTCCGCTGCTGGCTGTATGCCGCAGAAGCCGAGATGGCGGCAGCCGCCCGGCAGCAAAGCGCCTGCCGCGCGGCGCTTGATCTCGCGGACAGCGAACTCGCCAGTTCCGGGGCTGATGACCCGCTGCCTTACCTGTCGCTGGACCCGGCGCATCTGGCGCGGTGGCGGGGCAACTGCCTGGTCAGGTTCGGCGACACGGCCACGATCGCCGATCTCACGACGGCGCTGGCCGGGATGGACAGCGCGTTCACGCGGGCCGAAGCCGGACTGCGGTGCGATCTGGCCGCCGCGCTGCATGCCGCTGGTGAGCGTGATGAGGCGCGCGATCACCTGGGCCGTGCGATCGAGCTAGCCCGCCTGACCGCCTCGGCCCGGCAGCGCCGGCGGATCGCCGGCCTGGCTCACCGGATCGGCTACGCCGCCTGAGCGGTGCCCGGCCATAAGGCCCCACAGTCCGACCAGGTTCCCTGAGTTCCAGATCTTGCCTTCCCTGATCAGGTCCGGTACCGACGCCAGCGGTATCCATTCGATCCGGTCGGATTCGGTGGCCTCGACTGGCTCGGCGACCTTCACGGGGTCGCGGGCGATGAAGATGACGTGCTCGGAATCGACCATGCCGACCATCGGCTGGTAGGTGACCAGGTGCTCTATCCGGCCGGCGCGATACCCGGTTTCCTCTTCCAGTTCGCGGATCGCCGTTTCCTGCGGTTCCTCGCCTTCGTCGATCAGGCCGCCCGGCAGTTCCCATCCCCATTTGTCCTGCACGAAACGGTGCCGCCACATCATCAGCACCCGGTCCTGGTCGTCCACGAGGACCACGATGGCCGCACGGTGCAGGCGGATCACGTGATGCCAGAACCGTTCGCCGCCGGGCAGTTCCACGTCAATCTGGCCGAGCCATACCCATGGATTGTCGTAGATCGTCCGCTCGCCGAACGTCCGCCACTGGTTACGCCCGCCATCTGTCGTATCAGCCACGTCACGACCGTAGCGCCCCCGGCAGCCTCACGGGCGCACGGGTCTCGGCGCCATTGGCCTGCGGCCGGCGCAAGGCGCTATACCACCGTGGTATTGCAGGGTGGAATTGGTTCGCTGGCCCGGCTGGCCGACCGTAGGCACATGCCAGTCACCACCAATCCTGCCCAGGACGGCAAGTGTACGGCCTGCCGGGGACGCGGCTGGAAGCTGCGCCGCTCGCGCCGCATCCTGAGCTGCGCCGTCGTGAACCGCGGATCAGCGGAGCCGGCCCGGGTGACGTGCCCGGACTGTGACGGCAGCGGCCGTGCGGTCAGCTAAGACCCCCGAGGCTGCCCTGTCACCAGGCCGCAGCATGCGGCGGGTACCCGCCTGGGGCGTGACATCCTGGCTGCCCATAAGCTAGGCTGCTTGAGCATACAAGCAGATGGGCAATCATTCTCTGGGAGATGCGCCGTCATGCCCTACGAGTACACCCCCCCGAAGTACGCCCAGGTCATCGCTGAGCTACAGCGCCGCATCGAGAGCGGCGAGTACCCGCCCGGCTCGCTGATCCCCTCGGAGAACCAGCTCTCCGCCGAGTTCGGCATCGCCCGGCCGACCGTGGTGCGCTCGCTACGGGTGCTGCGGCAGGAAGGCTGGATAGACACCCAGCAGGGCAAGGGCAGTTACGTCCGGGGCCGGCCGGCGCTGGCCCGGTCAGCGTCCCCGCGTCCCGGCCAGGTCGAGCTTGACCGGGACGAGTCCCGCGAGCCGGGGGAACTGGTCTCCGCAGGGACGGCTCCCGCGCCGCCCCGGATCGCCTCGCTGCTCGATGTCGCCCCCGGAACGGACGTGCTGTGCCGCAGGCGGCTGCTGCGCCAGGACGGTGCGGCCTCGGAGATCGTGACCTGGTGGGTGCCGCCGGACCTGGCGCAGGGCACCGGCCTGGACGGCCCGGACCCGGTGCGGGGCAGCGTCCGTTCCGTGCTGGCGCGCGCTAAGGGCGTGCGCGTGGATCATGTCGTGGAGCAGATCACGGCCCGCAAGGCCGCCTCGCACGAGGCGAAGCTGCTCGGCATCACCCAGTCCGCTCCGGTGCTGGTGCTGTACCTGAGCGTCCGTGACGCGAACGGCCGGCCGCTGCTGGCGATCGACCTCGCGATGCCCGGCGACCTGCACGAGATCGAGGACGCCTACCCTGTCGGTTAGAGTCCCCTTACCACGGCTCCTGATTGCTTGACTATCCAAGTCCGAGGAGGCTATTTTCGTGGCATGACTTGGATACTCAAGCAATCAGATAATCAGGTGATCATTCGATGAGCGGCCCGGTTGCCGTCATCGTCACCGGCCTCGCGCTGGCCGCCGCGATCGCCCTGCTGGCAGTGCTCGCGCTCGTCGTGACCGGCATCCATGCCGCCGAGAGGCGCAAGAGCCTGCCCCACGCACCCCGGTCACGCGCCGAGGTCATCGCCCGGCGAGTCCTCGGGGTCCACGGACCCCAGGAGCACCAGGCACGCCGTCCGTCCGCCGAGCAAAGGAGGTACCGATGACCGGTTCACCGCACGAAGCCCTCGGAGACTGCTGCCCGTGCGGGGCAGCCCTCGAACACGGCATGCAGCGCTGCCGCAAGTGCCGTGCCCGCTCCCGGTACCGCCGCCGCAAGTCCAGCCGCCGCCCGGCCGGCACCGCCAGGCGCAGGGACCGCACGGCACCGCCACGGAGGCGAGACCGATGACCGTCTCCATTCCGCTGGTCGCTGTCCTGGGCCTGGGCGTGTACCTGGCTTACCGCTACATGGGCCTGCGGGCCTGGCAGGCCGTGCTCTGCCTGCTGGCCGGGTTCCTGCTCGCGGCCACCACCGCCGCGCCCGAGATCCGCGCCGCGATCATCGCCGTCGTCCGCTGGCTCAGCGCCAGCCGACCGTAACAACCGGAAGGAGTGATGCCCATGTCCCACCACGCCACTACCGCCGACACCCTTCGGGAGGCCGCCACCCGTCATCACCGCATCACCGAACGCCTGACCGAACTGCTGCTAGCCGACGACCCTGCGGACATCTGGCTGTACCTGGACACGGTACTCGGCGACATCCCCGCGCTGGCGGGGATGATCAGCCGGCAGGGCACCGATCTTGCGGCAGCGCGGCTGCACCGCGCCAACCTCGCCGCCGCCGCTCTCGCCGTGCTCGCCGCCACCCGCGAAGGCGAGCCGGACCCGATGGCCTACCTGCGCGATGAACTCCTGGCCCAGGGCCACGACACCGGCAGCTCACGGAGCGGCCGGTGACCAGGACGAGCCAGATGCGCAGGCAGGCACGCCGACTGCGCCGGTCCGGCATGCAGCCCATGATCGTCATGAACACCGTAGACGGGCTCCCCGAACTGGCCATCGTCGTCATCACCCGGTGGGCCTGGCGGTACCGATCCGAACTCGCCCCGCTGCTCGTCGCGTCCGTCACCATGGCGGCAGCCGCCGTGCTGCACACCGTCCGTTACCACGGCGGCTGGCTGGCGTGCATCGTCGCCGCGACGGTCGCCGCCAGCGCCGGGCTGACCGTCCTTGGACGACAGGTCGGCCTGGCCTCCCTCGCCGAGCGGCTGTACGCCGCGCTCGTCGTCGCGGTCACGGGCGGCTGGCTGGCGGGCGCGACGGTCGCCGGGCCGCTGCGGACACCGTTCCCGCAAGCCCTGGCCATCGCCAGCGCCGTGCTCGCGGTCCCGTGGTGGGCTAATCACCGGCGCCGCGCCCGAGTCCGGGTGGAGCGCAAGCTCCAGGCGTGGCCAGTCATCGCCGAGTCAGCCGGCCTGGCCGGATCACGGGTCATGTCAGCCATCGTCACCGCCTGGGGATGGCAGGCACGGTTCGGCCTGGCCAGGGGCCAGACCATCACCGACGTGATCGCCAGGCTGCCCGCCATCGAGTCCGGCCTCGGCACCATCCGGGGCGCAGCCCGCGCCTACCCGACACCGGACAACCTGGCGCACCGGTTCGAACTGCGGGTCATGGAGATCGACCCGCACGCCGACGCGATCCCGTGGCCAGGGCCGTCCGTCACGACGATCACCCAGCCCGTCGACCTCGGCCCGTTCGAGGATGCCCAGCAGTGCCGGGTGTCCCTGCTGCGCCTGCACGCGCTGCTGGGCGGCATGTCGGGGTCCGGCAAGAGCGGCGGGGTCAACGTGCTGATGGGCAACCTGACCGCCTGCCGTGACGTGGTGATCTGGGCCATCGACCTCAAGCGCGGCATGGAACTGCAACCATGGGCCGCCTGCATCGGCCGGCTGGCCACGACACCGCAGCAGGCGCGCACGCTGCTGCATGACGCGGTGGCCGTGCTCGAAGCCCGTGCCGACCACCTGACCGCGACCGGACAGCGGGCCTGGGTGCCGTCAGCCAGGTTCCCTGCGCTTGTCATCGTGATAGACGAGTACGCCGAGCTGACCGACGTACCCGAGGCCACCAGCCACGCCGACTCGATCGCCCGGCGCGGCCGGGCACCGGCCGTCACCCTGATCGCCGCCACCCAGCGGCCGACCCAGAAGGCGATGGGCCAGAGCGCGGTGCGCTCGCAGATGGACATCCGGGTCTGCTTCCGCGTCCGCGAACGCAAAGACACCGATCTCATCCTCGGCCAGGGCATGCTCACCGCAGGCTGGCACGCCCACCGGCTGGACGCGCCCGGCAAGTTCCTCATTGCCGCGCCAGGCCACGACACGCCGCGCCGTGCCCGCGCCTACCTGCTCACCGACGACACGGTAGCCGCGACCGCAGCAAGGCACGCCGCTATCCGGCCAGCGCTCGACGAACTGTCAGCCAGCGCCATCGACAGCACCCGCACCGCCGCCCGGCCGGCTGCCCCGACCGCGCCGCCCGTCCCGCACCAGCGACCGCAGCCAGAAGCCGACCCGGCCGAACTAGCCGGCGACACCCCCGAGGCCATGCTCTGGGCCGCCCTGTCCCTGGCACCCGAGGCCGGAATCTCAGTGCCCGGCCTGATGAGCGCCACCGGCATGAGCCGCCGCTGGGTGTACTACCGGCTCCGCGAACTCGCCGAGACCCGCCGCGCCGTCCAGACCGCAGACGGCAACTGGCAGGCAGCCGATGGCGGTGACACACAGTGAGTGCAAATGATCTTGTGCACGGGCACGCCTCGCGCGCGTCTGCACTTGATGGCCGCCCGTGCACCATGCACGTGCACACGGTTCCGGTCACGCACCGCAACCGAGCCCAGCCGCGACCACCGGAAGGAGGTGAGGACCGATGCAGGCATACACCGTCGAGCAGGTAGCCGAGATCCTGCACGTTGGCCGGGACAAGGTGTACGAACTGCTGCGCACCGGCCAGCTCCGCAGCATCAAGATCGGCAAACTCCGCCGCATCACCAGCCAGCACCTAGCCGACTTCATCGCCAGCCTCGAAACCTAGCCCTGACAGGAAGGCCATCGGTGAATGCATCGAGCGCCACCAGGACGACACCGACTAACCGCAACGGCCCTGGCCACCACGCACCACGGTGGTACGCCTCGAACGCAGGCCAGGGCACGCCAGGCCCGACCCGACCTACCTGGCAGGAAAGGAACCGCATGTCAAAGCTCTTAATCGGCAAGTACCAGGCCACCATCTACCCCGAAGGCGACGGCTACGCCGGAGCCATCAGCCTCGGCTTCGACGGCCAGGGCCGACGGCTGCGCCTCAAGCGGAAGGCCAAGACCAAGACAGCCGTCAAAGACAAGCTCGCCAGGCTCGTGGAAGACCGAGAGAAGGGCATCAAGACCGACAGGGCCAGCGAGAGCTACACAGTCGGACAGGCAGTGAACGACTGGCTCGCCAAGGGGCTCAGGGGCCGGGACGAGCACACGGTCACGACCAACCGCATCCTGGCCGAACAGCACGTCATACCGCTCATCGGCGCGACGAAGCTCAGGGAACTGACCGCCGATGACGTGGATGACTGGCTAGACGGCCTGACGGCCAGGCTGGCCTCAAGAAGCCTGGCCGGCGTCCACTCCATACTCAAGCGCGCCATCCGGCAGGCTCAGGCACGGGACAAGGTGCTGCGCAACGTCGCCGAGCTGGTCACGACACCGAAAGGCAAGCCAGGCCGGCCAAGCAAGGCGATGACCTTCGATCAGGCGATGGCCATGCTCGAAGCAGCGAAGTCGTCAAGGCTCTACGGCTACGTGGCCGTGAGCTTGCTCGCAGGCATCAGAACCGAGGAAGCTCGCGCGCTGCTCTGGACTCACATCGTGGCGTGGACTGAAGAGGCGCGCGAGTGGCGGCCGGTCACCGAAGCCGGATTCGATCACCAGCGGTTCGCGATCTACGTCTGGCGGTCGGTGCGCGCCCACGGCGACACCAAGACCGAGAAGTCGCGGCGCACGCTGGAACTTCCCGGCATGGCCGCTGAGGCCCTTCGCGAGCACCGTGCGAGGCAAGCAAAGGAGCGGTTAGCGGCAGGCCCGCTCTGGCGCGATCACGGCCTCGTGTTCGCCAGCCAGGCCGGAACGCCGCTCGATGCCTCGCACGTCCGCCGCTCGTTCAAGGCGATCACCAGGCGTGCCGGACTCGGCGACGACTGGACGCCGCGCGAGCTGCGGCATTCCTTCGTATCGATCATGAGCGACAACGGCGTACCCATCGAGAACATCGCTGATCTCGTCGGCCACGCCAGCACAGCGGTCACTGAGGAGGTCTACCGGCACCAGCTCAGGCCGGTGATCACCAAGGGTGCCGAGACCATGAATACCATCTTCAACCAGCACGATCAGGCGCGGTCAGCCTGATGCAGTGGCTCCCCGTTTGGCTCCCGCAGGCCGAACCAAGATCGAAAAGGGACCTCAGGCTAGTGCCCGAAGCCCCTCTGAGCTGGACGAACTTTGGTCGGGGTGGCCGGATTTGAACCGGCGGCCTCTTCGTCCCGAACGAAGCGCGCTGCCAAGCTGCGCTACACCCCGGCGACCGCGTACGGAGTCTAACCCATCCGCGGCACGCGCGCGCACCCGAGGCCAGACGATGACCCGCACCGGGCTGGCCAGCGAGCCGCGGAGCCAGTACCGAGCAGACGGAGCCGTGGTCGATCGCCGCGGCCCAGGCCGACCTGGCGGGCTTCGTCCGCATCCTGGAGTCGATGGGGGTGCGGGTGCGGCGGCCAGAGGCTATCGACCACGCGCGCCCGGCGGTGAGCGGCACGTGATCGTCGAGGAGGGCGAAGAACCGCTACAGGAATTCCTCCGCGACTGGGGCTTCGAGCCCATTCCATGCCGTTTCCGGACTTCTAGCCGCTAGCCGCTACTGGTCGCCAAGTCGCCGGATGATCTGAGCTGACTCGTCGTCACCAGCGTCGGCGGCGAGCTCGAAGAACCGCAGCGCTTCGGCGCGCATGCCTAGCTGGGAAAAGTAAACGCCCAGGTTATATGCGGGATCGGCGTAAAGACCATCGTCCTGGCGGTCTGCGAGCGCCTGACGGCAGATCCGCTCGGCTGCACCCACCTTTCCTTGCCGGGCAAGTAGTTCCGCGTACGCGGCCCTCAGGTCGGTATAACCCTCGGCCAGGAACTGGCGGTAGAAAGCCTCCGCTTCGGCACCCCGGCCGGAAGCGAGCAGGATCTTGTCCAGGCTCTTAATCACCCGAACGTATCCGGCCGCCATGGCTTCCCGGTAGTACCGCTCGGCCTCCCCGAGCCGGCCTTGCTTGTGCAGCAGATCCGACAACCCGACCAGCGACCTGTCCGCTCCCTCGGCTATCGCCGCACGGTGCGCCGTTTCTCCCTCGACTTCGCGCCCCTCGCTGATCAGGCGTTCGGCCCACTCGTACAGTGCTTCACGGCGATGAAGCTCCGCGAGCTCCTTTGCCTCGTCATAATTTCCGGCTGCCATGAGCGAATGGAAATCGCGGGGAGTCACCGTGTAGCCGCCGTCGGCGTTTACCGAAATGAAGTCCCCTACCCGAAGCGGTACCCGGAACGCGGGATTCCGGGTCAGGCAGATGGCGCCGGCTCCGTCGGTAAGATGCTGTCGCGGCAGTGGTGCGCCGAGCTGGAGCATCCGATCGCGTAGCTGCCCGTAGATCGTCGGCAGGCTAAGGTCCGCGCCGGCGTCCGGCACTCCAGTAACGAGCAGGTCGAGCAAGGCGCCGGTGAAGGTGGTGTACGCGGCACCTACCGGCGCGTGCGCATGAACTCCTCAGGGTCGCTGATGCGCTCACCGGAGACGCGCAGAGTGGACCCGTCCTGGCGCATGAACTCGACTTCGAGATCGGAATGCTGCTGCACCCGCAATGACGGCCTGGTAGCCAGCCACGTGGATATCGTCCTGGCCACGGCAGCTGCCACCCCTGACGTACCGACAGCAATAACCAGGGCTGCGATCGACCCCATATCGGCGCTGTCGGACATCAGCTCCCGCCGCACATGCCCCAATGCCAGCGGCTTAAGGCCGAAACGGTTGGGTGTTGGCCTGTCGTTGGTTGCGTTGTGTGATCGTTGCTGGCTGATGGTTGTTGCCGTGGTTTCCTGCGGGACGGGTGAGGCTCCGGCTAGAAGTGTGAGTGTCTAA
>DATLSX010000174.1:0-16009 GCA_035533915.1 Streptosporangiaceae bacterium
ACCGCGGACCTCGCGCTGTCCTTCTACGCACGGGCGCGCGGTGACGCTACTGACGCCGCGATGCTGCGCAAGCGGGCGAACAACTGGGCCCACGTCTTCGACCCCGCCTCCCGCCTGCTGGTACCCCGGCTGAAGAACGGCGCATTCGTCGCCGGCGTCAGACCGAGGACCCGGGCCTACTACACCGAGGGGGACGCGCTGGAGTACCTGTGGGACGTGCCGAACAATTACGCTGGCCTGTTCGCCAAGCTGGGCGGTGCCGCGAAGGTCGCGCCCGAACTGCGCGGCTACCTCGCGGCGCCGGACGGGCACGGAGTGCATGCGGCCCTCACGAACGAGTTCGACCTCGGTGAGCAGTTCGCGCCGGACTACGCGCGGGCTCCGGCGCAGACCCAGCGCGTGGTCGCGCTGATCCGCACCCGGATGTACCGGCCCGGTCCGGCCGGCCTGCGCAACAACGACGACCTGGGCGCGGAAAGCTCCCAGTTCATCTGGGAGATGCTCGGCATGTACCCGGAAAACCCCGGCACCGGCACCCTCGTCTTCGCCAGCCCCGGCTTCCCCAGAGCCGTCATCACCCTGCCCGGCCGCAAGACCATCACTATCACCGCACCCGGCGCCTCCCCCGCCCGCTACTACGTCACCTCCCTGCGCATCAACGGCACCGCCTACCACCGCCTCTACATCCCCTACACCACCCTCGCCGCCGGCGCGACCATGGTCTGGGCGTTGCGCGCCCGGCCCGCGCGGTGGGGCAGCGCGGCGCGGGACGCGCCACCTTCCTACGGCGACTTACCGCCCGTCGTCCAAGCGGCCGAGCGCCGTCTGGATGCGCTGCTCGGAGACGGGGATCGCGGCGCCGATCACCTGGGCGAACAGGCTGACCCTGAGTTCTTCGATCATCCAGCGCACCGCCTGGACCTCCGGCGCGAGCCGCTCTGGCGGGCCTAGCCAGGTCAAGATGCGCTGGTAGTCCTCGGTCACCCGCTCCGCGGCTGCCATCCGCTCGTCGTCCCTGCGGACGTCCTGCGGCGCCTTGTC
Source organism: Streptosporangiaceae bacterium (assembly GCA_035533915.1). Taxonomy (GTDB): domain Bacteria; phylum Actinomycetota; class Actinomycetes; order Streptosporangiales; family Streptosporangiaceae; genus Chersky-822. The sequence continues at coordinate 1,042 of DATLSX010000174.1, forward strand.
CAGCCGGTGGGCGATCGCCTTCAGGTACCTGACCAGGTCGGGCAGCCGCCGTGCGCCGGTCTGCGAGACGAAGCCGGGGTAGACAAGCGCGGCGAACTGGGCGCGCATGTCGGCGACGGCGGGTGCCAGCGCCGCCGTCTTGGCCGCATCGAGCCGGACCTCCACCTCGTGTGCCTGCGCCAGGATCTTGGCGACGACGCTGACGATGTCGGCGGTGGCTATCCGGAGCTGCGCCCTGGCCGTATCGAGCAGGCCCGCGAAGGCCGGGGCGTCCCACGCCGGGCCGCCGCTGGCGGCGATGATCTCGTCGGCGGCGCACGCCGCGCAGTCGTCGAAAAGCGCCTCGGCACTGGCGTACGGGTGCCGCCCCATCGCCAGCTTGGCGCTGGTCGGCAGCCGGCTGGCGACGGCACGCGCTCCCGAGGGAACCGCGATCAGCAGCAGCCGCCGGTTCCCCTGGCGCATCGCCGCAGCAGCCTGTTCCGGCGTCTCGAACAGCGCGATGTCTGCCGCGTCACCCGCGTCGGCGAGCGCCGGGTACGCCTTGACCTGCCCGTGGCTGAACACTCGCGGTAGCGACTCGAAGTCCCACGAGGTCAGTCCGGTCCTGGTGATATCGCTCGCGGCGTCGGCGAGCCTGGCCCGCAGCCGGGGCCGCAGTTCGGCACGCAGTTCGTCCAGCTCCGCACCGGATGCCAGCACCTGGTCGTCGTCCACGACGCGGAAGGTGAGCCGCAGATGGGCCGGGAGCTTGGAGCTGTCCCAGGCGTCGGCGGGAATGCTCACCCCGCCCAGCGCGCCAAGCTCTGCGCCGAGCGCATCCAGCAGCCCCCGGCCGCTGCCGGGCTCCAGCCTGGCCAGCACGGCACGGGCCACGTCCGGCGCCGGCACGAACCGCGTGCGCAACTGCTTGGGCAAGGACCTGATCAGCTCGGTGACGAGTTCTTCCCGCAGGCCGGGTACGTGCCAGGAGAGCTCAGCCCCGTTGACCTGGTTCAGCAGTGCCAGCGGGATATCAGCGGCTACCCCGTCGCCGGGCTCGCCCGGGGCGAACTCGTAGCTCAGCGGCAGCTCACCCCAGGTGCTCGGGTAGTCCGCCGGGCTGACCTCGCCCGCCGCCGGGCCGGCCAGGTCCGCCGGGGTCAGGGTCAGCAGGTCCGGGTCGGCCGCCCGCGCCTTCTTCCACCACGAGTCGAAGTGCCGCGCCGAGGTGACATCCGCGGGAATCCGCTTGTCGTAGAAGGAGTACAGCGTGCCATCGTCGGCGACGATGTCACGTCGGCGTGCCCTGCGTTCTAGCTCGCGGGCGTCAGCCAGCAATGCCGCGTTGCGGTGGAAGAACTTGTGGTGCGTCTGCCAGTCACCTTCGACCAGCGCGCGGGAGATGAACAGCTCGCGGGCCAGCACCGGATCGATCCGGCTCATCGTGACGCGCCGGGCGGCCACCAGCGGCAGGCCGTAGAGTGTCACCTTCTCCAGCGCCATCGCCGCGCCGCGCCTGGCGTCCCAGTGCGGCTCGCTGTAGGAGCGGCTGACCAGGTGCGCGGCCAGCGGCTCGGCCCACTCCGGCTCGATCCTGGCCGCGATCCTGGCCCACAGCCGGGAGGTCTCGACTAGCTCGGCCGCCATCACCCACTGCGGCGGCTTCCTGGCCAGCGCGGAGTCGGGGAAGATGGCGAACCTGGCGCCCCGGGCACCGGCGAACTCGGCCGGACCCCGGCGCTTGCCGGCCGGCTGCTTGCTGACGTCCTGCATGCCGAGATGCGCCAGCAGGCCGGCCAGCAGGGACCGGTGGATCCGGTCGGCAAGCTCGGCGGCCACCCGCGGCGCCCCGTCGGGTCCCGCATCGGCTCCTGGCCTGGCGGCGAGCTGCGCCACGTGCGCTGCCGCCCCGGAGTGCGCCGCTGCTTTCGCGGCGGACTGGCTGGCCGGCGCGGACTGGCTGGCCGGCGCGGACTGGCCGGCCTGCGCGGCCTGCGCGGACTGCGCCGGGCGATCCGGGCCGGCCTGGATGCCGAGTTCCTTCGCTGCCTGCCTGAGCTGGCCGAACACATCCTGCCACTCGCGCACCCGCAGGTAGTGCAGGTACTCGCGGCGGCACATCCGGCGGAAGGCCGACCCGGACAGCTCACGCTGCCGCTCTCGCAGGTACTCCCACAGGTGCAGGAACGACAGGAAATCCGAGCCGGGATCGGCGAAGCGGGCGTGCTGGGCGTCGGCCGCTTCCCTGGCGTCCGCCGGCCGCTCCCTCGGGTCCTGGATCGACAGCGCCGCCGTGACGATCAGGACCTCGCGCACGCAGTCGTTGCGCCCGGCCTCGATGATCATCCGGCCGAGCCGCGGGTCGACCGGCAGCCTGGCCAGGCTGCGGCCGGTCTCGGTGAGCCGGACCGAATCCCGGCGGGACGGCGCGGCGCCGCCGCCCGGCGCGACAGCACCGAGTTCGGTCAGCAGCCGGATACCGTCGGTGACGTTGCGGGTGTCAGGCGGGTCGATGAACGGGAACTTCGCGACATCGCCCAGGTCGAGAGCGGCCATCCGCAAGATGACCGAGGCGAGGTGGGTGCGCAGGATCTCCGGGTCGGTGAACTCCGGCCGGGACGCGAAGTCCGCTTCGCTGTACAGCCTGATGCAGATACCGTCGCTGGTCCGGCCGCACCGGCCCGCGCGCTGGTTGGCCGATGCCTGCGAGATCGGCTCGATGGGCAGGCGCTGCACCTTCGTGCGGTTGCTGTAGCGGGAGATCCTGGCGGTGCCAGGGTCGATCACATACTTGATGCCCGGCACGGTCAGCGAGGTCTCGGCGACGTTGGTCGCGAGCACGACCCGCCGTCCGCGATGCGGCGCGAAGACCCGGTGCTGCTCTGCCGCCGAGAGCCTGGCGTAGAGCGGAAGAATCTCCAGGTCAGGCTGGCCGGCCAGGGCGTCGGCGGTATCCCTGATCTCGCGTTCGCCGCTGAGGAAGACCAGGATGTCGCCGGGGCCATGCGCCCGCAGTTCGTCGATCGCGTCGCAGATCGCCTGCACCTGGTCACGCGGCTCGGCATCGCGCGGCGGGCCGCCCTCGCTGGCGCCGGCCGGCGCCAGCGGCCGGTAGCGCACCTCGACGGGATAGGTACGGCCGGAGACCTCGATCACCGGCGCCGCCGAACCCGGCACGCCGGCCACTCCGCCTGCCTCGCCTGCCTCGCCTGATCCGCCTGATCCGGAGAAGTGCCGGCTGAAACGCTCCGGGTCGATGGTGGCCGAGGTGATGATGACTTTCAGGTCCGGGCGGCTCGGGAGCAGCCGGTGCAGGTAACCGAGGATGAAGTCGATGTTGAGGCTGCGCTCGTGTGCCTCGTCGATGATGAGCGTGTCGTACCGCAGCAGCCGCCGGTCATGCTGCAACTCGGTCAGCAAGATGCCGTCGGTCATGATCTTGACCAGCGTGCTGTCGCTTGAGGTGTCGGTGAACCTCACCTTGTACCCGACGGTGCTGCCCGGCTCGGTCCCCAGCTCCTCGGCGATCCGCTCGGCAACCGTACGGGCCGCGAGCCGGCGCGGCTGGGTATGACCGATCTGGCCGGTGACGCCGCGGCCGAGTTCCAGGCAGATCTTCGGGAGCTGCGTCGTCTTTCCCGATCCGGTCTCCCCAGCGACGATCACGACCTGGTGGTCGCGGATCGCGCGGGCGATCTCGTCCTTGCGCTGGCTGACCGGCAGCTGGCCGGGATAGGAGATCGCCGGAACGGCGCGCAGGCGCGCCCGCACCCGGGCGGCAGCGGTCTGCACGTCCGCGCCGAGCTGGCGCAACGCATTCTCGCGCGGACCGGCGTCACGAATCGACGCGGCTCGCTCGAGCCGGCGTCCCAGCCGGTGCTGGTCGTGCAGCATCAGCTCGGGCAGGCGTGCTCGCAGCTCTGCGTGCGTTGGAAGCAAGGCGGCAGTCTCCAGGGCGGCGCAACCGGGCCTAGGACAAGGATCGTCGTCAAGGCCCCGGATGCCTAACGCTTTTCCGGCCCGGCTGCTTCCGCCACGCTTTGCCCGCCGCCCCGGGCGCCGGCATCCGGCGCAAGCCCGCCCGCACCCGGCGGCTACTCCAGCAGCGCCTCCGCGCGCAGCAGACCGGCCAGCTCGCCCGGCTCCGGCTCCGGCATCACACCGCACAGGCCGCGCGCGGTGAACCAGCCGGCCACGTTGGCCGCGTCCCGGTCCAGGAACTCCGCACCACGCGGATGCGCGACGATGTCGATCAGCTGAGGCAGGTCGATCAGGACGAGGCGGCCACGGTGCACCAGCACGTTGTAGGCGGACAGGTCCCCGTGCGCCAGGCCGAGACGGGCCAGCGTGACCAGCGCACCGACCAGTTGCTCCCACAGGCCGGCCAGTTCGCCGCCGGTCGGCCGGGTTTCGGCAAGCCTCGGCGCGGCAGTCCCGTCAGGCTCGCCGACGAACTCGAGCAAGACCTCGGTTCCGGTGATCTGGACCGGGTACGGCACCGGCACGCCGGCCTGGCGCAACTGGCACAGCGCCGCGAACTCGGCGGCCGCCCACTGCTGGGCGATCATCGCCCGGCCGGTCGCTGTCCGCCTGGCCATGGCACGGTTGTCGCGGGACTCGCGGACCCGGCGGCCCGTGAGGTAGTCACTGTCGCGGTGGAAAAGCCGGTGCTCCGGTGACCGGTACCGCTTGGCCGCCAGCAGGCAGGACCGCGCTGTACCCGGCACGGCACGGCGCAGCAGGAAGACGTCGGCTTCCTTGCCGGTCTTCAGGATTCCAAGTTCGGTGTCAGTCGCCGCCAGTTCGGTGACGAGCCACGAAGGGTGCGGCTCCGGGCCGCGTTCGGTAGGCGACGACTGGTCCCAGGTCGACCAGCGGTCACCGTCGGGCAGCCCGTCGACGGCATCGAGCGCGTCATCCGGCGCCAGCCTGGCACGCCGCCGGTCGCGCTTGGCGAAGGTGGGTTCGTCGTCGTCAAACCGCCGCTTGCCGCGGCGGACGTAGGCAGGATCGGACACTGAAAGGGCTCCTCAAGCAGAAGGCGGGCAGCGTGGATCGCGAAACGTGGATCATGCGTCGGCCCTCCTTCCTGCTCGCCGGCCGTGTCGGCCGGGACTGTGCCGGGCATCCCGGGACTGTGCCGGGCCTGCCCAGGGTCACACCCGGGCAAGGCCGACGGTGCCATACCGCGCCGGCCAGCGGCAACAGGTTTTCCGGCCCGAATCCCGCGGCGCTCAGGCGCGCGTCAGGCGAGCTGACGACTCAGCCGATCCAGTACCGGCAGATGCCGCCCGAGTCGTTGTCCAGAACGCCGCCGTTGGCTTCGATGACCCGGCGCGATGCGACGTTCCCTGTGTCACAAGTGACCAGCAGTCTGGTCATGCCGCGTGCGCGGCACCAGGCGCGGGCTTCCGCCAGCATCGCGGTCGCGTGCCCGCGCCGGCGGTAGCCGGGCACCACGTGGTAGCCGATGTTGCCGCCCTCGTGACGCAACTGCGGCGTCAGCTCATGCCTGACCATGACGGTGCCGATATACGCGGGACCGTCGACGTACCACAACTCGGTCGCCGGGACATTCCAGAGCCGCCGGGTACCGTAGCGGCTGGCGACCAGCGCGCCGAAGTCGCCGGCGGCCTGGTCTAGCCAGTCCGTGGACGAGCCTTCCTCCTCGCTCAGTGCGCGCATGCCGGCCAGGAACGAGTCCCGGACGAGCGAAGTGGGCAGGACGAGACGCGGCACGCTGGCAGCGTGCCATCTCCGCTCGCACCCGCGCCAGCCCCTTTGTCCGCTCGGTGAGTAAGTTGGGCGGATGGGTTTCTTCGACAACGTCACCGCGGCCGAGTACGCGCGGTTCATGGGACGGTACTCAGAGCCGCTCGCGGCACGGTTCGCCGACCTCGCCGGGGTCCGGGCCGGCCATGCGGTCCTGGACGTCGGGTGCGGTCCAGGGGCACTGACGGCCGAGCTGGTGCGCCGGCTTGGCCCGGCGAACGTCTTCGCGGTCGAGCCGTCACCGTCCTTCGCCGCCGCGGTGCGTGACCGGCTGCCCGGGGTGGACGTGCGGGTCGGCGCGGCCGAGCAGCTGCCGTTTGCCGACGGAACCTTCGACGTCACCGCCGCCCAGCTTGTGGTGCATTTCATGGCGGACCCGGTAGCCGGCCTGCGCGAGATGGCCAGGGTCACCCGTCCCGGCGGGACGGTCGCGGCCTGCGTCTGGGATTACGGTTGCGGCCGGAGCCCGATCACGCTCTTCTGGCGGGCGGTGCGCGAGCACGACCCGTCGGCCACCGACGGTTCGGACCGCGCGGGGGCCAGCGCGGGCCACCTGACCGCGCTCTTCGAGCAGGCCGGCCTGCGCGGAGCGCAGGAGACCACGCTCACGGTTTCGACACGTTATGGCACCTTCGAGCAGTGGTGGGAGACGTTCGAGCTCGGCATCGGCCCGGCAGGCGCTTACCTGACCGGGCTGCCGCAGGCCGACCGCGAGGCGATCCGCGCGCACTGCCAGCGGTTGCTGCCACCCGAACCAGTCGAGCTGAGCGCCACTACGTGGGCAGTTCGCTGCCAGGTCTGACCAGACCATGACAGACCAGTCCGGCGAGTACCGGATCTACCGGGACCTCGCGCAGTGGTGGCCGCTGATCTCACCGCCGCAGGAGTACGCGGCGGAGGCTAACTACCTGACGGCAGTCCTCCGGTCGCCGGCGACGCCCGTGCGCGGGGTGCTCGACCTGGGCAGCGGCGGCGGCCACGTCGCGGTCCACCTCAAGGACAGCTTCACCCTCACCCTGGTCGACATTTCGGCTGACATGCTGGCCGTCTCCAGGGAACTCAACCCCGAATGCGTCCACGTCCGGGGCGACATGCGGACCCTGCGGCTCGGCCGGGTCTTCGACGCTGTCCTGGTCCACGACGCGATCGACTACATCACGACCGTCGACGACCTGCGGCAGGTAATCGGGACGGCATTCACCCATTGCCGGCCGGGCGGGATCGCCGTATTCGTTCCCGATTACGTCAAGGAAACCTTCGACGAGCTGACCGGCGTCGGCGGTGGCGCCGAGCAGGGCGGCCAGCAAGCGAGCTTCCGCGAGCGGACCTGGGATCCCGATCCGGCCGACGACTGGGTCCAGGCCGAATACGAGTTCACGCTGCGCGAGGCGGACGGCACCGTGCAGGTGGTGCGCGAGACGCACCGGCTCGGTGCGTTCAGCCGGACGGCGTGGCTGACGTTGCTGGCGGAGGCAGGCTTCGAGCCGCTGCCCGAGGATGGCCGGACGGCCCGGCGAGCGGAAGGACGCCGACCAGACAACCTGTTCGTAGCCATCCGGCGACCATGACGCCGTCCCTTCCGGGCCGATGCCGGCGCCGCGCGCCCCCGCGGCTCAGCCGACCCGCGGCGTTATCCGGCCGCTGAAGTACGGGTACGGCGTTCGCCGCGCCTGGCTGCTTGGCTAGGGTTGTAGCCCAGTGAAGGGAGGGCGGGCGTGCCGCGCGACGGGTACCTGCGGGCCGACTGCGCACGCTGCGCCGGACTGTGCTGCGTGGCGCCAGCGTTCACGATGTCGGCCGACTTCGCGATCAGCAAGCCCGCCGGCCAGCCGTGTCCGAATCTCGGCGACGGCTTCCGCTGCTCCGTGCACGACCGGCTGCGCCCCGCCGGATTCGGGGGCTGCGCGGCATATGACTGCTTCGGTGCTGGCCAGCAGGTCGTCCAGGTGACCTTCGGCGGCCAGGACTGGCGGCACGCCGCGCACCTCAAGGCGGCGCAGTTCGCGGCGTTCGCGGTCATGCGGCAGTTGCACGAACTGCTCTGGTACCTGGAAACCGCGCTGAAGCTGCACCCGGCCGGACCGCTGTCCGGCGACCTCGCCCAGGCCTTGTCCGCAACGGAGCCTGCGACGCGGTGCCGTCCGGCAGAGCTCGCCGACTTCGACCTGGACCTGCGCCGCGCCAGCCTGCGCGGCGCTTGCCTCGTCGGTGCCGACCTGCGGGGTGCCAGCCTGTCCCTGGCCGATCTCACCGGGATCGATCTGCGGGGCGCCGACCTGTCCGGCGCCGACCTCGCCGCCAGCATCTTCCACACCCAGGCCCAACTCGACTCGGCCAGGGGCGACCGGCTGGCCAGGCTGCCGGCCGCGCTGAGCCGGCCGGCGCACTGGAGGTCGTCGCCATCATGACCGCACCCCGGTAGCAGCCCGGATCGCGAGTACGGCGTTGTCGTCGCTGCCGACGTAGACCAGCCCGTTCGCCACGGCCGGGCTGGACTGGACCGCGCCGCCGGTCTGGCACGTCCACAACACCGCGCCGCTCGCCGCGCTGAGGGCGTAGACCTTGCCGTCGTTGCTGCCGGCGTAGACCACGCCCGCCGCGACGAACGGGCTGGAGAGCACGGCCCCGCCCGTGCCGCGGGTCCACACGATGACGCTGGCGGCCGTGTCGATGGCGTAGACCTTGCCGTCGTCGCTGCCGACGTACACCATCCCGTGGTAGACAAACGGGCTTGAGGAAACCGAGCCGCCGGTCCGGCGCGCCCAGATGACCTTGCCGGTCGCTGCCTGGATCGCGTAGAGCTTGTGGTCGTCGCTGCCCACGTAGAGCACCTGGCCGGCGACCACCGGGCTGGAGTCGACGGCTGCCCCGGTCGGCGTGACCCACAGGACGTCACCGGTCCGGGCGCTGAACGCGTAGACATCACCGTCGTCGCTGCCCACGTAGACGACTCCAGCCTGGACCAGCGGGCTGGAGTTGACCGTGTCGCCGGTGGCCCGGCGCCACAGCAGGCGCCCGGTGGCCGCGCTCAGCGCGTTCACCTCGTTGTCGCCGTCGCCGACGAAGAGTGTCCCGGCTGCCAGCACGGCGCTCGAGTCGATCCCGCCACTAAGCGGGGTACGCCAGCGGACCTTGCCCGTGGCCGCGTCGACGGCATAGAACATGCTCGCGTCGTTCCCGACGTACACGGTCCCGCCGGCCACCAGCGGCTTAGCGTCGATCTGGCTGCCGGTGGCGTCGGCCCAGCGGGCCCGGCCGGTCCGGGCACTCAGCGCGTACAGCACGCCGTTGTCGTCTCCGACGAAGACGCTCCCGTTCGCCACTGCCGGGCTGGAGTCGACCGAGGCCCGGGTCGGATAGGTCCACGACGACCATGCCGCCAGCGCTACCGGCCGGCCCGCGTCCGTCGACGGGGCCGGGTGCCCCGGTCGCGTCAGGAAACCCAGGTTGAGCACTGCGAAGGTACTCGCGACCAAGAGCGGCGCGGCGGCGAACTGGGCGGCTGCCGCGAACCGCCGCTGCCGCGGTTTCCGCCCCGCCCGCGCCGTGTCGCCATCCGGAGCCGATCGGACGCTGCCTGCTCGCTGATCCGTTCGCGGGCCGGCCGGGTGCTGATGGTGCGGTTCTGCCTGGGTGATTTCGCGCCACAGGACGCGCAGGTCGTACTCGACCGACTCGCGCATGCCCTCGTCGGCCACGCACTCGTGCAGGATCCCCTGCACGAGCGGCCAGTCCGGCAGTGCCTCGCCTGCCCAGACCGCGTCCAGCTGCTCGCCCAGGCCGAGTGCCTGCCGCAAGGCATCCTTGCTCTTGCAGCCCGACCTGGCGATCTCGCGCAACCGCTGGGCGAAGTCGCCGACCATCCGCTGGTACTGAAGCTGAGCATCGGCACGGGCTATGGTCCGGCGCACCGTGCGGATAATCGCGGGGACCAGCGACGCTATTGGCACGACTTCGGCCACCACGCCAAGTCCGGCCAGGATCATGACGTAGCCGAGCAGCGCGGCAAGCCCGGCTATCACCAGCCCGGCCAGCAGATGCTCCCGGCGAACTTCGTTCCGCTGTTTGATCATGGCCGTCCTTCCTCCACCTCCGCCGAATACCTTCGGTCTCGTTTCCTCGCCTGTCAGCCATCCCATCGGTGGTCAGCCCCCGCTGCGGTCAGCCATGTCCTGCACGGCCTGCGCGACTGACCGGTGATCGCTGCTCTCGACCGGCTGCAGGCAGCCGTGCAGCAGAGCCAGCGCGGCCGTGCCGATCAGCGACCGGTGCTCGACCCGATCGAGCACGCCAGCGGCCGGGTCGCCGATACCGCGCAGGGTGGTCCCCTCGACCATGGCGGTCAGGATGTCGGTGAGCTGATCGAGCGTGATTCCGGGACGCAGCCGCAGCCCGCGGGCTTCCAGGAACTCCCCGTACACCTGCCGCCACAGCGCCTTCGCGCGGTGGTATTTGTCGGTCAGCGCCTGCCGGACGACCTCGTGCCGTTCGGCGCTGGCGATGGCGATGAGTTGCAGCCGGAAGGAGACCATCTCGTCGAGCGCCGCCGCGACGCGGTACGCAAGATCCTCGATTGCCGCCGCGAGATCTGGCCCGTTGGCGAGCCGCTCAGCGCCGACCGCCCGTACTTCTTGGTAGCTCTCCGGGTAATACCCCGGCCAGAACGCGAAGCTGAGCAGGTCCGCGATGAAATCGGACTGCGATTTCCAGGTGGACCGCATCGTCGGAACGCTGCCGAGCCGCACGAACGGATCGGGATTGTGCGCTACCTCGGCGGCAACGGTTCGCTGGGACAAGAATCCGAGTAGCGAGCGGTCGATCTCCTCGCCATTTGCCGTTTCGGTTTCCTCTAGTTCGGAGACCGGCCCGAGATGCTGGCTGACCAGCCGCATCGCCGCCGCCAAGTACGCGGCGGTGACCGGGTCGTTCGCGAGTCCCTTCCGGCCGAAGACCGTGCGCCGGTTTAAGTGCCGCAGCACATCGGACAGATCCTGGTTAAAGGGATAAGGTAGCTGTTGTTTGGGGGTCGGCTTTTCTTCCATGCGCCCATTCTGTGCGGACCTGGTCCGCAAGAGTAAGAGCGCACCTGCGCGGTATTCCTCGGCTGGGCCGCTGTCGAGCGAGCGAAATTCCGTGCGCTAGGCGGTCGCTGCGGCTGCGAGGTCGAGCAGGACGGCCGCGACGGCCGCCGGTTCCACGCACATGTGCAGGTGATCACCGGGCAGTTCGCGAACCGGCCAGCCCCGGCTGGCGGCTTCGCTAGCCGGTTGCTGGTATCCCGCTGAGAGCCTGAGGTAGGCCGGGCGGCATGACTGCCAGGATTCCGGGACGGCGGGGAGGGTCTCCTCGAAGAAGGCGAGCGGCAGCGCAGGCGCCTCGGCCACCACGGACCGCCGCGTTTCCTGGTCCGGGATCAGCTCGGCCATCACCTCCTGCGGCCACCACAGCGGCCACGGCGGCACGACCCCGTCGTCCGCCATATCCCGCAGGACCGGCAGGAAGTCGCTGTCCACCACGGTCACGTCGCCGGACTGCGGCGGAACTGCCGCGTCCACGAACACGACCGTCACCGTACCGCCGTCGGCCCCGCTGGCCAGGACCGCTTCCGCCAGGTACGGCGCGAAGACCCCGGCGCCTGAGTGGACGGCGATCACGATGTGCTCGCCGCCGGGCTCCGGCAGTTGTCTCCCGGCGCGCCGCACGAGGCTCTGCGCGTACGGCGGCCCGTCTGACCAGAAGCCAGACAGTACCGGGACGGTGACCCGGTGACCGGAGCCGGCCAGCTCGCGAGCGACCGGCGCCCAACTGGCCGGCCCGACGACCGGCGCGTGCACGAGAACGAAATGCTCGGCCATACCGACATGATTTCAGTGCTGACCGCTGAGCGCAGCCCGGTTGCCACCCAACCTGCTCGTAGTCGGCGGATCACTATCAGTGACAATTGCCTCGTGAGCAATGTCCGAGGGATCCAGCTCGCGCTGCTGGCGGTAGCTGGCGTGATCATGGCAGGCAGCGTCGGCTACGTGGTGCTCGGGTTCGGCGTGCTCGACGCCGTCTACCAGACCGTCACCACGATCACCACCGTTGGCTTCCGTGAGATCCACCCGCTGAGCACGGCGGGCAAGATCTTCACCATGGTGCTGATCCTGGTCGGGGTCGGCACGGTCCTGTACGCGTTCAGCCAGGTACTCGAGACGCTGGTGGAAGGCCACCTGCGCCGGCATATCGAAAGGCGCCGGATGGAACGCAACATCGCCCGGATGACCGGGCACACGATCGTGTGCGGGTGGGGCCGGGTGGGCCGCGCCGCCGCTAGCTACCTGTCCGGTCAGGGCACCGAGGTGGTCGTGGTCGACGTCGAGCCCGAGCGGATGGCAGAAATCCCCTATCCTGCTCTCCTCGGGGACGTCACCGACGACGACGTCCTGCGCAAGGCGGGCCTGCTTCGCGCCAGGGCACTCGTGGCCGCGATCAACACCGACGCCGAGAACGTCTACGTGACCTTGTCGGCCAGGGCACTGCGGCCTGATCTTGTCATCGTGGCGCGGGCCCGCACCGAGGAATCGGAACGCAAGCTGCGGCGCGCTGGCGCGACCCGGGTGGTCAACCCGCAGCGGATCGGCGGCCAGCGGATCGCGGCAGCGGCGGCGCAGCCCAATGTCGTCGAATTCCTCGACGTCGTCATGCACGACGGCAGCCTGGAATTCCGGCTGGAGGAAGTCTCCGTGCGATCCGGCTCCAGGCTGGCCGGGCGCACCTTGCACGAGGCGAACGTCGGCGAGACGACCGGTGCGCTCGTGCTCGGACTCCGCGACCAGCAAGGCATGTTCCTGGCCAACCCGCCGAGTCACGCCCCGATCGGCGCGGGGTACGTGCTGATCGCGATCGGCACGCAGCAGCAACTCACCGCCCTCCAGAACGCCGCGCACCCGCCAGCCTGACCCGGGGCCGGATGAATGTGGCCGCTGGCGAGCCGCCTCCGCCTCATCGCGACGGCCTACGGCAGCCTCGTTCCCGCCGGTCGCTGGCGGCGCTGACCCGGAGAATCCCGGCGATCGACCAATATCGCACTGACAGCTAAAGAAATTTGCCAGGGAAAAGATCCTGACATAGGTCATGTTAATCGCCTGGAATGGAATAACGAAACATTACAGAAAACGAAATTCATTGGCGCCAGCCGGCTGATACCATTCCGCCCAACAGGTGAGTCGTGAATGCCGGCTCACAAAGCCGGCGTCGCTAGGACGCCAAAATGGGGGGTAAATGGAAATTACTCGGTTCAGGTCAGCCGGGACCAGGCTGGCCCTGACCTTCACTGCTGCCGCCGCACTGGCGCTGACGGGCGCGGTATGGACCGCCGCGCCGGCGCATGCGGCCGGCGGGGTCGAGGTATTCGTCGGGTACGCCGACAATCTGCGTGCTAATCCAACGAATTTCCCCACACCGTGGGACGGAAGCCCGAATGTCACGTTCGAGGGCTGCACGGGGAGTTGTTCATTCGATTCCGGCGCGGTCCGGATCGTCAACAACTCGGCCAGCCCGGTGACTATCAATTCGGTCGCCGTCAAAGTATCGACCTGTAGCTATCAGCTGTGGCCTTCGGTCAACCTGGCCGCAGGCGGGCAGCTGATCGTGACCCAGACGATCAGCGGCGCCGCGAGCGGATGCGCGTCCGACGGGACTATGGACACCTCCGATGTCGGTCCCGGCGGCTCGTCTTACTCGGGAAATTGCACTCCCGACGGGGTCATTCCTGAGGTCGACGTGTCCATCGACGGGCATCTCTCTGCCTTTGCCGACAGCGGCCAGGTGCTCAACACCGGCGGCTTCGACCTCGCAAGCTGCCCGAACGGCTCGAACGAGTCCACGCAGTGGACCCCGATCGGCGACGCGCCGTGTGCCGGATCGGTCCTGTCGCTCGCTCCGCCGAGCCAGCACCAGGACGTCCGGACCACGGCCACGGTGACGGCCACGTTCACGAACAGTTGCGGTGACCCGTTGCAGGGCGCCGCCGTGGACTTCGCCGTCAGTTCCGGACCCGACGCTGGCCTCACCGGGACCGGCGCGACCGATGCCAGCGGGAACGCGAGTTTCAGCTACAGCAGCACCCAGGCAGGTACTGACAAGGTCGTCGCGACGGTGACGAATGTCGCGGGCACTATCACGTCCAACGACGTCTCGGTCGTCTGGGACGAGCCAATCTCCGCGCGAGGCGGCCAGAGTTTCACCGGCACGGAACCCGCTACCGTCAGCGGCACGCTCGCCACCTTCACCGATCCCGACCCGAACGCCACGGCCTCGGAATACACGGCCACGATCGACTGGGGTGACGGCAGCCCGATGGACACGGGCACCGTCAGCGGTCCAGCCGGCGGGCCGTTCACGGTGGCCGGCTCGCATTTGTACGCGGACGAAGGAAACTACCCGATCACGGTGAGCGTCGCCGACGCTGACAACAAGGCCAACTCCGCGACCGTCACCGATACCGCGACGATCGGCGACGCCGGCCTGAGCGCGACCGGGATCAGCCCGGCTCCGGTCAGCGGCCAGTCGTTCAGCGGCCCGGTGGCGGGCTTCACCGATGCCAACGCGACCACGTCGAGCACGGCCGACTTCACCGCCACGATCGACTGGGGTGACGGCAGCCCGCCGTCGGCCGGCACCGTCAGCGGAAGCAACGGCTCGTACAGCGTCAGCGGCAGCCACGCCTATACCGGCACCGGCTTCTTCACCGTCAAGGTGCAGATCGTGGACGACGGCGGAAGTACCGCCAGCGCGACGACCAAGGTGCTTATCTACGGGGTCGCCAAGGGCGGCAGCTTCGTCATCGGCGACGGCAACTCCGCGACCGGCACAGGGGTGACCTTCTGGGGCGCGTCCTGGTGGAAGCTGAACACGCTCAGCGGCGGCACCGGCCCGGCGAGTTTCAAGGGATTCGAGGACCAGCCGGCCCTGCCCGCGTGCGGCCACGCCTGGACCACCGATCCCGGCAACAGCACACCGCCGCCGGCGGGCCCGCTTCCCGCCTACCTGGCGGTCGTCGTCTCGGGAACGGTCGCGCAGACCGGTTCGGCCGTCTCCGGGACCACGCCAAGCCTGGTCGTGGTGAAGACAAACCCGGGCTACTCCCCTGACCCGGGCCATGCGGGTACCGGCACGGTGGTGGCCAAGATCTGCTGAGTCGGACCGCAGCGCAGCACGTCGTGGGGGGGCG
>DATLSX010000175.1:0-5840 GCA_035533915.1 Streptosporangiaceae bacterium
CCGCAGCATACTTCGCCCGCGACCATCGGTGACCGACAAGTTCGAGTTCATCGACGCGGAGTATGCGGCTTACCAGGAATCAGATAAACGGTACGTGCCGTCGGTCGTGCAAATGTGCAGGTGGATGGAGGTGTCGCGATCCGGGTTCTACGAATGGCGGAACGCGCCGGAATCGGCGACGGCGAAAAGGCGCGGGATAATCGCGCTGTGCGTGCAGAAGTCATTCGATGAATCGGATGGGACGTACGGGTACCGGCGGGTCCACACGGACCTGGCGGCCTGGGGCGTGCCGGCCGGGCCGGAGCTGGTGCGGTCGGTGATGCGCGAGCTGGGCCTGGAGGCTTGCCAGCCGCGGCCGTGGCGGTTCAGCCTCACCGAGGGCGACGGCCAGGAGCATGACATTCCCGATCTCGTGAAACGGGATTTCACCGCCGGCGCGCCGGGCGAGAAAATGGTCGGCGACATCACCTACATTCCGACATGGCAGGGCTGGCTTTACCTGGCGACGGTTATCGACTGTCATACGAAAGAAGTGATCGGCTGGGCGACGGACGATAACTACAAGACCCCGCTCATCGAGAGGGCCATCGAGATGGCTGCCCATAATTATCCTCTCGCCGATAAAGCCGTTTTCCACTCCGACCGCGGCAGCAACTACACATCCCAGCAGTTCGCCGGGACGCTGAAGAAACATAACCTCCGGCATTCCGTCGGCCGCACCGGGATCTGCTACGATAATGCCATGGCCGAATCGTTCTTCGCCGCACTGAAGAACGAGCGCGTCCACCGGACCCAGTATCCGACTCGTGAGCACGCGCGCCGGGACGTTGTGAGGTACATCGAATTCTGGTACAATTCGAAGCGCAGGCACTCCGGACTTCAGTACCGAACCCCACGGCAGGTCCACGAGGAATACCTGGAACGGCAGTCCGCAGCGTGAATTAACCACAAATACGCTGTCCGGAAAGCTCGGGGCAGATCAGAACGGGCCCGTGGTTCCGGCGCGGCCGCGCAAGGTGAACCCCCGGACAACCGCGTAGTCGGCCTGCATCAGGAGACAGCTCCCGTCGGTCGCCTCGACGACCACATCGTCGACGGGGCCATCGGCCAGCAGCTCGACCGGCCGGTCGAGCACCAGCGGTTCCCGGTAGATTCCCGGGCGCACCATGATCCGCGTCCCGGGCTCCGCGGCGGCGACTGCGGCCTTGATCGTGCGGTGATCAGCGGGTCCCAGCAGCGCGACCACCAGCTCTGCCTGCGCCGGGCCAGCCACCGGCTCCGGCTGTGAGCGACCGGGGCCGCCACCGTCTGCCACTGCCCGCGCGTCAGGCTGGATGCGGCCCGTCGCCACCGGCGGTGAGAAGCCAGCGACATCCAGCGCCACCGCCCACGCGGCTACCGACCACCGCGCCGCATCCGCCGCCATGCCGAGGTTGTCCTCGAGCACCCGGACCAGCCGTTCCTCCAGTACCGCAGGCGGCACCCCGTCCCGGGAGACCAGCAATTCCGAGGGCAATCCCTCCCTGACCGCCCCAACCAGCACCGCGATCTCACGACGGTGCTCACCCGCAAGGTCCCGCAGCAGTCCCTCAACACGACGTGCGTCCTCGCAGACCTCCACCCCGTACGTCACGACGATATGACGCAACTGAGCGACCACTGCATTATTCATCGTGCTCTCAAACCCCCAACCAGAATGTTGGCCCCGCACTTGTTCCCGGAACAGCAAACGCCGGCTGGCTTGGTCAGTTAGCCCACCATCGCTCAAGTTCGGCGAGCTCCCGGCCGATCTCCCCGATGCTGGTGCCGTCACCGAGCCACGCTCTGAACAGCTCCGGGTGCCGTGGCAGCAGATGACAGAGCAGGTGGTAGCAGGCGAACCGCCTGCCACCAGCACGGACAGCGGCGAACGCTTCACAGACCGATGCTGCTGCCTTGTCGTGCTCACCTGCCGCGAGCAGGGCGGCGGCAGCCGCGGCCAGGCAATCGGGCCTCGTATCGACCGGAGCAGCCCTGGCCGCCGCCACCGCTCGATCGGCCTCGCCGCAGGTGAGAAGAGCCTGAACCACCGTGGAGACAATGTCGCCCCGCCAGGCTCCGATCGGGCCCTTGGCCAGGGTCAAGACGTCGCCGGCGAGCGTACCCGCCTCCGCCACCCAGCCCACTCTGGCCAGCAGAAGCGCCTGCTCAGCAAGCGTGGCCACCTTCTCCCCGTCCGAACCGATCCCCGACAGCGCCTCTGCCCTCTCACCGTCGCTGGCCAGAGCCATGGCCGCCGCAACGGCCTGCTGGACGGCAGCCGCGCTCTCATCCGCCTGAGCCTGGCCGCCAGTGTCGTCTTCCGGGCTTGCGGTGGCTGCGCCGTCGTCGGCGGCGTCCGTCAGGACTGGTAGCCAAACGGCTATGGCGTCATCGGCGGACGGAGACGCCGGCGGCGCAGCCAGCACCGAGGCGATCGCCTTCTCCGCCAACGGCAAGGCGTCGCCCACTCTCCCGGATTCCGCCAGTGAGCTGGCTACCTTGGCCAGCGCCTGGTAGCCGGTACTCATCTCGGCTACCTGCACGGCACGCGCCAGGTCGCCCGCCTGGGCGAGCGCGCAGGCAATGCGATTGTGCGCTTCCGGCCTGTTCCAGCTCGGCTCAGCCGTCCGCGCCACCGACAGCGCCGCATCCACCCATCCATTCTCTGCCAGCAGACCGGCTATGTCGCGAATCGCGATGACTACTTCATGCTCAGCCATATCAGCGAATGCGGTGTCATCCTCATCCCGGCCGATCTGAGGAATAGCGTTTGCCACCCGGACTGCTTCCTCCCCATGCCCGTGCTCGGCGAGTATCCGCAGGACCTTGCCCAGCCTCTCTTTCCCTTCATGGGGGGTGACATACGGGCTGTCCTGAACGGCCGCGATGGCATGGCCAGCCAGCCCGCGCCGGGCCAGCAGGGCCGCCATCTCCCCCAGGAGCTTGTCCCGATCCCATTCATTGGTCACCGACTGAGCCGCCGCCATGGCCCATTCGGGCGGGCCCGCTTCGGCCAGGACGCGTGCCAGGTCCTGGAGGATGTCCTCGCGCCACATGTCATTGCTCGCCTGGACAGACTCGACAGCCCGTCCGGCCGCGGCTGCTGCTTCCTCCCCCCGTGCGGCCATGGTGAGCGTCACGGACCAGGTCGCGAGGGCCTCCGCGGCCAGCCTGACGTCGGATGCCGCGCCGGCGATGGCGACAGCCCGCTCAGCAGCCGCGGCAGCTTCGCCGGCCTGGCCGGACAGGCCCAGTGCCGTAGCCCAGGCGTTGAGTGCCCTGACCTCGCGCTCCTCGTTGCCCAGCGTCTCCGCTACCGCTACAGACTGCTCTGCCAGCGCTACGCTCCGCAGATACTGCCCGGCTTTCGCGAACGCGGCCGATACCTCGGCCAGCGCCCCGGCTGTCAGATACGGACGGGAGATGGTTTCCGCGACTTCGGCGGCATGGTCCAGGTGACCACGGCCCGCCAGATCCTTGACGATCTCGGCGAGTGCTTCGTCCTCGGCCGACCGCGTGCCGATCATGTGCACGACCTCGGCTGCCTGGCGGAGATCTCCCGTTCCGGCGACGGCTATGGCGGCGTCTGCGAATGACCGCCTCCGCAGGTAGCTGTCGGTGATGGTCGCGATGATCTCCAGGCTCCCGTCGAGGTCACCCGCCTCGGCCGCGACCTTCGCCAGGTCCGCCGCTGCGCGGTCCATGTCATCTTCGTCTGCCACCTCAGCGAGAACTTCGACCGCACGCCGGCCGCGCTTGGTCCCGGCCAGTACCCGGGCAATGGCCTCGACCACGTCTTCACGCCGGCGTTCGTCGGCGATGGCGCGTGCGACCGCCACCGCCTCGTCAATGCGACCTAGCCGCGCCCAGGTCTCAGCGACCTCACCGGCGATCCAGTCCCTATGTGACTCCGGGGCTGACCTGATGACGGTCATCGCCTTGGCTTCCTCGCCAGTCTGGGCGGCAATCGCCACGACTTTCCCCAGCACCCACCTGGCTTGCTCGACCGTCTGCGCCACGGCAACGGCCTCGTTCACCCGGCCTGACTGTGCCAGTGCCTCCGCCACGTTCGCCAGCGCTGAGTTCTTGCCGCTCGCACCGGCCATGGCTTTCGCGATCTCCCACGCACGGTCGATGTTGCCCGCCTTGAGGGCAATGCTGACCTCCACGAAGTTCTCATCCGCGCTGGCGCCAGCGCTGCTCTGGAACGCGGCGAGCGCTTGCGAGGCCCAGGCTGCCGTCCCATCTTTGACAAATGCGTACACCAGCCCCCGCAGGGGATACTTATCGCCGCAATCACGCAGGTACGCATCGGCAGCGCTGATGGCTTCCGCCGCTGCCGCGTCGGCGTCCGCGGAATTGCCGCTACCGAGCAGCGCCATCGCGATCATCTGATAGGCATCACTGCGGGATCGCGGCTCGACGAGCGCCGCGAGATCCATCGCCCGCTTGTGCTGGCCCGCGAACGCGAGGACCGCGAGCGCTTCCGGAGGGATCTTCTCGGCAGCGGTCATCACGGTCACATACGCGGCTGTGGCCCGTAGCTCGGTCAGTCTTCGAGGCGGGCTGCCGCTGGCAGCAGAGTCGGCCGCGAGCAGCATGTCCCCGGCGAATGCCAGCAGGGAACCTGTCCGCGTGGCCGACAGCCGCATCCATTGTTCGTCAACCAGCTGGTCAAGGGCTGCGGCGGCGCCGTGGTCGTGCAGGTGCGTCGCGCCGTACCGGACCACGTAGCCGGGCACGTCGTGGCCATGCTGCTGTGACGAGGTGAGCTGGGAGCACCAGTCTGCACACCAGCTTGCCATCCGCTGGGCAGCCGACCCCCGCTCAGCCCTGCCCAAATACTCGGTGACAGCCTGGCGCATCGAATTGCCAGCTATCTCCAGGTGGCCGTCGTGAATGATGAGGTCGGCAATCGGCTCGATGGCCCGGTGAACCTGCCGCACCGGCAACTCCACGAGATCAGCGATATCGTCCATGGTCAGCGGGCCAAGCGCGCAGGCAAGCAGGCCGAGGACACGCCAGGCTGTGTCGCCGGCCTGATCGAGCGGCAAAGCCAGGAGCCGCTCGCTGACGTTCATCGCCGCCTGCGGGGCAGTGGCCGGGACCTGCGGCGGCTGAGCCACGGCAAGGCCAGCCGCTACCGCGCTGGTCCCTCCTTGGTCACCCGGTGCCGGAACGGCGGGATCGTGACCAGCGGCATCGAGCGCCGATGCCCACGTCGCGACGGCCCAGCGTGCAGCATCACCCCCCAGGCCCAGGTTCTCCTCGAGCATGCGGCTGAGCCGCTCTTGGAGCATTGCGGCCGGCACCGTGCCCGTGGCGGCCAGCAGCTCGGCGGGAACCCCTTCCCTGACCGCGCCGGCGAGCACGAATATCTCCCGCCGATGCTCGCCTGACAGATCCCGCAGCAGGGCCTCGACCCGGCGGGCATCCTCACAGATCCCGAGCCCGTAGGTTGCCACGACCAGGCGCAACTGGGCGCCGATGGCGTCATTCACCGAACCGCCCCAACGCGACCCTCCCGCCCCAACGCTGGCTTGATTCAACCACGAAAGGGGGCCAATCGTAACGTCGCGGCAGACGGGGGTTCAGCTCGCGGGCGACAGGTCAGCGAGCGTGCTGCGGTTCGCCGCGCCGGTGCCGGGGCGGGTCACCTGCCCCGGCATCTGGGCGGCCCCTGGATTGCGGTCCGGCGGCGGCATCGGCCACAATGGCCGCTGGCGATGAAGCTCGCCCGAACCGCGGGATGGCCCCGCTGATGGCTTCTACCCCCTGAGCCCGCACCTGGAGTGGAGGAGGCCATCATCGTGGATGAC
>DATLSX010000176.1:0-12155 GCA_035533915.1 Streptosporangiaceae bacterium
CCCGCCGCGCCACCGCGGTCTTGCCGAGGTCGAACTGCGCCAGGACCTCGTCCAGGTCCCCGGCGTCAGGATCTTCCGCTTCATCAGCCGCTTGCCGCATGCGTTCCGTTCCCATCACATGGCCCCGGAAATCCCAAGACGCTAGCAGCCCCTACCGGACGACACGCGGAGATCCCCATGAGCGCCACACCCCCATCCCGGACGCCCCTGATAATCGCCGTCGAGGGACTGTGCTTCGCGGGAAAGACCACTCTCGCCCGCGCACTGGCCCGCCGCCTCGCCGCCGGCGTCGTCGCGGAGTACGCTAACCTGGCGCCGCTGCCGGGCTTCCTCCCGGCCAGCCAGTTCGAGGCTCGCGCGGCCCTGCTCGGGTTCCTCGCCCTGGAATCGGGCCGTGCCCGGACCGCGCGCGCTCGGCCGACCGCTGGTCCTGTACGACCGGAGCCCGCTGACGCTCATCGCGCACGAGCACGCGATGGCCTCACTGGCAGTCGCCTCCGACCCCCAGGCCGCGGCCTGCTGGTTCAGCAGCGCGGCCGCGGCCGGAGCGATCATCGCCCCGGACGCCTACTTGCACCTGGTCATCGCCGACCAGGCCTTCGAGAGGCGCCAGGCCCGGCGCGGCCCGCTGCCACCGCACCTGGCCAGCCCGCCAGTCAGGGCCGCGATCAGCCGCATCTACGACTCCTACTTCGCCGCCATCAGCCCGGACCGGGTACTGCGAATCGACGGCAGCGACAGCATCGCGCAACTGACCGCACGCGCCGCGCGGTTCATCGAGGACCTGCCCGGCCACAGCGCCGACCCCGCCCCGGACTGGGCCGTGCTCGCCAACAGCACGGCCAGCACCCCCGCCACCGGGGCCGCGACGTGAACCTCGGACAACAGCCAGCGCACAGCCTGACCGCCGAGACCGAAGGGCACTTCCGTGCCCGCCTTCACCGGCTATGCCCGCAGTTCACCCCGGCCGGGCCGTTCACCTGCACCGAGACATCAACGCTCCTGGCCGGCCACATCGGGCCCGCCGCCGTGATCGCCAAGCATCTCATCGACCCGCGCCCCTTCTGGCAGGCCCGCGCCCGCCACGAGGCCAGCGTCTACCGCATCCTGGCCGCGGCCGGGCCGGCGCCAGTTCCGCTGCCGCGGCTGCTGGCCTCTGACCCCCGCGCCCTGATGATCGTCCTGACAGTGCTCCCCGGCAGCCAGGTCTGCCCGGACCGCTACCCGGTCCCTCCGCTCCCCGCCGCGCACATGGACGAGCTGCTCCGCGCTCTCAGCCGGCTTCATCGCTGGGACGCGCCCGCCCTGCGGCGCATCCCGGCCGATACTGACTACGCCGCCCAGTACGCCGGCCTCCCGGCGGACCTGTTCCGGCCGGGGGAACTCGAACGCCACGCCGCAACCACCAGCACCCTGACCGGTGCTCTCGGCACCCAGCTGGAACACGGCGACGCCCATCCCGGCAACGCCATCACCGCGCCACGAGCCCCGCTCGCGCTGATCGACCTGGAGTTCCTGGCCCCGCGCCTGCCCGGCTACGACCTGGCCATGCTGTGGACCCTCACCGGCCCGGACCCCGACCTGCGGACACTCATCACGCGCCACGCCGGCCCGGACCCTCGGCGGATCACCGCCTTCTGGCTCAGCACCGTGCTCGTCCTGGGCCGGGAGATCCTCTCCCACCGGCGCTACGCACCCACCGCGCTCCACCGCGACCGCCTGTCCCGCCTGCAGCACGACCTCGTCTATGCCCGGAACCGCCTCAGCGAGGAATCCGCATGAACCAGCCACCACCACCCGCCCCGCGGACTCCCCGCCCGGTCCCGCCGCCCGGCCAGCAGGAACCCCGCTCGCCGCACCAAGCTGGAGGCGCCACGTATCGGCGCGGCGCCAGCCATCAGATCCCGCGCGCCGCGGTCGTCTTCGATTGCGACGGCCTGCTCGTCAGCACCCAGGGCTCATGGGACCGCGCCTACGCCGAGCTCAGCGCCCGCTACGGGAGGCAAATCACCTCTGCCGCCCGGCACGCCCTCGTCGGCCTGCAGCTCGGCCCGCTCGGCCATGCGCTCGCTGAGCTGCTCGGCCGCCCCGCCCCGCCCGCCCAGCTCAGCGACGAGATCCACGCACTCGTGGAGTCCAACATCGGCGCAGGCCACCGCGCCATGCCCGGAGCGATCGCCCTGGTCACCGCCCTGCACGGAACCCGGCCACTCGCTGTCGCCTCTAACACGCCCAGCGAGATCGTCCGCTCCTACCTGGAACCCTGCGGCCTGCTCGACGCATTCGACGTGATCCTCGGAAACGATCACGTCTCCCGGCCCAAGCCAGCGCCGGATATCTACCAGCTCGCATGCCAGCACCTCGGCAGCGACCCCGCAGCGAGCGTCGCCTTCGAAGACTCACCAACCGGCGCCGCAGCCGCCCTCGCAGCCGGGCTCTACCTGATCGGCGTACCGTCCGCACCCGACCTAGTCTTCCCCGCGCACCGGCACGTCACGACGCTCGGCGACCCGGCTCTATGGCAGGCTCTCGGACTGCCATCACAAGCCCTCACCGCCTGAGCCACGAGGCCGCCCAGTGCGCCAGCTGCTGATAATCCGTCACGGGCTCGCCCACTGCAACGTAACCGGCATCGTCGGCGGCGCGGCGGGCTGCACCGGCCTGACACAGCTTGGCCGCAGCCAGGTCCGGGCGCTGGCCGAACGGCTTGCCCGCGATCAGGCCATCACCGACGCCGCGCTCTTCAGCTCGACCGTCCGGCGCTGCCGCGAAACCACCCAGATACTCGCCGCTGAGCTCAGCCTCGACAGCTACGCCCTTCATGATCTCCGTGAACCCGACCACGGCCCGGCCGCCGATGGCAAGACCTGGGAACAGATCCTCGCGGCATTCCCCGGCCGCCCGGCTGACCATCCCGAAAAGCCGCTGGTGCCCGGCGGCGAAACATGGCGGGCCTACCTCACCGGCCAGGTGATCGAGCGCATCCTCGCGACCACCACCGCGGGGACAATCATCATCAGCGGCCACGCCGAAACCGTCCGTGCCGCCTGGCAGCACTTCTCCGGGGAAACAGGCATCCCAGCATTGCTGCCAGTCAAGCTCGCCGTCGACAACGCCTCCGTAACACGATGGAACGCACCCGAACATCAGGCAGGCCACTGGACGCTGAACTCGTACAACGACACCATGCACCATGCCGTAGCCCGGCAAAGCACGGACTGAGCGAACTCCTCCAGCAGCTGAACCTTCACCGGCAGCGACGCCACCACGCTCACGCTGAACGCGCAACACCCCGCTCCCAGCGGCGCGCGTAGGCGACAAGGGACTGATGCGCCGGGAGCGCGCCCCGGGCGGCGCCGGCGGCCCGGGTGAGCTGGCGGGCCATCTCCGGCACGTCCCAGCCCCGGGAACGCCGCTGCGCCCGCAGCCACGCGCCAAGCTGATCAGGCACGGGCCTGGTCCCGGCCTGGCCGGAGCCAGTTCTCGCGCAGGTTCTCCGGATGGCGCGCCCACCAGGCGGCGAACGGGACGGCCGCGCTCATCGCCAGGTCCCGGTAACGCCGGTAGCGGGGAGTCTCGGACTGCGGCAGCGGCTTGGCGTCGATGAACCGCCCCCTGGCTGTCGTAATCCATCACGACCACCTCCCGGTCGTCATACAGCCAGAACTCCTCATCCGGCAGCCCGGGCGGCCGGATGGCCTCGGAGGTGTCGAGTACGTAGACCTCCTCCGGCCGCCGCGGTGTAGGCGTAGCCCCACTCGCATTCGTACTACGTTGGTTCGAACCCAACACCTGCCACCACCTGCGAAAACGGCCCGTGAGCTGGGTGTTCCCGGCCTTATGGGCCTTCTTGGTACTGTTCCGCTGTGTGTCATGATGTGCCACCGTGAGCTGCTGCATAGCAGTGGTTACGGACATATGGCGGACGGAATCCGGCCGGAGCAAGCGGTTCACCGAACCGCTTGCTCCTGGATCTTGATGATCCACCGTCCTCGGTGAAGAGCCTGAACGGGCCGGTAGCAGTCATATTCTGCCGAAGCTATCGAATTCTCCGTTTCGGACTCCGCCGAGAAATGCATGCCATTCGTCTGATGTAAATCGGAGGACCAGACGATCTGTGTCCTTGCTGTGGCGAACACCGATCTCACCACCGGGCAGGTTTGCTACCTCGACGCAGTTGCCGTTGGAGAAACTCAGGGAACTCTTAACCCAATACGATCCTGAATCCGGTCTTGCCGAGCGGTCCCCGGGCGTAGGTCTTTCCATGTCCTCATCTCCTGAATGTCAGGTGATTCACGGCCCAGCGCCGTGTCTACGTGAAGGAGTCGATCAACTACCGGATGCACCCGCTGCCCAGAGCTGGGGGCATCGCCGGTCTGCTCACTACTTGCCAGACGCCCCACGCCACCATAGATGCCGATCTTCGGCAGGTCGCGGTGGCGGGGCGGCTTGCCATCTGGCCGCCACAACGGCACCTGCACGATGCCGGGCTCGATCAGATCCCAGCCCTCAAACAACGCCGCAACCTGCGCGTGGTCACGAAGCACCAACGGAGCGGTGGCCCTTGAATAGACCGCTGTGCCCGCGTCGGCGATGGCCTGGTCGTGGAAGTCGGCGGTGCCGTGCGACAGCGCCAGATAGCTACCGGGCGCAAGCGCGTCGCGGAAGGCGGCGATGATCCGGCCGGGTCCCTCATCGTCGGTTATAAAGTGCAGGATCGCCACCAGGAGAAGAGCGGCCGGCTCGTCGAAGTCGATCAGGTCCCGGACCTTCGGGTGGCCAAGGATGGCCTCAGGGTCACGGAGGTCGGCCAGCACGATGCTGGTGCTGCCCTCGCCGGTGAGCAAGGCGTTGGCATGCACGTGCACGATCGGGTCGTTGTCCACATACGTCACCCGCACGCCCGGCTCGATTAGCTGAGCAACCTGGTGCACGTTCCCCGCTGTCGGAATGCCGGTGCCGATATCGATCATCTGCCGGATACCGGCCTCACCGACGAGATACCGTACTACGCGTTGCAGGAAAGCCCGGTTCTCCCGGGCTATATCCCGGGCCTCCGGGAGCGCCCGCAGTACCGCCGCAGCAGCTTCCCGGTCGACTACATAATTGTCTTTGCCGCCGAGATAATAGTCATACATGCGAGCCGGATGCGGCCTGCTCGTATCGATCTCAGAAGGTGCGAAACCCGGCTCCATCGCATCCTTTCCCACTCGTCGTTAAAATGGCTGTCTCTATTCTGGGCCTAATTCCGCTACCAGGGAATAGGGCAATCACGAGCAGGAACGAGCAACCAGCATTGCTCGCTTTGCGCGCTGGCTGAAGCCGTGTCGGTTTCTTTCTGGCGCCGGGGTGACGTGCAGGTTGCCCTCGTCCGCCGCGAGGCAAGCCGCCTGTTCCAGATCTACCTGCAGACCTTCCCCGGCTCCAATAGCCTTCTCTCGTCACCAGAGACTCATCTGGCAACGGGGAGCGGGATCTGCCCAGACGGCAGTTGCGTTCTTGTGTCGCTTACCTCGTAATCGTCAATGCGCCAAGTTCAGGGCGGTCCAGGGCTGATCCTGTATGCCGCTTATCAGGTCGGCGATGCGCCGGGCGACCTCGGCCTGGGCGGCTGGGTTGTGTGAGCGGATGTAGGCGGCCAGTGCGCGCAGTTCGCGCATCTGCTGCAGTACGGGCAGGCCGTGCAGTTCGCTGGGGTCAATCCCGTAGGCATCGCAGAACTGGTCCCACTCGGATGCCGGCTGGCCGAAGCGGTATCTCATCCTGGTGGGGACGAGGTCTTGTTCGCGGGGGCCGTAGCTGACGGAGTCCCAGTCGGCCAGCACGGCTCCGTCGCTGGTGTGGATGAGGTTGTCGGTGTAGGCGTCACCGTGCAGCAGTCCACAGCCAAGCCTCCATGATGTCTCGCTGTATTGGCGTTCCAGTTCGTCGCACCGCGATACCAGCCAGTCCCGCTGGGACTCGGTCAGCCATGTGCAGCGGCCCACGTCCTCGCGCAGCGAGCCCAGTGGGTTGGTCGCGGGCAGGTCAATCGGGGGCGATGGCTGTTCATGGAGCCGGCGCAGCAGTCGGGCCAGCGCGTCGATGTCGCTCCAGGGCGGCCCTACCTCGGGTACGTAGTCCCAGAACGTCACGATATAGCCGCGAGTGGTGACCGGCTGGCTGATATCCAACGGGCGCACGGCCGGAAACCCCAATGTGCTCAGCCAGGCGGTGACTTGCACGCTTGCGGTCAGCCGGGCCATCCACTCGGCGGAGCCCGGCGCGTACCGGAGCCTGACCACAACCGGCTCACGCGCCAGCCGGAAGACCATGTTGGACCGTTCGTAGATGACACTTGCATCAGTGGCATCCAAGCCCACCTTGACGCAAGCGTCTGCGAGCGCGTCGTTCGGTCGAGTGTGTGATCCCACGGCCCTGGGCTAGGCACTGATCTGATGGGGAATGGCCTCGCCGCAGTAGGTCTCTATCTCCTCCTGCAAACCGCGGGCCTGCCGGGAGCCCGCGAAGCCAGGCGCCGCGAAGGCACGACTCAGCCGCATCAAGCGCTGGGTGACAGGGTCGATGCGGCTGTCCGGGTGCAGGCCCAGAACGGGGCGCAGCGCGGCGGAAGCGGCATCTAGGTCGGGTTGCTGAAGATGAGCCTCAGCCTGGTCAATCCGTGCGAGCATCTCTGAATAGGTGTGCCGCTCGGCGGCGGGAGCCGATTCTGACAGCGCGACAGCGCGAGAGGCCTCCGCTAGAGCTTGCGCTGGATCGTCCAGCAGCATGCGCGTGCTGGCAGCCATGCCGTGATAGCGCCCGGGAGTTAGGCCCCATACGCCCCCAACCAGGTCAGGGTCTGCCGCCCGCTCCTGTTCGGCCTCCGCGCGGGCCAGGGCCTGCCCGGCCTCAGCCCGCCGGCCGGCCGTGGCCAGCGCTCGTGCCTGGAACAACGCCAAGAACGCACGTGCGGTATCGGTGCACTCATAGCGCAGCCCGTCCTCGGCGAGCTGCGCGGATTCGCTGTACCGCCCGTCCCAGTAGGCGAGCTTGGCCTGGGTGGCGCGTACCCAGGCGCGTGCTCCATCGTGTCCTGCCTGCTCGGCACACATCCACGCCGTCCAGGCGTGCGTGTCGGCAGCCCGGTAACTCCCCAGGTCACCGGTCATCCAGGCCAGCAAGCCGCACACCTGAGCGGCAATCAGGTACAGGTCTCTGGTCTGGTCAAGCCGCTGGTGAGCACGCAGCCAGGACGCCACCCGGTCGCGCAACCGCCTGGTCTCCAGCAACAGCGGGAACGGCGCTGCATGCTCAAAGTCCCTCGATAGTTGCCTCGTTTGCGTCGCGTACCGCTCGATCGTGGCGTCCGCCACCTCCGACATGCCAACCCACTCTCCGAAGCCCAGTGACTCCTCCGCGAGCATGGCCATCAGGCGGTCAAACGTAGTGGTGGCAGGCGCCGGTTGCTCCGGTCGCTCCGTGACGTTATATATCCCTGGAACCTCACGATAACCCGTATGTTCCCAGAGCGAGCCCGGTGAGTTAGGACCTGGCTGCACATCGGACATTGCCGGGTCGACCCCCGCGACCAAGTCGGTGGTGCCGGCCGTCGGCCGCGTCCGCTCTTTCTGCGGCTGGGGAGGCCCGAACTGGGCGGGGGGGATGCCGAGGGCGGTGCAGTAGTGGAGCCGGTAGCGCTCGGTGAGGCCGATCTTGCCCGCTTCCCAGCGGCGAACATAGGAGGCCAGGATCGCAGTGCGCGGCACCGTGTGGTCGCCCGTGGCTTTGGCGGCGTGCTGGAGTTGGCGGCCCATCTCGGCCATGCTCCAGCCGCGTGCCAGCCGTTGCTCGCGCAGCCAGGCGTTGAGGTTGTCTAACATTGCGATTCCTCCGCTTTGAGTCCAGTGGTGCGAACGTTCGGTGTCCGGGGTTGTACGCGGCTTGCCGCCTGCTGCGTTGCGGCCTGCGCGGGCGCCAGCAGCTCGAGATGAGTCCTACAGGGCTCGCCATGGCAGGGTTCGGTTGCCGGTCCGGCGGGGTGAACTCTCAGTGCTGGCGGGCAGGCACGGGTCATCGCCCCTGGGCGGCTGACGGATGCGCAGGGCCACGGGGGATGGCGGCGCAGGGCCATAGGAGTTGGCTAGGTGAGGAGGTAGTCGGCCAGGCCGGTCTTGGCGCCCTGGATGAATGCGTGGATCTCGCCGGGTTCGAGGATGAGGGCGGGGCTGTCGGGGTCGGTGGACTGGCGGAGCGCGACCTGGCCGCTGGGGAGTTTCTTGGCTTCCAGGCAGGACCCGCCGTTGGGGCTGCTCCACGGCTTGGACCAGCCGTCGGGGCCGAGGTCAGCGGCGCGCATGCCGTTTCGTATCTGCATGTGCTGGTGCTCCTTTACTGGTAGTCCTTGCGGATGCGGCGCAGGATGGTTGCGGTCTTGTCGGCGGGGGAGGCCTGGGCGCACAGCCGGTCGAGCGCTTCGGTGTAGGTGGCGACGTCGGCGGGTTTGTCGAGGTAGGACGCGCTGGTCAGGTTCTCGCCGTAGACGATGTCGGGCAGTTCGGCGGCGGGGAAGCGCAGCAGGTGGAACATGCCGTACATGACCGGGTGCGCACCAGCAGTGAACGGCAGCACCTGAAGTGTGATGTTCGGCTGGGAGGTGGCGTCAATGAGCCGGCCGAGCTGGGCGCGCATCACGCCTGGGCCACCGGCCGGGCGGCGCAGCACGGCTTCGTCGATTACCACCCACAGCTTGGGTGGGTCGGGGCGGGCCAGGATCTGCTGGCGGGCCATCCGCAGCGCGACCCGGCGGTCTGTTTCCTCGGGGGTGGCGTTGGGGTAGCCGGCGGTGGTGAGGGCGCGGGCGTAGTCCTCGGTCTGGAGCAGCCCCGGGATGCAGTGGGGTTCGTAGCCGCGGATCAGGCTGGCGGCTTGTTCCAGGCCGGGGAAGACGCGGAACCAGGCTGGGAGGACGTCGGTGTAGCTGTGCCACCAGCCGGGTTTGTTGGCTTCGCGGGCCAGGTCTAGGAAGGTGTCGATGTCGCGGACGTCGGTGATGCCGTAGGCCATGAGCAGGCTTTTGACGTAGTTGAGCTTGAGGCCGACTTCGGCTTTTTCCATTCTGCGCAGGGTCCACGGGGAGGCGTAAATGGCGTCGGCGGCCTGCTCGTAGCTCATGCCGGCCTTTTCCCGCAGCGTCTGAAGCTGGCGGCCCAAGATGATCCGCAGGATGGTCGGGCTGGCGAGGGCCGGCTGGGGCATCACTGTCCTCCCACAGGGAGTGCCTGCGGACAGTCTGCCATCACGGAACGCTGTGGGCCATAGTGGTTGCTGCTATTTCGCTCGTAACGCTCGTGTTTGCTCATAGTTGATAGCTTGAGTCTGCTATTTGCAGACGGCATTGTTGACGCATGGCAACTGGAGCACCACGGCCTGATGCGCCACCCCCGCCGGCGCTGGTTCCTGGCCTGCGGTGGCGGCGGGTGTTCCCCGGCGAGGAGCGCCAGCTTGCCGCGTTGCGGCGATGGCTGGCCGAACTACTTCCACCCTGCGCCGCCCGCGACGACGTTGCCGCAGTGGCGACCGAGCTTGGCAGCAACGCAGTCCGGCACACGCTCAGCGGGCGGGGAAGCTGGTTCGCGGCCGAGATCACCTGGTACCCGGCAGCAGTGTGGGTAGCCGTCGCGGACTGTGGGGGGCCGTCCGAGCCACGGGTGATCGATGACCTGGCAGCCGAGCACGGCCGCGGCCTGCTGGTGGTGCGCGGCCTGTCGGTACGCACCGGTGTGACCGGCGACCACCGGGGCCGCCTGGTGTGGGCACAGGTCGCCTGGGCTGACCCCAGCCCCGCCGCTCCCACCTCGTCACAAGACCCCTACCAGGCGGCGATCCGCGACGGTGAGACCGCATTGGCGCGGCGGTTCGCCGGGGTGCCGGCCTGGTTCGGGCGTTCCACCTTGGCGTGGTGGGCAATGGCAGGCCCACAGGAAGGGCAGCTCAGCCCGGCAGGCGACGCCACTCCACACCCTGCGCCGCCTGGGATAGAGCGCCCGGCAGAAGGTCTTCGTCGATGACGGGCCTGGCCGTGAACGGCGCCGTGTCCGGCGAAGGGGATGCGGTGACGGAGTACGACTACATCGTGGTTGGTGGCGGCACTGCCGGCTGTGTGGTGGCGGCCCGGCTGTCGCAGGATGCTGGTGCCCGCGTGCTGCTCCTGGAGGCGGGGAGTGCTCAGCGAACCCGCGCGATGACTGTGCCGAACGCGTGGCCGGGCAACCTCGGCTCGGCAGCGGACTGGGGCAACGTCACGACAGGGCAGGCTGATGCGGGGGCGGTGGCCTACCCGAGGGGCCGGGCTCTGGGCGGGTCTGGCGCGATAAACGCGATGGCGCATGTGCGCGGGCACCGGGCGGTGTATGACGGCTGGGCTGCCGGCGGCGCGGCCGGGTGGGGGTTTGCGGACATGCTGCCGTATTTCCGGCGCAGTGAGCAGGCGGAGGGCCGCGATCCGGCGCTGCGCGGGACTGAAGGGCCGGTCCAGGTAGCCCCAGCGGCGGAGGCGGACCGGCATCCGGTCGCCCGTGCATTCGCAGTGGCGCTGCACCAGGCGGGCTGCCCGGTGACCGACGACCTGAGCGGCCACATGCAGGAGGGGATGGCCTGGGTCGATCTGGCGATCGCAGGCGGGCAGCGGGTCAGTTCCGCTGATGCCTATTTACGGCCGGTGCTGGACCGCCCGAACCTGGCCGTCGAGACTGGCTGCCTGGTGACCGGCCTGCAGGTGCGGCACGGCCGCTGCACTGGCGTGGCCTACATCCGCGACGGTGCGCCGGCCGGGGCGCAGGCCTGCGGTGAGGTGATCGTGTGCGCGGGCGCGGTCGGGTCGCCGCAGTTGCTGATGCTGTCCGGTATCGGCCCCGCGCCGCAGTCGCGCGCCCTGGGCATCGACCCGGTGGCCGACATCCCGGCGGTCGGCCAGAACCTGCAGGACCACTCCATTGTCATGGTGTCGTATGCGTCACCCTCGCCGCTGCCGGTGAGCAAGTTCAACCATGGGGAGGCGTACGCGGCGCTGCGCAGCGCCCTGGCGGGCGCCTGCCCTGACCTGCACCTGTTCCCGATCCTGCTGCCACTTGCCCCGGCCGGGTGCCAGCCTCCGCCTGCGGGGTTTGCGCTGGTGGCAGCGGTGGTCGCCCCGGGCAGCCGGGGCTCGGTGCGGCTGGCGTCTGCCGACCCGCAGCAGGCCCCGCTGATCGACCCGGGCTGCGTGAGTTCATCCGGCACACGGTGGGCAGCTATTACCACCCGGCGGGCACCTGCCGGATGGGACCGGACTCCGGCGCGGTGGTGGACCCGCAGCTGCGGGTCCAGGGGGTGGCCGGGCTGCGGGTCGCCGATGCGTCGGTGATGCCGGTGCTCCCCAACGCCCATCCGAACGCGACGGTGCTGGCCATCGCCGAGCGGGCGGCCGAACTGATCGGCGGCGGCTCATATCACGCGCGGGATCCAGCGGATGCTCATCGGCAGGGCCGTCACCGGGCTTGACGTGCGCTAATAACCGCAGCTCGTGGCGGTAATCGGGGCCTGAACGGGCCGCGAGCTCCCTCCCGCGGCTGGATCACCGCCGCCACGCCCTCGGAAGCAGCACCCAAGATGGCACCCCTGTCATTCACGTGTCATTCACGCACGGCGATCCCACCGGCGGTCACATTATGTAACCGCGAGCGCGAGACGATTCGCTACTCACCGGACACGCATGCAAACTCATCGTGAAACGTGACTGTAATGCTGTGCCAGCCATGTCATGACACACCGTGATCGCCACAGGTCACAGGACCAATGGCGGCTGCCGTACTAGACCCCTACCGACGGAGGACTTTCGGCCCCTTGGTAGCTGATGTCTAGAAGATCTAGCATAGTTACCCAAGGGACAGACGTGCCTTACGGTGTCCCGCGTCGGGCGTTTTCTGGCGAAAGGGGTATGGGGGATGGGACCGGATAACAGAAATGCGGGACGCCTCCGCCGAGCGGGCTGGGCGAGTCTGGCGGTAGTCGTTGGCCTGACAGCCGCGGCCTGCGGATCGTCGACGTCGACAACGACGTCAGGCGGC
Source organism: Streptosporangiaceae bacterium (assembly GCA_035533915.1). Classification (GTDB taxonomy): domain Bacteria; phylum Actinomycetota; class Actinomycetes; order Streptosporangiales; family Streptosporangiaceae; genus Chersky-822. The sequence goes on from DATLSX010000176.1 coordinate 12,087, forward strand.
TCGAACACGATTCCATCAGGGCTGAGCATCAGTTCCTTCACCGTTAACATCGCGTCGACGATGTCCCAG
>DATLSX010000177.1:0-14502 GCA_035533915.1 Streptosporangiaceae bacterium
CCATTTCATGATCAGGTCACGGGAAGCTCCGCGCGTTAGCGTCTCGGAGCGCAGCGTGTCGAATACCAAGGATACTTCGGAGAGCACGGCTGGAATCTCGGCAATGTAACCTTCAGCAACGGTCTCCAGGTAGGCGGCTCGCACGGCGTTGCCTGCCACCGCGATGGCGAACGCGCCCAGCAGCGCGTAGTGGCCGCCCGCGCTGGGGGGGACGACCTGGATGTTAATGTTCGGCCGCTCGGCGATGCCCCACAGGTGAACTAGCTGTTCGTGCATCACCTTCGCATTCGCGCTGCGACTAGCTCGTCTACCTCCTCCGGTGATGTGTTCGGGCGCGCGGACAGCAGGGCACGCGCGTAGTCCTCGGCCTGGAGCAGGCCCGGAACTAGCGAGTGCTCGAACAGCCGTAGCTGCGTCGCGGTGGCCTCGATTTCGGCGGCCCAAGGCCTGAACCACGACGGCAGCGGCGTTGTCCGGGCCCGCCGCTCCCGCACTCCGATCCGCTGCATCGACCTCTCCTGACCGTGTTGCCCGAGCGTATGCAGCATTCGCTTCCGGCCAGGCACACCGCGCTGCCGGCCCTGTCCCGCCTGGCCATCCGGGAACCCGGCCATGTCGTGATGCCATGGGCGGGCAGGACACCGGGAGCGGGCTGAGTGACCACCGGGGCCTGAGTGACAGCTGAGAGCCGCTCGCCGTGACGTGATCATGCATCTGGTGCGGAAACAGCAGCAGCAACCGCCCGTTGGTAACGATACTTGTTGATCTTCGTGGACAGCAACATCGCTGATATGCGTATAGGCAGGTCAGCGTATATTTAACGAAATCATGAGTGCCTGAGACTGTAGGCATGCACCGACAGAAATAGGCAGGATCAGGCATGCTCGTGCTGACTTTTTGCTGACTTCCTGGTTCCGGGAGCATGCAGAGCAAGATCAGCGGGCGACCCCGGTACGGACGGGGCGGGTCCGTACCGGGGTCGCGCTGGCGGGCGCGCTGGGCAGGGGGCACACAATCCCGGGGATTTTCCCTCATCCGATCCGGTGGCACGGGTCTGCATACGCGCCCGATTGCTCTCTTCCCTGCCCAGCGCGCCGTTCGGGTCACGCTGGCAGCGGGAACGCCAGGGGCTTACCCAGTCCACCCCTGGGGCGCAGGTCAACGCCGTAGTTCCCGGTGCCAGCGTGACGTCTACGGGGGCGAGAGCATCGCCCACACGATTTTGCCGGCTGGCACGAGGTACGCGCCCCACCGATCCGCCAGCGCGTCAACGATCACGAGCCCACGGCCGGACAGTCCGTCAGCGTCCTCCGTGCGCACGGGCATGGCGGATGACGGATCACCCACCATGATCACTAATGACTGCCTGTCTGACATCAGCCAGATATGCACCGTCCGCCCGTGCGCGTGCATCACCGAATTGGTGGCGATCTCTGACAGCACGAGACCGGCGTCGTCGGCCAGTCGTGCCAGGCCCCAGCCGGCCAGGACCACCCTCGACCACGTGCGAGCGGTCGGGACAGCCGAAGTGAAAGCGCCCAACTCCAGATGGGCGCTCTCTGGCATGGTGCGTGTCAGGTCGCTGATGTCCGCTGGGCAGGTAAGCACCGGGAAACCTTCTTGGTCACGGGGCTGGTGGGGTCCTACGATCATGGCTGTTGCGGATGCTGCCAGACGACACAGAACGGGCAGACACGCGAGAGGTAAGATTGGCCGACCGGCTGTAAGGAGGCGGCATTTGCCGTGATGACGGACCCAAGTGCTAACCCGCTGGCGTTCTACGCAGCGGAGCTGCGCCGCTTGCGGGGTATCGCTGGCGTGACGCAAGAGCAGCTAGCCGAGGCAACCACCTACTCACCTTCGCTAGTCGCTGCCGTCGAGACGTGCAGGCGTATCCCTTCGGATGACTTCTCTAAGCGTGCCGATAGAGCGCTAGAGACAGACGGCATACTCTCGCGCTTGCAACCGCTGGTAGAGCAGACGTCAGTCCTGCCATGGTTTAAGGATCTCGTAGAGGTAGAGCGCAGGGCAACAGAGATCCGCATTTACGAGACGTACGTTATTCCGGGACTGCTACAGGCGGAGGATTATGCGCGTCACGTCGTTAGCGCCACCCGGCCAGTTATCACAGCAGAAGAGATAGAACGCGCTGTTGCGCTGCGCATGACCCGGCAGGAGGCGCTTTACCGGGAAGATGACCCGCCACGGCTGTGGGCTATCTTGGACGAGTCGGCGCTATACCGGGTCAACGGCACTAACGAGGTGATGCTTACACAGTTGCAGTACCTTTTAAAAGCGTGCGAGCAGCCTAATGTAGTCGTGCAGGTGATCCCGAATAGCGAGGGATCAACGGCAGCGGGAGGCAGGAACTTTATCCTCCTGACGCTCAGGTCAGAGCCAGCCGTCGCATATCTGGAGGATATCCGCAGTGCGCGCTATCTTCGCAAGGCTGATGACGTTGCGCAATATGCGCTTAGCTATGACCACCTTCGGTCCAATGCGCTGTCAGACGTCAAGTCGGCAGCGCTTATAAGAGAGGTAGCAAAGAGGTATGAATGACAATCTCCGCTGGCGCAAGTCCAGCTATTCCGGCCAGGGTGCTAACTGCGTAGAGGTAGCGGACCTGCCCGATAACGGGCGCGCAGTGCGGGACAGCAAGCGTGAGGACTCGCCAGTCCTCACGTTCAACGCTGCCGAGTGGGAGGCATTCACCCGAGGCGTCAGAGCAGGTGAGTTCGACTAACCGCTTAGCGTGGCTCTCAGGGCCGCGCAGGGGCATCAGGGCATAAGGAAAGCCCGGCATGAGGGAGAACATGCCGGGCTTTTCCCGTAGGGATATTCAGTTGTCAGGTTGGACGGAACACCATGGTGTCGCCCATGGACAGGATGCCCGCAGCAGCGGGAGACATTACCGCGATGCCGGGAACGCTGAACGGGTTAAAGCCCATGCCCGCGTAAGGGCCGTATCCCAGCTCGCGCGCAATCTCGCCATCATCAGTTGCGGGCTTGCCGCCGCCGTTGAGAAACGGGTTAGACGCGCTCATGAGGTCTTGACCTGTAGCTTGCCCTGTGCTTCCGCATGGGCAAGGAATGCGTCCAGCCTGAGCCAGCAGACAGCGCCATTCGTCCGAGCGGTAGCGAAGCGCTCCCGCAGCGGCAGGACAGACATCGAATGCTTGATTCCCCAGTAGATCATGTCCGACCAGAGAAAGTACATGTCGCTTACGTCGGTAGTGTCAGCTCCAACGGTGATGTTGTTCTTGGTAGCGGTAGTCGTGTAGAAGGCACCCTTGCCAGTTGCGCCGCCAACGCCGTTAAGGTACTGCTGAACGGTAGGACTCGGCCTAAGCGCGTCGTTAAGGGTGTTCTTGAGCAGCCCGTACTTGCTGTAGCAAAGAGGGCTGGTCACGATCATGTCAACGTCGAGCTTGGCAGTCCTGTTGATCGCAATTGCAGCGTCAACGTAGTTGTATCCGGTAGCGGCAACAGGGGCGATAGGCGGCGAAGCGCCGCCTTCATAGGTGATGTTCAGGCCAGAAGCGGTGGAAATGCCGCTAATGAAGGTAGCTCCAGAGCCGTACAAAAGTCGCTCTGCACTGCCCGTGTCATGCGCTGCGTAAAGGATCGCCCGACGATATCGGGAACCGAAATCGCGCTGTCTTCCTCAAGCTCCCAAGACCAAGTTTCGACGGACATATACGGCCTGGCCGTCAGCACGTAATGACCGATGGTCACGTCAGTTGACGGGGGAAAACCGTCAGTGGCCTCAGCCAAGTTCTGCACCTGGACGTCGGTTACGGAAACCGGCACTCCCATGGTAGAGCCGGGAGTATTCCACGGGATAACGTGGCTCTGACCCTGGGCGGTCTCAAGTGGTCAAAGCGACGGGGACACCCGGCTTGACATGGGACCCTCGCGGAGGACCGCTATCGTGCCTGGTAGCGGGCAGATCAGAGATCGGCCCGACGCCCGTCAGGCTACGGCCCTCCGCCCCATGTCAAGCCAGGTGTCGCTATGACCACTTGAGGTCAAGCTGCATAAAGACCAGCCGGTCACGCAGGAGGTCGATGTAATCGCCGGCTACCGGGCTAGGGACGAGGTAACCGCCAGTTGTGGTAGTTCCCTCAGCCATGGCCGCGCGCTGCTCGGCCTCTGCATTCTTCCAGTTTCCTGTGGTCATTCCCCGCCAGTAGCGCGACATGGATTCCTTATCCCAGGAATCCGGCCAGTCGCTAACGCGGTCACCTGACAGACGCCCGCGCCGGGCTCGACATCACCGCTGTCCGAAGCCCGTCCGGGAAGCGTGAGGCTGAGCTGATCATTGATGAAGACGGATATGCGGAACTGCGCTACTGGAATCCCGCTGGCACCCCGCCGGACCAGGTTGTGGCCACCGCGCTCCGTGCTCTGGAAGCCGTCAGCGCCCCGTAATGCCCCGGCCCGCGCTCGCCCGGTCCCTGAGTGGCGAGCGCGGGCGGCCTGGCGAGTGCGCACCGCCGTTCAGGGCGGGTGCCGTCCTCGCGGTGGTGATGGCTGGTCCAGCCGCGCCCGTTCAGGGCCGGGCCCCGGGCCTGAAAGCGCCACGGCGGTCTCTAAGCGTGTCGCTGCGCTGGCCGGCCTGCAAGCTAGGTCTCTCGCCGGTCGGCAGTCACGTGGTGCATTCGCTGAGCGGCGTGGTCCGGCGTAGCGATTCTCTCGCGAGTTGTATCCGGCCTGAGGCTGTCCTGCCGCCAGTTGTGGTCTGCGGCTGCTGAATGTCCTCGGGCTGCGTCGATGAGCAGCGCCAGGCGGGTAGAGCGACGGCTTAGGGAAGTTTCAGGCTCGCCAGGTGGGTCGCCGATGCGGTCGGGGTTCCACTGGCGGTGGTCGCTGGGTGAACGGGGATCGCGGCGGCGACGGCCTGGATGAGGGCGCGGCGGGCGCCCGCCAGGCGCGGAGCTGGTCGGACTGGTCGGGGGTGATGGGGTGTCGTTAACGAACGTGTCACCAGCCGCAAACGAGCCTGTTTTGCCTGGTCAGACAGGTGCCGATTTGACGAATGATGGCTTTAAGTCACCATGTGTGCATGGATCGTATGCCGCTAGGGCTGGATGAGCTTGTCGAGCACTGGACGGTGATGGATGACGAGCGGGACCTGATCGGCGGGAAGCGCGGTGCGACGCGGCTGGGTTTCGCCCTGCTGCTGAAGTTCTACACGCGGCACGGGCGGTTTCCCTCGGGCCGTTCGGAGCTTCCTGACGAGGCCGTGGAGTTCGTCGCTAAGCAGGTGAAGGTACCGGCATCGGACCTCGGGTTCTACGAGTGGTCCGGCCGGACGGTGGAGTACCACCGCAACCAGGTCCGCGAGCACCTGGGGTTCCGCGAGTGCTCGGTCTCCGACGCGGACAAGCTGACGGACTGGCTGGCCGCTCATGTCGCGCACGCGGAGCGGAACCCGGACCAGGTCCGCGAGGAACTGGCCCGGCGCTGCCGTGCCGAGCGGGCCGAGCCACCTGCCCCGGCCCGGGTGACGCGGATCGTCCGCTCGGCGCTGCACAACGCGGAAGAGACCTGGTTCGCCGTCATCGCGGGCCGGATCGGCGGTGACGCCACGGCCCGGATCCTCGCGCTGATCGACGGGGAAGCGGACGGCGAGGGTGACGGTGATGAGGACCAGGACTCGGTGCTGGCGCTGGTCAAGTCGGTGCCCGGGAACGTGAGCCTTGAGTCGATGCTGACGGAGATCCGCAAGCTGACCGCGATCCGCGCGGTCGGGCTGCCGGCGGGCCTGTTCGCCGGCGTCGCGCCGAAGGTGGTGTCCGGGTGGCGTGCGCGGGCCGCGGTCGAGTCGCCGTCGCACCTGCGGTGCCGCCTGCCGACCTCGCCGCAGTCGACGGCGACGCTGCTGGCGGCGCTGCTGGCCGAGCGGGAGCGCGAGGTGACCGACAGCCTGGTCGACCTGCTGATCGCCACGGTGCACCGGATCGGCGCGCGCACCGAGCGGAGGGTGACCCAGGAGCTGATCAGCGCGTTCCGGCGGGTGAGCGGTAAGGAGAACATCCTATTCGCCATCGCCGAGGCGTCACTGGCCCGCCCGTCGGAGGCGGTGCGGGAGGTGGTGTACCCGGCGGTGCGCGGCGGGGAGCAGACGCTGCGGGAGCTGGTGCACGAGTACAAGACCAGCGGCCCGGCCTACCGGCGCACCGTGCAGACCACGCTGAGGGCGTCCTACACGGGGCACTACCGCAAGGGCCTGATCGACCTGCTAGGCGTGCTGGAGTTCCGGTCGACCAACACCGCCCGCCAGCCGGTCATCGAGGCCCTGGCCCTGATCTCCCGGTACGCACGGGCCGGGAACCTGACCTGCTACCCGGCCGGGGAGACCGCCCCCGAGCACCGGGGCACCTCGGGCGACTGGGCCGACCTGGTGTCCGGACGGACAAGCATGGCCGTCGCCGGGTGGTCCGCATGGTGTACGAGGTCGCCACGTTCCAGGCGCTGCGCGAGCAGCTTCGCTGCAAGGAGATCTGGGTCGTCGGCGCGGGCCGGTGGCGCGACCCGGACGAGGACCTGCCCAGGGACTTCGAGGCCCGCCGCGCCGAGCACTACGCGAGCCTCCGCAAGCCGCTGGACCCGGCCGAGTTCATCGGCGGGCTGCGGCAGGAGATGGAGGCGGCACTGGGCGCGCTGGACGACGCGCTGCCCCACCTGGACTGGATCGACATCGCCGAGCGGCGCGCCGGGGCGATCCGCCTCACGCCGATCGAGGCCGCGCCGCGGAGGATCAAGAGCGAGGTCGCCCGCCGGTGGACGGCGGTCCCGCTGATCGACGTACTGAAGGAGACCGTGCTGCGCACCGGCTGCCTGCAGGCGGTCACCTCGGTTGCCGGCAGCGGTCACCTGCCCGCCGAGGTGCTGGCCGAGCGGCTGATGCTCGCGGTCTACGCCTACGGCACCAACTGCGGGATCCGGTCGGTCGCCTCCGCCGCGCACGGGCGTTACGCCCAGTATCACAGTGTTTATTCCTGTTTCGCTTGCCGGGCGATGGCGCTAGCGTTAATGGGTGACCTCAGCTTATCTGGTGATTCTTCCGCCGCCGGAGGCCGTGCGGCTGACGGGCACGGACGGGAACCCCGGCCGTCGCGGAGGGCTATCCGGCTCGGGGCGCGGGCCGGGAACGTGATGACAATCCCGGAACCTCACAGGCCGGAGGACGGGATCGTCACATAGGACGACCGGCCGCTGCCGCATACGGGAGGCGCCGCCCGCTGCTAGTCGGCCGACCCGGCACGCCGGCGGCCTCCGGACAGCGGACCGCCCCGGTCCTGGACTGGCAGCTAGCAGGAGGCTGGGATGGAAAACGACTCGACGATCCAGTCAGGTAATGACGCGCCCGTCCTGATTGATCGTTTTACCGGCCCCTGGGAGTTCCTGTCGAACTATTACCCGGCGGCCGTTCGCCTGGACGGTGCCTGGTATCCCGCCGTGGAGAACGCCTATCAGGCGGCCAAGACCCGCGATCCGGAGGTCCGGGAGAGGATCGCCGCCGCTGATCCTGACGAGGCCAAGCGGCTCGGGCGGCTCAGCCTCGACCAGCCGGGATGGGAGGAGATGAAGGTCGCGGTGATGCGCGGCCTGGCCGAGCAGAAGTTCCGTGACGAGCGGATGCGCCGGCTGCTGTTGTCTACGGGCACCGCGGAGCTCGTTGAGGGCAACGACTGGGGTGATGACTTCTGGGGGATGTGCGGCGGCCGCGGGCAGAACTTCATGGGCCTGATCCTGATGGCCGTGCGGGCGTGGGCCGTACGCGACGCGGCCGGGCCAGTGCCGGTCATCGCCGGGGGCGGTGCCGCCGGGGTCGGCCTGGCCGCCCGGGCCTCCATCCCGACCGTCTACGGGCCGTTCACGGCGTGGGCCTACCGCGGGGTCCTGGATGGCTCCGAGCATCTGGCACTGACGGCGGGAAACGTCCGGGGCGCGGAGAGCGTCCTGGTGCGGGTGCATTCGGAATGCCTGACCGGGGAGGCACTGGGGTCGCTGCGCTGTGATTGCGGGCCCCAGCTGGACGCGGCGCTGGCCGCCGTCGCCGGGGCGGGGACCGGGGTCGTGCTGTACATGCGCGGTCATGAGGGCCGGGGGATCGGGCTGCTCGCCAAGCTCCGCGCGTACGCGCTGCAGGACGCCGGCTTCGACACCGTCGACGCGAACTCCGCGATGGGGCTGCCGCAGGACGCCCGCGACTACCGTGCCGCCGCGCGGATCCTGGCCGATCTCGGGTCTGGTCGATCCGGCTGCTGTCGAACAACCCCGCCAAGACGGGCACTCACCGCGCTCGGCATAAAGGTCACCGAGCAGCTGCCCCTGATCACGCCATCCAATCAGCACAACATCGGCTACCTGATGACCAAGTGGGACCGCATGGGCCATGAGCTGCCGGGCCTGCCCGGCCAGGATCGGCTCGCCGGGCTGGTGACGTGACCGCCGCCGGGGCCCTCCGTGAGATCACGGCGCCGGGCGGCGCGCGGGAGGCGTGGCTGGCGGCGGGCTGCCCGCCGCTGGAGCCGCTCGCCGAGATGGCCGCCGGGAGCGGCCTGATCCGCATCCCGGCACCGGGCCAGGCGGGCTGGGCCAGCCGCGACGGAACCTCCTGGCGGCGAACGCCGGCGCCAGCGCTGCCATCCTGGCTCGCAGCCGATCACGGCCGCCCTGTCGCCGCCCGGCTCCTGCTGGCCAGGCGCGGCACGCCCGATGTCATCACGGTGCTGGCGGACGCGGGCGCGGTGACGGCCCGTGAGGCGGCGGGCTGGCTCGGCTGGCCGGGCACCGGCGCCGCCTCGATCAGCGAGGCCCTGGCCTCGCGGAGCAATGACTACCGGGCACTGGATCTCGCGGCCGCGGCGCTGGGCCTCGGGCCGATGGACACGGCCAGGTCGCCCGCGCTGCCGTTCCCGGACGGGATCAGCGTGATCCTGCCGGCCCGCGGGGTGGGCGACGTCCTGCCGCTGGCCACCAGGGCGATCGCGGCGGCCGCCGCCGGGCTGGCCCCGGGGACGCCATGGGAGGCGCTGATCGTCGACGACGCCAGCGACCCGCCGCTCGCCCTGCCGGAGGGACTGCCCCGCCAGATCCGGATCGTGCGATCGGAGCGGCGCCTGCATTGCGGCGGCGCGCGCAATCGCGGCGCGGCACTCGCCGGCCATGGCCTGCTCGTCTTCTGCGACGCGGACACCGTCCTGGCCCCGGGCTACCTCCGCGAGCACGCGGCCCGCCACCTGATCGCCCCGAACCTGATCACGGTCTCCCTCCGCGAGTACCTGCCGGCCGGGTGCCCGGTACCGGGCCGGGACCCCGGCGGGCAACGGGACACGCGGGCGGTCGCCAGCTACGAGCCGGGCCGGCCGGGCCTGGTGCCCGTGACCGAGCCGGTCACGGTACGGCCGCTGGCCGAGACCCGCGGCTGGCGTGACTTCGGCTCCGGGCGGCTGCTCGGGCCCGTCGACCTGCCATTCATGGTCAAGGGAAACAACCTCGCCGTCGGTGCCCGGACCGCCGGGACGGTGCCGTTCCCGCCGGACTTCACCGGCTGGGGGCCGGAGGATGTCTGCTTCGCCGCCAGGGCCATCGCCCGCGGCGCGTTCGTGATCCCGGTCCTGTCAACGGGGGTCTTCCATCTTGACCATCCGCCCCGGTCCGGCAGCCCGGAGATCCGCGACGCGGAGCTGGCCGCGAACCTGCGGCGGTACGCGCGCCACCTCGCCGCCCCGGCGGGCGGCCCGTGGCCAGGCGGGACGGCGCGCCGGTGAGATTCGACTACACCGACGCCTGGCATCCCACGGTCAACCCGTCGGCGCGGATGCCGATCAGCTACCTCCGCCATGTCGCCGTCCTCGGGCACGAGGACGGCGTCCTGAACGAGTTCCCGCGCCGGAACGGCGGCACGACCATCCGCCTGCAGCGCGCCCGCGCCGGCCAGCTGACGGTAATAGAGCTGCCGGGCCGCCTGGCCTTCGCCCCCTGGTGGCTCCCGGCCGGTGACAGCGCCGCGGCGGCCGCGATCCGCGGCGTCTACGACATGGCCCTCGCCCGCGCGGAGCCCTCGCCCGCCGAGCGGGCGGTCCTGGCCCGCCTGCGCGACGCTTTCGCTTTCCTCTGCGACGGACCGGGAACGCCGCCCGGGCTGACCGCCGGGGAGGCGCTATGGCTCACGGCCGACGAACTGCACCGCGAGCTCACCCCCGGCCTGCCGGAACTGAGGCTGACCAGCCTCACCCGGTCCCCGGCACGCCACATCCTGGCCGGCGCCCTCGCAGGGGTCCCCGGCGGCCTCGCGGCCACCCTGGCCCGCTGGGCGCGGCACGAGCGGGCCGCGATATGGCCGCTGATCGCCGTGGCGACCAGCGAGCAGGGCGTCCCGCTGCGGGTCCGGCTGCACCCCGGCGACGGCGCGCTTGACGCCGGGCCGCTGCCGATCGGCGGCCGGCCGCCCCGCGGCCGCCCCGCCCGGCTGGGCGAGGATGACCTGATCGGCCTCCTGGCGGCGGGCCGGCTGATCCCCGGCTCGCGGCTGATCGCGCTCGCGGAGACCACGCTGGCCGGCCAGGGCCTGCAGGTGCGGCACTTCGGCAACACCTATGGCCACGTCTGCGCGGCCGCGGCGCTGACCGGCGTCCGCGGAGCGGACCGGATACCTTGCTGCGCCGACGATCAGGACTCCTGGCACTACGCCGATCTCCCGCTGCCCGCCGGCGGCAGCTACCCGCCGCATCTGATCGAGCTCGCCGCCTGCTCACCGGACGGCCACGCCGCCGCGGCCGGGCTCATCACCGAGTCCATGAGACTCGGCCGGCCGGTCCGCCTGGAGGTAAAGGAGGACCTCGATGCGAGCCTACGCGGTTGAGGGCCTGGACTGCTCCGGCAAGAAGACCGTCGCCAGGCTGGTCCGGGACCAGTTGCTCCGCAGCGGTATCGACGCCGCGATCGTCATCGGCCCCCTGGCCGGCGGGAGGCTCCGCCGGCTCGACGGGGCGCTGGCGAACATCACCGTGCCCGTGCCGCGGGGGTCCGCCACCGACCGGCTGCGCCGCGCCCTGTACGTCGCCGAGCCGGTCATCGACGGGCTCGCGTGCCGGGGCGGGTCAGCGCCGGTGCTGAAGGTCAGTACCCATTTCCGGGCCTGGGCCAGGGCCGAGATGGAAGACGACCGCTGGATGGCCCGCGCTTATGCCCTGACGGCGCCGGCGCAGGTCCGGTTCGCGGGCGCGGCGCTCCTGTCCGCCGACTTCGGTGTCAGGCTGCGCCGGCACGCCGCGGACGCCGCGGCCGGCCGGACAGCCAAGGTCGCGTCCCGCCGTTTCCTGGGGCCCGACCCGGATGCCTTCGCCGCCTGGCACCGGACCCTCGACGCGCTGATGAGCGCGCGCATCCCGTGCCTGCTGCGCCTGGACACCTCCCGCGCCGAGCCGGACCAGCTGGCCGGGCTGATCGCCCGGCACGCCATCGCCTGCTGGGGACGGGCCGGGATCTCAGCGCCAGAGCCGGCCTGACAGGTAACCGGCGTCCGGCCCGTCACAGGCGTGTACCAGGTTGCGCAGCAGGTGCACGCCCGGCTCCCGGTCCACCAGCATCTGGCGGGCGTAGGTCTTCCACCACTGCAGGGCGCAGCCGGCCTGCCCCCCAGACAATCGCCAGACCTCAATCTCGTCGCGGGCCAGGTAGCCGATCAGGTCCGGGCGGATCACGGCGAACTCAGCCGTCGTCACGGTGCCCGCGTACACCGCGTCGACGCCGGCCTCGCCGAGTACTAGGCGGGCGCTGGCCTCTACCTCGAAACCCAGGCCCTCCGCGGCCGCCCGCAGCGCGTGCGGTGTCGCGACCGCGCCGCCGGCGAGGCGGGCCGCGGCGGTTTCCAGCCGCCGGGCGGCGCCGGCCGCGTCTAGAATGGTTCCCTGAAAGGCTGGTTCCGTCACAGCCCGTTCCGCGACCTGGCGGGCCGCCCGCCCGGCGGCGGCGGCCCATTCGGCGGGAACCTCCGCGGCCCCTCCGCACCCCGCGGCGAGCGCACGGAGAAAGGCCCCGGCCCGCCCCGCGGGCACCCGGCTCCGCTGCCCGCGCAGCGCGTCCGGCTTGCAGAAGACCACTGGCATACCTACTACTTCACGCGCAAGGAAGCCGCCCGGCAACCGTATCGGGCCGACAGGGGAGAAAGTCATGACTACGTTCCGCTGGATCACCGAGCAGCTGCCTGAGGGCATGAGGGTCCGCCAGGTCTACGCCTTCTGCTTCGACCAGAGCGGCAGGGTACTGCTGCGCGAGGATGACGGGCACTACGGCCTGCCGGGCGGCAAGCCCGAGCCGGGCGAGGACGCCCGGGAGGTGCTGGAGCGCGAGAGCCTGGAGGAGAGCCAGGTGACCCTCGGCGACGTGCTCTACCTCGGCTATCAGGAGGTCACCGAGGACGACCAGGCGCCCTTCGCCCAGCTCCGGTACGCCGCCGCGATCACCAGCTTCCTGCCCCGCCAGCCCGATCCCGATACCGGGCGGACCTACCGGCGGCTGATCACCCCGATCAGCAAGGCCCCCGCGCTGCTGGACTGGGGCGTAGACGGCCTGCTGCAGGCAGCGGACGCCGCCCGCGCCGCGTTCCGGCTCGGCGTCGACCCGGCCGCCGTCCGCGAGGACGCCTGGCGTGACTAGCGGAGGCCGATGATGCACTGGCAGTTCCACTACGCCAAGCGCAGCAGCTTCTACCCGCCCGACTACGACAGCCCAGGGCTCGGCGGCTGCGAGGCGTCGATCGTGCTGCTGACCCGGGCACTGGCCGCCCGCGGTCACCAGGTGGAGGTCTTCAACTGCTGCTACCGGCCGGGTACCTACGACGGCGTCACCTGGCGCCACACCTGGGAGCTGCCTGACGCGCCAGCCCCGGACGTCACCGTGGCGGTCCGCTTCGACGAGTCCCTGTGGCCGCCCGGCGCCGGCGCCGGGCGGCACCTGTTCTGGATGCTCGATGATCGTGCCCGCGGCCCGGCCGCCTTCGCCGGACGGTTCGGCCCCGTCGGCGGCAGGGTCGTCGTCGCGTCCCGCGCCATGCGCGGACGGCTCGCCGCCGCGGGCGTCACCATCCCGGTCACGACGATCCCGCTTCCCGTCGAGGTTCACCGCTACACCGCCCCGGCCGCCGGCCGCGCCCCGGCCTGCCTGTTCGCGAGCATGCCCAACCGCGGCCTGGACGCCGCCCTCGCCATCTGGCCCCGGATCCGCGGCGCCGTCCCCGGCGCCGCGCTGTGGGTCACCGGCGGCTGGCAGCTCTGGGGCTTCACCAATTCCGAGGCCGACGACCGGTGGCGGCAGGTCCTCGGCGGACGCCGCCCGCCGCCCGGCGTCCGGATCCTGGGCACGCTGCCGCGCGCCGAGCTGATCGAAATCCAGCAGCAGGCCGCCCTGACCCTCTACCCCTGCCGGTTCCCCGAGATGTTCTGCCTCGCCGCCGCCGAATCCGCGGCGGCCGCCACCCCGGTCATCACCAGCCCGGTCGACGCCATGACCGAGCGCGTCGAGCACGGCCGGACCGGCCTGCTGATCCCCGGCGACATCACCAGCGCCCCGGTACAAGACGCCTTCGCCAGCGCGGCGATCGACCTGCTGACCAGCCAGGACCGGCGAGAGGCCTTCGCCCTCACCGCCAGGGCCAGTGTCCGCGCTCTCGCCCCTGACGACATCGCAGCCGCCTGGGAAACCCTGGCCGGGCCCTGACCTCCGGCCGCGGCAGCTTTCCGGCCCGGCCGGGTGCAGGCGGCCGGGCCAGGAACCCGTTACCGGCGCGCCCGCGCAGGAACTCCGCCAGCCGGCCAGCAAGGTGGCGGTCACCCGGGCAAGGATCTGATCCTGCCAGGTCCGCAGGCAGCACCGAGCACACGGTTACGCGGGCAACGCGGGCCGCTGCCGCCATTTCTGACCAGCACAATCACGTTCGTTTGCGGTTGGTGACATGTTCGTTAACGACACCCCGTGATGACCGGTGCCCAGGATTCCTCGTTCATGATCTGGCCGTGGTGCTCGCGGCGGCCGGAGATCCGCCCGGATACCAGGATCTGCCGCAGAACCAGCGCGGACCAGATCTTGCCGGTCGCGGACGGCACGGCGCGGTCGTTGAGATCGCGGACGATGCTGCGGGCCGACTCGCCGGCCAGCACCCGGGTCGCGGCCTCGCGGATGATCGCGGCCTCGGCCGGCACGATGGTCACCCCGGCGGCCTGGTAGCCGTAGCCGCGCCGGGCCGCGAGCTGTTAGCGGGCCAGGTCCTGCTCTAGCCAGGTCATGCCGCGGGTCCGGGCGGTTAGGCGGACGCCGCCAGGCGCTGGGCCGCGGCCTGAGCCGCGGCGACCGCGTCGGAGCCAGCGTCCTCCAGGAACCGGCAGACGATTTCGCCGTCGCGGTCTTGTGCCCAGCCGCCGACGATCCTGCCGTCCCACCAGAGAGTCGGGCCGACGTTGCCGGCCCGGTCAAACAGCCGGGGGCCATGCT
>DATLSX010000178.1:0-2437 GCA_035533915.1 Streptosporangiaceae bacterium
AAATCCGGTGGTGGCGGGGTGGCTCGCGTATTTCACCGTGTTCTACTCGACTGCGGTGATCCCACTGTGCGAACGCATCGATCACCAACTGGTGCGGTGGGGCAGGAGGAAGTTCAAGCGGCTCAAAGGTAGCGACAGGAAGCGCGGGCATGGCTGGAGGGGATCCGCATGCGGGACCCTGAATTGTGGCTCTTCGAGGTTAACCGGGATCGTGTTTCCGGCCGGTCACCAGCCGTGACCGCTTGGCGGTGGCGCTGTGTGATCTCCGGGTGCCGCGCGTGCAGGCCATCCGGACCCGGCGGCGCTGGTTCGCGGGGTTGCGGAAGGAATATGCGAGGCGTGCTTCGAGTTTGGCGATGCGGTTCAGGCTCTCTGACCTGGCGTTCGTCACTCCCGTGAGTACCGCCGCGGCGATTTCGTCTTCCCAGCGGGAGATGGTCCTGGCCAGGGTGAGCAGCTCGGGAATGTCGTCGTTCTGCGCGCACCAGTCATAGAAGCGGGCCAGCCGGCCGCGGACGTCCCGCTCGCAAGGCGTGGACCCGGTGACGCGGGCCCGCAGGTTCAGCACGTCCCGGAGCTTCTCCTTGCCGATCCACGCGGCCAGGATCTCCTGGCCTCCTGCGTCCTGGCCGAGGGTGTCCATGATCTTGGCGAACTGCCCCGGCCGCAGGTGCTCCAGGTTGCGCACCAGCAGGCCCTTGATCCCGTACTCGGCGTCACCGGACCGGCCGCGCCGCCCGTACTTGCCGCGCACCACCCGGCGCCGCACGTCCCCGGTCATCTTCACCGCCAGCTGCACGACATGGAACAGGTCAACCACCAGCCGGGCGGCTGGCAGCATCCGGCGCACCGCCGAGGCGTAGATGGAGCACATGTCAATCGCCACCACCTGGATGTAGTCCCGCCACGCCGGGCCGGCCTGCCACATCCAGTACGCCGCGTCGTCGGCGGTGCGTCCCTCCACCTGCCCCAGCAGCCCCTGCTCCCCGGCCAGGTCAAAGAAGCAGGTATGCCACCGGTCAGCCAGCAGCACGTACTCCCCGCTGTCCTCATCCACCGTGAACCGCGGCCGGCCGCGGCGGTGCTCGTCGATCCCCAGGTGCGCCACCGGGCCCAGGGGCTGCTCCAGCAGCGGGTCCGCGGCGGCGGCGAACGCGTCATGCGCGGACGGCCAGGACATGCCGTTGCCCCGGGCCGCCTCCGCCGGGGTGATCCCCCGCCCGGCGATCTCCGCCGCGGCCTTGTCCCGCAGCCGCTGCGTCATCCGGCACCGCGGCGGGACCTGCGGCACCCACTCGGTGAACGTCTTCCGCTCGCAGTCCCCGCTACAGCACTTCCAGCGCCACTTGACCCACCACACCTCCACCGCGTCCAGTCCCCGTGCCACATCCCGCGGCCGGGTCAGCACCTGCTCATGCGGCCGGACCGAGACCGTGCCGCAGTCCGGGCACGCCGCAGCGGCCGGGTGACCGGTAACCGCCCATACCTCCAGCATGCCGTCCGGCCCGGGGCCCGCATCGGTGACCTGCAGGCCCTCCACGCCGAACAGCACAGACGCCGTATCGTGGAACACGATGCCCGCGGCTTTCTATGATCTTGATGTCCGTTGGAAGACCCAAGATCGTAGGAGCCGCGGGCTCCCGGATCATGTCGGCACGCCGTCAGCCGGGTGCATCACCCGAACCGGGCAAGGCCCGAAGCTGCCGGGCACATTTAACCTCAGGGAAGAGTCACCCACAGTTACCGGGTGACCGCAACGTCCCGGTTAACTTCGAAGAGCCACATTATCCCCCCTCGGATTCGGAAGTGGCCGGATCTCTCCGGATAGCCACGATCGCGCGCAGGGGCGCTCGCAGTTCTTGGTGCTGGGGCGGCGGGCCTGTTCACTGGTAGTGCCTGCAGACCTAGGAGGTGCTTCTGCAATGATTGGGTCCCATGCCATACCTTGGCTACCGGTGCTAACGACCGGAGCCGTGGCGTTGGTGACAGTGACCGTCCGATGTCTAGCACTGCTCGTTGGGCTGCTCGCGACCCTGTCTAAGGCTGCACAGGGCGACCGACCGAAGATTTTTCGAGATTTTGCCCGGGCTGCATCCGGCCGTCGCACCGAAGTCCGCAGGTTGCGTCTGGCTCGTACAGATCGTTATAGCTTGGGTAACCTTGCGCTTGGACCGGGGGCGGTACTGAGCATCGACGAAGCTGCCACTTGTGAGCCGACGCTGGCCGAGCAAATCCAGTTACGCTAAGTGACTAGAACGGTTACGGAAGGGCGAGATATGACACAGCCCCGCCTCCTCAGTGGCCGCTATGAACTCGACGGCATCGTCGGGCGTGGTGGCATGGCCGAGGTGTTCCGGGCACGCGACGTCCGCCTCGATCAGGTCGTCGCAGTGAAGATACTTCGCGACGATCTGGCACGGGACGCCACGTTCCAGGC
>DATLSX010000179.1:0-8314 GCA_035533915.1 Streptosporangiaceae bacterium
ATGGTCTCCCTGGTCGGGCAGCGCTTCGACGTCATCTGCCGTCCACGGGCCGGTGTGCTCTACCAGCGCAACGCTCACGTACCTCACCTCCCAGGCAATACCCAGTCTGACATCCGCGCAGCCGCGCGCGGAAACGGCATATCAACTCGTGCCAAGCCCGAGTCAGGGCTATCGCGCTTCCGACCGGGCCGGGTCCTGTCGCCAGATTAATCATCTATCGATCCCGGGACCGAGATCTGCGATGGTGCTCTGCGCTGGTCGAAGCGACGCAATCTGCCCCAGGCTCTCCAGCGCCGGGGCGGAGTTGCAGAAGATCATGAAACCGCCGCAGCCGACATCGATGAACTCCTCGACCGTCTCTTCGATCGCCGCGGCAGTCCCGTAGAGCGCGCCGCGGTTGCGGATGTGGGTTTCGACCTCCGCCGCACTCATCCCCCGCTGCTCGTCTTGCCGCCACCGCGTGAACTCTCGCTCGCTGTCGAAGAGCTGGAAGTTCGGTGCGTGCGTCCGGCGCAGCGAGCCAGGATCACGCCCGGCGGCCTCGCACAGATCCGCGCGCACGCGGCTCTTGCAGGCGAACTCCCTGACGCCGACCTGCCAGTTGACGGCGTCCGCGTACGCGACCGCGGCGGGCAGGGTCCGCTTCTCCCCCTCACCGCTCACCAGCAACAGCGGCCCGGCGCCAGCTCCTGCCACTTCCTCGGCGGCATCAGCGTGAGGGTTGGCGCCAGGACCACGCCGACCGGCGCGGCAGACACCCAGCACAGTTTCCAGGCGATCGGATCGCTCAGCCGCGGTACGACGGCGTCCAGCGCGATCACTGCCGTGCTCAGCTCGTCTAGGGCATCGCACTCGGCACCAGCTCGGATCTGATCGCTCAGACAGGATTCCAGCCCCTGAAGCTCGCCGACCCCGTCGGCCACGATGACCGCGTCCCGGTCGGCGTAGCGGAGGTACCGGGGTATGGCCGCCGACTGCGGCAGGCATCCCTCGGCCCGGATCACCAGGCCGCCGATCTCCACCGACCTGGCAGGATCCGCCAGGGCCCCGGCCGCGCCGAAACGCAAGTCCGGTGCGATCGCCGCCGCAGGCACCCTCAGCGTCATCGGGCGATCTCCAGGGCGCCGGCCAGGAGGCCGATGACCGGCGCCACGGCGAGGGGATCGATCGTCTCGGATCTGGCCAGATGAGTGGTGACGCGCGCAAAGGACTCGCGGATCACCAGGCCATTCAGGGCGGCGCTGGCGCCGGTCTCGACCACCTCGATGCAGGCGTCGGCGATGTCTGGCACCAGCGCCTGGTGGGCCTACGTCACCTGGCCCCGCGAGCGAAGGGCAGCCGTACCGGCACGTCACTAACGTCAGGGCGGAGCGACTGGAGCCCTTGGAGTCGGCTGAGGCATACGCCCAGGTTCCGCGCCGCGTGCTCGGCCCTGACGGCCGGATCCGGCCATGGTCGCCGCCGTCATAACCGAGCCCAGCGGAACGAGGCCACCGCGCCGCCCCGGCTCCGGGCAACGCCCTAAGCCGCGGGGCCGAGGGCAAGCTCCGAGCGCTGGATGGCCTGCAGGTACTCGGCGATCAGGTCTAGGTCGCGGGCGTGGTCGTCGCACTTCCGGCCAGGCGCCGTGGCGGCGCAATCCGGACACGGGGCAGCCAGGCGGCCGCGCCGGTAGGCGATCGCGTCCTCCAGCGACTGCAGCCGCTGAACCGGCCGCGGTCCAGCACCGCGCTCACCCGGAAATGCGGGTCAGCAGCTCTGCGCGGTTTCTCGTTACGGACCTCGCCTCCGGTGGCCAGGGCCCGGACGACCGACCGCGCCGCAGCGCTGATGTCGGTCACTGGGGCGATCCGGTCTGCCCATGACCACCAGAACCACTCCGCGTCCGCCACGACGTACTTCGTCAGCATCGGCGCGGCCGGATGACGAACCGTCAGTGACGGCCGCCGCCCCTCGGGGGTGCTGAGGTGAGCTTCGCAGCCGAGCGCGGTCATCTCGCCCGCGAGCCGGCCGAGCGCGGCGGCCGCTGCTTCGTGATCGGGCTCGTTATTCGCCATAACGGATACTGTGGTCATTCGGGCTGTCATGGTGAAAGTGTTTACTGGGAGTCCGTAATGGTGTCATGGTGTCAACCACGTGATGGGTGCAGGCGGATGAGCGATTTCCCCGGAACGCTGCGCGCGCTCATGACCGAGCGCGTGATCAGCGCGAATGAGCTGGCGGGCCTGGTTCCCTGCGATCCGTCGCTGATCTCCCGCTACCGCAATGGCCGACAGAAGCCGTCGGCGAAGATGGCGGCCCGCCTGGACGAGATGCTAGGCGCGGACGGGTCGTTAACGGCCTGCACGGAGGGCACGCTGCCCGGGCGGCGAGCCGTGCTCGCCGGGGGCCTGCTCGCGGGCGGGCTGCTCAGCATCGGCCCCGAGGCACTGGAACGACTGACCTGGGCCGAGCGCCACCGGCCGCAGATCGACGCTGCCGCCGTGCAGTCCCTGGCCGACGTCCTGGCCGCCCAGCGGCGCGCGGAGGATGCCCTCGGATCCGCCGCGATGCTGCGCCCCGCGCTCGCGCAGCTCGCCGTCGTCGAGGACCTTGTCAGGCAGGTCTACGGGCCGGTGCGCCCGGCGCTGGTTCAGGTCGCTCAGCAGTGGGCGCAGTTCGGTTGGCTCTACCGCGACGTCGGCGATGTGGCCGGGGCCCGGGCTTGCTGCGCGCAGGCGCTGGAGTGGGCGGCGGAACTGGGCGACCGGACGATGACGGCGACCGTTCTGGTGGAGCGGAGCTACATGGCCGCCGAGGCGGGCGAGGTCGGCTCGATGATCGGCCTGGCCAGGGCCGCCCAGCAGGACACCAGGGCCGCCGCCGACCAGCGCGCCCTGGCCGCCGGGCTGGAAGCACGCGGGTACGCCATGGCCAGCGACTGTGCCGCGGCGGAACGCAAGCTGGGCGACGCGCAGGACCTCGTCGCGGTGATGGATGACGAGCCTGGCGAACGGGCGCGCGCGGTCGTACTGGATGACGCCGGCGTTCTTCCAGAACGTGGCCGGCTTCACCTGCGGGTACCTGGCGGCCGCCGATCCGTGCTGGCACGCCCGCGCTGTCGAGCTTCTGGCGGCCCGGCCGAAGACGAGCCAGACCGCATTGTGGGAGCCGGCGGCCAACCTCACTCACCTCGCCTTCGCGCACGCCCGGGCTGGTGACGTAGAACCTGCCTGCACCACGGCGCTGGCCGCGTCCGAAGCGGCCCGGCGAACCGGCTCGGCCCGGCATGCGGCGACGCTCGGCCGGATCCACGCCGACCTGAACGCCCGGTGGCCGGGTGACGCGCGGGTAGCTGAACTGGCCGAGGCGCTCCGCTGAACCGCGCGACGGCCTGGCGGCTCTTGCGCGACTCGTGCCGCGGATGGCTGGCTTACCCGGCGGCCGACAAGCACCTGGTCGGGAGGCACCGCCCGTTCAGGGCAGGTGCCGACCTCGCCGGGGTGATGGCGGGGGCGGCCCCGCCGTTCAGGCCGGGGACGGCCCTGGCAGTGTCCTGGCGGTGTCCAGCCACTGGTCCGGGAGCCGGCAGCGCCCTCGTCCTGTCGCACCGCCCGTTCAGGGCAGGTGCCAGCTCGCCGCGGCGATGGCGGGGGCGGCCCCGCCGTTCAGGCCGGGGACGGCCCTGGCAGAGCCCCGGCGACGCCCAGCCATCGCAGGCCGGCTCACCGGCCGCCGCCTTCTACCGCCCGCGGGCCTGGGCCGGCGACCCGGCGGCTGCCGATGTCGGCGCGCTGGCCCTGCTGGTAGCCGTCGCCGTAACCCGAGCCGCTGTAGGTCTGCCGCGCGGTCCGGGTGACCGGGTACTCCTGCTGCACCTTCCGGCGGATCA
This sequence comes from Streptosporangiaceae bacterium, assembly GCA_035533915.1. GTDB lineage: Bacteria > Actinomycetota > Actinomycetes > Streptosporangiales > Streptosporangiaceae > Chersky-822. Next base: position 3,872 of record DATLSX010000179.1, read on the forward strand.
CCAGCGACCGGTCAGCGAGCACCAGCGCGGTCCGGGACGGCGCGCCGGGCGGCGACGCCTGCTCGGACTGCGCCCGCGCGGCCTGCTCGGCGGCCCGGACCCGGGTGATCACGGCGGCGGCGAAGCCGAGCAGCCACGACCGCCGCCAGGACCGCGGGCTGGCCCGGTCCGGCACCCGGGCGGTGACCAGCCCGTGCCACATCTGGATCAGCACCGAGGTGTACAGCACGTCGGCCCGCTCGATGTCGGACTCGTAGCCGAACACGTGGATCCGCAGCCCCGTCCGCGTCGTGATCATGATGCACTGGCACCGCAAGGCCGCACCCAGCCCGCACAGCAGGTGCGCCTTGACGCGGCCCCACGGGTTGTCGATCTCCACGAACCGGCTCGCCGGCGCGTCAGTCTCCGGCCGGGCGGCGGCCAGCAGCGCCCGGTCGATGCCGTACTTGGCCATCAGCTCCGCGACCTTGGCCGTGAGCGCCTCGGCCTCTGGCGGCGTGCAGCTCTCGTCCTCGGCTTTCGCCAGCAGCTTGCGCACCCGGTCCAGCAGCTTGTCCGGCGCCTCGTTCTTCATGGTCAGGGTCCTTTCTCAAGGGTGGGGGTGCGGGGATGGGGTGCGCGGGCCAGGGGTCTCCCGGCCCGCGCACGGTGAAAAGCGGTCAGTCGCCCGCAGGCGGCGCGCCGGGGTGATCGGCGTCGCCTTCGCCGGGGTCGGCGTAGCTGGCGGCGACATCCTCGGGTGTCATCGGGAGGAAGGCCACGGATGGCGGCGTGCCGGCGTCCAGGGCTCGCTGGATCAGCAGGGCCATGGAGTAGCCGGGGGTGTCGGCCAGGGCGCGGTCCAGAGCGATGTTGGCCAGGGCGCCGTCGCCGCACTGCCAGGCGGTGAACGCGAGCAGGGTGGCGGGGGCGGCGAGGTAGCCGGGCTGGGCGCGGCGCACGACATCGGTCCACAGGCGGCGGTGCGCCTCCCGGTGTGCCGGGTCCATCCGGGCCCAGGCGTCGTCGCGGACCGGCAGCCGGATCAGGACCAGGGCGAGCCAGGCGTGCACCTCCGGAGAGTCCAGCGAGCCCCCGTCGCGGTAGACCCCGATGGCTTGCCGGACGGCGGCCAGGCCCGGCTTGTCCAGGCCCCGTTCCCCGTCGCGGGTGATGAGCCGGGTCGCGGCCCGCTCGATACGGCGGGTCGCGGCGAGCATCTCCTCGGCCGGAGGGCCGGTGAGCGGGGCGATGGTAGCGGCCAGTTCGGCGCGGTCAGCTAAGGCTGGCAGCCCGGCGGCGGCCATGGCCGCGCCGGCCGGGTGCGCCGCGGGGTCGAACGGGACGCCTTCGGCGGGGCAGCAGGACGGGTCGGGGCGCAGGTAGGACCAGTAACGGCCGTCGTGCACGCGCAGCACGTCCCGCAGGTCCAGCCCGTTATAGGCGGCGGCGTCGCGGATCGCGTCGGCGACCGGGGTGACCAGCGGGCCGGGCCCGTAGCCGGCCACGGTGACGGTGGCGACGTGGTGGCTGGCCAGCACGCTGACGGCGTGCCCGGCGATGTCGGCGGCCAGGCCCGGGTCGGGCGGCTGGGGCAGGTCGTAGCGGAACACGAGCTGCACGCGGCCGGACGGCGGGGTGGTGCCCACGATGACGAGGCTGGTGTCGAGGGTGAAGCCGAGCAGGCGCGGGATGACGGACAGCAGGCCGGCGGTCGAGCCGACCCGGACTATCGGGAGGTCTGGCTGGGGGTTCATGGCTGAGGTTCCTTCAGAAGGGTCTGGAGTCAGGGCGGCGGGGGGCGGGCCGGGTGCCCGCCCCCGCCGGGAGGGGTTAGGGGGTGGTGGTGGTGACGCCGGACAGGACCCGCGCCTCGGCCTGCTCGTGGGCGGGGAGGTCGTTCGGCTCGCCGTTGGCGGCGGCGAGGCGCTGGGCCTTGCGGGCGGCGTAGCCGGTGCGGAGGCTGTCGAAGGCCATCGACGCAAGCCGGAAAGGGACAAGTCGCAGTCACACCGCCGCGCGGCTGACCTGGGATCTCGCCGCTGACCAGGGACGCCCCGCAGGCGTTGAACGGCACTCGCTATGGGCGCCGGACGTCGCTCCAGATGGATACAGGACATCGGACAGGGCCTGACCGAAGCTGTCCGGCGTTCCGCACGGCGGGGCGTGTCGACTGGGTCACCGGCGGCAGCGCCCGGGCTGGCAAGTTCACTGCCACTCGGCGGGCGATCTGATCCTGAGGTCGAGGACCGGCTCGCGGACCAGCTGCAGCTCGCCGGTCGGGTGCAGTTTTGGGCCGAACGTTTTGGCTACGCTGACGCGGCAGCTCCGGAACAGATACGCGGCAGCCGAACGCAGATGCCGTAGCAGGCGACATGACCGGTATCACGGTGATGGGCGTGATACCTGGCACGCCGCCGCTGCCGGCTCAGGCAACCCAGGATTTACGTTTATTACCGCACTACGAAAACTCTGAGTCTCAGTACTTTCTCTTCCGCGAGTGACGCGGCATCGGGGTGGGCACTGTTGGGTTATGCAGTCGCATGCTCTCAGCCCGGATCAGCAAGCCGTGCTGATCCATCTCCCCGAGGACGGCGCAGCGGTCAGTAACCGCACGCTTCAGCAGACTCTTGGCTGGGACCACGACCGCTACTGGGCTATCAGGGACGCACTGGTTGATGTCGGACTCGTGATGCGAGGGCGCGGGCGAGGAGGGACGGTCAGGCGGTATCTGGAGCCAGCAGCCACCGAGATTACCGGCTCGCCGCTTGACGCGTCCAGTCTTGCCGACGAAGCCGAGTGCGTAATTCAAAGTGAGCTGAGCCTCTATGCGCCGATGCGGGAAGTCATCGCCGGTGACTGGGCTAAAGATCACCGTACAGATCCGCTGGCCGTGGAGATAACCGCCCAGCAGGGCCGTCGTGCAACCGGGGGAATCTGGTCACGCCCTGACATCGTGAGTGTCGAAGTACGAACGTTTGAGTTCGTTCCCGGCAAGCACCTTGAGGTTGTCACCTTTGAAGTCAAGCCCTTCAGCGCACTGAGCGTGCAGGCAATTTATGAAGCCCTTGCGCACCGCCGCTCTGCTACCCGGTCCTACGTCCTTGTGCACCTGCCACGACCGGAATCCGCTGAAGCCGAGGACGTGATCATCGCCGACGTAGAAGAGGAGGCACGCTCGCAAGGCGTTGGCTTCGTCGCCGCTGGTGACCCATCTGACTACGAGACATGGGAAGAAAGAGTAGAGGCGCGACGGGTAGAACCCGATCCGGAGCGGCTAGATGCATTCATATCCAAGCAGCTCAGCGAGAAAACGCGCCGCATGATCTCGAAGCGGCTTCGCTGAGCTGAGCCATGCCGGCCCGCCTTCCGCTGCCGGGCCGGCAGCCGATCACGGGTGCCTCACGCGAGCGGTCAGAATGGCGGCATCTCCGCGATGACGTCAGCGGCGCAGGTGACGCACCTGGCACCCTACTCGCGGATCAGGTCGTGACAGCCGGCCGACATGGCTGAGGTAACCGGGCCGGGGACGGCCATCAGCGGCCGCCCGAGGTCCCCGGCGTGCCGCGCGGCGTTCAGGGTCCCGCCGCGCGCGGCGGCCTCCACCACGACCGTGCCGCTGGCCAGCGCGGCGATGACCCGGCTGCGCAGCAGGAACCGCACCCGGCCCGGCGGTGTCCCGGGCGGCCATCCGCTGATCACGGCGCCCTGCGCCGCGACGGCGGCGAGCAGGCCGCGGTGTTCCCTGGGGTAGGCGATGTCGGGGCCACAGGCCAGCACGGTCACGGTGCGGCCGCCGGCGGCCAGGGCTGCGCGGTGGGCGCAGGCGTCGATGCCGTACGTTCTTTCTGCCGGTCCAGGTTGTTGCTGGAGCCGCTTGTGACAGGTGGACAATCTGCCGTCAACTGTCCTGGAGCGCGAACGGCAGGAACGCCAGCCGGATCTCCCTGTTCGGATCCCCGCTGGCGTGCAGGACGAAGTCGTGGCGCTCGCCGTCCTCGCTGGTCGTGACGGTCCTCTTGTAGCTCGGGTGGTCCTCGATCTCCTTGATCGCCTTGCTGATGATCTGAGTTGGCTGCCCGCCGCGGATGAACAAGACCAGGGCTGCTTCGTGTCACGCCATGCGAGATAGCCCAAGAGCTGAGTGAGCGCGTCCGGGATAGTCTTGGGCCCTTTCCAGATCTTGCACTCGGCGATGAAGACGTTGCGGTCCTCGACCCTGATCAGGATGTCGGTCTTGCCGGCCGCGTTGAAGACTTCTCCGGCAGCAGCGCCCTCGAACTGTGCGTTCAGGAACACCAGCAGCAGATCCCGGATCTTCTCCTCGTCCAGGCTGGCGGTCATCGACGGGGTGCGCTCGAGCGCGTTGCGTGCATTGCGCAGCACGGTCAGTGCCTGCTCGTACTGGGCCTCGGGCAGCACTGGCTCAGGCTGATACGGGCCGCTCGCCGCCGGCCGGGGCAT